>NZ_CP031153.1:2650000-3250000 GCF_003352465.1 Kordia sp. SMS9 | reverse complement strand
TTTTCTTTAAAAATTCCATTAACTAGTATTGATTTAGGGAATGCCATAAGTAATACAACAGAGTTTAGTTACTTTGAAAAAGAAATTGATGATGTCATTGATGCTACAATTGCGAAAATTCTAATTGTCGAAAATCAATTGGAAATGATAAACTATTTGAGTCATATTTTTGCAATAAATTATTATTGTGATTTTGCTTTTAATGGTGAAGAAGCTTATGAACGTATTAAAGAGAATACATACGAACTTATTGTTTCAGATTATAAAATGCCTGTGATGGATGGACTTGAGCTGAAGTCTAAACTAAATGAAAATCCTG
Organism: Kordia sp. SMS9; assembly: GCF_003352465.1. Lineage (NCBI taxonomy): Bacteria > Pseudomonadati > Bacteroidota > Flavobacteriia > Flavobacteriales > Flavobacteriaceae > Kordia > Kordia sp. SMS9. The sequence continues at coordinate 3,249,681 of NZ_CP031153.1, read as the reverse complement.
AAACAGCAAAAATTCCTTATATTCTAATTAGTGCCTCAAATATAGAAGACAAATTAGATCTTTTTAGGGAGGATAATTTATTTACTTTTCTCAAAAAACCATTTACTGAAATAGAACTAAAATCGTTAATTAATTCGTTTATCGGAAATGGTGTCAACACAAAAGCAGTAACACAAATTCAAGAAAATTCCAATTTTTTAAAGGAAGACAATATGACTGTTTTTCTTAAAAAAGTAAACCAATTCATCCTTAGAAATTTAGACAATGATATGTTAAAAATAGCTGATATTGCTAGTCATATTGGTTATAGTCAAAGGCAGTTTTCTAAAATCATTAATGACTACACAAATTTAAATCCTAATAAAATTGTATTAGAAATTAGACTCTTAAAAGCATATGAATTTTTAAAAAATGGACAATATAGAACCATCGGAGAAGTTATGGCTGCGATAGGGATTAATAGTCGTAGTTACTTTTATAAAGCTTTTGAAGAGAGGTTTGGTTTAAAGGTTGGAGAAATGATTAAAACTCATAAAAGGAGTAGTTAAGTACGATTAATCAAATTAATGCGTACTTCTAAAGCTATATTTGGTAAAGGTAAAACCATCCAAGAATTTGAAATTTTTACGATCTAGCATACCAAGAAGCGAGATAAAAAAAGTCCCTCAAAATGAAGGCCTTATAAAGGGTGAAAGACCGGGTTCGAACCGGCGACCTCTGGAACCAGAAGACGAAGTCTTTACTTAATCAAATTGATTTTCAGTCATTTACAAATTAAGGAGTCCCAAAAACTATCAAAAACGGTTAATTTGTGTACTCCAAAAAGGTACTCCCAGTGTTTTAAAACTTATGAAAAATAAATAAATGACATAATTACAATCAAGCATACTACAATTCCTAAGGGTTTTGCTAGTTTCCAAGATGTAATATCGACTTCTTGTGTAAACTTTTGTTCGTACGCTGTTGTTCTTGGAGATAATTTCCCAATGAATAACATGATGAGAATATTAATCACAAATAAAATTGCCATTACATGTAAAAAATGCGGATAATTCTCTTCGCCAAAAACAAAGGGCTTTAATATAAACTGACTGATACTGTATAAAATTACACCTAAAATAATCGCAATATTTGCCGCTTTTGCAGGAACGTACTTTGTAGCATATCCTACAATAATAATGGTCAAAATTGGAACGCTGTAACAACCGTTGACCTCTTGCAGATAATCAAACAATCCATTGGGCGCATACGCAATAAAAGGTGCGACACACATGGCAAGAACGGCAAGTAATACACCAAATAATTTCCCAGTTTTTACCGTTTGTTTTTCAGTCGCTTCTTTGTTGATGAATTCCTTATAAATATCTACGCCAAAAAGTGTCACAGAACTATTGAGCGCACTATTGAACGAACTCAGAATCGCACCAAATAATACCGCCGCAAAGAAACCAACTAATGAAGCGGGCAATACTTTGGTTACCAATGCAGGATAGGCTTCATCTGCATTTGCCAAGTTTCCTTGAAAGATGTGAAATGCAATAATTCCAGGAACTACCACAATCAACGGACCTACTATTTTGATGAATGAAGCGAAAATTAATCCTTTTTGTCCTTCTTTTAAGTTTTTTGCACCCAAAGCACGTTGAATAATCGCCTGATTGGTTCCCCAATAAAACAATTGTACCAACATCATTCCTGTAAAAATTGTGGCAAAAGGAATCGTAGAAGAAGTGCTTCCGATAGCATTAAATTTCTCAGGATTTTCAGTCATTAAGGTTGAAATTCCTGCAGTAAAACTTCCGTCTCCAATATAAGTTAATCCAAAATACGGAATCATTAAACCGCCAATTAACAAACCAACGGCGTTAATGGTATCAGAAACCGCAACGGCTTTCAATCCTCCAAAAATGGCATAAATAGAACCTGAAATTCCAATCGCAAATACAGAAATCCACAGTGCGACTGTTTTTGAAACACCAAGCAATGCTGGAATATCAAACATTCCGTTAATCGCCAATGCGCCCGAATACAGTACAATTGCAATAAAACCACCACATATCCCGAAAGAAACAATCCAGAAGTTATGGCCTTGGTCGTTTTATCATACCGTCGTTCTAAAAAAGTCGGAATAGTTGTAATTCCACCTTTTAAATATCTTGGTAGTAAAAATATGGCTGCAATCACCATGGCAATTGCCGCCAACGTTTCCCATGCCATAACCAAAATTCCTTGTTCATACGCCGAACCGTTCAAACCAACTATTTGTTCAGTAGATAAATTTGTCAACAATAACGAACCTGCAATTACGATTCCCGTGAGGCTTCTTCCGCCTAAAAAATAACCTTCCGAAGAAGTTTCGTCAGTAGAACGTGTAGCGAAGTATGAAATGACAGCGACCAATGCGGTAAAGCCTATAAAAGAAAGTAATCCGAGCATGAAGGGTGTTTTTTATTATTTTTAAAATATAAAATAGTGTTCGTTACCAATAAAAAATCATTATTGCAATGACTACACTAAAAAAGTAATTACCATATTGATTTACAATATAGTAATTACTTCAAGCGATACGAGTAGATCACTTTTTCACAAACAATTTACTATACTGTAAACCTCTTTCATCAGTGAGTTGTAGCAAATAACTACCTGCGCCAAGTTTGCTAATATCAATGGAATTTGTTGTTATTTTTTTTGACAAAACTTGTACGCCAATGGTGTTGTAAATAGCAATGCGATACTTTGAGGTGTTCCCTGTAAGATTGAATGCTATTGAATTGGAAGCCGGATTTGGATACACCGCAAAAGTTGCTTCGTTGACTTCTTCATTAAATTGCTGCGGAAACATTTCGGTTGCAGTTGCTTGTCTGGAAGCTGATGTCGTTCCCCAAGAAAATACTTCCCAACCAGAAGCAGTTTCACGATTCGAATTCATTCCATTAGAAGATCCGCCTTCCGAACTCACAAATTTTCCATTGAATCCTTTCAATGCGACTTGTCCGTTAATTTCAATCCATTCAAACGATTCCCAACCAGAAACACTATTGCTTGTGCAGGTTAATGGCGAATTTCCATTTTGAGAATTTACATACTTATTATTATTTCCTTTGAGCGCAATTTTAGTACCTCCAGCATTGACAACTTGGAATTTTTCCCAACCACCAACACTGGTTCGGTTCGCTGTCATCGGACCTGAACCATTGTTAGAAGTAACGTATTTGTTGTTGTTTTTCAACCAAACATACGATCCTATTGGTTTTGAAGGAATCAACAATTGATGCAATGTGCTTACAAACGTCGAATTGGAAAGTTTTACTTTATTTGCCAACTGACTCAACGTGTTGTATGTTTCATTAATGGAAGGTCTTGAAATGCCAGAAACTCCACGTAAATACGGTGCAATCTTGTTTGTCCATTTAGACGGACTCGTAAAGGAATAAACTGCTCTTGGCGTATTTTCACGCTTCCACGCCCAAAATGCCCAACTCACGTTTTGCGAATCGTAATCGGTGCGTGCCGCTTTTACCCAAGTATTTGTATTTTCACCAAATTCTCCTGTAAAAAGTGGAATATTCAAGTTTTCTCCTTGCGTTTTTATCGTGTTTAAATCTGGATTTGGATTCGATTCATTTTGTAGTCCATAATAATGATTGGAAAATACCAAGTTGCTGTCCCAACGTTCCAACATATCGTAAAAATCGCTTCCGTAATAATTTCCTTCTGCAAAAATTAAGTGATTGGCATCTTTCTCTCGAATCGCAGCAGTCATTTCTTTGTACGCTTTTTTAAGTCTGTACTTATTACTGTCTAACACAGGTTCGTTGAGCAAATCATATCCTGCAAGCCATTGATTTCCTGCTCGATTTGCATACCGATTGGCAATATGTTTCCAAACTGCTTTCGCAATATTTACGTTATTCCAATTGGCATTCCAAAAATCGACAGTTGTCCCAGGATTGTCTGAATGGTGATCCGGATTTTGATATCCTGGCGCAGCGTGCATGCAAAAAATCACATAAATATTATTATTATTTGCCCAACTCAATGCTTTATCGAGCCAAACAAATCCGTCGTTTTTTGTAGTTCCTGTGGCATCATTCCAAAACATATTGTAATGAAATGGCACACGAATAACGTTAAATCCTTTTTCTTTTGCTTTCGCGAAATCGTCATTGGTTATGTACTTATTTCGCCAATTCGTTTCAAAATTACTGATCAAAAATTCGCTATTCCCAAGCAAATCTTTCAAACCTGCTCTAATTTGCGAATGCGATTTAATGCCGTCAACATCTAAATCCATCATGTAACCTTCCCAAAGGAGCCAATTTCCAAAATTGACGCCACGAAGCGTGATCGGATTTCCATTTTCTAAAATTTTACTTCCTGTTGCCGAAACTGTCAATTGTGCATGAGCAAAACTTGCCATCAAACTGACACACAGTAGCAACAGCCAACTGTGAATGATACTTTTTTTGGTTTTCATAATTTTTTGGTTTTGGTGGGTTTGGTTTTTGTGTTGGGTTTAAATAATTCAACATTTAAAATTCAACATCCAACATGTAACATTTAGTAAACAATTACCTTTTTTACATCGCGAATAGTGCCACTTTCAATCTGAATGAAATACAAGCCGTTTGTGCTTGTACTAAAATCAATTTGTAAATTACGTGTAGCTGCTTTTTCTAAGGTTTGAATCGTTCTTCCATTCATGTCAAGAACTGTAATTTTTGTGGTGGTATTGAATGAAAGTTCGCTGTTAAGCACCACTGAACGTTCCAATTGATTGTAAATTGTGGTAAAGCTGTTTTTTGCAATTTCATTCACGCTTAAACTTGCTGCAGTGACAATTTGAAATTGCTGATTCGCATTGGTATTGTCAACATCGAATGTTTGTAATTTTCCACCTGCATTTCCGCCATCAATATCAAATGCTTTGATTGGCACATTGGTAGAACCAAAATTACACGCAGCATCAAACGCAATTTCAAGCACATAATTATTAGGCGTTCCTGTAGCTGATACTTTAAAAAATATCCAATCGCTCATATTGTTAAATCCAACTTGTACATCGCCGAATTGTCCACACCAGCCATCTTTTATGCCTAAAAAACTAGCGTCTCCCATATTTTCAATGGTGTAAATATCACTTCCTTGATGCGTAAATGTCCAAAGTTGAAAATTATCGCTCGAGTTGTTCGCCGCCATTTGTGCTCTTCCTACAATTAAATTGTCTGGATTTCCTGGATCGCCCGGCGGAATCATATTGATACTCATCACTTCATTATTTACTGTATTGAAAATTTTATACGTTCCATCTGTAATAATTTGCGCAAAAGCTGTGGTACTAAAAGCAAAGGCAATGGTTAACATGAGTATTTTTTGTATGTAGTTTTTCTTCATAATTGTGTTTTTTTTAGATTAATAGATTAAAGATTGAATGGCATGCGCATCAATAGAAAGTTTCAGCTCTTGATCGCCTACAATGAGTTTATAATTGATTTTTTGATCGGTTTTATTCATCACAACAGTTATGATGCTTCCGTCTGTATTTTGAAATGAGGTACTTTCCAACGTACTTCTACTCGTGGTTGTACTAACTCGTTTTGCATTTGGTTGGATGAATTTTGAAAAATGTCCAATATAGTAATACGAAGGTGTGTAAATGAGTTCGTTGGTTCGCGTATCGGCGTGAATTGGCGCAAAGCAAAAGTTCTGCACATGATTTGGTCCGCCTGTATGATCTAACAAAATATTCCAATCGGTCCAACCGACAGTTCCGTTGTTAAAATCGTTGATCATAGAGTTTCCATACCGTTCTGCATTTGACCAACGTTGGTATGCCTTTTCGTCAAATTTTTCTTGACAACCTTCTGTAAAGAGTAAATTTTTGGTAGGAAAAGAAGCGTTGATATTTCCTAAGTTTTCATATTTTGGTGCGCCGCCTGTCCACGTTTCGTACCAGTGAAAACCAATTCCCCAAGCGTATTTTGCAGCTTCAGCATCTTCAAAAATAGTATTGGCTCTGTGCGAAATTAAATCTCGGTTATGATCCCAAACCACAATATTTTTATCGCCAAAACCATTTTTTTCAAATGTAGGTCCTAAGTTGTTTTTTAGAAAGTCGCGTTCTTCTTCTGCTGAATAAATACACGATTCCCAACGTTGTGTTGCCATCGGTTCATTTTGGATGGTAACGCCCCAAACTGGGATGCCTTCCGCTTCATACGCTTTGATGAATTTCACAAAATAATCTGCCCACGTTTGATAGTATTTTGGCAATAACTTCCCTCCTTTTAGCATGTGATTGTTGGTTTTCATAAATGCTGGCGGACTCCACGGACTTGCATAAAAAACCAAATCGTCTTTAATAAGTGCCGTGGCTCTTTTAATCATCGGAATGCGCTTTTCTTTGTCTTTTGCAATGGAAAACGTTTCAAGCGTTTCGTCTTTTTCTTTGATATAGGTAAAACTTCCCAAACCAAAATCACTGCTGTGAATACTCGTTCTAATGATGTTGTAATTGATGCCGTTTTCGGAATAGTATGCGTTTAAGAGTTCTTCTTGTTTGTCTTTTGGTAGTTTGGAAAACACTTCCGCAGAAGCGTCTGTAATAGCGCCACCAATTCCCAAAAAGGTTTGAAACTGCTTTGCAGGATTTACAAAAACGGCAACTTCTGTTTCTAGTGGTTGCTTCGTATTAGTAAAACTAAATTCCCCTTGATTTGCCAAGCGCAATGTTGATTTTTCAGCGGTTGTATACACTACTGCTTTTGTGGGTGTAAATACAGGATTTTTGGAAGTTTTTGTTGCTGATGGTTCCTTTTTTTTAGGTTCAGATACGTCACTAGCGCATGAAGCCAGTAGCAATGCTGCTACGACAATTATCGTATTTTTTATGTTCATTTTTGTGTAGGTTTTACTTACCAAACGTAGGTTCCTACTGATCCCGCAGGCAATACAGTAGAAATAGGTTCGGCTTGTACATTGATGTTAAAATTTTTCTGTGTGTCTGTATTGTTTAAAACGATGACTACAATATTTCCATTCGGTGTTTTGTATGCCACATTTGGAAGATCGGTCAAATAATTAGAACCAATTCGTGTGGAATTGACAGGCACAAATTTTGCCACTTGCGCTACAATATAATACGCAGAATTTCGTGTGACATCGTTTCCATCAATTGTTACAGCGCCCAAACAAGACGTACAACCGCCATCGGTAAACGGACCGTTATTTGGATTTGCGGCCAAGTTCCATTGCAATACATTTTTGCTCCAATTTCTCGGTGCGCCAATCATAAGTTCTCTAAAATGCCAACGAATGTCTTCTTGAAAATTACCTGGCGATTCTATCCATTGTTCCGTGAAATAGATGTTTTTGTCAGGATGCGCGTTGTGTACCAAACTTAAATTGTTGATTTGTCCCGCATATAAGTGAAAGGCCGAACCGTCAATATAACTGTTGGCCGCAGCGTTATTTAACACCGCAATTGGATAGTTTGTATTGTCTGGATTGTGATCAAATGCAATGATTTTTGTGGGAATGTTTGCATTCGCGAAAGCGATACCTAAATGATTTCCGATAAAATCAATTTGCTGTGCGGCAGTCATGACCATGCTAGGGTTGTTGAACGGATTTTCAGGTTCGTTTTGAACCGTTATCGCATCGATTGTAATTCCTTGCGCTTCCATGGCTTGAATGTATTTTACGAAGTAATTTGCGTACGTTCCGTAATATTCGGATCGCAATTCGCCACCCACAGAATTTTCATTGGTTTTCATCCAAACTGGCGCAGACCAAGGTGTTGCCAATATTTTTATGTTTGGATTGATGGCCAAGATTTCTTGCAATACGGGAATTAAGTTTGCCATGTCTGGATTGATGGAAAAGTTGTTCAAATTCACGTCCGTTTGTCCCGCAGCCACATCGTTGTAACTAAATACATTCGCGTCTAAATCGGAAGCCCCAATACTGATTCTTAAATAAGAAGTTGCCACATCGTCTGTGCCATTTCCGAAAAGTTCGTTGAGCAAATTGCTTCTTGCGCCCGAAGACATGTTGTTGATGAGTTGCGCACTTCCGCCTGTGAGCGTAAACCCAAAACCATCCATTTGTTGAAATGTTTCGTTTTCACTGATGGAAATCGTGGGATTGTTGTTGTTGTCCGACTGCGGAAATATGTTACTGCTTTGCAATGTAAGTAAGCTCGATTTGTCTGGCGTTGTCATGTAAAAATCGACATTGACTTCCGCTTGTGCTGGCGGATCGTATTCAGGCATTTCATCATCGCTGCATGCGGAAACGAAATAGAAAGATATGCACATTAGTAAAAATTTCATGCTATTTGGAATGTATAATTTCATTTTCTAGTCTTGTTTTTTTATTGAACAAATTCGTAGGTTCCTGATTGGTAATCGTTTGCAAGCGAAATAGTCACTATATACGAACCGTCCGTACTGATGTTCAACAGATTAGATCCGCCACCGTTGATTAGGTTTCCTGTCAACGCCGATGGATTGTCGCTACCTAAATCAAAATCCCACGGACTTATAAATTTGCTGTCGTATCCTGCGGTAAGATTTACCGTTATTGAGAATGTATTTGGATGTGAATATGTCATTTGACTTTCCACTCTGTCATCCCAAATTTGCCAGTGAAATAGCTTGAAATTGTAATACGTCCAACTGAGTTGTGGTACGCTAAAGTCAATATTGAAACGCAGTGCTCTGTCATTATCTAAGGTAAATGTGTTGTTGTTTTCTAAGAGTGTGAGCGTATCGGAAACACTGTCGCCGTCAGGATTGATGCTTTGTGCCAAATTTCCGTTGACGGAATATGAAATTCCCGAACCATCCATAGCGCTGTTTAGCGTGTATGTGTTGCTTGCTTGCATCGGAATGAAATCGGTTGTGCTAAATACATCGCCATCTTTGGAGAATTCTTGAATCATGGTGCCATTTTCAAATAGAAATAGCTGACTTGGCGTGGCAATTGGTTCAATGACCGTGTTGTCTTCTTCAAAAGAATAGTTGTAATTTTCTGCCGAAAGGTCTAAGGTTACAATGTACAATCCTGTTTGATCGTTTGGAATGTCTTCAATAGTTACACCTTGAGTTGTTGCATCATTTTCCAACACCAATGTATTTGGCGTTCCTACGACTCTTTTTAGCAAATATCCCCAATCGCCATTGGCTCTAAAGACAAATCCACCTGTGTTTTCTAAGTCGATAGATGCTTGCCAAATTCCGTTTCCTTGATAGTATAACGGTTCGTCGCCACCCCAACCACCACTTACGGGCGTTCCAACCATTCCCCAATAACTGATTTGAAAGAGTTCATACGTATTCGTGTCCAAGTTGATTCGGATTCGATATTGTCCGTCATCTTCTGCTACAATTCCGTCACCAAAGACTTCTAGGTTGCCTTCGCTTCCGCCGTATACTAATGCTGGTAAACTGCGTTCGCTGTAAAATTTGTACGTTTCGCCTCCAATTAAGCTTGTGTATACTTCATGAATGTTTGCGTTGAGTCCGTTTTCGTCTGTTAAACGTCTCATGAGAATGGCTTCCGCTAGATTGTTGTTGTTTTCAGTAGCTGTCCCTGAAATGTAGAGTCGCGTTGGAATGATTTCATTTTCAAACCGAACTACCTTCATGCTTCCTGCTGCCGTATTGCTTTTGCTTAAACTGTTCGCTTTTACCGCAAAGGCAACATTGGCTTCTGAATTTGCTGGATAACCTGCAAACGCTAATGCTTCATTGATTGCTTCATAGGTAATTGACACTGAGTTTTCCGTTCCGTTGTTGGACGATGCTGTTGTTAAGATTGGCGTACTAAAATCGGTTGTACCTAAGGTATCAATTAATACTTCGTACGTAACTGCATAACCTGCAGATGATTCTGCCGATTCCCAACTGAACGTAATGGTTTCGTTTGGTGTTGTTTCATCTAAAATAATGCTTGTGGTTGCTGTTGGCGCAATGATGATTGGTGCGCTCAATGTCCATTCGCCTTCAGGTTGTAAGTTTTCTTCTGTTTCACAAGAAACCATCGTAATGAATGCTGCAAAGCAAAGTGTGAGTAATTGTATGTATTTCTTTTTCATAACAAATATTTTATAACGGATTTTGAACTAAAGCAGGATTTCTGTCAAGTTCCTGCTGCGGAATTGGTAGTATTTTTTTAGCTTCTGTCATGTTGTAATTGACTGGGCTTCCATTTCTGAGATCTATTTCGATGAGATTGTTCATCGTAGCAACTAATTGGTTGTAACGCGCTAAATCGTCCCAACGTTGTCCTTCTTGAAATAGTTCGAGTCGGCGTTCTTTGAGTATGGTGTTTCTGAGCGCTTCTTGCGAATTGCTTTGTGCTGTTGTTAGCTCTGGCAAACCTGCTCGGTTGCGAATTTTGTTGACTTCAATGATGGCATTTCCAAGTTGCGTAAGTTCATTGTACGCTTCCGCCTTGAGCAAAACTATATCGCCATAACGCAGTAAATACGTGTTATCAGCACTAGCAAAACCATTTGCGTTTTTCCACTTGAAACTGAACGGAATGGAACTTCCTTGCGTGTTTCCCCAAAATTCGTCTACCCATTGAACTTCCTCAAAGAGAATGGCAGCATTTTTTCGTACTGTATCGCCTTGTTCATCAAACGCATTGACTAAATCGACTGATGGCGTGACAAATTTTCGCCATGTATCTCCACTTACAGATGGCGGCAATAGCAATTGTGGACCAAAGTTTCCTTCGTTTCCTCCTAAGTATTGCACTTCTATGATGGATTCGGCATTGTTGTAATTGTTACCATCAAATAGCTGGCTGTACGGAATGAGTTGGTAGTTGGCTGTGCTGCTTTCTACGGCTTCTATATGGTTTAGTACTGCTGCATAATCTGCGTTTGGTTGTTGTGCATAGGCTTTTGCAGCAAGTGCGTGTGCTGCGCCTGCGGTTGCTCTAGCTTTGTTGATACTTGCGTCAATTCCGTAAATATCTGGTAATAAGTTTGCGGCAGTTTCTAAGTCTGTGGTAATTTGCGCATATACTTCTTCAATACTTGCGCGTGGCACATTGACACTTTCGCTATCGGTTGACGTAATCGTGTTAAGAATTAACGGAACACTGCCCCAAAGTTTTACTAACGTGAAATAATGATACGATCGCAAGAAATACGCTTCGCCCTTTATTTGGTTTCTGCGTTCGTCTGTGAGTAATGGATCGTTGATATCATCGACGCGTTCTAGCACTAAATTTGCTTTTGAAATGGCGTTGTAGAGATTGGACCAGTGTGTAAATAACCGTGAGTGTGTTGGTTCAATGTCAATGAAATCTATTTGAAATATTTCTGGATTGTCGCCACCTGCGTAACAGTTATCCGAACGTACATCTTGAAATAGAATGTTGTCCCACACATAGTATTCGGAAGATTGAAACGATTCGTATGCGCCCACCAAAGCCGCTTCTATTTGGCTTGCACTTTCGTATGCATTTCCGCTGGTTTCTTCGGAGATTGGATCTAAGTCTAAATAGTCATTACACGAAATGGTTGCAATGCCGATGAAGAGATATATGAGTTTTTTATAGTGTTTCATGCTGTTGCTTTTTTTAAAATGTAACATTTAGTCCAAATATGAGATTTCGAGTTTGCGGATAGGTTCCGAAGTCAATTCCGCGAATGGTATTGCTTCCGCCGAAAGCGTTTACTTCTGGATCAAATCCTGAATAGTCGGTTATGGTAAAGATATTTTCGCCGGTAGCGTATATTTTTAAACTACTGACATTAAGCGTTTCTAGTATTTTTTCAGAGAAATTGTAACTCAGCGTAATCGCTTTGAAACGAAGATATGAAGCATCTTCAATGAAACGTGTTGACACGCGTGAGTTGTCACTGTTTCCAAAGCTTGCACGCGGAATGTTTGTGATATCGCCAGGTTGTCGCCAACGATTTAACACCGCAACCGATTGATTTTTAGGATCAATCATTCCTTCGGTTTCTATGCGTGTTGCATTGAGTAAATCATTTCCTTGCGAGCCTTGCAAGAATACAAATACTCCAAATCCTTTGTAATTGATCGTATTGGTGATTCCGTAGAAGAAATCAGGATTTGCATCACCAATTATGGTTCTGTCTTCTGGACTTGGCGTAAAGGTAGATTCGCCATTTCTGTCAATGTAAAAAGCATTTCCTGTTGTTGGATCAACTCCACCAAAAATGTATCCGTATAAGGAACCGAGCGCTTCGCCTTCGCGTACAATGCTTGCTTCTCCTCTACCGCCAGCAATTCCGCCTTGTAGTATTTCTTGTCCTACTAAGTCAATGACTTCATTTTCGTTGAAAGAGATGTTGAAGCCTGTATTCCACGATAGATTGTCGGTTTTGATATTGATGCTGTTTAGTGAAAATTCTAGTCCTTTGTTTTGCAATTCGCCCACATTTTGGATGGCACTATCAAATCCTGTAGACGTTGGCAATGGCGCATTTAGTAATAAATCTCTCGTATTTTTGATGTATGCGTCTGCTGTAAAGCTAATTCTGTTGTCAAACAATGAAACATCAATTCCGATGTTGGTTTGCTCCGATTCTTCCCATTTGAGTTCTAAGTTTTCAATGGAAGCTGGAAATGTTCCAGGTTGTACCGCGCCACCAAACGGATAGTTTGCGCCATTTCCAATGCGTCCGAGATAGGCGTAGTTTGCTATTTGATCGTTTCCAACAATTCCCCAACCTGCTCTAATTTTTAAGTCACTGATAAACGAATCTTCGGGAATGAATTTTTCGTTGGAAACGCGCCATCCAAGTGAGAACGATGGAAAGTATCCCCAACGTTGATTGGTACCAAATGCGCTTGAACCGTCTGCTCTAAAGTTGGCCGTTATAAGGTATTTGTCGTCATAACTGTAGTTGATTCTACTTAGAAATGAGGAGTTTGCACGTTCTGATTTGAAAGCGGTTGCTGCAAATAATTCCGACCCGCCATTTGGTGTAGTAACTGCATCACTGGCGAAGTTTCTGGTTTGAATGGAACTGTCTTCAAAGCGAAATTTTTGATTTACAGAACCAACTAAACCTTCAATGTTGTGCTTTCCGAGTGTTTTTTTGTAGCTCAGCGTGTTTTCTAGAATGTAGTATGATGTTTTGTTGGTGTTGTTGATTCCTTGTCCGCCAATTGCGACACCAAATCCGGTTCGGAATGGATCTAGGAACGAATCGAATACGCCGCTGCTGTTGTCGATTCCGTAGTTGATTCTGAAGGTAAAGTCTTTTAGAAATTTGGCTTCCGCATAAAGATTTCCCAAGAAACGTTGGTTGTTGAATTCGCGTTCCAAACCGTCGGTACTTGCTAGTGGATTTTCCCAGTTTTGAAACGGATTGCTTGCAAACATTCCATCATCATTGAACACGCCAATAATGGATGGTGTTGTGAGCGCACCTAATAAAACACCACCTTGATTTACGTTGTTGTTGTCGTTTATGTCTACATCTCGGTAGGTTGAATATGCGATGCGCGTTCCCACTTTGAGCCAATCGTTTATTTCTTGATCGAGATTTATTTTGAAGTTTGTTCTGTTTAATTCGGCACTTCGTACAGCGCCTTCTTGAGCAACATATCCCGCAGATATGAAGTAGTTTGTTTTTTCAGATTTTCCTGAAACTGATAGTTGGTAGTTTTGGGAGAAACCATTTTGGAATATTTCATCTTGCCAATCGGTTCTAGCCGTGAAGTCTTCCCAGTTTGTACTGAGTCCGAGTTCTGTCATTAAATCACGGTATTGTTCGCCATTTAGGACTTGTAAGGTGTTCCAAACTTGGGAGAATCCTGTGTAAATGTCTAAGCTTATTTTTGGTTTTGAGGTCGTTCCGCGTTTTGTGGTGATGATGACAACTCCGTTGGCTCCTTGCGCACCATAGATTGCTGTTGACGAAGCATCTTTTAATACTGTGATGGTGTCAATATCGCTTGGATTTATGGAACGCGTGTCTGTTGTTGGCACGCCATCTACTACATATAAAGGTTCGCTCCCTGCGTTTATGGAGTTTGTTCCACGGATGCGAATACTGAAACCTTCTGACGGTTTTCCTGAGCTTGATAGTACTTGTACTCCGGCAGATTGTCCTTGAAGCAACGCACCAACTTGCGTGTTTGGTCGCGATTCAAATGCTTCACCATCAATGATGGAAACTGATCCTGTAATGTCTTTTTTGAGCTGTGAACCGTATCCGACAACGACTACTTCATCCAACGCATTGACGTCATCTTCAAGTTGCACATTGATGGTACTTTGTTTATTAACGGGAACTTTTTTTGTTTTCAATCCGACATAACTAAATATTAGGACTGAATTTTCAGAGAATTCGTGTGTAATGTTGTAGAGTCCGTCAAAATCTGTACTGTCGCCTTTATCAGTACCTTCTATAATTACGGAAACTCCCGGAATTGGTACACCATTCGTATCTGTTACTGTACCTGATACCTTGTTTTGTGCGTGTACTACTATTCCTTGCATGAGAAATATGGTGAATATCGCAATGTATTTTAGTTTTTGCATACTTGTTTTGTTGTAAGATTGCTTCGTTTTTAGGGTTCTCGAAAACGTTGTAGCAATGTACTATGAAAGAAGCTGTTTAAAAACACTCAACGCGTGAAAAGTGGATTTGAAAGGATTGTTTTAAAATTCAAGTAATTGATTATTAATTAGTTGAAAAAACATAGATCCCATAAATAAGTGGATTTTTTATCGTTATATTTCTTAATTATGTCGCGAATTTTCCACAAATACGAAAAAAATGTATTCAAAAGAGTGAAGTTTTTAATTTTATTGAATGTTTTTTATCATTTCTTCAAAGGTTGTTTTGTCCTTAGAAGCACTTTTTATGCTTGCGCGATAATTGTATATCGTGTTTACAGAATACCTAAGTATTTTGGCGATGCGCGAACTGTTGTTGATTCCTAGTTTGATCAAAGCTAGAATTCGCAATTCTGTATTGAGTTTACTGTTTTCTTTTAGGATTATTTGTTCTTCGGGTTTTAGTAATTCGTTTACATGTTTTACAAAATTGGGATAGATATGTAAAAAGGAATTGTCAAAGTTTTTGTTGAATATTTCGAGTTCTTCATCTATGAATTGCTTGGATTTTGAAAGTTCAAGCAAGGATTTCATTTGATTGGTATTGACATATTTACGCACCAATTTACGGTATACGTCTAGTTTTGTAATGTATTCGGAATATAGATTTAGAAATGTACCAATGTAGTGTTCTTTGACTTTGTCTGATTCTGAAAGTTCTAAGTATAAGCGTTTTAAGTCTTCATTGGAAGCATTGAGTTTTTCGTTGAAGTATTTTAGTTTTTCGTTGGCATTTTTTAGTTTGTTTCTGGCGTCCGATACTTTTCGTACTTGTTTGAATACTAAGTAGATGGCAATGAGCAGGAACCCTGCCAAAACACTGATGAATATAAGTGAATCTTGCAGTTTTGCTTTTTGTTTTTCGCTTCGTTCTTCGTATGCTTTTGAGATCATTGGCAAACTGTTGGCGATGTTTACATACCGTAGTTGTGAGTTGTAGAATTCGGCATCTTCAAAGGAAAAGTTTACGTATTGATGCGCGCGGTCTATATCGCCTTCTGCAAACATTATTTTAGCTAATGTTCCTATGGAAGCATTGTCTTTTACAGATGCTTCAATGTCTGAAATTGCAGAAAGTATGAGGTATTCTTTTTGTTTTTTGTTGTCGTTTTTTAATTCGTACAGTAATGAACGTTCAAAAGTGATGAGAGAGAATCCTCTGAAACCCATTTTGACTTCTTTAAGGCGTTGTGAATTTATTTTTAACGCTTCGTCTAGTTTTCGTTGGTCTCTGAATTGTTTTTCTTGTAATCGTAATGATTCTTCTGAGTTTGGATCTAATCGAGAGTATAACGAATCTTGATATGCTGTGTATAGCTCAGAATAGATGGCTTTACTTCTTTTTACATACGTGTTGTATGATAAACCCGCATAGCCTTCTTTGTATGCAATGTAGTAGTCGTTTGTTAATGATATTGGTAACGAGTCTCTTTTGATTTCGTTTAGTGCATCAATGGATTCTTTGTAGCGACCAGAATCGATGAGTAATAGGCTTAACGTGAGCTTGGTTTTGTTGAGATATAAATTGTTTTTGAGATTTTCAGCAATTTCAAGATTTTGTTCAATGTAGTGTAATGCTTTGTCAAAACTGTAGAACTGATATTCGTTTATTACTTCATTAAAGATTAGATATTTTTCTTTTAAAATTTCAGTTTGCGAAGCTTTTTCGAGTAAGTCTTGAATACGTTTTTCTTTTTGTTGATCAAATAGTTTACGCTTGTCCATTTTGGATTTTAAGACATTGGTCAATGAATCTAAATTTTGACTTTGCGCTTTTGATTGAAAGAAAAAAAGTACAATAAAAATAGATATGATTTTTTGAGGACTGATAACAAATTGATTTTATGAAATACCGTTACAAAGTACTATTATTTTGCTTGATTTACAAGGAAGTATCTTTCGCGATTATTGATGCTTGCTGTTTTGAACATTTTACATTTTGAATGGTAAAAAACCGTCAAACAAAGTATTTGACGGTTTTTTTTATGTGGAGCTAATTCTAAATTTAATTTCATCTACTCAAGATGAACATACGTGTGACCTACTCCTATTCTTTTTATTTTTGAATTTTATGCTGCTATTTGTTGTTTTTTGTAGATTCTTCTACCGATTTCTAAAGCATTAGCGGTATGTATTGTACACTTGCTTGCAACCTATACTTCTTACGTAGCTGAGCTTCAAAGTCAATAAACTTCTTTAATAACAATAAAAGTGCCCGTGTCAGCGATTTTCGTTTAGACTTGGATTTACGACGCATCTTGCTATAGCCATGATAACGTAGTTTCCATTTGCGATATTTACTGCGTATCATTTTTACTCCTACTATCTTGGTATTTTTGCGGAGTTGATTGTACATCCAATGAACAGCTTCCCATAGTAGTTTTTGATTGGTAGGATATCGCAGTTCACTCTCATAACAAGTAGCGTCAACAGTAATCTGATCGGGATTCTCTATATAATCAGACTAGTGTGCGTATAAACATTTCTCTACTGAATAAATATCCAAACAAATCGCTAGTTCACATCGTATTTGACTCACGATTTTAGAATTTGTCAACCGATTAAAACCTAAAGAGATATCGCAAAAAAATTGGTAATCAAGATTACTGTTGAGTTGTTCTATAAGTCGACTATCACTACAACAAGCATAATGTTTTAAAAACATTAAAGCTAGACGACCTTTAGGACTGAAAAGCATATTTCTACCCAACTTGTGTTCCTTAATATTAAAGTTGCCACAAGATCATCCAAAGGAATGACTGTATTAATCTTACCCAAATCACTTTGTAAAAAACGCTCATAAAACAATGTATAATTTTCAAATATCGAAAAAAGAGATAAACGGGTCTGTAAATCAGAAATTCTTTGTATTTTCATGACCAGAGAAAAAAGAAAACCCCGTTTTTGAACCATATCGGTCATTTTCGGGGTTTTATGTTTCTTTAATTTACAAAGAAATACTAGTATTTACATGGCTTTACCTATTTTCTGAATGTGCCTTATTAAAGTATATTTTTAATTTCTTACGCAGTAATTATCTTGAAATTTAACCCTTTTTTACTACTGGGATTATGTCTTACAACAGCTTAGTATCACTCAAGTCGATCTCAATGACGTATTTGGTGTTGCAGATCATGAAGTTAGGAAATGATTTTCAGAAATTATTTTCTTTATATATTTTTCCAACTTTTATGCCAAATCGTTTCTCAAAAGCTTTGTAAAAATAGGGGCGACTATTTATACCAATTGCAATCATGACTTCTGAGATGGTTTTGTAACGTTTACTTTTAATAAATTCATAGGCTTTTAGAAGTCTAATTTCAAGGACAACTTTAGTAGGGTTTAAATTTGTATATTCATTTAAAATATTTGTGAACTGTTTTTGACTATATCCAATATGTTGAGCAATATCTCCTATTTTCAATTCATCATTATCTAAATTTTTGAGAATGTACGTATTAACTTTTTGTAGAAAAGTTGTAATGCTATCATCTTTAAGAATTGACGTAGTTTCATTAATTGAGGTTACATTTTTTGCATTGATTTTTTGTCCAATAAGAGTATTAATGAAGAGCTTCAATTGAAATTCAGTAAATGGTTTTTTAAGAAATAGAAAGGATTCGCGTTTATTAAAACGATCAAGTTTATCTTCTATATCAGATGCGCTAATAAGGATAAATGGAATTTTTTTAGTTTCTGGGTTTTTATCTAATTCAGACTTTAATTCAAGTCCATCCATATTAGGCATTTTGTAATCTGAAATGATAAGTTTATAATTACTTTTATTAATTAGTTTGTATGCTTGTTTACCGTCATACGCAAAATCACAATAATAGTCTATTGCGAAAATATGACTTAAATAGTTAATCATTTCCAATTGATTCTCAACTATCAGAATTTTTGTAACATCCCCATCTGGATTTTTAATCTCATCAGTTTTTTTCTGAAAGTAATTAATTTCAGTGATTTCATTTCTTGACTCCTTTAGTTCAATATTTGCAACAGGTATTATAGTAGTAAATGTAGTTCCTTTATCAGGTTCACTATCCACTTTAATATTTCCATTCCAAGTATCAATAATGTTTTTGACTAAAAACAATCCAATGCCAAATCCGCTATTTTCATTTTGTTCTATTTGATAAAATCGTTCAAAAATTTTATCATGTAATTTTTGATCGATACCAATTCCTTCATCTATTACTTCTATTTTAATATGATCTGGACACAGTAAAAAAGTTACGCTAATGGTTTTTTCAATTTTTGAGAACTTGATAGCATTCGTTAATAAATTGTCAAGTATTTTTTCAAGTTTTGAATAATCAAACTTAAAAATGTAATCTGATTTGATATTAGTAATAAGTTTAATTGTTAAATCTTTTGCATAACAACTATGTTTAAATTTTTTAATTTCCGTAAATAAAAAATTAAACAGATTTTGTTCTTTAATAAAATCCTTTGCTAAAGTATTGGTAGAATCTAATTTGATGAAAGTTAATAAATCATTGAGAGTCGATAACAATTTATGATTAATTCTGATAGAAGTATCAACATAGTCTATAATCTTTCTAGTATCCAGCGCATTATTTTTTATAAGCTCCAAATATCCTAAATTGACACTTACAGGTGTTTTAATTTCATGAGTTATGTTTTCTATATATTGAGTTTTGAGTTTGTTAATTTCGGTATGTTGTTCAAGTAAAATGCGCTTTTTTTCTTGCCGTTTTTTGTATATTAAAAGTAATATAGTAAAAATAGAAGCAATTAATATTAAACCAATAAATAGTTGATATTTGAACTTTTTTTCGTTTTGAACATTCAGTGCTTCTTGAATTTTTTTTTCTGCTTTAAGTCGATTTATTTCTTTATCCTTTTTTAACTCATAACTAAAGATAGCATATTGATGTTCGGTAAGTTTCTTTTGACGTTCTTCTTTTAAATTAGTTAATTTTTCAAGATACTCTAATGAAATATCAATATTCCCCAAAGATTTATGGACTTTATACATTACGTCGAAGTATTCATAATCGTGCTTTAACAAATAAGTATTTGGAATTTTATTTAAAAAATTTAAGGCTAAATTATAATCTTTATTTTCGTAATGTAAAGTAGCTAATTGAACAAGATATCTGGGATGATTGGTATTGGAGATTTTATTAAAGTAATTGAAAGCAGTATCATACCTTTTTAATTTAGAATAAATTTTGGAAAGATCCATATAGAAATTATCAGCATATATCACACTTTTTGTAATTTCACTGTTTTCATACTTTTTAAGAATATCTAAAGCTTCCATAAATTTACCCTCATCAAATTTAAGAGTAGCTTCTGTTCGATTTATTTGGTATTTAACATCAAATTTTGTAGATTTTGTAATACTTTTTTTCAATTCTCTTAGAATTTCTTTAGCTAAATCATATCGTTTAGAATGGACATAAAAAGTAAAAATGTTCAGAGATATAATTTTACTCAATCTTGATTTCGTATACTTTTTGGAAAAAGCAAGTCCTTTATTAATATGAAATAAGTATGCTTCAAAATCTTCTTCATTAAAAGATACCTTTGACATCATATCATGCGCATCTGCCAAAACATAGTAATTTTTTACATGATCAGAAATCTGTTTAAAAAAATATTTTACAGAATCATAAGTTTGGTTTCTAGCATGGTAATAACTTAAATCCATTAATAGCTGACCTTTGAGCGAATCGGATTTATGACTTCTTTCATTATTGATAGTACTCAATAATTTTTCAACTCTCAGTTTAAAAGAATCTTTTGATATTCTATGTTCTATTTGAAGGAGTGAGAGATATTCATTTTCTATTTGATTTGTATAACTCTGTTCTACAGGCGTTTTATTTTGAGATTTCTGTCCATAAATAACACAACTCGTTAATAAAATTGTAAAATAAGTTACATGCTTAATCTTAAAAATTTTCATTTGCTTTTGGGAAGTTAAATGTTACTATCAATCAATCAACTTAAATTTCAAATAGTAATATAAATTGCTAGACTTTAAAAATTAATTTTTCTAATATCTTTTTGTGGAATTGAAGACTTAGCCTTTAGTGAGATCCTAATTTTTCAAACAATTAAAAAATAGGTAAGCTTATATCTGCATTTCTTTTTTCAGACAATTTAACAAAAAATGAGTCGAATAAAATAACTTTTCTTCTAAATCAGAACCCAATTTCTTAAATGAGAATAAAAATATCTAATTAAAGAACGTCAGAAAAAACGTGTGTCGTTACTTTTGGGAAAATCTAAAAAAAATGATTTTACCTAAATATTATTTAGGGTTTTATTGATAAGTATTTTAAAAATTGTGATCATACTTTGCAAAAAAGGCTTTATAATTTTGAACTATTAATATTTATTTGAAGTAACACTTAGTTTACTTGGAAACATAACTAAGTTTAACCATTTATTTGAATACAACTACTTAAAATAAAAAATCAATCTACTTAACCAATTACATTATTATGAACTTTATAAAACTTAACGCGAAAACGAATTTGTTAATTTATTTTTTATTTACAACAATGGTTTTCTACGGGCACTCGGCAACAGCAACAAACGCAATTAACGATATTGGAAAATCCGATCACTTTCCTTCTGACAAGTTTTATTCTGACAACAGTACCAACCATAAAGTATCGAATAGGTCATCAACACCTGCATGTTATAATTTAGTAAACGATTCAGAAAATGCTCCGCCATGTACGGCTGATGGTAATAATTTAGCTCCGTGTTCAACGGTGAGCTTTACACCAGGTATGTCTTTTATTGGAACACCTAATTTCTCAGGAGCAGTAGATTTAAACTTAAATCAAGATTTCCAAGTACATCCCACAGATGCTGATGGAAAATGGGTAAGTTTCACTCTTAATCATAATGACACGCCAACAGAAATTTATGTGTATCAAAATGTAAGTTTTGAATTTTATAATAGAAATGGATGTTGCCAAGATAGAATAGATGGATCTACTGTAACTTTTGAAAATACAGAAAACCCCACCATAACACCAACAGTATTAACATTAGATAGTGCGAATTCTGTAGGTAATATAATTACTGTAACACCTCCACAAGATAATTTTTTTAATAAAGTAACAATTACTTTTTCAGGGGATATGCAAAACTTTAGAGAGGTAAAGATATATGGAGATAATCCTCTTATAATTACAGATAATGTAGCAGGTGCAGGAGGAGCTGCGAATGTTATAGACACAAATGATGCCAATTATATTGATATAGATAATAATAGAATGAGTAGAATACATCAAGCATTTATAGGCAACATGCCAAGTAGTGATGCTACAACAAATTTCCCTTTTGATAATACAGATTGGACTCCAGATGCTGTTTTATTGGCTAATGAAAATGTAGCAGACGAAGGATCAGAGTTGGTAAATGGGAAAAGCGGAGTATTAACAAACTATGCTTTAAAACAGGAAAATTCACCGTTTAAAACTCACCTTAATACAGGAGAGGGTACTGACCTATCTTTTAAAGTAGGAAACGTAGAAAAAATGAAATTATCTCCAGATGGAGATTTAGATGTAATAGGCGAAGTTGTAGCAGAAAGTTTTAAGTTATCAGATGGTACTGTTTTGGACGGCTCTAGTACAGTAGATATAGGTAATGCTTATGTAGGAAATATTTTTAATGCCGCTCGGGCTGGTTTAAAATATAATACACTTCCAGATAGTGAATTTGCATTAATTCAAAATGCAACAGGAGAAACATTTTTAAATGCTGGAGTTGGAAGATATATTGACTTTGGAATAGGAGATACTCAAAAAATGGTATTAAGTGACAACCTATTTAACATAAATGTTCCAGTAAATATATTTGGTAATACCAATATAAATGGGACATTGACTGTGAATGGCAATACAATAGATGGCTCTGGCACTATAGATTTAGGTAATGCTTATGTTGGCGAGATATATAATACAAATTATGCAGGATTTAGACATAATAGTATAACCAATAATGATAGTTATGCCATTTTACAAAGTAGTGTAGGAGCTACTTATGTTAATTCTGCAACAGGACGACCAATAATCTTTAGATCGAATAATCGAGGTACACCTTTAGACACAGGAGGTTTTTCCAATTACATAATGAGTATTGATGATAATTTAATAACCTCTTCAGCAAGGATGACATTTAATTTTACGAATTTGGCTTCTAATAACAGAACCCTTTCAATAACGACACCAGGAGGACAATCGGGCTTAGTTTTTGATGGTGCAATGAATGAAGGTACCTTACATCCTGGTAGATTTAATATGTACAACACACTTATTGGTTCAAGTCGTAAATTTATAATGGGCTACAATAATGAAGGCTATAGAGGTTTAATAATTTATCCAGACAAAGTAGAGTTAGGAACTAATATGGATGTTAATAAGACAACAGACCTTATTGTAAATGGAAATACTGATATTAAAGGAACTCTTACTGTAAACGGTACCATCATAGATGGTTCAAACTCTGGGACTACAAATCTAGGAAATGCTTATGTTGGTAACGATCCTAATAACGCTGCTTACATAGGAGTTAAGCATAATGGAATTAACAATAGTGGTAATCAAACTATTTTTGCGCTTAAACAAAGTTATACAGGAGCAACCATTTTAGCTTCTAATGATGAGAACGGTATAGACTTTAATGTTTCCACAGCAGGAGATATTACAAGAATGAATTTGGGTTATGACCTATTAGATGTAGATGTTCCTGTTGATATCAATGGTAATACAAATATAACTGGTACATTAACTGTCAATGGTACTATTATAGATGGTTCAGGTTCTGGAACAGGAGATTTAGGCGACGCTTTTGTGGGTACACACCCTAGTATCACAGGCTTGGCTATTTTTGGACATAAAGATTATATTTATGGAAACATTCCAGATTATCCTGCAGTAGCTCAGTCTATTAGTGGTTTAACACAAATAAGTTCAGGGAATTATGAAGATGTTATAATACAAGCAGGAGAAAGTTTAAATGCAAGATTTCAAAACACTAAAACAATATTTGAAAAAGATGTAGAAATAGGTAATAGTCTTCTTAACCGAGAGAATAACTTAACGGTTAATGGCAATCTTACAGTAACAGGAATACTTACTGCTGCATTAACAACAGGTATTTTTGGAAACGCAGAAATAGGATCTAGTACTGGTTCTAGCGATGTTTCGCAATTTGCCGTCTTTAAACACAAAGACCAATCTTCTTTACAAAATGCAGTAGCATTGCTGCAAAATGCTAATGGTGGAACAATATTAAATTCAGGAAACCCAGCTTGGGGTTTGAGTTTAAGAGTACTAGGAAATGAACGTATAAGCGTAAAAGAAAATACAACTTTAATAAGAAACACAGGTGTTTTTGAAAATGGTTTAAATGTTGCTAATGGAGATATAAACGTATTAGATGGAAATATAGATTTAACTAATACGGATGATTTAAGTAAAGGATATGTAGATGCTAAAGACTTAAGAATTAATGGGCAATCTATAATGGATATCATTAATCCTCTTGGAGAAGAGAGTGAATCCATTTCTGGTTCTGCATTTATGGGTAATTATCCAGAAAGTGAAACTGTGGCTGCTTTTGGTCATATAAACTTCAAAGATGTTGTGGGACAAATAGCCTTTTCCCAAACATCCGATGGGTTTACGGACATTGCCTCAGCTCCTTTAAAAGAAATTTTAATTAGACCAGGAGGAATAACAACTACGGAGTTTTTTCCTACATACACGTCGTTTAATAATGATGTAGACATTAATGGAACCTTGAGTGTTAATTTATTTGAAATACAGGATTTATCTGTATTGGGAGCCATAAATGCTGACGAAATTTTACAAAACGGTAACCCAATTGCTATTTGGAATAAAGATCTAGATAGTAATGATATCAGTTATAATTCAGGAAAAGTAAAGATTGGTGGGTTAGAAATAGATAATTTGACTCCCGCAGTAACAGATGATAATCCAAGTACTTTAAATCCTGCAACGATGTATAGTCTAGAAGGCATAAGCTTAAAAGCTGGCGGGTCTATTTTACAACCAAATATTTCTATTGAACCTCTAGAAACCGTATTTAAGAAATCTGTATCTATTAGCCCTCAATTTTCGAATGCTGACGATGGTTCTGCTTTAAATGTGGAAGGAAAAGTAATTATTAATGGAAATATTATGGGTGGTGATACAACAATTCAAGATAGTATTGGAAACCCAATAAATCACGATTCCGTAAAGAACTCAAAATTTCATAATACCAGTTATTTTAATATAAATGGTGCTTTTGGTGTAGAAGGAGCAGCAAGTTTTCTTGGGGAAACCAACTTCTTAGGAACTATCTCAGCAGAAGGTGATGGAGTTCTTCTAGGAACTTATATAATTGGAAATCCCTTAACAAGTGAAGGAGATAGTGCGTTTGGAACACATCTAATTGGTGATGTTAACATTGGAGGAAACCTAAGTAGTAATTTTCCAAGTGTTTCAGTAGTCAACGATCTGTTTGGAGGACTAGATTTTGCAAATACTAAATTAACTGTCCATTCTGAAGCTAAATTTAATGGAAGCTTTTTAGTTGAGCCTCGTTCACACATTTTTACAGGTTATTCTGGAGAAGCTTTAGGTGTGAAAGTAGCTCCTGAATTTAGAGAAGTAAATATAGGAAGTCATAAAGGTAGTACTCGTCTTAATACACATGGCAACTTTTATGTAAGAAAATGGACTACAATAAGCGAATTTGAAACTGAGACTATTTCTGATCTAGAAAATTCTTCGTGGGTATTCAAAGTTGATATGACAGGTAAAGAAAATGGACTAGGACATATTTTTGACAGGAATAAAACACCTACGGTATATGTTGGTCACGAAAAGGAATATTTAAAACATTCAGGTCATGCTAATTTTCAAGTTACTGGTCAATCTGATCTAAAACACAACGTAAATATTGGTACTGAATCAGAAGAAAAATACGAGTTAAACGTATTCAGTAAAGTTGTAAATATTGGTAAAGAAGGGACAACAAGATCCGATACACTAAATGTGTATCATCATGCTGTTTTCAATAATAAATTAGTAGCAGATAAAATTGCCGTAGCCGCTAACCCAGCTACTTTTGATACTTGGCCAGACTACGTATTTGAAACCAATTACAACTTACTATCGCTTTCAGAAGTAGAAGCTTTTATAAAAAAGAATAAACATTTACCTGCAGTTCCTTCTACAAAGGAAGTTGCTGAAAAAGGACTAGATTTATTCAATATAAACGCTACACTACTTGAAAAAATAGAAGAATTAACATTATATACTATTGATCAGGAAAAGCAGATAAAAAAACTGGAAGAACGTCTATTGGCACAAGAAGAACGTCTTAAAAAGCTAGAAACTATTTTACAAGCTAAAAAATAATCAAATGAAACAAAATAATTATATTAAAAATATAGCTTACTTTTCAGCTGTATTGTTATTATTTGTTCAAGGTATGTACGCTCTTGGTACAATTAAGAATAGTGTAGAAACAAATTTGTATAGTATTTCAAGTTTCAAATGGGATATAAAAGCACGCACAGCTTTTACGGAAGAAATTTGTTTTACGGAAACTAGGCTAACAGAAACCCAAGGAGATTATAACTCAATTGCAGAATCGGACTTAAACCTTGAAATTTATCAAATAAAAGTCTCAGAAGGTCATGCCACTTTGGTGGTTGTTAAAAATATATTAACCAATACAGTGATAAGCTCTACACTTATAGACGCAGGTAAACTAAAAGCTGACGGTCAATTAATTGCCAAAACAATTATAGATAATGCAGATTCTAAACTTGATAACGTTTTCATTACTCATTATGACCGAGATCACTATGGTGGTCTTTGGCCTAGTGAAGGATTGTTTGATCAAAGATGTAAGGTGGGTAATTCTGGTCAATTTAACATAGTACCAAGTAACCCAACAGGTAACAAATTACAAGTATATGGTGTAAAAGACGATAACCAAAATAAAGTGCCTCCTTCTCTAAAAGCTAGAATTGCTAGTTATGAATCTGCTAATACATTAACTTTTAATTCTTGGGAAAATAATACTGAATTGAGTCTTAGTGGAGCTGGTAATGAAATTAAGCTCGTTACATTAGCCGTAAATGGGAAGTTACGAAATGGTTTACCGCGTGGTGATAAATTAAGCAAAAATAATCGCTCAGGTGCTGCACTTATTGTTTGGGGAGATTTTACCTTTCTGATACAAGGAGATATTCAAGGAGCTGGAAAAAAAGATCAAATAGGGCGTACTAATGCTTTTTATTGGCCAAATCTAGCGAATCCTTCAAAAAGATTACCTGTAAACTGGGGAAGTGGAACTGGACAACTAGCTCAAGACTTAGCTGTAAATGTATCGCAACCAGCTTCAGGATCAAACACAGGAATCCTACGATTAAATGTTACAGAAATGGACAAAGCCGGATTACCTGTGCAAAATCCATTAGCATTAGCCGATTTAGAAACTGAAACTGATGCAGAAAAAGCACTAAAAGGGTTAAGTATGTTTTACCATAAATATTACATCGCCTATCCAAATGATTGGTTGCATCAACTAGGAGGTTTAATTGATGATAATAATGGAGCTGGAAAATATGCACATGCCTGTGTTGCCTTAATTCCTCATCATGGAGCCATGACTAGTAATGTGTGGTTTGATACTAAATACGGAATCATTTCAAACAACGCTACAGGAAATCATGGACATCCAACACCACAAGCAGTAGAAGCAGCCTACCATACTGCTGGAGTTTCCGATTTTTACTTTACCTATTTGGATGACGGTAATATATATCATGGAAAACAACTCAATAGATCGACAGAAATTAATAATTGGAAAACTAATTATGTGTCAACCAATGTTGTATTACAAAATGTAAACTTCCACATTCTGAATGAAACCCAAGAATATTTTAAAATTAATGTGATTCAGAGTGCAGATGGCGAAAAGAATTTTCAAATAAATACTGGTAATGCCGTAACTCAACCGTTTATTCAATGCCCAAATCATTAAAAAATTAAAATTATGAAAACATTAAAATTTATTTTTTTACAGTTGGTTTTTGGATGTATGCTATCTGGACAATTATACAGTCAGGAGAAAACAATTAAGCTCTCTATTATGTATACAGCCGATGTGGCATCAAGTGTAAATAATATCAAACAACAAATAGAAAATCAAACAAATATTATCAATACTATTTTGCAAAATTCGGGAATTATAGACATTACGCTAGAAGTGTCTTACAACAAAATTACAAAGTATAAGGAGCCAAAACATAGAACTAATGGATACATTAGATTTTCGCATGATGGTACCTATCAAATTTTGGATGAAGTCTCAAATCATGCAAAACTCATGGACTATTTCATAGATAATAATGTAAGTACTTTTGACGAAAATGTCATAGATTATATTGACAAAAGCGAATTATCACAGTCATTAATTAGCATAAATGGAAGCACAAAAAACAATGTAGTCCTTTTTATTGTTGATGAAGATGGCCCACCAATTATTTCCGAATATTTCCCTGAAGATATTACAAATCGCTCTTCCAGAACTTTTTTCTCTATTATCAATTATGAAACATTTTCAAATTTAGATATTTCGTTAGCATTAGGCTTTTTTGGAATTTTTACAAATGAAACCAATGCTGAATTAGATGAAGATAATGTGCCTGTAAATTCTTCTTTAATGAGTTTTTGGAAGTTTGATGATGCTAATGTTAAAAAAGAACTTTCAACAGATAATAAAGTTTTATTTTTATGCAACCTTTCAAAGCTTGAATTAAAAGCACCTATAAAATTAGAACTTGGAGGTGTATTAGTGGAAAATGAAACTAAAAATAGTGTTATTGAAGGAGATAATTCAATAGTAATTATGCCTTCTTCAAATGCAAATAAAAGACCCTTTTCTGTAATTGCTCCAGCTGGAGATGATTATTCAATGTCAATGGTAACTAAAAGAACTAGATTTAATTATCCTATTTGTAATGTTATTACTGAAAGAAGTGCAAATACTGATGCATCAGAATTTATTACTGAGGCTACTGAAAGAAAAGCTCCTGTAACAAATAACGAAGAAGAATTAATCACAAACATTTCAATACCCTATCCAAACCCAACAAATGGGGATGTTACGTTTAACGTTACTTTGGCAGAATCAGGCTTTTACAAACTAGCACTGTATGATATTATTACAGGACAGCAAGTAAGAGTTTTATTTGATAAAAAAATGCCTAAAGGCGTACATGAAATTAGAGGTAATGTCAGCGGATTAAAATCAACAATCTATATTTATCGATTGGAATCTGAACTAAATTTACCAATATCAGGAAGACTTATTGTGAAATAAAACCTCAATTATACCAAAAGTAACTATTAATAAGACTTCCTAAATTACTATTTGGCTAGCAAAACCATCTTATTGAACTTAATAAGATGGTTTTGTTTTCTCAATATCTCAACAAAAATCTTTTTTTAAACTCAAAAGTTTTTAACTTTAAAAATAATATAATATTTAACTACGTGTATCCCACGTTAACTATATATTTAAAATATTTTCAAATTCTACTTCGGATTCAACAGGAATTTAAAAATTGTTCATGTAGCAGGTTGGCAACTCGCTTGATATCATCAAAAGATTGACTTCATTTTTTATCCAGAGGCCTAAAAACTTTAATTACTGTTTATCAACAAATTAAATTTAATAATTTGAAAATTATAATTTTAGAAGTACCTTTTTAAGTATTATTTCAAAAGCATAAGTAAGATTATAAAACAAAAAAACCCACTCAAAATGAGCGGGTTATAAAAGGGTGAAAGACCGGGTTCGAACCGGCGACCTCTGGAACCACAATCCAGCGCTCTAACCAACTGAGCTACAATCACCATTTGTTTTGCGGATGCAAATATAAACTATTTTATATTTCATACAAAGCAATTATAAAACTTATTTTACTTTGTTTTTTATGTGTGTGATTTTAAAAAGATTAGCATTGAAAATAATTTCTTATCAAGTAATAATGCTTCAATTTAAAAAAATAATCCTCCAAAACATCCACAGTTTAAACCTTGTGGACATGGAACATATTGAGTAATCTGATTTAACTTGAATGTCTCAGGACTTATCTCATATAAAGGAATCGCTATAAAAATCAAAACTAATACGATCGCAAGTATCTTTGTGCGTACCGAAAATGTTCGTATGCTCAATTCATACTGAAACCGCAACGGATCGTGTAAATGTTCTTGTTCCATATAGTTTGTGTTTAAATTAAATCATCCAACGAGTCTACTGCCACATAACGCTCCACAGTATAACCTTCTGCAAATTCAGTGCCAATCAATCTTCCCAAATCACGCGCTCTGTAGGTAATGCTATCTATAAAATTTTTACTCGTAATGGGCGTTTCAGCTTCGTGACTCTTAGGATCGTAAAATTGCGAACTATACGCCATCACCGCATCGTGCTTTTTGTCTATAAACCCTGATACGTCTACTACGAAATCTGGTTCCAAGTTTTTCCATTGAATGTAATGATATACATGCGCTGGTCGCCATTTTTCTTGCAATTTGCCGTCCAATTCAGTTTCAATCTTTAGCAAACCACTCAAAAAACACGCATCACTTACAAGCTGACTTCCCTTTCCGTGATCAATATGGCGATCGTCAACTGCATTGCACAACACAATTTCTGGTTGGTATTTTCGGATGATTTTAATAATTTCCAACTGATGTGCTTTATCATTTCGAAAAAAACCATCGGCAAAAGCCAAATTTTCACGAACGGAAACACCTAATATTTTCGCAGCATTAGCAGCTTCTATATCACGTAAATCAGCTGAACCACGTGTGCCTAATTCACCGCGTGTCAAATCGAGGATACCAACGGTTTTTCCTTTGGAAATTTCTTTAGCAATCGTAGCGCCACAACCCAATTCTACATCGTCAGGATGCGCGCCAATGGCTAATATATCTAACTTCATTATAATTTTTATTTGGGCATTCCTCCGCTATCTCGGAGGCCAGGCTATCCGCACTCGCTTTTTGTTTATGGCTTTCCTGCTAAGGCAGGAATCCAACACAAAAGAGCTCAAACAAATGCTTCTATCCTTAATGCAGTTTCATATAAAATTTCTACTTCTTTTTCGCCTTTTTCACTGCTTGATTCAAATCTGCAATAATATCTTTCCGATCTTCAATTCCCACAGAAAAACGAATCAATCCGTCCGCAATTCCTTGTTTTTTACGTTCTTCTGGCGTTAACAAAGCATGTGAGGTTTGTGTCGGACTCAACACAGTGCTTTCCACGCCCGCCAAACTCATAGAAGGCTTGATCAATTTCAATGACTTGAAAAATTTGGAAACGTTGTATTCAGGCTTTAGTTCAAACGACATCATACCACCAAAACCTGACATTTGCGATTTTGCCAATTTGTGATCTTCGTGCGATTTTAATCCTGGATAATACACGTTTGCAACGGCTTCATGCTGTTCTAAGAAATTCGCCAACTTTAGTGCGTTTTTATTCTGTTCCTTCACACGAATTCCAAGTGTTTTCATGCTTCGTTCCAACATCCAAACAGTAAAGTCACTTAAACTTCCACCCAAGTTTTTTGCCAGTTGAAAAATTTGATTGATATGTGCTGCGGAAGCGGCAACAGCACCCGCCAAAATATCACTATGACCACCAAAATACTTCGTCGCGCTGTGAATCATAATATCAACTCCTAAAGTCGCAGGCAACTGATTTACGGGACTCGCAAAGGTATTGTCGATCATCGTAATTAAATTGTGCTTTTTGGCAAGTTTCACTACTTTCCGAATATCCGTCACTTTCAACAACGGATTGGAAGGCGTTTCAATATAAATTACCTTTGTATTTTTCCGAATTTCCTTTTTGAAATCTTTCCTGTCTAAACTTTTCGTGAAGGAATATTCAATTCCATATTTGTCAAATTCTTCCAATACCAAATTCATTGTGCCGCCGTACAACGCATTTTGCAGGATAACATGATCGCCTTTATGCAAAAACGCGAGTAAACTCGTACTAACCGCTGCCATGCCACTGCCAAAAATAAGTGCCGCTTCTGTATGCTCTAACGCTGCTACTTTTTTACATAATGCTTGCTGATTGGGCGTATTAAAATAACGCGGATAGCGTTTTTCATCTATATCTTCAAAAGCATACGAGCTGCTCATGTATAATGGTGAAACCGCACCTTTAAATTGTGTATCTTTTACTTCTCCTGTGTGTGTACAAACGGTATTCAGTCCTAAATGCTGCTTTTTCATTTTGATATTTTAATGGTGTCTAAATTACAAAACTGCGACATATAAACCTAGACTTTGACTTCTTTCCATACGCCTCTTTTAAAGATCAGCATTCCCACAATGGCAATGAGAACTTCCGCCGCAGTAATTGCCCAAAACACACCTTTAGGTCCAAAGTCAAAGTAAATGGCCATTAAATAGGCAAATGGCAACTGAAACACCCAAAAACAGAAAAAGTTGATATAGGTTGGCGTCTTGGTATCTCCTGCCCCATTGAATGATTGAATGATGACCATGGCGTATCCATAAAAAATGTATCCAGCCGCGACAATTTGTAAACATAAAGCGCCGTTTTCTATGACAATAGTTTCTTTGGTAAACAAACCAATGATTTCTTTGGCAAATACTAAATATACAATGGAAACAATGCCCATAAACCAAGCATTGTATTTTCCTGTTTTCCAAACAGAAGTTTCTGCGCGTTTCGGTTGTTTGGCTCCCAAATTTTGTCCCACCAAGGTTGCCGCTGCATTGCTCATTCCCCAACAGGGCAATAAGGTAAACATGACGACGCGAATGGCAATGGTATATCCTGCTAAGACATCGCTTCCAAATTCAGACATGATGCGCATTAGTACAATCCAACTAGAGGTTCCAATGATAAATTGCCCGATTCCGCCCAGTGATATTTTTAAAAGATGGATCATGATGGTGGCGCGTAAGATTAAATCTTTCCACTTGATTTTAATGACGCTTCCTCCATAAAATAAGATTCCCAACTGAAAAATCACGGCACTTCCGCGACCAATCGTAGTGGCAATGGCTGCACCTTCTACACCAAATGCAGGAATTGGTCCGAAACCAAAAATAAATAATGGATCGAGGATAATATTGAGTGTATTTGATAAAATGAGTGCTTTCATGGCAACCGAAGCATTTCCTGCACCTCTAAAAATGGCATTGATTAAAAAGAGCAACATGATGGTCATATTTCCACCTAACAGAATTTGCGTATACCCGTACCCTTCTGCTATCAGATCGACTTCGCCACCCATTAAACCTAGAATTTCTTTGGGAAATATAATTCCGATCACGCTGATGATACTGGCGATAAAAACTCCTAAAAAAATTGCTTGTACAGCCACTTTGGAAGCACCTTCTGGATCTTTTTCGCCAATTCTACGCGCTACCAAAGCAGTTGCCGCCATACTGACACCAATAGCCACTGCGTATACTAAAGTAACGACCGATTCTGTGAGTCCGATCGTAGCGACGGCATTCGTGCTGACTTGTGAAACGAAGGCGATATCGACAATCGCAAAAATGGATTCCATCAACATTTCCAGAATCATGGGAATGGACAGCATAAATATTGCCTTGCGAATGCTTCCTGTGGTGAAATCGTTTTGTGTGCCTTTTAAAGCTTCTTTAAAAGAAGTATATAATTTTTTAATTGATAATGTTTGGTCCTGAGACATGATGTATAAATATATATTAGAAAAGTGTAGTCACATGAAGTTGCGCTACATAAA
This sequence comes from Kordia sp. SMS9, assembly GCF_003352465.1. Classification (NCBI taxonomy): domain Bacteria; kingdom Pseudomonadati; phylum Bacteroidota; class Flavobacteriia; order Flavobacteriales; family Flavobacteriaceae; genus Kordia; species Kordia sp. SMS9. The sequence continues at coordinate 3,216,203 of NZ_CP031153.1, read as the reverse complement.
AAGAGTCGAAAAGTGATCGACGGGTTCCGAATATAAATGATCTACAGTTCCATAAGGCTACAAATATCGCCATTTTTTTGAATTTTGCAACTCAAAATAAACTGATTTCATCGTTGTTTTAAGGTTTTTTGAAACGCGGAACACTAAAAACTATAGTGTTTACAAGGTTCCTCACTTGAGGAAAGTTAAAAACAAAAGTGTATGCTTATTTCCGCAACTGCGGAAAACAAAAAACAAAAGCGTTTCTTTAATTCCGTACTTCGGGAAAACAAAAAGCAAAACTGTATTTGTATTTCCCAACGTAAGGAAATTATAATACAGTTTTGCTTTTAGAGTATAATTACAATCTAGTGTATGTACAACTCATCTCGTTGTGAGCTGTGGCTTGATAAAATTACTTCCCTTCAATCCAAGAAATAACAGCTTCGTCGTTAGGTAAGGTTTGCGGTGAAATTACTTTTTCTAATTCTCCTTTTTCGTTGAGTAAATACTTTTGAAAATTCCATGCTACGTCCGAATCCTGCAATCCGTTTTGTGATTTTTGCGTTAAGAATTGATATACTTCATGCATATCGCTTCCTTTTACTGAAATTTTACTCATCATCGGAAATGTGACACCATAGTTTACTTTACAAAACGTTGCAATTTGTTGATCGCTTCCAGGTTCTTGTGCGCCAAAGTTGTTTGCAGGAAAACCTACGATTGTGAAATTTTTGTCTTTAAAGGTTTCGTATACGTCTTGTAATTGCTCGTATTGTGGCGTTAATCCACATTCGGAAGCCGTGTTGACGATCATTACTTTTTTACCTTTTAAATCGGCCAATTTAAAATCGTTTCCAGAAATATCTTTGACGGTGAATTGATGAATTGTTTCTTTTTCCATAGTTTTCTCGGTAGTAGTTTTTGTAATAACTTCTGCTGTAGTAGCAGCTTTTGTTTCTTTTTCTTTCGGTTTTGAAGTACAACTTACAGCACAAACTATAAGTAGTAACATAAATATTCTCATGAGGTTTTTAGTTTTTTGTAAAAATACGAAAGTATTCGCTTACGCGGAGAATGCTTTTCCTTTTTTTAAGCAATGCTAACAAATCGTTGAGAAATATTGATTGATCCTTTTAAACAGTATCAAACACCCAAAAATCATGCGCAGGCAACGGCGCTTCATACGTGATGAGTTCTTTAGAATCCGATGCTTCAAAGGTTAATTTCCACGCATGGAGACAAATAGAAAGTGACGTATAACTTACATCCGATCCGTATTTTGAATCGCCCACAATAGGAAGTCCGATGTGTGCCAATTGAGCACGAATTTGATGAAATCTGCCCGTTTTTGGTTGTATTGCTAACACATATCCAATCTCATTTTTGCCAATGACTTCATACGAAAGCATGCAACTTTGTGTATCTTTTGACTTAGACGAAACAATTTCCGCTCTTTTTTCTTTCGTATTTTTTCTGAGAAAGTTGACTAAGTTTCCTTTGTTTTTTGCAGGTTTGTTTTTTACAATTGCCAAGTATGTTTTTTGAACTTTACGACTACTGAATAATGTATTGAACATGACCAAAACACTTTTTTTCTTGGCAAAAATTAGAACGCCACTCGTCACACGATCCAAACGATGAATAACGCCCACATACGGTTTTCGCTTGCGTTGCAAAATATGATTAAAAACCTGATTTTCAACAGTAACTGCTTCGTACGGACTTTGCTCACTTATCAATCCCGCAGCTTTGTTGACAACTATATAATCGTTGTTTTCGTGTATAATTTCAAGCGTAGACATGACTGATCTTCGTTTTCAAACAAGATGAACTTGTGATTTAACGTCGTTTTTTTCTGGATTTGTGCTTCTTTTTAGAACGCGCATGATGCGCAGGAATCGCATTGTCAAACGTGTTATTGACTTTTTTAGGTTTGATGCTTTTCCACGTATTCGTTTCTTCTTCAGGCACCAATGCTTCTACCAAATCTTTTCTTCCGAGTTTCCCAAGTGTCTTGCGAATCCAACCTTTGTTTTCCTTTTTATACCAAAAGAAAAAACGATGTTGTTCTTCTTTTTCTTTTCTAGATTTTGGCGTTTTGGTTGGCTTCAACGTATACGGATGATATCCGCTGTAATAAATAACCGTTGCAACCGTCATGGGCGTTGGTGTAAACCCTTGAACTTGCTCTAACTGAAAGCCCATATCTTTGGTTTCGGCAGCCAAATTTGCCATGTCTTCGACTTCACAAGCTGGATGATTTGAAATAAAATACGGAATCAACTGAAGTTTTAATTTCTTCTTTAGGTTGATTCTGTCAAAACGTTCTTTAAACTTATGGAAATATTCAAAAGATGGTTTTCGCATCAACTTCAAAACAGGATCCGACGTGTGTTCTGGTGCTACTTTTAAACGTCCAGAAACGTGTTTTGTCATCACTTCTTCGGTGTAATCATCCAATTCTTTTGGATCTGCATTTTTGTTGAATTCTGGCACTAACATGTCGTGACGAATTCCGCTTCCAATGAATGATTTTTTTACTTTCGGATGACTGTCTACTGCTTGATATAATTCAGTTAATGGTTTATGAGATGTATCTAAATTGCTGCAAATTACGGGCGAAATACAAGAAGGTGCGACACATTTATCGCAGATAGATTGTACTTTTCCTTTCATTTGATACATATTCGCAGATGGGCCACCAATATCTGACAAATAGCCTTTAAAATCGGGCATATTGGCAACTTTATCCACTTCTCTTAATATAGATTCTTTGCTGCGACTTGCAATAAATTTTCCTTGATGTGCAGAAATGGTGCAGAAACTACAACCACCAAAACAACCACGATGAATGTTGATGGACGTTTTTATCATTTCAAACGCAGGAATCGGTCCACGTTTGTTGTATTTTGGATGTGGCAAACGCGTGTACGGTAAATCGAAAGAAGCATCAATCTCCTTTTCGGTCATCGTAGGATATGGCGGATTTATCACCAATGTTTTATCGTTTACACCTTGAAAAATTCGTCTTGCTTTCAGTTTGTTTGATTCTTGCTCGATCACTTTAAAGTTAGACGCAAATTTTTTCTTATTCTTTAAACAAACATCATGCGAATGAATTTCGACATCTTCCCAATTTTTATTTTTAGGAATGCGCTCATTTTTATCTACCAAAAAAGCGGTTTGTTGTATGGTTCTTAAACTTGAAAAAGGCACTCCTTTTTGCAATAGTTTTACCACTTCGCGCAACGGTTGTTCTCCCATTCCGTAGACCAACATATCAGCTTTGGAGGTTTCTAAAATAGTGGGCAACAGTTTATCGCTCCAATAATCGTAATGTGTTACACGGCGTAAAGAAGCTTCAATTCCTCCGATTAACACAGGAACATCTGGAAATTTTTCTTTTAGTATGTTTGAATAGACAGAAGTTGCATAATCTGGACGGAAACCTTTGTCACCATTGGGCGTGTAGGCATCTTTATCTCTGCGTTTTTTGCTCGCTGTATAATTGCTTACCATCGGATCCATACAACCGCCTGTAATTCCGAAAAACAATTTTGGAATTCCTAGTTTGGTAAAATCCTGCAAATCATCGTGTACACTTGGTTGCGGCACAATGGCAACTTTTAAGCCATAACTTTCTAAAATACGACCAATGACAGCTGGGCCAAATGAAGGATGATCTACATACGCGTCTCCACTAAATAGAATCACATCTAATTCTTCCCAACCTCGAATTTTTACTTCGCGTTTCGTTGTTGGTAACCAATCTGAAAGTTTATTTGCTTGCATAAGACTGCAAATATACGCTTATTAGCGTTACAACTCAACCCTAAAATCTGGATAAATAGCGTATTATATTTTGATATCGTTTCTAATTTTATTCCTTTTGTAATTACTTTCCATAGATTGGAAATTCACTATTTTTTAAGCATGAAACGAAAACTACGCTACATATTTGTATTTCTTGTATTATGTGTTGGATTGTTGAAATTGTCTCAATATGTAAATCTAAATCCATTTAGAAGCATTGGTGAACAATTAGACTCTTTCAACAACGTAATTGTATATTACAACGGTGCTGTAAGTAATGTAGAAAAACGAAACGTAACCAAAGATGGTTATAATTTAGGATTGCAATATCAATGTGTTGAATTTGTTAAACGCTATTACTATGAACATTTACAACATAAAATGCCTGATAGTTACGGACATGCTAAAGATTTTTTTAATCCAAAACTAAAAGATGGGCAAAAAAATACACAACGAAATTTACTCCAATATACCAACGGAAGCAGCTCCAAACCGAAAGTAAACGATCTTTTGGTGTTTCAAACTTCTTGGTACAATTCGTTTGGACATGTTGCCATTGTGATGGAAGTAACCGAAAATACAGTGACGATCATTCAACAAAATGCAGGACCATTTTCTAGTTCTCGTGAAACGTATGATTTACTCCAAGAAAATAACCGCTGGAAAATTACAAATGATAAAATTGTTGGTTGGCTGCGAAAAGAATAAGCCTAAAAAAACCTTCTCCATTGCTAGAGAAGGCTTATTTCAGGTTTCTAAATTAGATTTAGTACGCTGTAAAATCGTCACAAACTAACTTGTAAGTAGGACATGGTTTTGTTGGAACTGTTACATAGCGACAACCTATTGGCGGAGCCGCTAATAGTACTATTGGACATTCATCAAATGGAAGCGAAATTGCACCTCCATTAATAGCTTTTTGTTCTTCTTTGCTTAGCACTTTCCCAATGCTTAAAATTTGTTTTTTCATGGTTTAATGATTTAAAGATTAATAATTTAAAGGTTTGTAATTTTTGGTATTATCAGTTATGCTCTAGAAAATAATTTGACAAATTGCTTCTTTTAATCTATCATGATCACTTTCTTAGTTAGCTTCTTTCTGTTCAACTTAGTATGGAGTAGCCTGAAAACATACTAGTTTGTATCTGCATGGTCCAATCTTTACATAGTTACATCCAATTGGTGGCGCAGGTAATACTGGTTCTTCACATGGAAAATCGATTGGTGTTGGCAAAACGATTCCACCATTTATGGCGCTCTGCTCCTTTTTACTTAATACTTTTCCAATACTTAAAATTTGTTTTTTCATGATTACATCATTTATAGGTTCTTAATTTTTGGCACAACAAATTACACTAAATAAAACAATGTATCAGTGTAAAATCTGACGCAAATAAATGTAATCAAAAATTCTATGATAATTCTGACTTTTTATTTTTTAACATATTTCATAAAAACGACGTTTTAACCTTAAAAAGAGGTTGGCATTGCTTTTTAATAGAATTATTGTAAAATCATTCCTAAAAGCTAGAAAACATGAGAAAACCCTACATTCTTATGCTTTCACATCTTTATAAATTCAACCGAAAAACATCCCCAATTCAACCTGTTTTTATCCCAATTCGACAGAATCTCCTTTTGTATATATAGATTCTGAAACATATTTGTACATCAAAAAAAACGAACAGCAAAAAACAAACAGTTATGTTAAAAACTTTACTACACATTATTTTATTATTAGGAAGCTACAGCGTGATGGCACAAAGTACAATCACTGGAAACGTGATGGACAACGCCAAACAACCGTTATCATTTTCAAATGTTGTGTTATATGAAAACAACAGCAATACCGCACTAAAAGCGGTCATTGTAGAAGAAAACGGAACGTATACATTTTCCAATGTAAAAAACGGAACGTATGTCGTAGAAGCTTCTTTGTTTGGCTACAAAACCGAACGCTCTATTGTACTGAATATTGATACGACAAAGAATGTTACATTCGATTTTATCCTAAAAGAAGACATTCCTGAAAGTTTAGATGAAGTGCTGGTTGTTGCTAAAAAACCTGTCATCACGCAAAATGCAGAGAAATTAGTGGTGAATCTGGAAAATTCTGAAATGGTAAATTCCAATGTGCGCGATATCGTAAAAAAAATTCCAGGTGTTTTGGTTACAGGAAATAATTTGAGTTATGCCGGACAAAGCAATATTCGCATTCTTATCAACGGAAAACAAACAAATTATATGGACATGCAAACGCTGTTGCGCGAAATGCCTGCTGATAATATTGCAAAAGTAGAACTCATTCAACAGCCTGGTGCGGAATACGATGCGGATGGTGCTGGCGCGTTGATCAATATTATTTTAAAGAAAAATGTAAAATTAGGAACCTACGGAACGTTGAAAAGTATGATCGGTTATGTGGATGATTTTACCTTCCGAAAAAGTGCTTCGATTGCCAGTTTTAAAGGAAAAATCAATTGGCAAGCTGGCGCGAGTTATTCACGTGGCTCTTGGCGAGAAGATTTACAAATTATTCGTCGTGTTGGAGACGATGTGTACGATCAGTTTTCGCGTTCACCGTTTGATCCAAATACGTTACGCTTGAATGCTGGATTGGATTATTACATCAATAAAAAACATACAGCGGGAATGAGCGTTCGACACACAAGAACGGCTTCTAATCGTGTCACGGACAACATCACTAATATTACCAGCAATGGAACATTGGACATGCTAGAAACGGACAATAGATTTGAGCGCGACTGGGAATTATACGTGATCAATCCGTATTATGAATTTGATGATGAAGTAAACAAATTGACACTCGATTTTAATTATGTAGATTACAAATCGACCAACGAAAACAATCTGTTTCAAACAGGACAAAGCATGGTTAATTATGACAATCAACGGTATTTTCAAGATGCCGATTATACTATTTATGCGTATCAAGCCGATTACAAACGTACCGTAAATGACAATATTTCGGTGCATGCTGGATTGAAATATTCTAATGTAGATTCTGACAGCGATCTACAATCGTTAGTGCAAACAAATACTGGTGAATTTGTTGACAATCCAAACCAAACCAATCGCTTTTTAATTGACGAAGACATCATGGCGGCATACGCAAAAGTGAATGTAAAGTTGGAAGATTGGGCATTTTCTGGCGGATTGCGTTGGGAACAAAGTGAAACTATAGGAACTTCACAAAACTTAAATACTTCTTTGAATAGAACAATTGCAAAATTCTTTCCAAGTTTGAGCATTACACGAAATATTACAGAAGAATTGGCGGCAAATGTAGCATACAGTTACCGAATTCAGCGTCCGTCCTATTCCACCCTAAATCCGTTTGTATATTACTACGATCCGTTTACTTTTGAACAAGGAAATCCTACACTAAGACCTGCGTTGACGAATAGTTTTCGTTTCAATTTAACGTATGAGAATCAGCCGTTTTTCAGCGTAAGCTACAATAAAACAGACGATACACTATTCGAATTGATTTCACAAAATGATGCTACTTCTGAAACGTCTCGTTCCGTAATTAACTTGGCAAAAAATGAAAACTGGAGTTTTAGCTTGTTTGCGCCGTTGAGTTTTGTAAAAGGTTTGGAAGGATATACTGGAGTGATTGTAAATTACAACCGATTCATGTCGGAAGAACTCACGCCAGTATTAGACAATAAAAAGTGGAACATGACATGGTTTACTAGTGCTGAATATAAATTACCTTGGGGAATTCAATCCGAAGTTTCTGGATACTATACTTCGGGCGGATTTGAAGGACAAATAGAGTTTGAGTGGATTGCTGGATTGGACATCGCATTTAGCAAAAAATTTATGAACGATCAATTGAAAGTCAGCGTTGAATTGGAAGAAATTTTAGACCGTAAATTCAACGGAGCTATCAATTACGACAATGTAAATGCCAATATTATCAGTGATTTTCCACGTAGAAATGTATTTTTACAACTGAGTTATAGTTTTGGAAAAAAATACAACAAAAAGAAAAACAGAAAAAACAGTGCTGGCGACGAAGTAGATCGTATTAAAACGCAACAGTGAATTTGAAATGATAAATGTTGAATGTTGAATGTCAATGAAACGTCTTTACGAGGAACGATAGTGACGTGGTAATCTGTCGAAATCATACAGCAAATTGTTTATGAAACGAACAGATTGCCACGCTCCAATCAAGTTGGAGATCGCAATGACGAATCAAAGGTTTTTTATAAAAAACACCATCGAATTACAAAACGTCACTTCGAGTTAAATTCTGCAAGAATTTAGTATCGAGAAGTACTTGAAAATGATAAATTTTAAATGTTGAATATTGAATGTCAATGAAACGTCTTTACGAGGAACGATAGTGACGTGGTAATCTGTCGAAATCATACAGCAAATTGTTTATGAAACGAACAGATTGCCACGCTCCAATCAAGTTGTAGATCGCAATGACGAATCAAAGGTTTTTTATAAAAAACACCATCGAATCACAAAACGTCACTTCGAGTGATTTTTCAAAGAAAAATTGTATCGAGAAGTACTAAGAAACTCAAAATGTAAAATGATAAATTTTAAAGGTAATTGTACAAAATAGCAAAAGCAAAAAAAGACCAAAACCCAACACAAAAAACCTAACGTCTAAAGAAAATGAACGTAAAACTCAACAGATCGGATTACATGCTGCTCGTCATTTATTATGGTGTATCTGTACTCATGGCAATCTATGAGTACGCCAACCGAAAACATGAACTAATTGAATTCTTTTTAGACATTCCGTCTTTTGTCATTGTTGATATTTTGATCATTTACCTCTTCTTATATTGGTTACTTCCCAGCTATATCTTGAAAAATAAAAAATATTTTCAGTTTACATTTTGGACATTGTTGGTGTTAATATTAGCAGGATTTTGGGAAGATGTCATAGGACATTACAGTGGTGGTCACGATTGGGGAAAGTTTGAATACGGATTTCAGCAAGTACTTAATTATATTTCGGATTCAGCACAAAGTATTGGGTTGCCTTTTGGCTTGCTACTCGCGAAGAAATATTACGAAAATCAAATTTTATTTGGGAATATTAAGGAAAAACAAAAGGAAAACGAATTGAAATTGTTGCGTTCGCAAATCAGTCCGCACTTTTTATTTAATAATTTGAACACGCTAGATGCCTTAATTGACAGCGATACGGAGAAAGCGAAAGAATATTTGAATCGTTTGTCGCTCATTTATCGCTATTTAATTCAAACAAAAGATGCGGAAGTCATGGAATTGAGCGAAGAACTCGAATTGGCTGAAAATTATATCTTTTTGATTAAGACGCGTTTTGGCGACGATTACGATTTTACAATTACGAAAAACGTATCCATTGAAAATAAATTTGTACCTACGGGCGCAATTCAAACCTTGCTGGAAAATATTGCAAAACACAATCGTTCACAACATGGAAAAGTCATCAAAGCAAAAATCGTTATTGATGCAGATTGGTTAACCGTGCAGAATACCAAAAGTATCTTAAAACCAAATGAAAATTCGTTGGGAACTGGTTTAAAGAATTTGGAATATCGTTATCAATTATTATCTGATCAAAAACCAGAAATTACGGATACCATAGAAAAATTTGTAGTCAAAATTCCTATTATAAAACTGAGTGAAGAATCTTAAATCATATTTGAATGCGCATATTAATTTTAGAAGATGAAATTCCTGCTTACGAAAAACTATTGACCAATTTGGAAAGTTATTTTACCCAAGCGTTTCAGTATGATTGGGCGCGTTCTACGGAAAAAGCACGTACTTTTTTAGCACAAGAAACGTATGACTTTATTCTGTCTGACATTCAATTATTAGACGGAATTTCGTTTGATGTATTCAATACTGTAAAAATTGACTGTCCCATCATTTTCTGTTCGGCACATGACGAATATTTATTTGAAGCGTTTCGCTCCAATGGAATCGCCTATATTTTAAAACCGTATACGCAAGAAGACATTCGGCAAGCGTTGGATAAATTTCAGTCGTTCTTTAAATCAGAGAGTTTCCAACCGATTCATAACGATACAATTACGATGCTGAAATCGGCGTTGAAACAAGAAGAAACCAATTACAAAAAACGATTTGTCATCAAAAAATCAAAAGGCATTCAGTTGTTAAATGTGAGTGATATTAGTTTGATAGAAGCTTCGGGCGATTTTTGTATGGCGATAGATTCGAAAGGCAAAAAACATCCGATTTCTCATAATTTAGGAACCATTCAACAAATGCTCAATCCTTTGAAGTTTTTCCGCATCAACCGAAGTCAAATCGCACATATTGAATACATTGAAAACATTGAAAGTCATTTCAAAAACCGCTTGCTCATTCAGTTATCTGGTATTAAGGAAAAAGTCATGACAAGTTCGTCTACAACTTCTGATTTTCGAAAATGGTTGGAACAGTAGGGAACTCTAAATGATAAATTTTAAATTTTAAATGTTGAATGTTGAATTGCTTCGTTCTATGAACCTTTTTTTCATCGAGTTACAAAACGTCACTTCGAGTTAAATTCTGCAAGAATTTAGTATCGAGAAGTACTTGGAAATACCAAATATTAATCCTCTGAAACGTCTTTACGAGGAACAATAGTGACGTGGTAATCTGTCAAAATCATACAGCGAATTGTTTTTAAAACGAACAGATTGCCACAAATTTTTTCAAAATTTTCGCAAAGACGTATCGGAGGAGAGATTCTTAAATTATAGGCATCTTCAAATAACAAAACGTCTCTTCGAGTGAAATTTTAGTATAAAATTTTGTATCGAGAAGTACTTGGAAATACCAAATATTAATCCTTTGAAACGTCTTTACGAGGAACGATAGTGACGTGGTAATCTGTCAAAATCATACCGCGAATTGTTTTTAAAACGAACAGATTGCCACAAATTTTTTCAAAATTTTCGCAAAGACGTATCGGAGGAGAGCTTCTTAAATTATAGACGTCTTCAAATAACAAAACGTCTCTTCGAGTGAAATTTTAGTATAAAATTTTGTATCGAGAAGTGCTTGGAAATGATAAATTTTAAATGTTGAATGTTGAATTGCTGTGTCCTTAGAAACGCCTTATCTTCAAATAACAAAACGTCTCTTCGAGTGAAATTTTAGTATGAAATTTTGTATCGAGAAGTACTTGGAAATGATAAATTTTAAATGTTGAATGTTGAATTGCTGTGTCCTTAGAAACGCCATATCTTCAAATAACAAACCGTCTCTTCGAGTGAAATTTTAGTATAAAATTTTGTATCGAGAAGTACTTGGAAATACCAAATATTAATGCTTTGAAACGTCTTTACGAGGAACGATAGTGACGTGGTAATCTGTCAAAATCATACCGCAAATTGACTTTAAAACAAACAGATTGCCACAAATTTTTTTAAAATTTTCGCAAAGACGTATCGGAGGAGAGCTTCTTTAATTATAGGCATCTTCAAATAACAAAACGTCTCTTCGTGTGAAATTTTAGTATGAAATTTTGTATTGAGAAGTGCTTGGAAACACCAAATATTAATCCTTTGAAACGTCTTTACGAGGAACGATAGTGACGTGGTAATCTGTCAAAATCATACCGCGAATTGTTTTTGAAACGAACAGATTGTCACGCTCCGCAAACGAACCATAGAAACAACTCAATACTAGTAGCTCAATTCTCAATACTAGAATCTAAACACTAATTAATAGATTTCTTGCGCTTATAATGTATTTGGTATCGCCAATAACTCAACGCACCATACGCTAACCAAACGATGGTTGCAATGATCACAAATTTTGGACCTAACACGGCGTCTCCTGTGGCATACGAGTGCAATCCGCTCAAAACGAAATTCACCCCAAAATAGGTAAATAAAATTGATCCGAATGCCGCAATTGCCATCCAATTGAAAAACCAACGTCCGCGCAATCCTGGTACCAAACGCATGTGCAATACAAATGCATAGACCATAATGCTAATTAACGCCCACGTTTCTTTTGGATCCCAGCCCCAATAACGTCCCCAACTTTCATTTGCCCACATTCCACCAAGGAAGTTTCCAATGGTCAACATAACCAAACCGACGGTAATCGCCATTTCATTGATGATCGTGATTTCTTTTAAGTTGAGTTCCATGCGTTTTTTGTTCTCCGTATTCGTTAAAATAATGAGCAATAACGACACGATCCCTAAAATCATCGCTAAGGCAAACGGTCCATAACTTGCCACAATCACGGCAACGTGAATCAACAACCAATAACTATCTAATACAGGTTGTAAGTTGGCAATATCTGGATCGAGCCAATTCATGTGTGCGCCCCATAAAACCATGGCAACGACAAAAGTGGTGGCTGAAATGGTTAAGTCAGATTTTCGTCCAAATAACAATCCAAACAACATCGTTGCCCAAGCTACGTAAATCATAGATTCGTACGCATCACTCCACGGCGCATGTCCGGAAAGATACCAACGTGCTATGAGTCCCGCAGTATGCAAGGCAAACAGACCGATTACGAGCCATTTGGAAATATTGATCGCAGCACGAATGCCTTTTCGGTCTTTGAAAATTTGTACAATGATAAAGACAAACATTAAGAAACCGACAAACAAATAATACATCATTAGACGTTCAAAAATATTGACCTTATTGTAGACTATTTCAGTTTCTATTTGTGCATCCGCAGGCAATACAGCACTTCCAAATTCTTTTTGACGGTTGCGCAAGCTTTCTACCATTTTATCAGCTTCCGTATAATCGCCCGTTCTATTTGCTTCGTTTAAGAGAATCGCATAGACTTTTATGGCATTTTTCACATATTTCTCATACAGCGAATCTTTCGGTTGAAAACCTTCACCTGGATTGTCTGCATAATTTTTATCTGAAATCCACTTGTTATTTTCATGATCTGGAAGCGGAAAAACTTTGATGATATCTCCTTGAATCGCTCTACTAAGCAAACCAAGTTTTAAATCGTATTCTTTAATGGCTTTTTGATACTGATTCGGCGTGTTGGTCTTGTACGCATCTTCTGTATATGCATTCAGTTTGTATTCGTTTCTTGGGGTGAAAAAGTCCAACATCGACGCATACTTGTCACTTTTTTCAATACCGATAATTTTACGAATACTGTCGTGTTTTCTACTTTTTATACTGATGATGTTCGCATTGTACCACATTTGTGGATATTGTAACATAGAGATCAATACTTGTTCTGCCGATAAACCTTGATACGTGTTTGACTTGCTTAATTTACGAATCAACTCTCGAGCGTATGTGTGCATTGGCTTCATACGTCCGTCTTCATCTTGAATGACCAAACGTGCAAATTTATCCGCATGTGCTTGTGGAACTGCATTTGCCACAATGATAGAATCTATTTGCTTCGCTGAAACCGATCGTTCTACAATTTCATGATCATGTCCTTCGCCTGGCGCATGATTGTGACCTTCATGTCCTTTTTCTACTTGCTTCGTAGTTTTTGTTTGTGTAGAATCTACTTGTGTCGAAGTTTCTTGTGCAAATGTTCCCAAACTGAATAGCAATGCGATTGCCGTAAACAGTTTTGCTTTTCTATTTTTAATTTTTTCCAATTGTTTTTTCAAATCGCCAAAACGTGTGTTTTTATCAAATAAAATGGCCATCAACGCAAAGTATAGTAAGAAATAGCCCAAATACGTGATGTTTGTTCCCCAATAATCATGACTTACGGAAAGAATGGTTCCTTTTTCATCTCTGTCAAACTGTGCTTGGAAGAATCTGTAACCGCCATGATCCATAATGTGATTCATATAAATATCATAATCATATACGGGCTCTTTATTTTCTATCAGCGTCACTTTGCTCATAAACGATTTGTAACCGCCTTGCCCGACAGTTCCTGGATAGCGTTCTGCAATAAAATCGTTCAGTTTGATGCTGAACGGAAGTTTTAATTTTTCTGCGCCATACGACAGCCAAAAATCGAGTCCGCCGATCGTTGTTTTTATAGGCGCCATGTCGTATCCTTTTCCACCCATCACACGAATTTCTTCGGTTTCTCCGTTGGAGGAAACTTCTAAAATAACGGCATTTGCTTGATCTTTGAGTTTTTCAGACGTTTCAACGACACCAATTTTTCCTTTGACGGCAGGTTCTGGAATCACAAATTGCAAACCTGCTAAATTGTATAGCGAACGAATTTGAAAACGTTGCAAACTGTCTTTAAGTACCTTGTTCGTTTGACGCGTTTGCATGATCATATTTTCCCCTTCAAACGGACTTTTTATGGTATAATTTCCATATTCATCACTCATAATATTAATGGCGCCATCTACAGGATTGTTGTACGTCATTAAAATATTGTGAATGCTTTGTGCTTTGGCTCCAGCTTCCAAAAAGTGATTGTGGCGATTTCCACCACCAGATTCTACAATTTTCAAGTATTCTATACCATTTTCATCGGGTACAATTCCTTCTTCTGCACCTTTGATGAATCCTTTGTAATCAATGGTAAATTCTTGTCCGTTAAAGTCTTTATTCCAAGGAAAACCTTCTTGCATCCACGTTGTTGGTGAAATTCCTTCTGTAGAAATGAGATAATCACCTTTTAACGTTCGCCTTCTCGGTTGTCCATTAATTTCGCCATCTACCAAGGCTTTAATGTATGTTTTTTCGGAAAGAAAGGTATTTTCTGTCGCGCCTTCACGAATAGGCATCACACCTTCATAACTGATATATCGTGTGACAAACGCACCTAGAATGATAAAAATAAAAGATAAGTGAATTAGTAAGGTTGCCCATTTTTCCTTCCGAAGCAAGCGATACCGAAAAATATTTCCACAAAAATTAATCATGAACATCAATAAGATTAATTCAAACCACCAGGCGTTGTATATCCACATTTTAGCGGTTGTGGTACTGTATTCACTTTCAACAAAAGTTCCTATTCCCATGGCTAACGCATAAGCGAAAAAAAGGAGAGCCATTAATCGTGTAGAGAAGAGAATTTTCTTTAAGAAATTACCCATTGTGTTGCGTTTTCTTTTACATCAAAATTTCTGCATGCAAAAATACGGCATTTTACACAATTTAGTGTCTATTTAACATTCTATTTACGCTTATTTACAAATATTCTAAGGGAAGTGTTTTTTAAGTGATTTTTCTGGCTTCAAATAATTTGACATAAATGAAAGTGCCCATTTTTCGAGCGCGGTTTTTAGCAATGTTGACTTTGTCGCCTTCATAGAGTTCATCTAAGGTTTGAATCCAGTGATTGAGCCATATTCCAAAGTGCTTTTCCGAAATACTATGTGACACGGCAGCATCAACTTCAATATGTTTCTCCAATGGATTTCCTTTGTATTTATTCACAAAAAACAAATTGCTTTCCCAAAAGTCGGTCAAATGAATTAAATGCTCACTCCAATCCGTAATATGACCATTGAAGATAGGACCGAGTACTGCATCTTTTCGGATTTTTTTGTAAAATGTATCTACCAATACGTATACATCTACTCTATTGCGAATATCGTGTTTCATATAATGAACTTCTTGGGAAGGTAGGAATTAAATTTTGTTTTACTTCCGATTTGTAAAAAAATAGCCAAACTCAATCCGCTATAATGACCGAGTTTGGCGTATTTCTAGTTGTAAATTAACTAAGAAAATGAAGTGTTATTAAAAACTATAATGCGTTGACCAAGATAAATACGACACTCATCACTAAACTTAGTATCAGCGTATTGAAAACCCATTTTCCTTTCAATTGCGCCAAAATAGAAGCATTGTAAAATGAAGTCACAATGACACAGAAACCTAGCTGTATTAAACTGGAAATGGTATCTAATCCGTTCATTAAAATGTACATCGCTGCAATGCCGCCCAAACAACTTTGTAAAATAATGGTTAGCGGAATGTACATGGTGTATTTATCTTGAAATTCTTCGTAATATCTTGTATATAAGGTCATGGTGTTGTTGTTTTTATTCCTTACAAATGTGCGCACTATTCTTTTTTTAAAATATGATATTGCTCATGTTTGTCATTTTTCTTGTGAATAACTCTGTAGAATGATTTTGTATAAAAGTTTCAAAAATCACAAAGTGTTGTTATTTTTACCGCATGATCAAGGTGGTTATTTTAGGTGCTGGAAATATTGCACAACATTTATATAGAGTGTTTGAAGCTACAGAAGAAATTAAGGTAGTTCAGGTGTACAATCGTTCAGAAAAAGCATTGCAGTATTTTAAAAATGTAGCAACTACGACTAGCTTAAAAACTTTGCTAGAAGCAGCTGTGTATATAATCGCAGTGTCGGATGACGCTATTGCGAGTGTTTCTAATAAGTTACCATTTACCGATCGTTTGGTGGTACATACTTCAGGAAGTGCCAGTATGCATGTGTTGCACAAAAAAAACCGTCGCGGCGTATTTTATCCGTTACAAACCTTTACGAAAGGTAAAAAAGTAGATTTTTCTACAATTCCGCTCTGTTTGGAAGCACGAGAAAAAGCCGATTTTACACTTTTGCAAACCATCGCGACAGCTATTGGAAGTCCTTCGTATAAAATTAGCTCTGAACAGCGTCGCGCCTTGCATGTTTCTGCGGTTTTTGTGAATAATTTTAGCAATCATTTGTACCGAATTGCCCATGAAATTTGCGAAGCGAATCATGTTCCTTTTCACATTTTACATCCGCTGATTCAAGAAACTGCTAATAAAATAAATACGTTGACGCCGTACATGGCACAAACGGGACCTGCAAAACGCGGCGACGAAAAAACAATTAACGATCATTTAGCAAAATTAGATACAGACATTCACAAAGAAATATATACATTGCTCACGCAATCAATTGCAAAAACCTATGGAAGAGAAAAGCTATAAAGTATACTTAAACGACATTACCACGCTTATTTTTGATGTAGACGGCGTACTCACTGACGGAACTGTTACCGTAACCTCATCAGGCGAAATGCTTCGTAAAATGAACATAAAAGACGGTTACGCGCTCAAAGCGGCTGTCAACAAAGGCTATAATGTGTGTATTATTTCTGGCGGAACCAATGAAGGTGTTCGCAAGCGTTTGCAAGGGTTGGGCATTACAGATATTTTCTTAGGCGCGCATCAAAAAATAGTGCAATTGGAAGCATATTTGACACAAAAAAACGTCAAACTAGAACATGTGTTGTACATGGGCGATGACATTCCGGATATTCCTGTGTTAAAGCAAGTTGGTTTGTCTTGTTGTCCGCAAGATGCAGCTTACGAGGTATTGGAAATTTGCAAGTACATTTCGCATGTCGATGGTGGAAAAGGCGCCGCAAGAGACGTCATCCGTCAAGTGATGAAAGTACAAGGCAATTGGGATCAGGATTTTGATGCGAAGTACGATTAAAACTACTATTGATGGCAAAGTTTCTACAACTCATTCGTTTCCCTAACTTAGTCATGATTGCATTAACGCAATTTCTTTTTTATTTTTTTTGGATTCTACCCTTTCCTGATCATTACATCTCTATAGAATTATTTTCTTTGGTGGTATTCGCTACTGTTTTTATTGCTGCTGGCGGAAATATAATCAACGATATTTTTGACGTACAAACCGATCGCATCAACAAACCGCACAAACAGTTTATTGGCACATTTATATCCAAGAAAAAAGCATTTCCGCTGTATATTGCAATCAATCTTACAGGAATTGGTTTGGGAAGTTATGTGAGTTTTATGATCAATAATTGGCAGGTTTCTTTCATTTTTCTCGGAATTGCTTTGTTACTATTTTTATATAGTTCTTATTTGAAAGGAATTCCCATTTTGGGGAATATTATCGTTTCAATCTTAGTCGCGAGTAGCATATTGATTTTAATTGCTTTTAAGACAGAGTGTTCAGTTCGGGGCAAACATATTCACTTTTTCAATTCAGTTTCACTCATTGCCATATATATATATATGCAAGTTTTGCTTTTTTGATCAATTTGATACGAGAAATGGTCAAAGACATTGAAGATGTAAATGGTGATTACAATGCAGGAATCAATACATTACCGATCATTTTAGGTAGAAATAGAGTGACTAAAATTGTGGCGATTCTGGCAGGAATATTAATTATTTTCATCCTGTATACTATCAGCGAATATCTTCAAGGACAAACTGTGATTACGATTTATATTTTAGTGACGATTCTTTTACCACTACTCTATTTCATCATTAAAATTTGGCAAGCCGATACCAAACGAGAATACAGAATGCTGTCTTTTCTTTTAAAACTCATTATGTTATTTGGTATTCTTTCAACCGTTGTTTATTATTTTACATCCTTAGAAACTTTTGAATATATTCTATTCTGATAACACAATTATGCTAGACACACTTTCTTCCAAATACCATCTTATTTTAGCTTCGGGCTCACCGCGAAGACAACAGTTTTTTAAAGATTTAGGTCTCGATTTTGAAATCCGTCTAAAATCTGTAGAAGAAGTGTATCCTGAACATTTACAGCATCACGAAATATCGGATTATCTTGCTAAATTAAAAGCGTCCGTTTTTAAAGATGAATTACAAAACAATGACATTTTAGTCACTTCAGATACGGTGGTTTGGCATGAAAATACGTCGTTAGCAAAACCGCAAAATGCACAAGAAGCGTTTGATATGATTGCTGCCATGAGCGGAAAAAGTCATGATGTTATTACGTCGGTTTGTTTTACAACCGCGACTTCTCAAAAAGTAGTACATGAAGTCACTACAGTTACTTTTGAAGAAATATCTGATGAAGAAATTTGGTTTTATGTCAACAACTTCAAACCCTTTGACAAAGCAGGTGCGTACGGCATTCAAGAATGGATTGGCTATACCAAAGTGGCACGAATAGAAGGTTCGTACACCAATGTTGTTGGTTTGCCAACGCATTTGGTATACAAAGTACTTTCTGAAGTGGAAACGTTATTTTAAATGCTAAATGCTAAATGTTGAATTGTAAATGTTGGATTGTAAATTTCAATTTGTTTTGAAATCCAATGCAATAGTAATACCTTTAGTTTCCACGAAAGTGAAACATTTACACAAGTAAGTCATGGCGCGTTTTTTTAGAAAATTCAGACTAAATTCCGTTTCAAAAAATAAAATTGGAAAGTATCTCATCTATGCCGTTGGAGAAATCATTTTGGTAGTCATCGGAATTCTCATTGCAGTTTCCATCAACAATAGCCAAGAGCGCAGCATTTTAGAAGCAAAAGAACAAGCGTATCTAAAAGGTTTGAAAGGTGAATTTGAAACGAGCAAACGCAAACTCATTAAACTTATTGAGGTAAATAAACAAAATTATGAAGGCGCAAAAAAGATTCTAAAGTATACCAATAACCCAACGGATAGTCTTTCCGAAAAAGATTTTTCAGAACTATTGTTTCATTCATTTTCGTATGATATTTATTTTAACGCCAACACTTCTTTATTGAATGAAATGATCAATTCGGGTAGTTTAAAAGACATTTCCAACAATACCTTGCGCAAACTTTTGACGAATTGGGAAGCTATTTTAAAAGACATTTCGAAACAAGAAAAAGAACTTGGCGCACAACGAAATCGTGTGTTAGACATGTTCAGAACCGATCAAAATAGCATCAAAACTATCTTTCAACTTTCTTCAACAGCAACTTCAGAAACCAACTTTTTAAAGAAGGAAAATTACATCAGCAATTTGAACCTCTTAAAATCGGTAGCATTTGAAAATAATATTTTAATGTTTTACTTGGTAAGTCATGCTACTTCCGAAGTGCATTACCAACCTTTACTCAAAGAACTCAACTTAATTCTTGAACTGATTACGACTGAAATTCACTAAATGTGTTCAAATTTCCATAGCTGGTCCGAGTTTGCAACGTTAATCTGAGTTTTCAACTCAGACTAAAACTACAATTTTTCTTTAATAATAGCTCGTTGCTTTGACTTAAATGTAGTTTGAATCTCATCCATATACTCCAACGCTTTCAATGCTTTTTCATTTTCTTCAAACTTCACGTGAATCAACGCGCCATACCAATAAATTTGTGGTGTAAATCGGGTTTTTCGATGTTTAATTTCTCTAAGAATGTCCAACGATTCTTGTTCGTTACCCAAATTCAACAAACTCATGGCTTTGTAAAATGAAATCTCTGTGCTTGGATTGTCGAATCCTGCCTGAATCAAATCAAAAGTTTCAATAGCTTTCTCATAGTTTTTCGCTTCGTATGCCTGCGTAGCAATTGACAACAAATCCGAATCATTTTGTCCGCGTGTTACAGGTTGCAACGCATTTGGATACGGTTCAAAATACGTTGCATACAAGTTTTCGTTGACATTCGCTTGTTGAATGATATAGTTTCCCATCAAACCAAAAAATAACAACAACACAACGGCAATTGCCAAACGCGTATTCTTTTGAAAAGGTGTTCGCAAGGGTTTCTGTTCACTTTGTGTCGTTTCCAATTGTTGCAAATGTGACTTTAATTGTTGCTTTTCAGCTGCTTTGATGGCTTTGTGTATATTTTCATGTTCGGCTACTTTTTTAGCAAACGTAAGATCGTCCTGCAACAACGCTTCAAACTGTGTTTTTTCGGCTTCACTGAGCGAATCTTGTATGTATTTCTGAATCAATTCTTCGTGTTCCATCAATCTTGTTTTATCAATGCGATTAACTTTTTTAAACACCGCGATTTGTGACTTTTCACGGTGTTTTCATCTTTATACTGAGTTTGTTGTACAATTTCTTTAATGCTCAAACTGCGGTAATAAAACAGTTTCAGTATCTGCTGACAACTTTCTCCCAAACGCGTAAAATACTTTTGCAACAATCGTTGTTCTTTGGTCAAAATAGTTTCGTTCAAATCTATTTCTTCAAAATCATCCGCTGCCACAACCGCGCCGACAAACTGTTTGCGCTCTTTCAACCGATCGTAAATTTTATGCTTTCCAATACTAAATAAATAGGTTTTGAGCGAACTTTTCTCAATATGTGTTTGCTTCGTCGTAAAATTTTGATACATCGCAATCACGCTATCTTGATACACATCAATTAGGTCTTCTCTATCCAAATTGAATCGCAATCCGTAATTCACAAAGGCTTCTTTATACGCCACATACACTTCCTCCAATGCCTTTTTATCATCTTTGCGAAGTCGCGATTGTACGTCTAATTGTTGCTTTTCCATTCAATCTAAAATCAAATAAAAAGGTTAACCAAAAAAAGAAAAAAACTATACTTTTTCTTGTAAAGCCTTACGGCAGAAGGAACTCAGCGATGAACTTATAGGAACTTATTCCGCTTTATAAAAATAAATTTCGCTGCATGTTAACCTTTTTCATCGTAAATATATAAAGAGGAAACGAAACGTAATAATCATGAAACCAATTTTTAAATTAAGTATGTGTGTGAGCTTTCTCTTGGCTTCACAAATCACCAATGCACAACTACTAAAACGCATTCAAAACAAAGTAGAAAATAAAGTGGAACAAAAGCTAGAACAGAAAGCATTGGAAGAAACAGAAAAAACTGCCGATAAAATGCTTGACAACGTATTAAATCCACAAAAAAAGAAAACTGCTATCAGTACGAGCAATTCGTACTCGTTCAACCAACGCATCACGCTAGAAATGCAAACAGAAGGCAACGAAAAAGCGCAACTCGATTTTCTGTTCGACAGTAAAAATGATGAAGTCATCTGTATGAAAATAAACAACGATGGCGACAATTCCGGAGGAAAAATCTATGCCGTAATCACACCAACTTCAAGTACGATGTTTATGGACATGCCAGGCATGAAAATAAAAAAGAAAGTAGCTCAAGAAGAACTAGGACAATTAGATTATTCAGACAAAATACCACAACACACCGATTTAGAAAAAACAGGCAACACAAAAACGATTCTTGGCTACACCTGTGAAGAATATGTATATAAAAATGAAGGTGGAAATGTGCATGCGTGGGTAGCAACTAATTTTCCAATTCACGGAAAATTTGTGCCAATTCTCGGTATGAAAAAAAACGGTCCTTTTGAAGGTTTTGTATTAGAACTCAAGTACAAAGCGGCAAACGAAAGCGGCTCAATAAAAGTAATTAACGTGGATACCAACGCAAAGGTAAAAATCAACGCGAACGAATACACATCCATGTAATATGAAAACGATACACTATATCGCAATTGTATGTTTCTTAGCTATTACAACTGCTTTTTCGCAAAGTAAAGAACATTTTGTAAAAATTACATTCAACGACGGTCCATTACAAGGAACACACACGTTTTATCCCGAAAAGGGAAACTACGCAAGTCAAGCCAATATTGAGTTTTTTAAAGGCGCAAGCAACGTAAATGCTTCTAAATTGATAACTCAAGACGGTTTTCAAATGCATTACATCAATCGGTATTTTATGGGCGAATCCATAGTTGGAATGCATCAACCAAAAAAAAGTACTTCGGGTTGTGGAAGCTTGAATTTTATAGATTTCATCAACAGTCAAACGTACAAAAAAATTGATGGCGATTTTATCGGTTGTACACCAACAACCATCACAAAAGTTACCGCTTGGAAAGAAGGCATCGTTAAAAAGCGAAGAACCGTTTCTGGTCATTTTGAAGATACACTTCGCATGAAAATTCGCAACGATGATGGTTCAGAAGAAACGCTAGAAACGACTGTAAAAGTGACGTTTTCTGTGAACGAATCCAAAAGAAAATAATCTCTCAAAAAATCAACAAATGAAAAACATACTACTCGGACTTTTAGCACTCACTACACTTCAAATACACGCGCAATATACATTTGAGCAAATAGATATTTGGTCAGGAAGCAATGGAAGTTCTCCTAAATATATTACGGAAATGAATGGCGAATTGTACTTTCAGTCGATTGACATTACGCCATCGTTTAAAAAATTATATAAAAGTGACGGAACTGCCGCAGGTACGCAATTGGTGGCTGGAAATTTAAACAGCGGCGCAGGCTATTCTCCAGAATCACTTTATGTGATGAACGGCGAATTATACTTTACCGCGTTTGTATCGGGCATTGGCACAGAACTCTACAAAACGGACGGAACCGATGCAGGCACAATTTTACTAAAAGATGTGCGCACAGGTTCGTCAAGCGGATTGGACTTTAATACCAATGATGACAATCAACTATTTGTGGAATATAATAATGAATTGTATTTCCGCGGAAGCACCAATTCTTCCATTGAACTTTGGAAAACCGACGGAACACCTACAGGAACCATTTCCATAAAAAACTTTGAAGACGCCCAAAATGGTGCGCCCACTTTTATGACGACCGCAGGAAAAAATATACTGGGAACTGTCTACAACGGATTGCTTTATTTTTATGTAAATCGTAACGGAAATGGCGAGTTATGGAAAACCGACGGAACCACCGCAAATACAGAACTTGTTCGCAGTAGTTTAAAAAATATTGCAGAAATGATGGTGTTTAACAATCAATTGTATTTTGTTTCAGGTGACGATAGTTATGCAGAAGGGCGCGAATTGTGGGTTTCCGACGGAACCTTTGCAGGAACTACGGTAAAGCATGATATTTTTCCCAACAATCTCAATCCTGCGTTTGGCTTTGGAAGCAATCCATCAAATTTAATCATTTTTAACAACGAACTCTATTTTAAAGCGCGAAGCTACAGCGGAACTTCTGGACAAATTATAGGTTCAGAATTGTGGAAAACCAACGGAACCACCGCAAGTTTAGTAAAAGATATTGATACTGATAACCTTGCGAGCGGATTGAACATTCCGAACTTTACCAGCTACAACAACGAATTATATTTTACAGCTTCTGACAATACGACTTCCGATTTTGAATTGTGGAAAACTGACGGAACGGAAAGCGGCACTGTAAAAGTGGTGAGTGCAACAGATACAGGCGAATCTATTGAATTTACCAAAGCAATTAATTATGCAGGAAAACTATTTTATTTTGATTCGCAACAATTGTGGGTTACCGACGGAACGCCTTCAGGAACAACAGCGTTGACAGGAAACTCCGAAGAAATTTTACTGATTTCCACAAGTTCGCTTGTCAAGTATCAAAATAAACTTTGGTTTGACGGCAATAAATCAGGCAATGGAAATGAATTGACAAGTTTGGAAGATGCCAGCGTGTTGAGTACTGCAACATTTACAACGGAAACCATTGCTATGTATCCAAATCCTGCTTCACATCATATACATTTTACCAACATTTCAAACGCTTCCAATTACCGTATTTACAACACATTGGGAAGTCTCATTCAACAAGGAAATTTACAAAATGCAGAAAAATCTATTGATGTTTCTGCCATTGCTGCGGGCATGTATGTAGTGGAAATTACGATGAATACGCAATCAAAAACGTTCAAACTACTGAAAAACTAACAATGTCGGATTTTTACGTTTCCTGTTGTTACTTATATGGACGGTTGTGAATCATTCATCCTTGATTCATTTACCGTTCATATAAAAATTGACACCATTCACACACCAAAAGTGCAATCTCGTATAATTAATAGGATTTATTACCTAACATTCTGTAAATTAGAGGAGATTCCCTAAAAATAACCCAGTAAGTGAACACAATTTTACGCTGTATTATTATTTCATGTCTTTTTTCTTCGTGGCAATATATGCTTGCGCAAGAAACACCTCAAACGTTGCTTACTACCACAGAAACGATATACAACGAAGGAAATTACAAAGCTTCGTTAGCGTCCGCTGAAAAAACCATTGCACTTTTACAAACCGACACTTCACAATTAGACAGTTTACAAAGCGCACAAGTGTACTTTTACAAAGGCGCTTCTGAATATTATGTGCAACAATTTGATCGTTCCATAACTTCCTATAACAAAGCCATTTCATTGTGTCCAACTTCGGATGCTGGACTGAATTATAAAGCGGAATTGCATTACGAACGCGCATTTTCAGAATATGAATTGGGAAACTATCCTGCGGCGTATGAAAGTTCGAAAAAAGCGGCCTTGTTGATGGAAAACGTTGCGAATCCAAATTACGATTACTTAATTTCCATATACGCAGATATTGCAGGTACAGCCGCGAGTTTGGGTTTTATGGAAGACGCAAAAAATCATCTCGCGAAAGCAAAATCCATCTATCAAAAACATAAAAACAAGATCATTGTTGATCCGAAAGAAGTTTCAAAACCTGTGCTTTTTGCCTATAAAGCGGTTGAAATTGCAAATACTAAAACCGTTGTAACGGAAAAAGATATTGCTTCCGCCGCAGCGAATTTGAAACAACTAAAAAAAATAAATCGTACAAAACGACTCAACGCACCTGAAAAACGCATGTACGCTGTCGCTCTGAATATGTTGGGTGATTTTTATTTGCGAAAAGATTCGGTCACTGCTGTAGATTGCAAATTGGCACATTCGTATTTGGACAAAGCTTTGCAAAACTTGCCAAAATCATATCGTAATGCGCATGTAGATCAATTTAAATTTAACAAGGTAAAAGCATTTACTTTTGAAAATAAGCACATTAAAGCATTCTACCTATTAACTTCTTTATTGAACGATTTGCCAGAAAATGATGCACGTCGCTCCTATTTTGAAGCGGAAAAAGCGTCTATTCTACTTGCGTTAGATCGGAAAGAAGATGCCGTTATTGCGCTGCAAAAATCTATTGCACACATTCACAAAGGAGAAACTGCACTGAAAAAAGACTATTCCAATTTTGTGCCTAGTTACGAGTTGAATGAAACTGGTTTGTTGGTAGAAATGGCAGCTGAAATCATTCAAAAATATCCGAATGATACTACAGTACTTTCGCTTGGCGCAGACATGTATCGACTCGGTTTGTTACAATTTGAAAATTGCTATCGCGAAGAACTTTTTAATGAAAAACTCACACGGTATTACCACAAAGCCATTGGCGGAATTTTAAAGTTGAAAAAATTAGGATACAGTCATCATGAGTTGCCTCTGAAAAAACTACTCAATCACATGGAAATGATTGAAAATCGCTTGGCTTGGAATAAATTTCTGCAAAGTCGCTTGTTGAATAAAGCGCATATTTCAAGCACACTTTTACAAGAAGAACAAAATATTCGCAAAGCATTGGTTGCTGCAAAACGCAGAAAAGATTCCACCGCAATTTTTGAATATCAAAAACAGTTGACGCAACTTTTAGCAAATTTAAAAGAAACGTTTCCTGAGATTGCCACGTTTGCCTTTGAAAACTTTGATATTGAAACCATTCAAAAAGCAATGCCCGCTTCAAAAGTAATTGTGAAGTATAAAAAAGTGGACAATCAACTATTTGCGTTTCAAATCACCAAAAACAATATAGGTTTTTACGAATTGGAAGCTTCCGAAAAAATACTAGGAACCGTTCAACAGTATTACAATCAACTTAGCAATCAGGAAGAAAATGAACTTGTTGCTAAAGGCTTGCACATCGCATTATTTCCTTTTGAAACGAAATCGTTTACTGATTTTACGATCATTCCCGATCACGCACTTCATTATTTGCCTTTTGAGACCTTAATTACCAACCGAAAACGATATTTAATTGAAGAAGCAACAATTAATTATGCCACACATTTAGTATTTGTCAATCATACAACCTACAGCAATCAAGTAGAAAAAAATGATGAAATTATTGTGTTTACGCCAAGTTATGATACGGAAGTTTCAAATTCGGATGAAATCGCATTACGCAATACCAACACACGTTTAATTGGTGCTGAAAGTGAATCAAAATCGTTGGCAGCTATTTTTCCATCGACACTTTTTGAATCTGTCTTAGCCACCAAAGATAACTTCATTGAACATTCGCGCAAAGCCAATATTATTCATTTGGCAATGCACGCCACTATTGATAATGAAATACCCGAATTGAGTCACTTGGTATTCAACAATAATGGTAAAGACACCAAAATGTATGTGGAAGAATTGTACGGTTTGCATCTCAACGCAGATTTGGCTGTTTTGAGTGCTTGCAACACAGGAAAAGGAACCTTACAAACTGCTACGGGCATGGTTTCCCTAAACAGAGCATTTACATTGGCTGGTGTTCCTGCAACATTGGCGAGTTTATGGGAAGTTCCCGATCAAGTTACGGAAGGCATCATGATTGACTTTTACACGTATTTAAAAAGAGGGGACAGCAAAACAAATGCTTTGCGCAAAGCGAAGATTAAATATCTTAAAAATACGGACGATGCTAACTTCAAAAAACCGTTTTATTGGGCAGGATTTGTATTGCATGGCGATGCTGCACCGATTGCATTAGAAGTTGAAACTTCTACAAATTTTATATGTATAATTGCGGCTATTTTAACCTTCATGATTATTCTAATGGTAAGCTTGCGAATTCGGAAAAATAGCTTAAAATTATTTTAACAGGTTGTGAAACGATTGTCAGTATCGTTGTTTTTAAATATCTTTATACAAAAACGATGAAATCCATTTCCCGATATCTTATTTTAACTGGACTTACCATAGTTGGAACAATCATAGCGTGTTCTAACGTAAAAAGTGATACTGCAACGACAACCAATAACACTGCAATAACGACCGAAAAACTACCTGCTCAAGCTACGTCAGAAGCTTTCAATAAATATTGGTATGCTGGAAAAGCGGAATTGACCTCTTTTCAATTGGAACAATCGCGCTACGGCGAAATTCACAAAGGAAAAGCGGTTTTGGTATATGTAACTGAAGATTTTAATCCTGTAAAGCAAGTAAAAGCTGATCAACAACGTGCCAATAATGTGCCAATTTTAAAACTAAACGCTACCAAAAAATTCTTTACAGGCATTTATCCGTATAGTGTGATGACGAGTACGTTTTATCCTGTGGCGAACCATCAACATGCGATAAAAGTGACTTCTTCTATGCAAGAATGGTGCGGACATGTGTTTACACAATTAAACAACCGAGCACAATTTGACGTGCAATCGTATTCCTATTTTGAAAGCGAATCTGATCAACAATTTTCAATAGACAAAGTGATTTTGGAAGATGAATTGTGGACAAAACTCAGGATGAATCCAGCACAATTACCAGTTGGTACTCACCAAATCGTTCCTGCATTTGAGACAATTCACATGAAACACATTCCACTAAAAGCATACGAAGCTGCGGCGACATTGAATGCTGCTGGCGAAACATACACCTATACGTTGATCTATCCGAAATTAAACAGAAAATTAGCAATACATTTCAATAAAAGCTTCCCATACGACATTTTGGGTTGGACAGAGACTACAACGCGTGGATATGGAGATTCTGCAAAATCATTGACCACTAAAGCAACGAGGATCAAACAGTTAAAAAGTGCCTATTGGTCTAAAAACAGTGTAAAAGATAGCATCTTACGGAAAAAATTGGAGTTGTAATCCTACAAAACGAACGCACATATCAATGCAAACAAGTAGTGGTTGTATGGTAAAACCGTAATCAAAAGTTTCAAAATTTCACGAAATTTAAAGTAATAATCTGATAAATTATTTACTAAGTATATTTAAGTCATAATTCCACGCCTTAACCTGCTGGCTTAGATATCATCTCATTTAGAAATGGATACTTTGTGCCCTCAAAGTATCCATTCTTTTTTTTGGTAGAATTTGAGTATTATTCTTGCGCAGGTTAGAATCAGAAAATTTCAGATACGCCGTTGTGATCTCCAACTTGATTAGAGCGTGGCATTCTGTTTATTTCCAAAGTCTATTCAAGGTATGATTTTAACAGATTACCACGTCACTATTGTTCCTCGTAAAGACGTTTCATAGCACTAACATTTAGTACTTCCAAGCACTTCTCGATACAAAATCTTTACAAGATTTCACTCGAAGTGACGATTTGTTATTTGAAGATGCCTGTAATTAAAGAACTTCTCCTCCGATACGTCTTTGCGAAAATTTTGAAAAAATTTGTGGCAATCTGTTCGTTTCAAAAACAATTCAAGGTATGATTTTAACAGATTACCACGTCACTATTGTTCCTCGTAAAAACGTTTCATAGCATTAACATTTAGTACTTCCAAGTACTTCTCGATACAAAATCTTTACAAGATTTCTCTCGAAGTGACGATTTGTTATTTGAAGATGCCTGTAATTAAAGAACTTCTCCTCCGATACGTCTTTGCGAAAATTTTGAAAAAATTTGTGGCAATCTGTTCGTTTCAAAAACAATTCAAGGTATGATTTTAACAGATTACCACGTCACTATTGTTCCTCGTAAAGACGTTTCATAGCATTAACATTTAGTACTTCCAAGTACTTCTCGATACAAAATCTTTACAAGATTTCACTCGAAGTGACGTTTTGTGATTGAAGAAGAAAAGTTTCTTAGAACGAAGTAATTCAAAATTTAACATTTAAAATCCAGCATCCATCTAATACGAAACCCCTAACATATCATCAATCGTATTTACAGTTACAGAATGGTAATTTGGACGTGCTTTTGCATAAATACGTTTGGCATCTTCCAATCGATTGTTGTTTTTAAACGCTTTGTAAATGGTAGAAACATACCAGCGACGCCCAACTTTCATTAAAAAGTCTTCCATCAGCTGATCTACATTGTTTCCGTGATAATCATGATTAATGGCTTGCTCAAACCAAACCATCGCGATGTATGAATTGGTTGCCGTTGAGAAATTGCAAGCTTCGTCTAACTTTTCAAACAATCCATCATCTAATTCTTTCGGAATGTTTCTGATGAAATGTATTTTTTGTTGAATGTTCCAATCTTGTTCGCAAACCTCTTTAGCTTCCATTGTTTTGTCTTTCCAATTGGAAAGGACCATGTTTACTTCCTTAAATTTATCTGAGTTGATTTTTGCTGCATTTCCAGGAATTCCCGCTTTGTAAATCCATTCGTCTACATTAAATTCCACGTTGTTTTTAACCAATAATTCAGCATTCAAATATGCTACGAATGTTTCTGTAGTCATGGTAGAGAACGCGTGCTTTCTGAAATATTCTTTTAGGAAACTGTCCATTTTTTCACGTCCCACAGTTTCTTCCAACGTACGCAAAAATAAATATCCTTTATCATAGGCAATACTATTCATGCCATCATCAGGGTTTTCTCCTTGTAAATCTAACTTTAAGCGTGTGGCTTTTGGCTGATCGCGTAAGTTTTCAATCTCATCCGCTAAATCTTGTCGCCCAATAGAAGCTAACATATTTGCGTATTCTTTTCCGTACAAGGCTTCCATAATGCGCATTTCAAAATACACGGTAAAACCTTCGTTGAGCCAGAAATCGTTCCAAGTTGCATTGGTAACAAGATTTCCAGACCAAGAATGTGCCAATTCGTGGGCAATCAAACTTGTCAAACTACGATCGCCTGCAATGACGGTTGGCGTTGCAAAAGTCAATCGTGGATTTTCCATACCTCCAAACGGAAAACTTGGTGGCAACACCACAACATCGAATTGATCCCAAGCATACGTTCCATACAGGTTTTCGGCAGCTTCTACCATTTTTTCCATGTCTGCAAACTCATAATGCACTTTATCAATCATAGATTTTTCGGCATATACGCCTGTTCGTGGACTGATTTCTTTGTAAACCAAATCACCAACTGCCAACGCAATTAAATACGGAGAAATTGGTTGTTTCATTTCAAAACTATACTGTCCTGTTTCGTTTTTTTCTTTTGGATTTTCCGCACTCATAATCGCCATCAACGCTTTTGGCACTTTTACTTTTGCCAAATACGTCAATCGTACTTGCGGACTGTCTTGAATAGGAATCCAAGTACGTGTTAAAATGGCTTGTCCTTGCGTGAGCAAAAACGGATGTTTCTTATCGGCGGTTTGCTGTGGATTTAGAAATTGTAATGCTTCTGTTTTATCAGTTGTTTCATAACTAATAGACACACTTTTTGAACTGCTTGTGATCGGAATTGTAAGTGATTGTCCTAAAATAAGATCATTCGCGCCAAGCGTAAAAGCAACTTCTTTTTCATCGACAAAAGTTTTGTGAATTTTTAGGTTTTTTGCATCAAAAACAATTTCGGAAGCATTCGTACTTTCTATAGTATATGTTGCCGTTCCTGTGATGATTTTTTTCTCAAAATCGACATCAATATCTAACAATAAATGTTTAGCAACCGCTTCATTAGGTTTTGCGTACGAATGGGTATCATTGGCATACGATTTCATTTGTTTTGTTTCTTTTTCGTTCGTTGAACAACTTACTACACAAAGGATCAGTAGTACAAAAGCAGCTTTTTTAAAAATTGTCATGAATGTTTTTGTATTTGGTATAAAAGATTTTATCGATTTTCTCAAAACTACACAAATTATTAAGAATATAATAAATTGATTCAAACCAAATGTTAAGTAAGGTATTCCCCTACTTTATTCTGAAGTGTTTTTGGTAACTTTTTGCTATTAACCAAAAACCTACTATTATGTTACAAAAAATTTCAAAATTAAAAGGAGCTCATACGCTTAGCAAAAAAGATCAAAAAATTGTTAATGGAGGAAGGCTCAAGCCTTTGTTATGTGGAGGAACTGGTCACGAACCAATTAGCTGGTCACAAGATCGCTGTTTTGGCTATGGAATTGTTTGGTACAACGGACAATGTTATGCGTGTCACTAAAATTTAAAAATGTTTAAATACTATAATTATGAAAAAAAGAAACATCAAAAATTTACAACTCAACAAAAAGTCAATTTCTAACCTTAAAGTAACCATATTAAAAGGTGGAAAGAACACAAATGATATTGAATTATGCGGAACAGATCTTGACTCTTGCTATTGGCTCGTATGTCCTTTTTCGCAAGAAGTAAGTGATTGTATACCAATGGAACAATAACATATTCACACCTAAATTATATACCATGAAAAAAAGAAAATTTAACAATTTACAATTGAACAAGCATTCCATTTCGACATTGGAAACAGGTATTGTAAAAGGTGGATATCAATCTGAAAACGGTTCCTGCTTTTGGCAAGATTGTCCTTCCAGAGATCCCAATTTTATGAGCGATTGCTACTGTCCGTATAATGGCGGTGGTGGAAATAACACAAACAACTGCCCTCAAACACAGGCTAATTGTGGTTCTGGTGGTTCTTGTGATTGGGAAGATTGCTAGTACATTGATTTAATATATTTTTTAAACCACAAACTCATGAAAAAAAGAAATCTTACAAACTTGAAACTCAACAAAAAGTCTATTTCAAACTTGGAAACTTCTTCGCCAATTGGCGGACGCGGTTCCAACGATAGACAATGCTACTCTGAGCAAAACATCACAGGTTGTTATTGGGATCCACGTTGTGAAACAATTCATCCAAGACTTTGTTCTTAACTCGATCACAAACAATCAGTACTTAGAAAGAGAAGGTCTAAAAAGGTTAAAAAACATCATTCTGAACTTGATTCATAATCTCATTATACTGATTTTCAATGATGATGAAAAACCAAATCAAGCCTGTCTTGAGTAACAGTCAAAAGGTTCGATTTGACGAAAATTTGACTTTTTAGACAGTCTCTTTTTGATTCTAATTCATCCTATTTTAAGTTTTAATTGTTTTTTTAGGATTGTAACTATCTAAAACTGTGAAATAAGATGTAAAAAAAGCAGCTTTACTTATAAACTTTAATAATTGTAGTTTTTTTCTTTATTTTTTTATATCTTATTCTTTCAATATCAATTTTTAAAAATTAATTTAGTTATGAAAAGAAAAAGTATTAAATCATTACAAATCAACAAAAAGTCTATTTCTTCACTTCAATATACAGGAAATATAATAGGTAGAGGCACTGATATAGAATGTACTGATCAAAATTGTCAAAGTTTAGAACCTATTAATTGTCCATATCTTACGCCAATTACAGAACTTACAGTATGTAGAGATACATTTTATTGTTCTGAAATTTTTTGTGAATAAAAACTAGAGCTGTCTTAAAAATATTTAATTCGTTAAATCAAACTTGATTCAGTTTCTCATCACGATTAAAAATTAGCTTGATGAGATTCTTTATAAAGTCTAGAATGATAGTTTTAAAAACTTTTAAGACAGCTTCATTATAATATAAAAACCTAAATTCTATACTTTTCTCATACATTCCAACGAAAGTTAAAGAACGTTAAAAATAGATACCAATAGATGAACTTTTCTATTTTTGAAAGTTAACTGAACCAAATACTTCCTAATGAGAAAATTATTACTGTTTATTTTAGTGAATTGTGCCGTAATTTCTACAGTTTCCGCACAAAAACCAGATAAACTTTCCTCCAATCAAATCTACGAGAAACTACAAAAACTTAATTTTTTAGGATCTGCCTTGTACATTGCAGCGCATCCTGATGATGAAAATACACGCTTGATTGCCTATTTATCCAATCAAGTGAAAGCACGAACAGCATACTTATCATTAACGCGTGGTGATGGCGGACAAAATTTGATCGGACCCGAAATTCGAGAACAATTAGGCGTAATTCGTACACAAGAATTACTCGCTGCACGTCGTGTTGATGGTGGACAACAATTGTTTACACGCGCCAATGATTTTGGCTATTCCAAACATCCAGATGAAACCTTGGACATTTGGAACAAAGATGAAGTATTGAGCGATGTGGTTTGGGCAATCAGAAAATTTAAACCAGATGTTATCATCAATCGTTTTGATCATAGAACGCCGGGAAGAACGCACGGACATCACACAACGTCAGCCATGTTGAGCATGGAAGCCTTCGATTTGGCAGGCGACACTACAAAATATACTTCTCAATTGAAAACGTATGACGCTTGGCAACCTACGCGCCTATTTTTCAACACGTCTTGGTGGTTTTATGGAAGTCGCAAAAAGTTTGAAGAAGCCGACAAAAGTAAGATGTTAAATTTCGATATTGGTGTGTATTATCCACTCAAAGGACTGTCTAACAACGAATTGGCATCCATTGCGAGCAGTCAACACTTATGTCAAGGTTTTGGGCGATTGACCTCAAGGGGAACGCAACAAGAATATGTAGAATTTTTAAAAGGAGATTTTCCAAAAGATAAAAGCAATATATTTTCAGGAATTGATACCTCTTGGAATCGCGTAAAAGGCGGAAAAGCGATTGGCGATATTTTAGTGGCGGTTGAAAAAGATTTCGATTTTGTAAATCCTGCGTCACACTTATCTGACTTGGTAAAGGCGTACGGAATGATTCAACAGTTAGAAGATGAACATTGGAAAGCCATTAAATTAATAGAAATTGAAGGAATTATTCAGGCTTGCGCCGGATTGTACTTAGAAGCTTCTGCAGCAGCATCGAGTGGAACACCAAGAAGTGCCGTAAAAGTGAATATTGAAGCATTAAACAGAAGCAACGCGAATATCAAATTGGTGTCTATAACTTCTACTAGTGATGATAAAACTACACCACAAAATATCAATTTAGCACCAAATACCAGAGAAAATATTGCATTAGATATCAATTTAGCAACCGACGATTTTTCTGCGCCATATTGGTTGTTTGAAAAAGGCACGCTGGGAATGTATAAAGTGGCTGATCAACAATTGCGTGGATTGCCGGAAACACCACGACCAGCTAAGATAAAATTCAATCTGGAAATTGACGGAACACCAATCACCATAACAAAACCTGTGGTGTATCGTTATTCCAAGCCAGACAAAGGTGAATTGTATCAACCATTTGAGATTTTACCAAAAGTCACCGCAGATTTTCAAGACAAAGTCATCATTTTTTCAGACGACAACACCAAAGAAATTCCTGTCACCGTCAAAGCAGGAGCAAATAATATAGAAGGCTATGTTTCTATTAAACATCCGTACAGTTGGAAAGTATATCCTAAAAAACAAAAAGTGACTATTGAACAAAAAGGAGACGAAGTTACGCTCATGTTCACCGTAGTGCCACCATCTACGCAAAGTGAAGGTGTGTTAACGCCAGAAGTGTTTATTGGCGATCAAAAATACACGAAAGCATTGAGCGAAATTGAATACGATCATATTCCGAAACAATCGGTATTATTACCTTCGGAAACAAAAGTAGTTCGTTTAAATATTCAGAAAGGCGGACAATATATCGGCTATATTCAAGGTGCGGGCGATGCTGTTCCAGAAAGTTTGCGTCAAATTGGTTATGACGTGGAAGTCATTGATCCAGCAACCATCAATGGAGAGTCGCTTCAAAAATACGATGCGGTTGTCGTGGGAATTCGTGCATACAACACGGTTGACGAATTAAAATTCAAACAAAAATACATTCTCGATTATGTAAAAAACGGTGGAAATGTGATCGTTCAATATAACACCAATCGCCGAATCAAAGTCGATCAAAGCGAATTGGCACCGTACAGTTTAAGTCTTTCACGAGATCGTGTCACAGACGAAAATGCCAAAGTGAACATCATTGCGAAAGAGCATTCTTTAGTGAACTTTCCGAACAAAATAGAACCCAAAGATTTTGAAGGTTGGGTGCAAGAACGCGGATTGTATTTTCCAAATAATTGGGCAAACGAGTTTACGCCTATTTTGTCTATGAACGACAAAGGCGAAACGGCTAAAAAAGGAAGTTTGCTCATCGCCAAGTACGGAAAAGGAAACTACATTTACACAGGACTGAGCTTTTTCCGCGAATTACCTGCGGGCGTTCCTGGCGCTTACAAATTGTTCACAAACATGATTTCTGTGGGTAAGGAACAAATCATCAAAAAATCGCAACTCAAAAACTAATCGTATGGACACAAAAAAATTCGTTTGGAAAAAAATGTATACGGTCATTTTGGTTGCCAATTTGGCGTACATCCTTTTCTTTTACCTCATCATGAAAATTTTCTCATAACCCATAGCACATGCAACCATTAGACTGGATCGTATTAATAGGAACCTTAACCGCAATCGTAGGTTACGGAACTTGGAAAACACGCGGAAGTAAAAATTCTGAAGATTATATTCGTGGCGGAAGCACAACCAAATGGTGGACCATCGGATTGTCCGTTATGGCAACTCAAGCCAGCGCCATTACCTTTTTATCTACTACTGGACAAGCGTTTAGTGACGGAATGGGATTTGTGCAGTTTTACTTTGGACTTCCAATTGCGATGGTGATTATTTGTATGGTATTTATTCCGCTATATCACAAACTCAAAGTATATACAGCCTACGAATTTTTGGAAAATCGTTTTGATCTAAAAACCAGAACCTTAACTGCAATTTTATTCTTAATTCAACGCGGATTGGCAGCAGGAATTACCATTTTTGCACCTGCCATTATTTTGTCGATTGTCTTAGGTTGGAATTTAATCACGCTGAATATTATTATTGGAATTTTAGTCATTATTTACACAGTTTCTGGCGGAACCAAAGCGGTAAGTGTGACACAAAAGCAACAAATGTTTGTCATTTTTGCAGGAATGTTTGCTGCATTTTTTATCATTTTAGATTTAATCCCAGATGAAGTAAGTTTTACTGAAGCCCTAGATATTGCTGGCGCGAGCGGAAAAATGGAAGTCTTAGATTTTTCGTTCGATTTGGAAAATAGATATACCATTTGGACAGGAATTTTAGGTGGAACATTTTTGATGCTCTCCTATTTCGGAACTGATCAAAGTCAGGTACAACGCTATCTTTCTGGAAAATCGGTCAAGGAAATGCGCTGGGGAATGATGTTTAACGGTTTGTTAAAAGTACCCATGCAATTTTTCATCTTGTTAGTGGGTGTGATGGTATTTGTATTTTATCAATTCAATCCTGCTCCGTTAAACTTTATTGATGCTTCTACGGAAAAAGTACTGGCTTCTGAATATGCGGACGACTACAGAATGCTTCAAGAAAAACAAACGGCTTTATTCGAAAAGAAAAAAACGGTGAGTTTACAATTGGCGAAATCGTTCAACGAAACGGATAAGAAAAATTTGCTACAGTTAGACAGTGTTGAAAAAGTATACAGAGCCAAATCGAAATACTTGATCAAACGTACAATTGATCCTGAATACGGAGCTGACTATGACGAATTATCAAAGGAAATTGCGGCACTGAAACAAAATCCTGAAAGCGAAATTTACAAAGAAAAAACAGCGGAACTCAAAACATTGTACAAAGAAGCTGCAAAAGACAGCGAAACCAACGACCGCGATTATATGTTTATTTCGTTCATCCTAAAATATTTACCAAATGGTTTGATTGGATTGTTATTAGCAGTCATTCTTTCGGCGGCAATGTCGTCCACCGCTTCTGAAATCAATGCATTAGCTACGATTACCTCTATTGATTTATATAAAAGAAATAGAAAAAGTACGCCATCCGTTGATCCAAATGAAGACGATGCGCATTATGTAAAAGCGACCAAATTATTCACGTTGGGTTGGGGAATTTTAGCCATTATCATTGCATGTTTTGCCAGTTTGGCGGAAAATTTAATTCAATTGGTCAACATTATTGGTTCAATTTTTTATGGAAATGTGCTTGGAATTTTCTTGTTAGCATTCTTCTTTAAAAAAGTACAAGGAAATGCTGTTTTTGTGGGCGCATTGATCACGCAAGTAATAGTCGTAGCAATTTGGTATTTAGATTTAATGCCGTTTTTATGGTTAAACTTGGTAGGCTGCGTTATTGTAATATTTCTTGCAACTATTTTACAATCAGCAAATAAGAAAGTTTCATCATAATTTTTCAAAAAAAGATTTTGCTTTTCTACGCAACCTTTTGCGGTTTTACACATCAAAGATGTATAAACCGAAACCAAAATTTATGAAAAAATTAACGAAACTGATCATTGCATTAGGCTGTGTTATTTGCTTTCAAAATTGTGAAAATGACGATTTTGATGGCGGAATTACAGTAGATCCTGAAACTGAAGCTGAAAATTTACGAGATCAACAATTCAAAGATGAAAACTTTGGAAATACCACTACAGGAAATTTCATTGGAATTATTACTGATGAGACAGGAAATAACCTAGAAAATGTTCTTGTTACGATAGGCAGTGTTACTACCATGACCGATCGCAATGGATTCTTTATTTTAAATGATGTACAAGTATTTGAAAATTTTGCATACATCAAAGCACGAAAAGACGGATATCTCAATGGTTCTAGAATGGTAATTCCTAAAACCAATGGCACTAATAGAATTAATATTGTACTATTAGAAAAAGAAGTTACCCAAACAATCACCTCAGGAGTTGTTTCAGAAGTTACTTCTGGAGCCGTAAAGGTTACTTTTAGTGGTGATTTTATTACGCAAGATGGTAACTCATATTCTGGTCCAGTTGATGTTGTATTAGATTACATTCGTCCCAATACTTTGCAAACTTTCACAGAAGCACCGGGAAGTTTATTTGCACAAACATCTTCAAATGAAGCACGCGGCTTGGAAACATACGGAATGGTTGGAGTTAATTTATTTTCGCCATCGGGTGAAATTTTAAACATTAATCCTGAAAGTCCTGCAACGATAACTTTTCCCTTATTTTCTTCACAAACTTCTACTGCTCCTGAAACGATCCAGTTATGGTATTTTGATGAAGAACAAGGCTATTGGAAAGAAGAAGGAGTCGCGACAAGAGATGGTAATAATTATGTAGGAGAAGTGTCTCACTTTACATGGTGGAATTGCGACATTCCTTTTGATTCTGTTCAATTATGCGTTACGTTAACACCTACAAATTCTATAGAACCTGCTCCTTATTTCATGAGTATTAAACGCGTACAAACAGACGAATTCATTTTTTACGGACCTTTAACTTCTTATCAAGCAGAATGTGGTTTAATTCCAAGAAATGAAGAAGTCTCTGTAGCTGTGTATGGCGGTGTAGACTCTCAATCGTGTAACGCTACGTTAATATATGAAGAAATTCTTGGCGGATACAACGCTGATGCTACTGCTACTATTTCATTCCAAGAACAATTCACAATTACACCAATTACAGGAATGGCGACCAATTGCAATGGCGATCCTATTACAAATGGATATATTTATATTAACAATGTAAATACATTCAACATTACAGATGGAATTATCAATGTTGGTGTTCAAACCTGTGCCACTACTACAGAAACATTTGCAGTTCAACTGTATGACTTTGAATCAAATCAATGGACAATAGTAAACGACGTTACTATGGATGGAAACCCTGTAAACATAGGAAATCTAAGTACCTGTGAAAATACTGGTGGAATCTACAATGGTAATATTTCTTTAGTATCCCAAAGTGAACTCAATGCCTTTGGCGCTTTAAATTATAGTACGATCAACGGTAATTTACAAATAGGGCAATATGAAGCAAATAGTAATATTAGCGACTTAACACCTTTAATGTCACTAACAAATGTGAACGGAAGTTTAAGAATTACCGATAATGCAATGTTATCATCACTAAACGGACTGGAAAATTTAGTTTCTACGCAAGTGCTAACCATCCAAAGTAATACTTCATTACAATCAAT
The DNA here is from genome assembly GCF_003352465.1 of Kordia sp. SMS9. Classification (NCBI taxonomy): domain Bacteria; kingdom Pseudomonadati; phylum Bacteroidota; class Flavobacteriia; order Flavobacteriales; family Flavobacteriaceae; genus Kordia; species Kordia sp. SMS9. The sequence continues at coordinate 3,177,008 of NZ_CP031153.1, read as the reverse complement.
TACAGGATTAAGTAATATAACAGATGCGAATGCCATGATATCCATTAACTATAATAATTCGCTGACGTCTCTTGACGGTTTGGAAGGAATTACTAGTACTGGAACGTTGAGAATTTTAAACAACAACGCATTGACTTCTATTGATGCGCTACAATCATTAAATTCTGTTGGAAGATTATACATTCATAGTAATCCCTTACTAAGTTCTATAGCTGCATTAAGTAATATTTCAACTTCGACGACGATTGAAATTGTGAATTTACCTTTATTAACTTCACTACAAGGTTTAGAGCAATTGACTTCAGTTAGCCTGTTAAGAATCAGTTACAATAATGGACTTACGGATTTAGCGGAGTTGAGTAACTTAACCACAGCAGAATCTTTATCTATTGGAGGAAACGATTCATTGACAAGTTTGAACGGATTGGAAAATGTAACAACATGCAATTGGATGCTCATCGGACAAGACATAGATTTTGATGTAATCAATGACGCTGGCAACAATAATTTAAATGATTTCTGCGCACTGCAAAACCTGTTCACCAACGGAACTTTTATAGATCCTCCTACTAGTATTTTCAATGGTGTATATATTATAAATAACCCATTTAATCCTTCTATACAAGATATTATTGATGGTAATTGTAGTCAGTAACAAAATTTTCTTTTAAAGACAAAGAGGTCTGAAAAGGTACAAGTTCGGTTTGACGAACTTGTACCTTTTTAAATTGATTTTCTATTGCGACAAATCAAAAGTATTGACCGCATCAGAAATTTCATAACCTAAACGCAATCCTTCGGTGCAATCCATTCGCAAATGTACGCCAAGCGGCAAACGTGAAAAGCCATTTTCGGCTGCCATGTCTGTAAAGGTTGAATAGGTTCTAGGATCGCCACGAAATTCGGTTCTTCCTTCATGAGAACGATCTGTGAAGTCTGTATTGTCTCCAAAATGATGAATAAATATGCCCGCTGCGGCGGAAGCAAACGTTGAATGTCCAGATGGATAACTAGGAAACGTCGGATTTGGCCACGAAATAAACGGAAACAAATTCGTCTGGAAAGTAGGATCAATAAATTCTTGAATATATACACTTGGGCGCATTACCATATATTCATACTTATCTGCCCAAGTAGACACTGCGGCATCATTCAGTGAAAAACCTAGTTTCAACAACAACACCAAAGCTTCTTCATGAGTTATATTGTATTGCGTGATCAATTGATTGGCGATGGAAATTTGTCTTCCTGGCGGACTCATCATCAAGCCTTCTACATCGTTTGACCAAAATTCTGCAATCCACAAACCTTCAGTATCGGTTGTTCTTGCAGCTTCACTAGCATCGTACACTTCTTCCATCGCAGTATAATATGCGCTTGACACGTCTTCGCTATACGTTAATGATGGCGGAACTGTAGATGTTTCTTCTGAAGAAATGATAAACGTACGTACGGAAGACCAATACGGAAATAATCCGCGTTCCGCTTCGTCACTATACGTCCAAAAACCTACACCCACTGGCGGTTCATACGATGTTGGTTGTGGACTCAATAGTTGCGTTTCTGCTTCTGTATCTGTTTGACTATATGTAATAATTTGTTGCGCTACATAATTTCCCCAATCTTCTGAGTTTTGAATAACTTCATCAGAAATTCCATCACTTAATGCTGCTTCTTTCGCTTGACGCAACACTGCAATTTGACTGTCAATATTAGATGGCACATTATACATAAAATGATCAATTGCCGTGGCATAACATGCGTTGAGCGCAATTGCAATATTGATGTTTGGTTGTCGTTGCGTAAAATCAATCTCCAATTCGGCATACCGATCTTTATTAGAGGTATAACTCACCATATCTTCCACACATACTTCAAAAGCTGCCAAATGAATGTACGCTAATGCACGTGTGGTAGCATTCGGTCGCATGCCTGTTGCATACCGATCTAATTGACACCAAAGCTGGTTCCAATCGAGAATGACTTGTGTAATTTCATTCGTGATGACAGGTGTTGTAGTTGGTATCGGTTCTTCCAATTGTTCATTAGAACATGAAACTGAAACCATACTGATGAACAACACTAAAAATAGTGCTCTTGTAAAAGAATTCATGTTGTTAGGTGTTTTAAAAGGTTGAATTTAATTTATTTTTAAAAACTACACACAAAAATCCCGATAAATTCTTCTAAAAACCGATAAGCACAAAAAAAGAGACTGTCTGAAAAGTCAAATTTTCGTCAAACCGAACTTGATTCGGTTTCTCATAACAGTTGATAATCAGCTTAATGAGATTCTGGATCAAGTCCAGAATGACGGCTTTTATAACTTTTAAGACAGCCTCTTTTGTATAATTTAACTAAAAAATTACATAGACCACTCTTTAATAGAGTCGTTGTTCATCTTTACATAATCTTTATTTCCAGCTTTTTCAGCCAATGCCATTGATTCTTTTGCAATTTTGATAGCTTCTGCTTTCTTACCCATTTTTGCGTATACTAACGATTGTTGTCTTAAATACCAAAATCTTGGGTTATCGCTTGTCATTTCAATCGCTTTGTCAATCCACATCTTCGCTTTGTCCATATCTTTTCCTTCTTCCAAATAATACCTAGCAGCAGAAAAATAATCACCAGCACCAGGTCCAGCCATCATTTTTTCAATGCTTGAAACTGCTTTTTTATCGGTTGGTACTAAGAAAGGAACAATTACATATGCTTTGTCCCACTTAAATTCGATATCAGCACCATTATTTGATAAGTTTACAATGCTAATGGTAAATGATTCTGTTTCATATGGCATCATAGTTACAGGTGCCACAACTTTTGCAACTACTTTAGCATCGTCCCATGCTCTTGGTGTTCCCCAATTAGAAGAATCGCTATATAAAATTACTTCCCAGTTAGATTTTCCTGGTTTAGTAAAAATAGCGTATGTTCCTGCTTTTACGGCAGAATTTCCAATAGTAACATCGTCGCTAAATGTAATTTTTGTGTTTGCATTTGCTCCTGTTCTCCACAATTGATCGTAAGGAACTAATCCACCAAATATCTTTCTTCCACGCATTGCTGGTCTTGAATATTCAAGTGTTACATCTGTTAAACCAACTTTTTGTTCCACTTTAGCCGTTGGACTTGGTTGTGGCGTTTCGATCTGTGCTTGCACACTAATTCCTGCAGCTAAGAAACATGCCAAAAGTATTTTTTTCATCTTATTGTTATTTAGAGTTTTTTAATAAGGCGAATTTACGCAGAAACCGTACGAACAAATGTTAACAAATACTTAAAATAAGAAATAGTATTTTTGAAACGTACAAAACACATCCCAACATGAAGAATTACATCTCGGAATTTATAGGAACTTTTGCCATGGTATTTTGTGGAACTGCCGCGATGGTCGTTAATGATATCACTGGAGAAATTACACATCCTGGTGTAGCAATTACGTGGGGATTGATTGTGATGGCAATGATTTATGCTTTTGGTGAAATTTCTGGAGCGCATTTCAATCCCGCAGTGACGATTGCTTTTTCGTATGCCAAAAAATTTCCTTGGAGAGAAGTTCCAAAATACATTTTAGCACAGTGTTTAGGTGCTATTTGTGCAAGCCTGATGGTGTATATGTTTTGGCCCGAAAGCGAAACACTTGGCGCTACCATTCCGGCTATTGTGCCGTGGAAAGCCTTAATTTTGGAGTTTTTGCTCACCTATTTCTTAATGGTTACCATTATAAATGTCTCAACAGGAAGTAAAGAAACGGGCACGATGGCAGGAATTGCGATTGGAGGAATTGTTCTGTTAGAAGCGATGTTTGCAGGTCCAATCACCAAAGCTTCTATGAATCCAGCACGCTCGTTAGGTCCAGCATTGGTTTCTGGACAACTGACAGATGTATGGTTGTACATTGTTGCACCAATTTCTGGAGCCTTAGTTGCGGTGGTAAGTTGCAAACTGGTCAAAGCTAAAAACTGCTGTGATACAGACTGTTAACCTCTGAAATTTATCTTTTTTATTTCGAATTTCTTCATTCTTTTTCTTTCCAAAAGAATACACTTTTACGACTGTGAAAAACTTTTGTTTAATTTTAACTAAAAAAAGTTAAACAAGTTGTATCTTTACATTGTTTTAAAAAGTACACCATGGCAAAGAAAAAAAATATTACCTCGCTCTTTATAATTACCGCATACATGGACTATGTATTGGAACACGGAGCGCAACCTAAAAACGTATATGCATTCGCAAAAAGCAACAATTTTGACGAAGCTAAATTTTATGAATTTTTCAGTTCATTCAAATCCTTAGAAGAAAACATTTTCACCACATTTGGTACCAATACGCTTGAAGTATTAGCCAATAGTGAAGAATTTGCCACTTTTGATGCCCGCAATAAATTATTGAGTTTCTATTACACATTTTTCGAAATGATTACAGCGAATAGAAGTTATGTAGTTTATGGCTTGACTTCCGATAAGAATCAACTGCAATCACTCAAACTTTTAAAAGGACTAAAAACGGTATTTACAGACTTTATTGAATCGTTAGATTTAAAAACGCTGGATTTAAACCAAGAACGATTGGAAAAGCTACAAAACCGAGCGATTAACGAAACGGCTTGGATTCAATTTGTAATGGCAATGAAGTTTTGGCTAGACGATACATCTTCTAGTTTTGACAAAACCGATCAATATATTGAGAAATCTGTGAATGCGAGTTTTGATTTGATAGATAATACACCTTTGAAAAGCATTGTAGATTTTGGAAAGTTCATATTTAAAGAAAAACTAGACATAAAAGCCTAATGAAAACAATTGATAAAATTCCTATTTCAAAAATTCAACGTGCCACAAAATTGGTAACGACTGGTGCCAAAGTTGGCGTGAATTATTTGAAATATTACGGTGATAAACTCATAAACTCTGAAGAAGATGCAAAAGAACGGTTGAACGAATCGAATGCAGAAGATATTTATGATGGTTTAAAAAGTTTGAAAGGAAGTGCGCTAAAAGTAGCACAAATGCTGAGTATGGAAAAAAATATTTTGCCACGAGCGTATGTGGAAAAATTTTCATTATCACAATTTTCAGTGCCGCCATTGTCGCCACCACTAGTTATAAAAACATTTAAAAAATACTTTGGTAAACATCCAAATGAAATTTTTGATACCTTCAATTCTACTTCGTTAAATGCCGCGAGCATTGGACAAGTACACGTAGCCGAAAAAGATGGGAAAAAACTTGCTGTGAAAATCCAATATCCAGGAGTTGCGCAAAGCATCTCCACCGACTTAGCTATCGTAAAACCTATTGCTATTCGCATGTTTAACATTACCGGAAAAGGTTCTGATAAATACTTTAAGGAAGTAGAAGAGAAACTCACAGAAGAAACTGATTATTTACTTGAAATTAAACAAAGTAAAGACGTGTCAGAAGCATGCAAACATTTACCAAACATCCGTTTTCCAAAGTATTATGAAGCGTATTCTTCTGAACGAATTATTACAATGGATTGGATGCAAGGTGAGCATTTATCTGAGTTTACTGCTAAAAATACCGATCAAGAAGTTGCTAACAAACTTGGGCAAACACTTTGGGATTTTTACATGTTTCAAATTCACGAATACCGTAAAGTGCATGCCGATCCGCATCCTGGGAATTTCTTAGTTTCCAAAGAAAATGAATTGATTGCGCTCGATTTTGGCTGTATGAAAGCGATTCCAGAAGATTTTTATGTTCCGTATTTCGAATTGGCAAACAAAGAAACCTTGAATGACGAGGAATTGTTCACCAAAAAATTATACGAATTGGAAATTCTTCGCGAAGACGATTCTAAAGAAGAATTGGCGTTTTTCTCTGAGATGTTTCACGAATTACTCGGATTGTTTACAACTCCATTCAATACGGAAATTTTTGACTTTTCGGATGAAGAATTCTTTGGAAGAATTGCAGACATCGGAGAACGCTATGCAAAAAACACACAATTGCGCAGCATGAACGGAAATAGAGGTTCCAAACATTTTATTTACATGAATAGAACGTTTTTCGGATTATACAATCTATTACACGACCTAAAGGCGAAAGATGTTATCATTAATAATTTTAAAAATTTATAATGGCAATAATCACTCGTACAGACATAGACGCAATGGAAAAGTTATACCGAATCAACTTGATCAACAGTTGTTCTGGCTATAAATCGGCAAACCTAATTGCTACAGCATCAGAAGATGGCTTCACCAATGTGGCCGTTTTTAGTTCGGTAACGCATTTAGGTTCCAATCCGCCATTGCTCGGTTTTGTCACGAGACCAGCGGTGGTTCCCAGAAATACATACGAAAATATTAGAAACACAGGTATGTATACCATCAATCATATTCATCAACAAATAACGCAAGACGCGCATCACACGTCTGCCAAATATCCAAAAGAAGTGTCCGAATTTGATCAAACAAGTTTAGAAACGGAATACAAAGATGGTTTTGCAGCGCCGTATGTAAAAGGTTGTCATGTGCAAATTGGCATGCGCTATTTGAGCGAATATAAAATTGAGGAAAACGATACGATTTTGATCGTTGGGAAAATTGAACACTTACACATAAACGATACTATTTTAGAAAACGATGGCTTTATCAATCTCGCGAAAGCGGAAACTGCCACCATTAACGGACTTGACGGATATGCGGTCCCAAATCAGCAAACGCGCTATCCATACCAACGTCCGAAGTAAAACAGTAAATCCTCTGAAAATTTCAATTTGGAAAGGAAAAAAAGACAGGATTGAAGCATGCAATGAAAAACTCTGCTAAACCGCGGAATTAGTACAGATTTTACTTTGAAAGTCTCTTATGAAACATTTCAAAAGTAAGTTTCACTAAAACAAAAGAAACGATGCGAATTCTACTGACAGGTGCTACAGGATATATCGGCAAACGACTGATTCCAATTTTATTGGAAATGGGACATAGCATTATTTGTTGCGTAAGAGACAAACAACGTGTTCCCGAAGAAGTATCAGCTCATGAACGTATTGATATTATTGAAGTAGATTTCTTAAAAACGGAAACACTGCACAGAATTCCGAAAGATATTAATGTCGCATATTACTTAATCCATTCCATGTCTTCGTCTACAAAATTTGAACAACTGGAAGAAGATTGCGCCATAAATTTCAAAAAATGTATTGAAAATACCAACGCACAACAAGTCATTTATTTAAGTGGTATTGTCAACGATCAGCAATTGTCCAAACATTTACAATCGCGTAAAAATGTTGAAATCACATTGCAATCAGAAATATACGCGTTGACGACGTTTCGAGCGGGGATTATTGTGGGAAGCGGAAGTGCTTCGTTTGAAATCATTCGCGATCTCACAGAAAAATTGCCCATTATGGTCGCGCCAAAGTGGATTAACACCAAATCGCAACCAATTGGCATTCGCAATGTGTTGGAGTATTTGACAAAAGCGATTGGCAATGAAAAAGTATTCCGTCAATCGTTTGACATTTTTGGTCCAAACACAATGACCTACAAAGACATGATGTTGCAATTTGCGGAAGTTCGAGGATTGAAACGCACCATATTTTCAGTTCCTGTCATGACGCCGAAGCTTTCCTCCTATTGGTTGTATTTTATCACGACGACATCCTATAAACTTGCGAAGAATTTAGTTGATAGCATGAAAGTAGAAGTCATTGGAAAACCGAGCGACATCAATGAAATTCTGGATATTCAACCCATGACGTATAAAGAAGCTGTAAAAAATGCTTTTATAAAAATTGAACAAAACAGTGTCATTTCTAGCTGGAAAGATTCACTTATCAGCGGTTTGTTCAGAGAAAAAATTTCACGCTATATCAAAGTTCCTGAATACGGTTGTTTTAAAGATATTAAAAAACGGAAAATCATAGATGAGGAAAAAACCCTTGACAAAATTTGGGCAATTGGTGGCAAAAATGGCTGGTATTACGCTACTTTTTTATGGAAAATACGCGGGTATTTAGACAAAGCTTTTGGTGGCATTGGATTGCGTCGCGGTCGAAGAGATCAAAAAACACTCAATGCAGGCGATCCACTCGATTTTTGGAGAGTTTTATATGCTGACAAAGAGGAAAAAAGATTGCTGCTTTTTGCAGAAATGCGTTTGCCAGGCGAAGCTTGGTTAGAATTTAAAATTGAAAAAGATCATTTAGTACAGCGTGCCACTTTTAGACCGAAAGGTATTTGGGGACGTTTGTATTGGTATGCCGTATTGCCGTTTCACGGTTTTATTTTTAAAGGAATGATTAAAAAACTTATACAAAAAGATTAAAAACATAGATGAATATACAAGACAAAACAGAAATAAACGTCGTCCTATTTAAGCGCGATTTGAGACTTCAAGACAATGAAGCCATACACAATGCACTTTCTTCCGGACGAAAAACGTTGTTTTTATTTGTTTTTGAAGATATTCTCCTGAATGATCCGCACTACAGTGAACGTCACTGGGATTTTATTAAAGAATCATTAATCGACTTAAATAATTCTTTGGTTGCTTTTAATAGTGAAATTTTAATTGTACGATCAAACATCAATAGAACTTTGCAGATCATTCAGGAAACGTATAAAATTTCACACCTCTATTCGCATCAAGAAACTGGAATTAAAGTGACCTATGATCGTGATAAAAACTTAAAGCGTTTTTTACTGAACAACATGATCAAATGGGAAGAAAATGTGAATAATGGCGTGTTTAGAGGTTTACAAGATCGTAGCAATTGGATTGAATTGTGGGAAGAGTTTATGAACAAACCGCTTTTACCTTTTCGTCCAAAAAAAGAACAGCTATTCACTAGAGAAGAAGTGGCTCACTTGGCTTCTTTTTTTCAGTTGCCTGATTTGACAACAGATCACGATTCGCCTTTTCAAAAAGGAGGCACTACGATGGGACTCAAATACATGAACACATTTTTTAGAGATCGTGGAATAAATTACAACGCACACATCTCAAAACCATTACTATCGCGCCGTAGTTGCAGTCGCTTGTCTCCATATTTAGCTTGGGGAAATATCTCAGTACGCGAAGTTTTGAAAGAAACCACTCGTTGCATTGAACAAAACATTCACAAAAAGCAAATGGAATCGTTTGGTTCGCGCCTGCGTTGGCAAGCACATTTTATCCAAAAATTTGAAATGGAAGACGAAATGGAATTTGTAAGTTTGAACAAAGGATATCGCAAACTTAAAAAACATGTTTCTGAACGGTATATTGAAGCTTGGAAAAACGGAACTACGGGCTATCCATTGGTAGATGCTTGCATGCGCTGTTTGAAGGAAACTGGATATTTAAATTTTAGAATGCGTGCTTTAATTGTATCGTTCTTTACGCACAATTTATGGCAACCTTGGCAAAAGGCAGCCATGATTTTATCTCAGTATTTCTTAGATTTTGAGCCAGGCATTCACTTTCCGCAAATACAAATGCAAGCTGGAGAAACAGGTATTAATATGTTGCGCATGTACAATCCGACAAAAAACGGAATTGCACATGATTCTGAAGGAATCTTTATCAAACAATGGGTTCCAGAATTGGCAGAATTAGACACTGCTTTTGTGCACGAACCATCGCGCATGACACCGATGGAACAACAAATGGCGAATTTCTTTGTGGGGAAAAATTACCCAAAACCAATTGTAGACCTTCAAGAAACACGAAAATACGCTAGTGATATTTTATGGAATATGAAAGATGAAAATACGGTAATTGAAGAAAACTTCAGAATTTTAAAAAAACATACATTAGCTAATCGCAAAAAAAGTTCATAATGATTATCAATACAACGTATACAGATAAAGAAGCCGCGAGATTCATAGATACACATTTGGGAGAAACATTTCCACTGATGAAACGCATCAAATTGCGCGGTATTGGCTCTAAACGAATGATTATTCATGACGTAAGTCCGAACCTAAAACAATACCTAAATACAGTGGATGACCTCAATTACGGAAGCATTGAATTGCGTCCAAAAGGTATTTTAATACATATTCACAAAAAATTAAATAGCTTTTCTTGGGTAATTCCGTATTATAAGTTGCATATTTACACTTCATCTTTCTTCAGCATTCATGCAGATGGGAAATTTGTGCAATTTGAAAAGAACAAACTTTACAAAGAAAACAAGGCATTTATTGAAAAAATGACCTTGCAGAAAAACGAAGTATTGAACACTACAGATTATTACGAAGGATGAAACACGATTTAAATCCAAGACAGATTGACCGAATTATAGAAATGGCGTGGGAAGATCGAACTACGTTTGACGCTATTCAATTTCAATTTGGACTCAAAGAGCAAGAAGTTATTGATTTGATGCGCAAAGAAATGAAAGCATCAAGTTTTAAAATGTGGAGGAAACGTGTACAAGGTCGCAAAACCAAGCATCAAAAAAAACGCGATTTCTCTGAAGGACGCTTTAAATGCTCGCGTCAACGCGCTATCAGCAACAATAAAATCTCCAAGAAATAAGGCACTTTTTATTTTTTGTTTAATTATTTGATAAAAAAACTAAACAAAACTTTGTTCTTATCAATATTTTGTTTAATTTTATTCAAAATAAATTAAACATTTCAATATATATGAAAACTGCTGACGTTTTAAACCAATTAAATGGATCATCTATTTCTTTAAATGGATTTGATCATGATGAAATTGGGGATGAACACCTTTTAACAGGTTTGGAAACTCCTATGCGTGCAGATGCTTTCGAAATGGATGATGAAGAGAAAAAACAAAAAATTGCCTATCACTTCTCAGAAATTATGGAAACGTTAGGATTAGACTTAACTGACGACTCACTACAAGGAACTCCAAAACGAGTTGCTAAAATGTACATAGAAGAAATTTTCTCAGGCTTGAATCCTAAAAACAAACCTAAAGTAGCATTGTTTGATAACAAATATCAATACAATCAAATGCTTATTGAGAAAAACATCCAATTTTACTCTAACTGCGAACATCATTTTGTTCCAATCATGGGAAAAGCGCACGTTGCGTATATTTCCTCTGGAAAAGTAATTGGATTATCGAAACTTAACAGAATTGTTCAATATTATGCAAAAAGACCGCAAGTTCAGGAACGCCTGACCAATCAAATTGCTTCAGAATTATGCGAAATATTACAAACTGATGACGTAGCTGTAATTATTGATGCCAAGCACTTATGTGTTTCATCGAGAGGAGTTAAAGATGACTCATCAACTACAATTACATCGTATTACGGTGGAGCTTTCAATGCTCCACAGAAAATCCTAGAATTACAAAATTTTTTAAACAATTAAATTATGGCAACTACTATTTATTCAGAAGTATCAAATTTTGAAAACACCAAGTTTAGATCAAGAAGTGACAAAATTACTGCAAGTAGAGAAGCTAAGCGTTTAATACTAAGTCTTAATGAAATCTACAAGCAGAAAAAAGATCCTGCAATTATGGAAATCATGAAACGTTTAACTGTTCTTAAAAGAAAATACGAAAAACGTTTAAAATAAACACTCTCACCCAAATGAATGTGAAGCAATGCTGATGGTGTACTACTGTTGGCATTGTAACGCATTGTGAGAAACATACATACAACCCTCAACCTATTTTATAGATGAAAAACATTGTAGTAATTGGAGGTAGCCGAGGCATTGGTGCTGCAATTGTGTCCGCTCAAGTAGCACACAATAATGTAATCAACATTAGCCGAAATGCTCCAGAAATCACATCCAATAACTTAACGCATTATAGTTGTAATATCCTTGAAGATGAACTTCCCGAACTGGAGGCAATAGATACATTAATCTATTGCCCGGGAAGCATAAATTTGAAACCAATAGCCCGATTGAAAATTGAGGATTTTAAAAACGATTATGATATCAACGTCATTGGTGCTGTCAAAGCAATACAAAAGTATCTACCTGCTTTAAAAAAAGGTACAAATCCTAATATTTTATTATTTAGTACAGTGGCAACTCACTTGGGAATGCCTTTTCATGCTAGCATTGCTGCGGCAAAATCTGCTGTAGAAGGATTGGTAAAAACATTAGCTGCTGAATTTGCCCCAACAATTCGTGTAAATGCTATTGCGCCAACGATTACCAATACAGATTTGGCAAGTAAGCTGTTGCGAAACGACAAAATGATTGAAAATATTACCGAACGTCATCCTCTGAAAAAATTCTTGCAACCACAAGAAGTAGCAGATATGGCAGACTTTTTAATTTCTGATAAAGCACGTTCCACGTCTGGGCAAATATTCACCATGGATTGTGGAATTGTGAGTGTTAAACTATAATGTATGAAATTCTATGCTCGGCTAATTCTGTTTCTCGTCATTAATTTTGGCGCACTCGGTTTGGGTGCTTATTTAATGAATGATGGTCCTAGAACAACTTGGTATGCAAATTTAGAAAAAGCACCTTGGACACCACCAGGCTGGGTGTTTGGATTTGCTTGGACGACTGTGATGATTTGTTTTTCAATTTTTATGGCAAAACTTACAGAAGCAAAGAATAATAGCACAATCATCACATTATTTTTGATTCAATTTGTGTTGAATGTCAGTTGGAATTACGTATTCTTCAATCAGCATTACATATTATTAGGCATGATCAATTTGATTTTATTGACAGGATTGATCGCCTTTATGACATTCAAATTCAAACCACAACTAAAAATATACACACTATTCATACTTCCTTACTTTGTATGGATGATAGTCGCCAATTCTTTGAACGGCTATATTTTATTCACTAATTAAATTTTATGCAAAAATTTAGTACCAAAGGAATTGTGTACAGACTACACAGTAAACAAAACTTTCCCATATCTCTTGAAGAGGCATGGGATTTTTTGTCGAATCCAAAGAATTTAAAAACCATTACGCCTGACTATATGGGTTTTGAAATCTTGACAGAAGAATTGAGAGCAATGTATCCTGGTCAGATAATACAATATTTGGTAACACCTGTTTTCAATATAAAAACGCATTGGGTAACTGAAATTACACATGTAAAGCATCAACATTACTTTGTAGATGAACAACGTTTTGGTCCGTATACAATGTGGCATCACAAGCATTTTATCAAAGAAATTCCTGGTGGTGTAGAAATGGAAGATATTATAGATTATAAAATTCCACTAGGCTTTTTGGGAAGATTGATGCATCCCATCATCGTAAAACCTAAACTAAAAGAAATATTTGAATATCGAACTAAAAAACTAACTGAACTATTTGGAACTTATGAAGGATAAGTACGTACTTTTTTGGCATCGAAGAGATCTACGCATCACAGACAACGTCGGATTGCATAATGCTTTAACATCCGGATACAAAGTAATTCCACTATTCATCTTTGACAGCGATATTCTTGACAAATTACCCGAAGATGATGCACGGGTGACATTTATTCATCAAGAATTAGAAAAAATTAACCATACACTTAAAAAACAGGATGCTTCTATTGCTGTAAAGCATGGAAAACCTGTGGAAGTCATCAAAGAACTCATAAACTCATTTTCTGTTGTTGCGGTATATACAAATCGCGATTACGAACCGTATGCTTCCCAAAGAGATGAAGAAATTGCAACATTACTAAAGGATCATGATGTTGAATTTAAAACCTTTAAAGATCAAGTGATTTTTGAACAAGACGATATTGTAAAAGATGATGGTGATCCGTATGTTGTATACACGCCGTATTCCAAAAAATGGCTTGCAACGCTCAAAGAAGAAGATTATAAAAGTGTTGATTGCGAGTTTCACTCTGAAAATTACGCGAACGAATCTTTTGATTTCCCTTCACTAGAAGATATCGGTTTTAAAGAATCAAACATCAAAGTTCTGCCCTATACGATCACAGACCAAAGAATTGACAATTATGAAGATACACGGAACTTTCCAGCCATAGAAGGAACTTCAAGATTAAGTCCGCATTTACGTTTTGGAACAATCAGCGTTCGCCAATGTGTGCAAAACGGACTGGAATCTGAAAACAATACCTTTTTAAAAGAACTCGTATGGAGAGAATTCTTTATGCAAATACTTTGGCATTTTCCAAAATCTGTCACTAATAATTTCAGATCCAAATATGACGGTATTCAATGGCGAAACAACGAAGAAGAATTTAAAGCGTGGTGCGAAGGAAAAACAGGATATCCATTAGTAGATGCAGGAATGCGGGAACTTAACAAATCAGGATACATGCACAACAGAGTACGCATGCTTACAGGAAGTTTTTTATGCAAACATTTATTAATTGATTGGACTTGGGGCGAAGCATATTTTGCGAAAAAATTACTGGATTTTGACCTTGCCCAAAATGTTGGAAATTGGCAATGGGTTGCCGGAACTGGATGTGATGCATCACCTTATTTTAGAATTTTCAATCCAACTACACAAATAAAAAAGTTTGACAAGGATCATATTTATATAAAAAAGTGGGTTCCTGACTATCAAGAATTTTCATATCCTAAACCAATTGTAGAACACAAATTTGCCCGTGAACGCTGCCTTGAGAAGTACAAAAGTGGAATTAACAGCTAAAATAAGTGATTTTTCTGTTTAACCTTTTAAAGCTTTTAACAAACAATTAACAATTTTTGTTTAATCTTTTTTAAAATTGTTTAAACATTTTATTTATCTTTGTATTGATCGTTAAAAACAATTAAAAACAAAAAGCAATAAAATTGTTATGAAAAAGAAAACAACATTTATCCTTATGGCTTTTGTTATGGCACTATTCACACTTACATCTTGTAGTGATGATGACAATACAGTCACCGTAGCACCAGCAACAAACACAATCGCAGATTTCGTAGCTGCGAATTCTGATTACAGTTCTTTAGGAGCTGCATTAGATAGAGCAGGTTTAACAAGTGTATTAGATGGAGATACTGAATATACAGTATTTGCTCCAAATAATACTGCATTTGACACATTCCTTTCTGATAATGGCTTTGCCAATTTAGAAGCAGTACCAGTAGACGTATTAACTCAAGTATTATTAAATCATGTGGTGAATGGCACTAATACTTCAGGAAATTTAACGACTGGATACATTGAAACTTTAGCCCAAGAAGCTACAACTGGAAACACACTTAACATGTATGTAAACACAGCAGATGGTGTGGTGTTAAACGGAATATCTACTGTATCTACCGCAGATGTACCTGTTGATAATGGAGTGATCCATGCTGTAAATTCAGTAATCGGGTTACCAACAGTAGTAACATTTGCAACAGCGGATGCTACATTTAGTAGCTTGGTAGCAGCTTTAACAAGAGAAACTTCATTTACGTATGTAGCTACATTGAGTACTACAGGAACTCCAGCTCCATTTACAGTATTTGCACCTACAAATCAGGCTTTTACTAATCTAATTGGAGAATTAGAAGGTGTGAACGATTTAGCAGACATTCCAACAGCGACATTAGAAGCTACTCTTAACACACACGTGATAGCAGGAGCAAATGTATTAGCATCTACTTTAATGGATGGAATGACTGTTGACAACACTTTGGGAGCTGATTTTACAATCAATACAGCAGGAGGCGCTTCATTTACAGACCTTAATGGAAGAATGGGTGACATTGTTGTTACTGATGTTCAAGCTGCAAACGGTGTAATTCATGTAATCAGCGAAGTTATTTTACCACAACTATAATATAGGTGATTGGTAAAAATTAAAATGAAATTAAAATGTTTGTAAAACAGCTACACACAATAAGATTTTACAGACTTATACAATAGAACCGGCGGCTAACGTCGCTGAAGTTCAGACAGTGAATGGTGTAATTCATGTTGTTAATAAGGTTATATTACCGAATCTAAATTAGGTGTATTAGATTCAAAAAACCATTTTTAAGACTGGTAAGGGCAACTATCTTTTAGTTGCCCTTATTTTTTATATAGATTTTTGTACCTTTTTCATCCCAAAAGGTATCTTATGAAACAACTACTTATCATCTGGTTATGTAGTATCAGTCTTTGCCAAGCACAAGAAGTTGAGTTTGACATTTATTTTGGCTCTGGAAAATTCACGCTATCAACCAAAAATACCAAAAAAATACACAAACAACTTTCCTCTTTAGATAGCACTGCTACTTACAATTTTATCATAAAAGGCTATACCGATTTTGTAGATACTGAAAATTTCAATCTCAAACTCTCACAAGACAGAGCGACTTCCGTAAGTACTTTTTTGGAAAAAAATTATGTATGGCTTATCAATTCTATTGAAAAAGAAGCAAAAGGCGAATTGCCAACAGCAGCTAAAAACCAAAATGAACGTGTTGGTGTAAGACAACATCGAAGAGTTTCTATTGTTATTTCAAAAAACGAAAATAAACCTGTAGTTGTTTCTCGGAAAGAAAACATTTATGCTGTTCCAATCAATAAACTTCGAGTAGGGAAATCGTATGCTTTTGGAAAAATTAATTTTAAAGTTGGAAGAGTTACACTGATGAAATCCTCTAAAAAAGAACTCGAAAAACTAGTTCGGTTTTTAAGGAAAAACAGAACTATTCATGTGGAAATACAAGGACATGTATGTTGCGGTGGCGACGATATTTCAGATGCTTTAAATAGTGATACAGGTACGCAAACCCTTTCTATTGATAGAGCGCGTTTTATTTACAGATATTTAATTAGCAGAGGAATTTCAGCAAAACGACTCAGCTACAAAGGATACGCATTTACCTCTCCATTACGTTTTCCTGAAAAAGGAAGACGCGATCGCAGTTCTAATAGACGTGTTGAGATTAAAGTTACGAAAATATAATCTCTAAAAATCTTCCCATAAAAAAAAGTCACTCTATTCTCATAAAATGACTTTCTGTATGTATTTTTTATGTGTAAAAATTATAAACGTACAATCTTCGCTCCAATGGCACGTAAACGTTCGTCAATATTTTCGTAACCTCTATCAATTTGTTCAATATTGTGAATTGTGGAAGTTCCTTTAGCAGATAACGCCGCAATCAATAATGAAATTCCCGCTCTAATGTCTGGTGAAACCATTGTGGTTGCTTTTAGTTGCGATTTAAAGTCGTGACCAATAACGCTTGCTCTATGCGGATCACATAGAATAATTTTTGCGCCCATATCAATCAATTTATCAACAAAGAATAAGCGGCTTTCAAACATTTTTTGATGTACTAAGACACTTCCGCGTGCTTGCGTAGCAACTACCAAGACAATACTTAGCAAATCAGGCGTAAATCCAGGCCACGGTGCATCCGCAATCGTTAAGATAGAACCGTCAATATAATTTTGAATTTCATATCCATCTTTATGTGCAGGTACATGAATATCATCACCTTGACGTTCCACTGTAATTCCGAGTTTTCTAAATACTTCTGGTATTTGACCTAAATCTTCCCAACTTACATTTTTAATTGTGAGTTCGCTTTTAGTCATCGCCGCCAAACCGATCCAACTTCCAATTTCAATCATATCTGGAAGCATTCTGTGTTCTGTTCCACCTAATTCGTCAACACCTTCAATTACTAATAAATTTGAACCTACGCCACTAATTTTAGCGCCCATTCGGTTCAACATTTTACACAATTGTTGCAAATACGGTTCGCAAGCAGCATTGTAAATTGTTGTGGTTCCTTCTGCTAATACGGCTGCCATTACAATATTAGCGGTTCCTGTTACGGAAGCTTCATCCAATAACATGTAGGTTCCTTGCAACTTTTTCGCTTCTACACCGTAAAAATAATCTTCTCGATTGTATCTAAATTTTGCGCCAAGCTTTATAAAACCTTCAAAATGCGTATCTAAACGTCTGCGACCAATTTTATCTCCGCCAGGTTTCGGAATATATCCTTTCCCAAAACGCGCTAATAATGGCCCTACAATCATGATAGAACCTCGCAATCCACGTCCTTCTTCTTTAAATTGTTCTGATTCTAAGTATTTGAGATTGATATCGTCCGATTGAAACGTATACGATCCTGGTCCGTTTTTTTGAGTTTTCACACCTAAGTTTCCTAAAAGCATGATTAATTTGTTTACATCGACAATGTCAGGAATATTGCTAATTGTCACTTTTTCAGGTGTTAACAAAACGGCACATAATATTTGCAACGCTTCATTTTTAGCACCTTGTGGCTGAATACTTCCTTTTAACTGATGACCACCTTCAATCTTAAAAGTCCCCATAAAATATGATAATGAATTTTGTTAGTAGCGCTTTCTATTGCTACGGTTTTTGTTACTTCGTTGTTGATTTTTATTGCTGTGCGTAAACTTTTTCTTTTGCTTCAGCAGATTGGAAGCATCTGACAAGTCTTCATTTTTCGCAGCCAAATCAATTTTACCATCACTCAACTCAAATAAATGTTTGAAAATAACGTAATCTTCTACCGTATCTTTATTCCAATTGAGGTAGCATTTTTTCATGTGATTGGCAATGGCATACTCTAACGCTTCTTTCATTTCGCCTTCTTCCCAGTTATTAGCCACATCAATCATTCGCTTTATATTATTTCCATAGAAACGATATTTAGGGAAGTTTTGCGGATATCCTAACGGATCAGGACGTTCTTGCAATATTTCTTTAGATGGTTTTGGAAATGGAGAGTCTACGTCTAGTTTAAAATCAGACATGATAAAAAGCTGATCCCACAACTTGTGTTGAAAATCAGGCACATCACGCAGATGCGGTTGTAAATTTCCCATCACGCCAATAATAGCTTTTGCTTGTTTATTGCGTTCTTCGGCATCTTCTGTAGCAACGGCAATATCAATCATTTTTTGAATATGACGACCATATTCAGGAATAATCAATCGTAGGCGTTCTGTATTGTACTCTAATTGGTCAATCAAAATAAAATGTATTTGTAAGGTATGTTATTGAAGTAAAATAAAGTTCGTGTGAAGATTATTTTGTGCTTGCAAAATAGTAAAAAAAATCTATATAACTCTGTTCCTTACAGAGAAATTATACCTTCTATCATACTTGCTTCCTTATATTTAGCAATTACAGCGTCGGCACTTTTCATATTTGCCGTAATGGTTACACTTGTATAGGTTCCTTTTGAAGACTTTTTAGTATTGATAACCGCGCCTAAATTATTAAAAACTTCATGTACTTCTTGGATTCTTTCTTCGCTAGAAGGGACAATGAATTTATACATGTATAATGATGGAAATTGAGTCGTTTCCTCTAATTGTGTTTTCAATTTTGCATAAAACGCTTGTGAATCGTTTTTTGAACTCATACAGTCTATTTTTCTTAGTGAATGGCAAAGATACAGCTTCTTTGAAAACTTTTATATAGTTTTAGTCAGAGTCTCAGACGCTGACCAGCCATTTAAAAACTTCTATGACTAGTGTGAGTCTCCGACTCGAACTAAAAACTTTCATATTCCTTACAATTTCCGTAATTTTATCCCATAAATTATTCAGATTGAACACGAAAAGAATACTTATTGTTGGCGGACCTGGCACAGGAAAATCTACCTTAATTACTGATTTAGAAGCAAAAGGACATGTGTGCTTTCATGAAATTTCACGAGAAGTCACAGCCGCAGCACAAAAAAGAGGCATTGAACAATTATTTTTAACACAACCGTTATTGTTTAGCGAATTGCTCCTAAAAGGTAGAATTGAACAATTTAAAGATGCCGAACCGCTCAATACACCCTATGCTTTTTACGATCGAGGCATTCCTGATGTAGCCGCATATATGGATTATACAGGCGATTCGTACCCAGAAATGTTCCACAATGCATGCTACGAGTATACATACGACATTGTGTTTATGTTGGCGCCTTGGGAAGAAATTTATGAGCAAGATAATGAACGTTACGAAAGTTATGAAGAAGCCCAAAAAATTCAACAATATTTGACAACTGCGTATGAAAAACATGGATATCATCTAATTGATGTTCCTTTTGGAACTGTTTCAGAACGTGTAACATTTATCCTAAATACACTTAAAACTCACGAATGACCAAACCGCTTGCACTTCTAGAAAAATACTGGGGACATACTTCGTTTCGTCCGTTGCAAGAAGATATTATCAATGCGGTTATTCAACAAAAAGATACCTTAGCTTTATTGCCCACTGGCGGTGGAAAATCAGTTTGTTTTCAAATTCCTGCATTGGCAATGGACGGAATTTGCATCGTCATTTCGCCATTAGTAGCTTTGATTCAAGATCAAGTTGCCAATTTAAAGGCAAACGGAATTAAAGCAATTGCACTTACAGGCGGACTGAAACGTGAAGAAATCAGTAATTTACTAGACAATTGTGTGTATGGCGATTACAAGTTTTTATATGTGTCTCCTGAACGTTTACAACAAGAAATCATTCAAGAGCGCATCAAGCAAATGAACGTCAATTTGATAGCAGTTGATGAAGCACATTGTATTTCGCAATGGGGAAATGATTTTCGTCCCGCCTATAAAAACATCAATACGCTTCGAGAACTATTGCCAAATATTCCGTGTATTGCACTGACAGCGACCGCAACGCCAGTCGTTGTAAAAGATATTGAGGAAAGTCTGCATTTAAAAAATGTGCAAAAGTTTCAGCAGTCGTTTACACGTGAAAATTTAGCCTATACCGTGTTGGAAACTGAACATAAAATCACAACGATTGAAAAAACCTTGCGCAAATATCCACAGTCTTGCATTGTGTATACGCGCAACCGAAAAAGCACCGTGAGCATTCAAGAAGCGCTTTCACGGAAAGGATTTACGAGTGTGTTTTTTCATGGTGGACTTTCGTCAGAAGTGAAAAAAAAGAACCTTCAGCTTTGGTTGCAAGGAAAAGTACAAACCATCGTAGCAACGAATGCATTTGGAATGGGCATTGACAAACCTGATGTAAAAAACGTGATTCATGTGCAATTGCCCGATAGTTTGGAAAATTATTATCAAGAAGCTGGGCGCGCCGGACGAAATGGCGAATATGCAAACGCCATCATTCTAACGGATGCCAACGATATTGATGCGTTACAAAAACAATTCATTCACAATTTGCCAAGTGTCGATTTTTTAAAACTCGTGTTCAGGAAGCTGTGTAGTTTCTTTCAAATTGCCTATGGTGAAGGCTATGATACCAAACATGCCTTGCCTTTTTACGATTTTTGCAAAGCATATCAATTTCCCACACAAAAAACATATTCCGCATTACAACTGTTGGATAGACATAGTATTATTCAGCTTTCACAGCATTTTCATCGAAAGACTTCTTTAAAATTCATCGTAGATCAATTCAACTTGATGAATTATTTAGATAAGAATCCAAACATTAGTTTGATTACACAAGCTATTTTGCGAACCTACGGTGGCGCTTTTGAACAGAAAATAAATATCAACACACACTTCCTCGCACAGAAATTAGGATTGCCAAAGGGAAAAATTACAGAGACCATTCAGCAGTTGGCAAAAGATGAAATTATACTGTTAGACGAGATTCAAACGGACGCTGAAGTCACTTTTTTAGTTGCACGTGAAGATGACAAAACCATTCATCCGATCGCAAAAGAAGTACAACAACAACAGGAACTGAAAAAGAAGCGCGTTCAATCTGTAATTAACTACATTAAAGATTCGGAAACGTGTAAAAATAAACAGCTACTCTCCTATTTTGGAGAACATACTAAAAAAGCATGCGGCATTTGCTCTGTATGCAAAACCAAAACTACTACAACACCTGATACGGAATTGCAATTCCTCGTAAGAGATGAAATTTTAAAACTTTTACAAGAAAAACCGATGCCTTCTACCGAAATTTGTACCCTTTTACCTTACAGAGAAAATCTTATATTAGCGGTAATTCAATTACTTTTGGAGGCTGAACAGATTACTTTAACAGAAAAAAATACGTATACATATACTATATGAGAGATTTAAGAATCGTTTTTATGGGCACGCCCGATTTTGCCGTAGCAACATTACAAGCACTTTTAGACGCAAATTACAATGTAGTTGGCGTAATTACTGCACCTGATAAGCCTGCAGGTCGTGGACGAAAATTGCATCAATCGGCAGTAAAGAAGTTTGCATTGGCAAATGATTTGACCGTGTTGCAACCTACCAATTTGAAGCGCACTTCTTTTGTTTCAGCATTGAAAGCGTTAAACGCGAATTTACAAATTGTCGTTGCATTTAGAATGTTGCCAAAGGTTGTTTGGCAAATGCCCGAATACGGAACCTTTAATTTACACGCTTCTTTACTTCCTGATTATAGAGGTGCCGCGCCAATTAATTGGGCAATTATTAACGGAGAAACCAAAACGGGCGTCACAACATTTTTTATTGATGAGAAGATTGATACAGGCGCGATGATTTTTCAGGAAGAAGTTTTGATTGATCCTTCCGAAAATGCAGGTTCATTACATGATAAACTGATGACTATTGGAAGTGGTTTGGTGCTGAAAACCGTTCAACATATAGAAAAGGATGAAGTTTCCACGACAATACAACCTACTATTGAAGAAACCAAAACGGCCTACAAGATTCACAAAGAAACTTGCCAAATTGATTGGACAGATACGATAGACAATATATATAATAAGATTCGTGGGTTGAGTCCGTATCCTACTGCTTGGACCACTTTATATAATGGAGAAGATCGCTATACTATTAAAATATATGAGGTAGAAAAGATTGTCGAAGCACATCAACATGCAGTTGGAAGTGTGATTAGCACTAAAAAAGAGGTAAAAATTGCTATCCAAGAAGGTTACATTTTTTTGAAAATTGTACAGCTTCCAGGAAAGCGTTCAATGGAAATTAGTGCTTTGTTAAACGGTTTTCGCTTCGAAAAAGAGGCAAAAGTCTCGTAACCCTTATATTTACTGATACGAGAGAAAAACAATAAAAAATCGTTGTGTTTATTAACAATCGTATTAAGTTATCAACAAAAACGCGGTTTTCCCGCGCTATTACTTGCATGGCAAAGAAATCCGTATAAATTTGTAGTGCTTTTAAAAAATAATGTTTAACCAACAATTAATAATTCAACAATTATGAACAAAACAGAATTAATTGACGCAATGGCTGCTGACGCAGGAATCTCTAAAGCTGCAGCAAAGAAGTCATTGGAATCATTTTTAGGAAATGTAGAAGGAGCTTTAAAGGACGGAAAAAGAGTTTCTTTAGTAGGTTTCGGATCTTGGTCAGTTTCAGAAAGAGCTGCAAGAGAAGGAAGAAATCCACAAACTGGAAAAACTATCCAAATTGCTGCTAAAAAAGTAGTAAAATTTAAAGCAGGTTCTGATTTAGGAAAAGCAGTAAACTAATTATATTACATATAAATTAGACAAAAAGCACCCAAATTTGGGTGCTTTTTCGTTTTATATAGGTTTAGATAATTTCTTGAATTTGATTATTTGGTTTTTTTTTAATAGATTTAAGTAACCTAAAAAAAAATAAATGATAGCCTTAAAACCAGATAAAGGACATCTTTTAATAGCTGAACCATCTATTATAGGAGATGTATCTTTCAACAGATCAGTTGTTTTACTTGCTGATCATACTGAAGAAGGTTCCATTGGCTTTATTTTAAATAAACCACTAAATGTGCATCTTTCTGACTTGATTCCGCAATTTTCGAACGCAAAAACGACGTTTAAAGTATATAATGGCGGACCTGTAGAACAAGATAATTTATATTTTATTCATAAAATACCACATTTGGTGCCTAATAGTATAGAAATTTCGCTGGGGATTTATTGGGGCGGCGATTTTTCTTCTATTATTAAATTGTTGGAAGAAGACAAATTACAACAAGATGACATTAAATTTTTCTTAGGTTATTCTGGTTGGCATGCCAATCAACTTAGTGAAGAATTGAATTCCAATTCTTGGATTATTGTGGAGAATGAGTTTCAGAAAGAAATCATTTCCAAATCTTGCAAATCTATTTGGCGTAAAAAAATGATGGAACTTGGTGGTGAGTATTTGATTTGGTCGAATGCTCCTGAAGATCCGAGTCATAATTAGTTACGCGCCTAGTCTAATTTTCATATTTAATTTTGCGATTAAATCTCTTGCAACCGTAGATTCAAACTGCTTTTTTCGGTATTTTGTAATCGGTACAATTCCTTTGATGACATTTGTTATAAAAAACTCGTCTGCTTTTTGAATTTCAAACGGAGAGATACTTTCCTCTTTCAATTCATAGTTAGGTGTTTTTTCAAGAATTTCTATCAATTGCTTTCGCAGAATTCCTTTCAAACATCCATCTGTAATTGGTGGTGTTTTGATTACATTATCTTTCACCAAGAAAATATTTCCATTTAAGGCTTCTACCACACTTTTATCTTCATTGACAAGCAAACAGTTATCTAACGCATTTTCTTTCGCATAAATACTTCCTAAGACATGAATGACTTTGTTATTCGTTTTTAATGTGGAAAGCAATCCTTTATTGATGTAAAAATCTTTGTATAGATCGACTTCAAATGTTGCGTCTGAAAGCAAATAAAAAGGAGATGTAAGTGTATTGACTGTGATTACATATTCAATTTCATTGGAAGTTGGCATGTAGAGTCCGCCATTGCCTCGATAGACTGTAAAACGAACACGAGCGTTTGTCAAATCGTTTGTTTTTATGGTATTTAGAATTTCTGCTTCTAGGAATTCCATGGTAAAATTCATCGGAATTTCCATTCGAAGAATTCGCATTGATTCCATGAGTCTGAAATAATGATCTTCCCAAAAGAGGATTTTATGTCCCACAATTCGAAGCGTTTCAAATAAGGAATCGCCATATTTTATTCCTCTATTTTCAACATCTAAGAGCGTCGTTTCTTCGCTGATATTTCCATTAAAATTTACCATAAAAAAAGCCTTGATTTTCTCAAGGCAAATATACTTCTTATAAATGGTTTTTCTTAGCGTGAACCCAAAACTTGTTTCAGGCTTCCTATTTGGTTTTCCCACAACATTTTACCTTCTTCCACTTCTTCATCATCATCTGCATGATCGATGACAATTAGGGAAACATCTTTCGTAATTTCGTCGACAACGATTTTCAATTCAAAATAATATGGCGTGTCTTCATTCTCTTCCCATTGAAAGCGGATGCGTTCGTTGTTCTTTTTGGCTAATAACTTTGCTGTTTCTTCGCTACCATCCCAAATAAATGTAAAAAGTTCTCCTCGAGAATTTACGTTATCTGCATACCACTCGGACAATCCTGAAGGTGTTGACAGGTATTGGAATAAAAGCTGTGGTGAAGATTGTATAGGGAACTCAATTTCGTATTTAATTTTATCTGACATGCTGTATTTCTTGATTATGTTGCTGACAATATATACATTAATTAATAAGTTTAAAAGAAAAGATCAAAAAAAATAAATTTTGTGGATTATTTGCTCAAAAAAAAATAGTTCCTATATTTGCACCCGCAAACACGGCGAGGTAGCTCAGTTGGTTAGAGCGTCGGATTCATAACCCGGAGGTCTCGGGTTCAATTCCCGATCTCGCTACTACTATAAACACTAGAAAAGCTAAGATTCTGAATCTTAGCTTTTTTGCTTTCCTAAAACATACCTAAAACATTTTAGATTTTAATAACATATAAGTTGGTTTGGATAAATTATATACTTAATTTAATAATGCCGGTTTGCAGGTAGAGAATCTAACTCAAAATATTCAAATTCAGGAAGGTTCATAGTTTCAGCCCACAAAATATCGCCATATTTTTTCTTTAATTTATCATAAATTTCTTTGCTATAATTACTATTATTAAAATTAAGCACACCCTTTTCGTCATTAATACACCATCCCATATTAACAGGTGAATTCACTAAAATATCTATTTTCTTGATCTTTTGATTTAAAGAATCATTATTAGCTAACATTTCTGCAAAATCAATTTCTGATGCTAAACTTGTTCGAATTAGTTTTTTTAATTCCTTATTAGAAACAGTGTCTGTTGCTGTCCAAAGTCTTAATACTTCATAACCTAACTCTACATTAGCTGTTTTTTGAGAAGTTTTAAAATTTGGATATGTAATTGCCAAAAATGAAAAAAATGCTCCCAATATTACAATACAACTTAATACAAAAGAGCGATTTCTATGTGATCTCTTATGGTTCAAATCTTCAATTTGCTTATTTATTAAATCTATTTGTTTAGATTCTAATTTTTGTATTCCTCTTTTTATTCGATTCATAACTAATTATTTTATACTGCAAAACAATATACACATGTATGAGATTTTGTTTTTACTCTTGGTATATTTTAAATTCATTATTGAGTTTATTTAAATTACTCATAACGACAATATTTTATAATATTTGTCTTACATTTTTAAAAATTGTTACAGCTTTATTCTAAAAAATAGAATCCGCAAAACCATTGAATCCAATTGACATAAAAAGCTTTTCTTATTTTTTTTAATCGCCCTATCTTTTCTTAAAGTTCTTAATTTACTCTTTATTGATATACGACTTTCTCATCAATTCTATCTTGATCTTCTTTTAGTTCATAATAGTGATCAACTTCATTTGTTAATGTTTGATCTTCAATAATTGGGTTAACGTTAATAATTAATTCTCCATTATTCTTATAACCTCTCGCTAAGAATACCCATGAAAGTTTAATTTGATATTTTTCTGGCATTGGTCTTATCCATAAAGGATATTTTCTATGGTCACTTTGAATAATGGCTTTGGAAGATTCCAAAGTGAATTCATCATTGTATTCAAGAAATGCACTAGGATTACTAATTTTTGCAATACTACTTCGAGATAATTGATCCTCGCTGGCATCATAATTACCTAAAAATTTATATTTTCCCTCAACCTTAAACGTGAGCTTCCAATCTTCAAGAACTTCTTGTCCTGTATTGGTAAGCAATAAATTCATGGTGCAATAAGATAAATTTTTACCACTCCTATGAGTACTCCAGTCGCCTGTTAGGTCTAAAATGTGTATATTTCCTCTTCTTGGATTGTGAATGGATGGTGGTTTTATGACAGTTACAATTTTAGAATTATAAAATTCAGGATTAACTTCAATTACGGTATCTTGATTTTCATCGAACAAAAGTTCAAAATCGAATTGCGTTTTGAACTTTTGAGAATTCATATAATAGTCATGCACATCTTTATGCTCTTCGATAAGATCGACGATATCTTCCCAACAAAAAAGTAAAATTTCAAAGCTTTGATTTTCTCTATTTTCAAAATCTTTTAGTCTTACATACTCTTCTATTATTGAGTCTTTATTTGATGTTGTAGCAAAAATTAAAACGGTTAAATTCGGCTTGAATGATCTTGCTTTTTCAATTTCTATATCTATTTCCGACTTAGTTAATTTTGCATGTGTGTACGAGTCTTTACCTTTACATTGAATGCCCCAATAATTTTTCTCATTTTTTGGAATACCATAAACATCAACACCATTTTGGATTTGTCCTGCTCTACCATTTTTCTTTATCTTATTTGGTATTTTCCAAATTTCGCCCCAAAGTTTTTTACACAAGGACTCAAAATCTTGCCAATTTTCTGGTTTTGGGAGTTGTTTTTTCATTGCGTAATATTTGTTCTAAAATTAAAAAAAATACATCTTAGAGATTTTTCAAATTAAAAATAGCAAGTGTCTATAATGTTGTCAGCTATATTCCCCTATTTTTTATCTAAAGCAAATAGCAGATATAATTCATTTTTGATCAAACATTTCTATTTCAATAGTTTTTCATTAACTAAATAACAATTACCACGGGTTCTTGATAGAGCTACATAAAGTTTGTTTTTAGTTCTCTTAGCCAACTTCTTTAAGTTATCTTTTTTATATAAATTGTATGTAGTGGTATTCATTATTATACAGGTGTCGATAAAATCATCTTCACCCTTGCATTCACCCCAATTTTTTGCTTTAAAATCCCTTTTATTCGCATTGTTATAAACTAACTTTATTATGTTATTATTATTTAAAATTGGAATCAATTTTTGTTTATCTTCAATTAATGTAATTTTTGTTTGATCAGTTCTATGAGAGCCAATATTAATATCTAAATTATCAGTTATATAATTACATATTGTGGGGCTACATCTCCAGCTATTGCTTAATGTTTTTAAATCAATTTTGATATCATAAGCCTCAAACCTTTTTAAATATTTATAAAAATCCTTGTGTAAATTTACATTCACATTTCTATCGAAGCTTGTTACATATGTATGCTGATAAAAATCTCCAACAAAAAGAAAATTAAGATTGGACTTTGAAAGCTCCATTATAAAATTGAAATCGTGACTCCCTAAATCTTGTACTTCATCATAGTAGAAATAATCACAGAACTTTTCTAACCTTAATTTAACATCTTCTATTAAATTCTCAAATTCAATTAGCTTAGCTAGTCTATTATGATAGACATAGCCATTTTTACTCATATATTTTCTTATATCTGAATTTTTGAAGTAATTAGTTTGTTCGGGGGGATTCTCAAGATATATTCCTTTGAGATTATATTTGAAGAATAAAAACGGTTTTACACAAAAGTTGTACAAAAAGTTGAAATAAGTAAATACTTGTATGTTATTTGGTAAATAACCAAATTTTTTAATAATCCGATACCGAATCAAACTCGCGCTGGTTATTGTATAAGTAACTAAATAAAATCGTTTATCTAAATTTAATTTATCAATTAAATTGGTTGTTTTACCTGAGCCTGCAACTGCTAATATTAATTTTTTATCAACCATTCAATTGCATTTTTTATATAATTAGGAACAATAATCTCTGTACTTTTTTTATCTAGTATTTCAAAAGCGCATTCAGCTTTTTCATCAAGCATAAATTGTTGAACACTTCTTGTTCTTCTTCCAGAAGAAAAGAGTTCATCACAAATTTGAGTATTAGTATTATACATTGATATCTCAAATGTTGAAATAGAATTATCTATTTCGGAGAAGACTTTTATATTCGTTGCTATATATTTAACGTACCTGCATACACAGTTTTTTTGATAATCTGTATCATTATCTCTAATTACTGCCGTTTTAATATTTAGCAGTTTAGAAATTTCCAAATATCTTTTAAAACTTGTACCACCAACAGAAATAATATGGACATTTAGTTCGTTCGGCTTGCTCCCTGTAACAATCTCAAAGAATCTTTCTAGTAATATAAACTCTGCATCTCCTTCAACGAGAATCACTTCTTTAGAGAGAATAAACTCCAAGATATTATTATCTGGTGCTTTCATGAAAAAGTTTGCGGTAGAGTCTTCTAAATGAGTTAGATTGATAGAAATTGAACTATTACTATTCAATAAAATGGTATTTCTTAAATCTAATCTTGAACTAATTAAATTACTATGTGTTGCGATGAAAAGTTGTTTATTTTTAGAGTCACTTATTCTTGAAATTAAATTCTTCATGTTCAAATGACTCAGATGATTTTCTGGTTCTTCTAACAAAACAAAGTCTAATTCACTTTTATTTTTTTGCAGAGCAAACTCGGTTTTTATAAAGCATTGACGTCCTTTTCCTTTGTTTTGAATATCAATATTTTCCTCTGTAATAGTTAAGTCTGTTACTAAATTTGATTTTTTATCGTTTTTAATTCCAAATTTATAGTCTCCAGTTTTTTTATTAACGTCAGCTAGAACTTTCTCACGATAATCATTCTTATATTTTCGATACTCATTTAAGTGTTTATTTTTTTCTGAGATAGTTACATTGCTGTCATATAATGTTTTGATGTATTGATTTGTAGCGTATTCATTATTAATGAGGGTATTGTCTAATAAAATATGTTTAAAATCTTTTTTAAAACTTAAATATGGCTGACCAGAGAACTTATAAAAAGTAATCGAATAATATTCAAAAGGAAAGTTTTGTTTTCCTTGTGCTAAAATCTCTGATATATCTTTACTTAATTCGTCACGAGGTTTACAAATAAGAGAAAATCCGTATTCGTCTGTCCCTAAAGTATTATTTCTACCATAATAATCATTTTTATTTCCCAAATTATCAAAATATAATTCAACCTTAAGTTCAGGTAAAGTTTCGTAGGTATTTGTAACGAAGAAATCTTCGACTGCTTTGGAATTAAAAAGCAAATCCAATCCTTCAGTTTCAACACGATTTCTACTACCTCTAAGGGCTAAGTCAATTGCTAATAATATTGAACTTTTTCCAGACTCGTTATCGCCAATCAATACGTTTAAATTTTCTTTGAAATCTACTTCTAAAAATTCAAATTTTTTGAAGTTAAAAAGTCTAAGTTTTGTGATTTTCATAGTAGTTCGAATTCTTGTTTTAGTTTTATTAAAAGTATTAGTCGCAGAATGCCCTATTTTTATTGAAATACTTGAATAACAAGCTGTTTATTTATAGTAACTTCTTTTATTTTCTATAAATGTAAAACAAAGATTACAATTGTACAATGCGGTTTTCCGCATTTGCGAGTCCATTTTTTGAATATTCCCTTTCACTCATTGTTTCCAGTACCATTTCAAATCCCTAATTAAACATCATTATCGCACACTTTTTAGTGACCTGTGGTGTTATCGATCAATTGCAAATATCGCCTCTTGCCTTTGCGCGCTTGCAAGACCAAGCCCTGCGGGAACACGAACATTTTTTGCACACAAAAAATAACCGATGTTGTCTTGACCTTTCCTACCGCATCGGCAGATGAAGCATTGTTCGAAACCCAACATGCCAAAAGGGAACGATCAAAAAAACAATGTTTAATCTTAAAAATTTAAAATCATGGCAACAGCAACAGTAAAACAAAATGGAACAGCGAAAAAAACGCAATCAACAGTAGCCGTAAAAACATCCGAAAAGGCAAAAGCAACATCTGCAACTAAGAAACTTGTTCAAGAAGTAATTCCACCAGTCACAAAACCAATTAGTTTACATGACCGTATGAATAACTTTGAGAAACTTAACGGTTTAGCCAATCAACGCACACGGCTCATGACAACTTTAACGAGCTTAACTAAGTTCAAATACAATAATGGCGACTCGTGTGTATTTTTAATTCGTGATGAAAATGGCGAAGAATTTAAAACAACCAATACCAATCTTATTCAACTTGTGACTAATCATTTACAAGACACATTACTTCACCGTAAAGAAGAAATTGAAAAGAAGATTGTGCAATTTGAGTTGTAATTAAAAACCAACTCTTTGAGAAAATAGCCTCTCGGTTTGAGAGGCTATTTTTTTATTCCTATTTCTTTGGTGCATGTGTAGAAGCTAGAAGATTCCCCTCATTGTCATGAAGTTTCATCCCTAATCCCAAAACATCGAGCCAGCAGAGCAAATGAAAAAGTATCGGAACGCGTTTGCCCGTTTCCCATTTTGCTACCTGGGAATCTGACATTCCCAATTTTTGATTGACTTCTTCTTGTGTCATATTGAGTTCTTTTCGTCTTTTGACGAGTTTGTCTATAATCTCCTTTTTAAAATCTTCTTTCGATTTTCCTTTATAGTTAAATGTTAAGTTCATTAAAAATCTCCTTTGTTGGTTTAGGTTTGCCAATGTTTTAGAGATTCGTTTTTAATTTGTGTATGGACATAAAAGTCATACTATTCAATGCTTTACATACAGTTTTAAGTCATTTTATGTGCATGGTTTTAATATTCAAAAATCATTATCACTTCTGCTAACGCTAACTTTGAAAAGGAAAACAATATGGTAAAAACAATTGAAAATAACGCTGTTATTCTCATTGACCCAGAACAGGAAGATAAAGTCGTGGCAGAGTTGCTCTTTATGCTCAACAGTTTTGTCTCAATCAAAACTGCTGAGATTGTCACAACGCTTGATAAAGCAACGCAATATCGCTTGCGTATTGAAAAACGCTTTCCACGACTTTATTCAATTACCCCTTTAGGTCAAAGGAAAGCCTATAAGATACTTGATCTGAAAAACTGGCTTGAAAATCCTGCTTCGTATCAACAGTCAAATGATTAGGCTTTTTAAAAACCTGTTCTCGTAACTGATCAAAACTTGGAACGCTCTCAACATTTTTGCAGTTGATAATAATTTCAATCGCTTTGTTGAGAGCGTTTATTGCCATTTCTTTTTCCTTACTATACGCATATTGGTCATAGACCGCCGTAATACTGTTATCGACATGGTTTAGACAGAGTTTTGTTAAATCACGTCGCCCGAACAAGCCTGCAATGAGAGTTGCGCTTGTTCGGCGTAAATCATGTGGTGTAAACGGTGTTTCTATTCCAAACTTATCCCAATGCCGTTTAATCGGTTGTGAAAGCGTATGATCACTCATTGGTTTTTGAGCTTGTTCTTTACCCTGTTCTCGATCTCTGTGACCATTAGAGCCAAAGACAATTCCTTTTTCGTTTGAATAGGGTTTGACCTTTTCAAGAATATTGAAAGCTAAATCGCTTAAATAAATACGATGTAAATGCCCATTTTTTGTCATCGGTAATGTCCAGATACGGTCTTTCCAGTTAATATCCGACCATTTCATTAATCGAACCTCACACCCACGCGCCACAGTCACAAGCATAAATTTTAATGCCAATCGTGTGACTGGCATCATCGGCACAGTTTCAATATTGTGCCAAAATTGATAAATTTCTTGTGGTGAGAGATGACGTGAGCGTTGCTTTTTCTTGACATTCAGTTTGATATCTAAACACGGATTATCGCGCCTGCGCATTAATCCCATATCAGCCGCGAAATTAAATAATCGTCTGACATAGCTATACAGGTGTGTTGCGGTGCTTGGAGCTTCACGTTCGACGATAATCGTGTGAAATATCTGTGATAAGTCTTTCGCTTGAATAGTGGTAATTTTACGCTTTCCCAATACAGGAATAATATCTTTTTCTAAACATTTACGCTCAATATCATAACTTTTCTTTTTAGCCTTTTTGCAATGTTCTAAATAAAGCGTAATGAGTTCATGTAATGTCAATTCATCAAAAGATTTTTGCTTTTGTTCTTGGCGCTCTTTAATCGGATCAATACCCTTTTCAACTTTCTCTTTAGCCTCTTGATAGAGAATTTTAGCCTCTCTCAATGTCACAGCAGGGTATTTGCCTAAACTCAATCGTCTTTTCTTTGCGTCAATGCGATAGGTATAAACCCATGTTTTTGTTCCATGAGGCGACATACGAATACCAAACCCTGATAATCCCTGGCACCAATAGTCAATTCGCTTTGATTTTGGCTTTAAATGACGAATCGTGACATCCGTAAATTTAATAATTCGGCTCCTATGGGTACCATTTTTGTTAATCTTTGGCTTGTCAGCCTTTGAATCATTATGTTTTTTTGTTTCGTCGCGGGTACCACTATGGGTACCAAATTGACCGTTTTTGTATGAATTTGAATGCAACATGATGCAATTCTCCTTATCTAAAAAATAAGTAGTTCATGTTTTATATCGACTCATTAAAGACATCACTATGCACATAAAAAGTGCTGTGTCCCCTTTATAGAAAGGGTTTCAATTTTCTACTGGACAATCAAGGAAAAACTAACTATACAACTATAGTCCGTTTTACAACGGTATTCCCCGATAGCTCAGTTGGTAGAGCAAATGACTGTTAACCTACTGCGAAAGCCAACAAAATTTTGCTAAACCATTGAATAATCAATATAAATTTTCATTAAACTACTTAAAATGGTTCTATGGGTGGCAGTATGGGTACCATTTTAGCATGAAAATGTAGAGAAGGGAATCTAAATAGCATTAACCATTTTATACATAAAAAGATAAGCTTTTCTCGGAAACTTGGTTTTCCATGTAATAGGTGTCTTTGCAGAGATACCATACACTTTCAAATTAATATCATTCGATTTGGTATGATTTTTTTGATGAAGTTCATTTTTCCAAAGAGACTTTAAATCCTCTATCTCTGCCCTTA
Organism: Kordia sp. SMS9; assembly: GCF_003352465.1. NCBI lineage: Bacteria > Pseudomonadati > Bacteroidota > Flavobacteriia > Flavobacteriales > Flavobacteriaceae > Kordia > Kordia sp. SMS9. Next base: position 3,143,153 of record NZ_CP031153.1, on the reverse strand, counting down.
TTTTAGTAATAATTCTAAGTTCCTCAGCAGTTAAAAGATCATTACAAAGATTTCTAAAACCCTTTGCAATCTTTAAATTCCTAATTTCTAATGCAGATTTAAGTATGCTCTGATTACCGCCCTCTTTTATTATAAATTTAAGTAGAGGCGGTGTTGATATATCTAAAGGAAGATGTCTATAGACAGTATCTTCAGCTAAGGATTTAATGATAGGAACTCTAATTTCTTCATTGAGAGAATTTAGTAAATCCATAGCAAGTGTTTTTTTCATCTCCTTAATTTCAGAAAGCTTTACTCTAAATGGTGATGGAAGATAAGATATTCCATTGTGTACAGCTTCAACATTGTACATTCTAACTCTCAACTTTTGATGCTGAATAAATATTTTAAACAGGTTAGTGTCTGACCTTTTTAATATCTCAACCTTGGGTTCTAAATTATTTTCAAAAAAATGTTTTTGAACAAAGTTAGTAAGTTCATCTTCATAACTTTTTTCTCTGTTCAGTTTTAAGAATTCTTCTTTATTGAAATTATAATCTCGAACTATTTCTTTTTTAAAGAGTGAAGTGTCGTTTTGATTTATTGTATTAATTTCTTGAATACAATCACCAAATAAATTAAATAATTCTGGAAAACGTTTTTTTGGGTTTACAACATCACTACCAACACTAATTTTTTCATGTAAAACAAGTGATTGAATTAATGTATTGAAAGTTTTTTTTGCATAGTCATTTAGTTTGAGATATTCTTTTGGAGTAATATCATGGAGACAAGCAACATGCAGTGTAAAACCATCTATCAAGATAGAGTTGGCATTCTTTTTATTTTCATAGTCAGATATTAATTTTCCCATAACACAATATTATATAAACCATATATTATCGAGCCTAATAACCAAAGAATCCAGTATATTATATAGGCTGCTAGTGCAATTACAGAACCCCAAACGAAAATATAGCATCCTACAATGATTAATTGACCTAATAATGCCCCAATTATTGCTCCCAATGGCAACATAAGAATTAATGTGCCAAGTTTGACTTCATCAGCACTATACCCGTAAATAAATGCAAGTGCTAAAGCCCCTATACAGGCACATATTACAGTAAAAGCTTTATGGGTTTCATCGGATTCTAAAAAATCTATTAATTGATTAATTTTTTCAGTCATTCTCTAAAGAATTATAGAAAACATTAATTTTATAATTATTAGTAGACACAACTTTAAAAATGTTACATTTTAGTACTTTATAAGTAATCCATTTATTTTCATAAAAAAAACTAACATTACTATACTACTTGATATTTACTAACGAATGAGAGTAAAGAAATAATTTTAGATAGAACACATAACCAAAAGCCATACAGTTATTAACAAAGTTTTTATTTACCTTCAAAATTCAATATGGTTTTTGAAATCCGTTCTGTAAAAACTACAATGAAAGCTAAAGAAATTGCATAATCAAAAATACTATCATCTATTTCTCTAAGAATTAGGTCAATTATTAATAATACAATATTGACATAAACACAATATTCTGGTACAATTCTTCGCATGTCAGTTTTAAAAAAATTTAAGAACAACACACTTTCTTTTTTCTCATGTAAAAAGACTTCCAATCCTTTATTGGAAAATGAAAAACAAATTGATGATTACCTTATCAAAAGAGAAAAAATGATTGTAAAAGACCCTTTATCTTTAGAAAATATGCAAAATACAATGGATAATCTAATGATTGAAGAATTCAAAGAGAGTTATCCAGACTTAGTTGAAGAATATATTAAACTTATCGAAGATCGAAAAAAATTTAGCAAAGTTGTAGACAATTACTTTAAATAGTAAACATATAATATGACAGTTTTTTAATGTTAATTCTTTTTTTTTAAAAGCAAAAAACATTATTTTTGGAATAAACCTCCCAAATCGAAAACATTAAAGTCTTTTTGCTTGTTAATCTTTAATTTTTGTTTTAAATGATATCATTTATACGTATTGTAAGATTTGCCTTATTTGCGCTTTTCTTATTAGAAATTCTTACTTGGAATCCCTCTGAAGAAGGCGGCACAATTGTTCAGAAATTTTTACTAATGACAGGGTTAGAAACCTCAACAGGATGGTTTTACACCGCAACAGTCGCTATGATTTTCAGTATATCATTTCCTGAAATCTGGGGTTTAATCAGAAATTTCATTGAAGATAATATTTCAAGACGATTAGTTAAAAAGTATGTGAGTTTTAAAAATAAATACATAACATTAATTCTTTTCTTAGGGATTATTATAATAGTTTTTATTTGGTATCTAGTAAATCAATCAATTGAAGTAGATCAGAGTTTATTTGAATTTATTGGCAGCCTAAAAAGGAGCAAGTCCTTTCTTACAACACTATACTGCTTAGTTCCAATAACAACCATAATTATTTGGGTAAATAATCGTTTTACACTTCTAAATGAAACAAGTAAAGACGAATTAGTCGTTGCATATAGTATTAAACCGAATGCTCCGAGCTACCTCATATCTGGTCAAATGTCTGTTTTTGAATTAGATAAATTGCTTGGCAATGATAAAAACGATTATACTATCAAAGTTATTCGGGATTTTCCCGAGCCAATTACGGTATCATTAAACTTAGGTAATATAGAAACTAATTTTACTTTGCAAGTTAAATTAGGTGCATCTGTCAGTCAGCAAATTCATTTAGAAGATGCGAAATGGATTGATAAAACTTTTAGTGATATAAATAAAAAACAAGACAGTAGCCTTGTAAAGATTTTGACAGATTTTTCAGAACAAACAATCAGTCAGGCTAAACTCGATGTGACCGCTCTAATATCCGAAAAAGTAGATAACACTAGTGATTTACAAGTAAATTATTTATTAATGAAGAGGTATCTTGAATTTGTTGATGGCATTGAGAAAATGCTTTCGGAACGTATAAGAATGGTTACCAACTCCAATATACAGGTTATAGAAGTTGAAATTCCAACCAAAAAAATGGTTCCAAATAATATTGATAAAAGAATTCAAGAAGATCATAAGTCAGCACAAAGCCAATATCAAAGCATAACAACAAGCTCAATCGGAGAAAAAAGTCTAGATGATAACTCTTTTAGCTCTTTAAGAAAGGCTGAAGAAATATTAGGTTCCAAAAAGAGACAAAAATTGTTCAATCTGTCCCCAGATGATATAAATAATTTAGTAAAAGCTACAAATACAGTATTTGAAACAAGTAAGGTTAATTTTGAAAAAAAATATTTACTTAGTTCAAAGAAAAAAGAAGAAACCCAAAATAATGATGAAGATTTTATTATTGATATAGGGTAAAATATTTCTTTCTCTATTAAACATTTTCAGTTATTGGCTTTCAGTACTTATTTATAAATAAAGTTTACTCTTTCCCTTTCCACTCTATGATGATGGAAGTTATAAACGGTTCATCATCGGGAAGATCATTTGTGTAGCGTTCATCATTGGCTTTAAGGTTTTTGAGATTGAATTGTCGCAATTCATCATAAATTGCATCAAGACAATAGCCATTGATGGTTACTTGATGCGTGGCAAACATAATCTTAATGACACGCTTTTTATTGTCGGTTTCAATCCAAGATGTCAAATAATGACTATACGGGAAATTCTGCCGTGTATTGTCTTTTTTGATAAAATCAATCGTTTTGCTGTCGCCTGTCTCAAAAACTGTTAATGTACTTTTATTAGTATTATTTTGGTCTTCATCACTTTTCTCATCTGTGCCGAAGTGCAAGCTCTTAAAATCATATTTCTGGCTCATATCCTTTGTCTTTACTTAGGGTTATTTCTTTGCTTTTATTAATATCTATATCAATAGTTTTGGTGTTGAAGTATTCATCTGTAACGAGTTCAGTTGCGCCTTGTCTGTTCCCTGTCTTTTCAATATGGCTTAAAAGCTGTTCGCCGTCATCCGTGTAAACCGTTACATTCTCTCGGGCGCGTGATACCGAAACATAAAACTGTTTTTGATTACTGGCAGGAAATGTTGCACTCGGTTGCGCAATTATGACATTATCAACTGTTTTTCCTTGTGCACCATAAGAAGTCGTTGCATAGGCGTAATCAAAATTGCCATGATCTTGTTTTAAAATAAACTCACTTTTTCGTGATTTAGAAACCTTAACCGCTTTAATATTTCCCTCACGCGTAAAACCTTGAATCGTTAGGATTGTACTATTATTCAAACGCCGTCCATTTACATCATAGCCATTTTTACTGATGCGAATTTCATCACCTTTACTTAAATTAATTTCGTTTGAAGCATACACATCATAATCCTTTGCTTTTTGGGTTTGCAGGGTATGATGTGTGCCTTTTTTATCAATAACATAAATCTGTTTATTCTCAATCTTGGTTACAGTTAAAGCCGAACCTTTCCGAATACCTGTCATATTCTGATGGGTTTGGATGATTTGCCCTTGTTTATAATTACGATGATCTTGTTTTTGTGCCTCACTAAAATGTAAGTTGTGATAGGTTGTGACCGATTTTTCACGTTTACCAATCATGCCCAATTCTTTTAAATTCTCTCGGATTTTTAAATTAAGTTCTGCGCGCCCTGCCCGTGTTGGTGTAACAACAAGTACAGATTTTTTATTTAGTTTACTTTCAATAAAATCATGGACAAGTTGTGCATTAATCTCACTCGCTTCACGGGTTTTAATATGTCCTTTATCATGAAGCATGGTAAAAGCTGTTCTCACATTCCCTTTGCTAATCTCATGGACAGCCTGTTTGTAATAATCAACCTTTTGACGATAAATCTGTTCCATTGACACAATTGGAATATGCCCGACACTTTGCAATAAACGCATTGCATCGCCACGCATCACGGCTGAATGTTGTCGTGGATCACCCGATAAGATCAAACGTGCTTGTTGCTGTTCTGCTAAATCTAATAATTGTGCCATATCTTGACTTCCCAACATTCCTGCCTCATCGACCCATATTACTTGATTTCTTGTTTGTTCCTGTAACCTTGTATCTAAGAGTAATCGCGCTACCGTATCAGCTTTATCAAACCCCTCTTTGTGTAATACATCACGCGAAGCTTCTGATGTGGGCGCAAATAAAAAACAAGACTTACCTGTTTGTTCTATAGCGGGAACAGCCGATTTTAACAATGTGGTTTTTCCTGTTCCTGCACCACCTCTAATCATTGACAGTCGATCCTGTGAGGTCATCACATGGTTCAAGGCTAATTGCTGTTCATCATTTAACTGCTGATATTGTCTTAAATCAAAACCAGCCTGTAAGGGTCTTACTTTACCAATTCCATCACGCGCCAGACTTATCATCCGTCGTTCTTCCGCGTGGACAAGCTGTGTCGTACATAGCATCTGACTTCCCATTTTAATCTTAAAAACCTCATCATTTGTATCAAATGCTTGTTCAATATCAGCGAATGTAATATCGCTGTTATCAATTGCATATAAGTAACTCTGCGCTAAAATCTGTCGATCACGCTTAACAGAATTTCTTGTAAACACATGGTTTATCGCATGATTAACAGCGTGTTCAGCGCTCATATTAATATCGGTGGTTTTAATTTCTTCGGGCGTTTCTGAAGTAATATCTTTATCGGCTAATTGTTCTAGCCATTCTTCTTGCAACTCTGGCATAGTTAAGTTCTTATTTTTTGCTTGTCGTGTCCTCGCACCTAATTGTGCCAATTCTTGTGGATTGGTAATGCCTTTTTCTTTGGCAATACGCCCAATGAGATCAGTACGTTTTGAGAAATGCTCAATCGCTTTTTGTGGTACAACAGCTACTTCAAACGCATCACGTGTTTTACGAATATCATAGCCACAATTTGAAAGCTTATCGGCTAAACGTTTTTGAAATCGCGCCTGATAATACGGCATATCACGTTTGATATTATGAAATTGGCCTGCTTTGAATTTACTCTCAACCTCATCATAGGTCACATTAAAGGTAAAACAATGGCAATGTAAATGTGGGTCGGGTGCATGACCATCGACAGGACGCGCCGTTTGATGCACAAAATTCGTCCAGAGTAACTCGCTTGTTTGTCGATCATCATTTTGCTTATTAAGGCGAATACGCGTTTGAACATCAGCTTCAATTTCCAACATCGTCTCATGAACACTTGTCTCAAAACTTTTCAGTACACGTTCATCATCACCAAGCGCATGCAATATTGACACGGATTTTGGACAATGAAAACTGATATCATAACCAACACGCCGATCATGAACCGTTTTTGGTGTTAAAGACTGATTTGTTATCGGATTGATATTATCACAGAGTTTCTCAAATGTGGCTTTATCAATCATCTGGTTTTCAATACCTAATCGTTTGGCGATTTTTCCATTAAAAACCCCATTAAGTTCCTGATCTTCGATATAGTAATCAGCGCGCGATAACGCATCACGAAAATAATCTTTCGCTTGCGCACTCGTTTGACTTTGAAACATTCGAATCATAACACACTCCTTGTTGATCAATTGTTCTAACAAAGAGATTTCGGGGACACTATGCACATAAAATTGCGCTACTCATTGACATCTTAAAGTTAAGAATATTCTCTCAAATATTACGTTTTTACTTGTGATTTTTGTGTGCATAGTCATCTACAAAACACATCTTTATGTTTGCCCATCAGATGAACACTCACTCTAACACAACGCAAAAATTTTCTTATCCTCTGCCCGCTCCAATCCGTGTTGTTCCAAGAAAATTTTTTCTGCCTTGCGTTCCGTTGCATTCATCATCTGATTAACAACAAACAAAGGAGATTTAAGATGACAGATCAAACACAAAACCAAGAGCCAAAGAAAGGCAATCGACCCACCCATAGCGTTTATGCCAAAGCCTATGTCAACGGACAAAAACTGAATGTGAAAATTGGTGGCGCATGGAAACATTCCAAGGGTAACGGCTTCAATATCTCTCTCAATGATATGGTCGTTTTTGAAAATAATCCTAAACCAAAAGCCAAATCAGAAACAAAATAATCCCAAGAGGGAAGCTTGATACTTCCCTCTAACCTCTCAACATTTAGGAGTTAAAAATGACGAAACGAAACACAAAACTTATTGCTCAACAAAATGATCTCTTTCGACAAAATTATGGCGATACGAATGCGCAAAAAGAAACAGGTATTCAAGGACAATATTGTATCACACCTGGCATTTCAGAAATGCCAATTTTAGAACAATTTAAAATCACCATGGCGGTGCGCAATTTCAATAATTTTAATAAAGATAACGATCCCTATGGTGAACATGATATGGGGAGTTTTAAGCATAATGCTGAATCGATTTTTTGGAAGATTGATTGCTACGATCTCAATTATGAATATGGTTCTGAAGACCCAAGTGATTTAAGCAAAACACGCCGTGTCTTAACCGTTATGTGCGCACACGAATATTAGGAGGTCATATCATGTCACAATCAAAACACTATAATGCCTATAAAGAATTTCAAGATCATATGAACATCCTTGGGCGACGTTATGAACTTAGCCGCGTTTTCGATGACTTTTTATCACTAGCAATTTGTAGTTTTCATCGCACCAATATTCAATCGAAACTCACGCAAAAAGACGCAACTAATGAAGAACTTTATCACAGTATTATCAATAAATATGATCAAAAAGCGATTGATCTCTTTCCTAAACTACTCGGTGCCTTACAGCTTTCTGTTTATAACGAACCCTATTCTGATCTGTTAGGTGATTACTTTACTGAACATATTACACGCGGACAAAACGGACAGTTTTTTACTCCACAACCGATTTGTGAATTAATGTCACGTATTAATGCGTGCGATATCACGCAAGGCAAACGTGTTTATGATCCATCTTGTGGTTCTGGTCGCACACTATTATCTTTTGCTAAACACGCACCTGATAATTACTTCTTTGGCAATGATGTCAGTTCCACATGCGCTAAAATGACCACGCTGAACTTTTTCCTTAATGGTTTGCGCGGCGAAGTGGCTTGGATGAATACATTATCCCTCGAATGGTACAACGCATGGCAAGTCAATTGCCAAGGCATTGGGATTCTCCCTGTGCCAAAAGAAAACTCCATTCTTTATCAAGAAAAACCACACACTAAAAATCATAAACGTCACAATAAAGAGCAACTAACATTGTTTTGATATAAATACCTCAACACAAAAGAAAATATGAAACATATCTACATAGTAATTTTATTATTTGTCTGTCAAATGGCTTGCTCTCAAAATGCTCAATCAGATAAAAATTTAGAAGATTATTTTAAAGCCTATTCAAAAGCAATTATTGAGGAAAATGTTGCAAATGAACTACAATTAATACACCCTGCATTATTTGAAAACTCCTCAAAAGAAGAAACAATTGAAGATTATCTCAAAATGATATCACGCAGAGATACAACGCAGATTAAGAAAACAAATAAAATTATAGCGATAAAAAATATTTCTGATCCGATAAAAAAGAGAAACATAGAGTACCGAATAATTGACTATATCATTATTACAGAAATTGTTTTTAAGAAAAAACTCTATGATAAGATGAGACAATCTGATTCAATTAATAAAACGAAAAGATGGTATAATAAATCAATTTATGAAAGTTTGGGAAGAAGAGATACATCCATTCAACCTCTATCTTTTGATCAAAATGCAAAGATTGGAATCTATTCATATCATAAAAGAATTATAGCCGTTAGAGAGCCTCAATCTAAACAATGGTGGTTTATATCGGATAAATGGTGCGACCTAACAACATCACGAAAAGCAAAACGAAATTTGGCATGGCGATTTAACTATTCCTCTCAAATATGTTTTATATCTGATATTGATTTATATATCCCTAAAGACATTCTAAAAGCAATAAAAAAACCATTAGGCTATAATTCGGTTTATCATTAATTCATATTCTACTTATTTACTTCACCAAGCATTGCATAATATTAGTTCTAGTAAGATTTTAAGGGTTTTTATTTTTCCTTTTAAGGAAAACATCTTGATTATCTAATATGAAGAAATGCATACCAACGGTTGTAAAAAACCATAAAAGATATGGTTCAAATTCACTTCCATGTCGAATAAATATCTCTCGATATAGCCAAAAGAAAACATAAGTATTAAAAGCGATAACATATGTAGTTGAAAAGTTTCTTTTGTAACACATCAACCATAGATTTTTTCTACAAAAAAAGCTTAGGGATAAATGAAAGTTGTTTACAGTGCTTTTCATACCTAACAGTTTTCCAAATCGTTTAAAAGAATAAATTGATTGTTACATCAATGGTTTACTCTTTCCCTATACGGTGTTATTTTCCAATCCTAAACCATGTTTCTATCTTTAAATTTTCTTAGCTTGCATCGCATCGGTTGAAATTTACAGACAATCTATTTTAATTTGTATTGAGTTAATACATGCACCAATATGTATCTACATGAAATGATGCAATATTTTACCTATACGATGCTTTTTCTTAAACCTATACAGTGCTTTTTTGGATCAGACAACTCCCCTTTGCGATGCAAATGATCATTTTTTCAATTCTTCCAATGCAACTTCCATTATTCTTATAATATCTTCTTTTTCAAGATAACCATTTTCAATAGTAGAAGTAATAATAATTGGAATATCTTCGATTGGTATCTCACTTGAACTTCGAGGACTAAAACCACCTGTTGACGTTGGATATCTGTTTCTTACTGATAAGGTATTATCATTCCATGTCGATGTACCAAATTCAATTTTATGTCCATTTCCTAATTCTATTATTCTATCAACTTTCATTATGTTTTTTTGATAAAAATAAGCAAAAACATTAATTCATGTAAGAAAATAATTCTTATTTTTAGTAAGTGTAAATTTTAAAACGAAGCATCTATGACTAAGATTCTAGATAAGCCACTTATTGAGTGGCCAATGGGACATCCCTTTACAGTTCGCAATGCGTGTGAAGGTGTTTTGATCTTAGGTGGTTTAGGAAGTGGAAAAACATCGGGTTCTGGTGCATTATTGGCAGGACGATATTTAAAGAATAAATTTGGCGGATTGGTTTTAACTGCCAAAGAAGAAGAAGTCCAACTTTGGAAAAACTATTGTAAAAAATATGGTCGTGAAGATGACCTAATTATTTTTGGCGTGGATTCTGGCTATTGTTTTAACTTTCTTGATTATGAAAGTAGCCGTAGTGATAAAGCCCAAGGAATTATTCACAATATAGCTGATACGCTTAAAACTGTGATTAAGGCAGGCGCAAGTGACGGTCAAGAATCTGATAAGGCATTTTGGGACACCGCTTTGCAACAACTTCTCGTTAACACGGTTGATCTTTGTTTACTTGCATCGAAAAAAATTAAGTTTGAACACTTATATAAAGTTGTGCAATCTGCACCTAAGAATAGACAACAACTCAATAACCCTAAATGGCGTGCGCAATCTCAATGTTTTAAATTGATACATCATGTTGCTATTCATTTAAAAGATGTACCTAAATCAAAAGAAAATGATGCACTAGCCAGACGATTACATTCGATTGAAGATTTTTTCCTTGGTAATTGGCTCAACCTTTCTGAAAAAACCCGATCTATTGTTGAACAGATGTTTTTTGGATTTGGTGATCGTTTTATGCGCGATCCGCTTTATTCACTCTTTAATTCAACAGAGGGAACACAAGTAACACCTGAAGACACCATAAGGGGGAAAATTATTGTTATTAACTTACCCTATCTTATTTATGAAAATACAGGACGAGACGGACAAATTCTCTTTAAATATGTTTGGCAACGTGCCATGCAACGACGAAAAATAAAAGAAAATAGCCGACCAACCTTTTTATGGGTTGATGAGGCGCATTACTTTCTCCATGACCATGATATAGATCATCAATCAACAGCACGAAGTTACCGTGCATGTACTGTCTATCTCACGCAAAACTTACCCAATTTTAGCCTACACTTTGGTGGTCGCGATAAAGGTGCGTATCAATTCAAAGCATTAGCCGGAAATTTAGGAACGAAATTCTTTCATGCAAATTCTGATGTTGAAACGAATGAATACGCATCTGAACTCATTGGTAAAACTTTTCAATGGATGGCTAACGAAAATGTTTCTTTTGGGGATAAAATGAGTGTGTCAGAGGGAAATTCGCAAAGTTTGATCCATATTATTCAATCATCGGATTTTTCCAGTCAAAAAACTGGTGGTCCGCTTAATAATTATGAAATAGAAACGGTTGTTCACAGGCAAGGAATACCCTTTGAAAATACGAAGAGAAATTACGCATTATTCACTATAAATCAACAAAACTTATGAATTTATCAGACAATAAAATTTTCAATAACAATAAGTCAGAAACACGAAATATTTTTGTTGAAACGCATTTTGGAAAACCAAATATATTCATAGCTCTTTTGAAAGAGTTTTTCCTTGCTTTTGCCATTTATGGCTCATCCTTTATTGAAGTATTTTTAAGGAAACGCTTTGGTGAAAGATATATGTCGATTTCTCATCCAATCATTACAACTATACTTATTTTCTATTTTGGAGGTTATTTTGCTAAGCTTCTTAGAGCAAGAAACGGTTTTTCATTCTTGCTCATATTTATATTGATCTATTTAGGATTATCTATTAAGCATCGTATGGAAATTTCCAAATATGGTACAACCTATGATTTTAAACGTTTTAGTCTCTCTCATGGGGAAATTGCACCTTTTTGGTATAAGATTATTGGAAAAAGAATATTTGGTGTAAAGATTAATGAGTACACAGTAAAAGTTGTTCTTGAACCTGCTCTCGCTTTTTTAGTTGGTTCCATATTATTGTTTTTCTCTTTTTCCCGATTAGTCGGTGGTATTTTGATATTTTCTGCCATTTGCTTTGCTATCAAAAACTTTACGCAAGCGCAATTGGGACGGAACTGGGTTCTTGATATCATCGACGATAAAATATGTAGTGAATTGAATTATGATCTATTTATTGAACGCAAACCAAGTCAAGAAACCAAAGGGATTTATTTACCCATTGAATTACCTGAAGAAGAAGAAACCCGCAGGATGCTTTACAATGCCTTTAATCAATCAATGGGGATTGAAGAAGATATATGGGTTAATGATGAACTGGATGATTAATCATTTATCCCTCGTGTCAAGAAATGGCGCTTCTGCCTCTTTAGGATCAAATAAATGCGCCTGTTCGGGCGCTCTTTCCAGAATGTATCTTTTTATATGAATAATCATATTATGCAAACGCTTGTCAAATTGACTCTGTGAAACTTTACCAATTTTAAGCTCATGTAATTCACGCCGAAGACACTTTTCAACGCTTTTACTTGCAACATAGGCAGGTTTGAAACCTAATTTTTCTTTAATTAACGTTTGTGCTTGCTCTTTATATTCAGGGTAAAAATTACAAAACTCTTTAACAGAATTCCATTTATACTTTGGGGCATAATTTTTAGATATCATGTTAAACCTCTATTCTCTTGACATAAAGAATAACATAAAAATCATTAAATTTCAACTATGGAAAACAAACATCTGGGAAGATTATAAATGTAAATCCATGTTGTTAATTATTCATCCCTTGTGTCAAGAAATGGCGCTTCTGCCTCTTTAGGATCAAATAAATGCGCTTGTTCGGGTACTCGTATTAAGATGTATTTTTTAATTAATATCAAACCATTGTGAAGACGTTTATTAAAAGTGTTTTGAGATATTTTACCTTGTTCAAGAAGTTTTAATTCTTTTCTTAACCCTCGTTCTGTGCTTCGACTTGCATTTAAACTGGGTTCGAAACCTAATCCTTCAACAATAAGTTTTCGGACTTGGTCTTTGTGCTCCAAATCATCTGTATCATAAGCAATGATAGATGCCCAATCGGTAGAAAAAGATTTACTTGTTGGCATTTTGAAACTCCAAGTTACTCATTAAACATAACACAAATTAAATTTTATTTCAATGATTAATAAAAGTGATTTATCAGATTTAGTATTTTTTGCTTTAAGTAGCGAGAAAATTGTTAAACTCATCAATGAAAAAGAAAAAACGATTGATAAGCTTACGCATAAACAGACTTCAGGGTATTTTGAGCCAAAACCAAGTTTAACCCCCAAAGATGATTTAAATTTTCCCAAAGAGAAATCTTTAAGTAAGGGATTAAAGGATGCCCAGCGAAATAAAATTGAACAGGTTCGTAGTGATTTTGATAACAAAATAGAAGCAGAAGCCCGTAACAATATTGAAAAAAATGGCTACGAACACCATAAAGAAAAAATGAATAAACTTACCCAATATGAGGTCATAACATTACTCGAAAATAATGGTGTTGATAAGGTTTATGAATTATTACAAGAAAAAGAGAAAGCAACTTATAAAGATAATATTGAAACCAAAAAGAATTACTTAGATTCTTCAACTCTGGATAAAATCCAATTCAATGAACAGGAAATGGATCATCTTATGCAAGATAATTATTCCCAAGCTTTTGAAGAAAATACAAAAGATATGAATGTGGATATTGAACCACCCGAACCAAGTGGGGATTATGAATGATTATTTATCAGGTTCAATGCCTTTATCTTGGGTCTTACTATCTTCAATATTAGTATCGATATAGGACGTATTATCCACGCTATCCATATCAAAAGGCGGGATAACATCTTTACTCTGTTCCATCGCAATATCTTTTTGATATTCCTTCATTCCCTCACTCATGGCTTGCATACGATACTTTCCCGCTTTTAAGCCATCCAAAATATCAGGTTTTAAGCCCAATTCTTTGGCCAGTTCATACCCCTCATTAAAAGCTTCCTTATACTCTTCACTGACTTTGATATCTTCCATAATTAAAATGTGTCTTTGGCGTGTGATTCAATATACTCATTGATTGAATTTCGGTCATATAAAATAATACGGGGTTGTGGCTGTGAAAAGCGAATTTTACCTGTGTCACGTAATTTTTGTAGTGTTGTTTTTGAAGCAATATTGAGCATATCCATGGCTTCCACACCATCAATCCATTGACGCGGTTGGTCTTGTAATTTCTCGCTTATATGCTCAATCACTTTATCAAAAAGCTTGTAAAATGCTTCCTCTTGCAGACAAACAACTTCCATATACTTCGTTTTTAAAACAAAGAAAAAAGATACAAATAAATTGTCAGAAAAAGCATAAAAAACCTGCGCATTTGGCAGGTTTTTCTCAAAGCTTTAGTGTGGCTATTTTAAGGATTATCAACTGTAATAGATTTCCCTTGACCATCTGGACTTTCATCCGAGCGAATAGTTCCTATAAAAAGGTTAATGTTAAAATCCCCCGAAAGTTCAAATTTTAAAGTGACCACATTTTGCGCACTTAAAAAATCTGAAAGGCTTAGTAAATCCGTTGAATAATCAAGGGAAAAATCTACTCTTGCACCATTTTCGCTTAATCCATAAAGTTGTGATGTGTTACTTTTACTCATTAAAAAACGCAAATTCGTTAACATTCTAAAATCAGTAAAACGGTCAATATCCACGGTTGTATTTTCAGAAAAAGTATTTTGATCGTCTTGAATTAAATTCCCAAATGTATTACCGATTTCATCAAAACGTCCATTACCCCAAGGTGTTCCTGTACCACATCCATAGGGATATTCAACAACACCATATTCCCCTGCTTCATCAAACAAAATAGCGTCGCCATTTTTTGATGTTAGCCTTACATCCGCTTGCGTGATGGTCATATCTTTATAGCCATTATAAAAGAGATATTGTGCTATTTGAAATGGGATGTCACTCCAAAACATTTGATTATATTCAATCGTTCCTTGGCGGTCCAATTCTAATGACATTTTGAGTGTTACATTCGTATTATTGTTCGGTTCTAATTGTCCAGCCACTAAATCAAATCCCGACTCACTCGAAAAATAGATATTAGCGTTAGAATATATTCCATTACCAAAGCGAACACCTTGTGTCCCCAAATCAATGAGTTGAAATCTGCGTGTTGTTGTTAAATCAGCAATTGATGCGTCATCTTCCTCGCATCCCATCATAAGGAAAGTGATGAAGATCAAAAATATCGTTTTTGTTTTCATATTTGATAAGTTTTAAATAGTTTAAATGAGTTGAGGGTTTAGGGGAACGCATCAAAGGGCGGCTTAGGAGTGACTACGGGGAGCGGATGGTGTGTTGGGTTTTCATAGGCTTAAAAAAACAGCGTGGAAACTTAATGCGTCTTGAATGTAGAGGTACTGGTATACCGAGACTCAAAGACAACACTAAGCCCACGCCATAAGCCGTGAGCATTAGCACATTTGTCTTCCATTTGAGTCAATTTTGAAAATTACCAGTTTTCTACATCCAATGGAATTCGTTAGCTAACGCTTATATTTAAAATTATTTATTCGTTTATTCTATAAAATATGTTTTTTATAATTGAATCTAAATTAAGTAATTCAAACGTCACAATCACTATTATATAGACATTTTTTCGTGCTTTTTTCAAAGTGTAAACGACACTAAATTGTCATCAGCCATAGAGTAATATTCATCATCCGTGACAATCAAATGATCCAAAATACTAATATCGAGATAATGCGCGCCTTGGACAATTTTTCGCGTAATGGCTTTATCAGCCGAGCTTGCCTTTAAGCCACCCGATGGATGATTATGACCTAAAATAATACCACAAGCACGCGCTTTGAGCGCAGAGGCAAAAATAAGTTTTGGATCAACTGTTACACCTGATACACCGCCCTTGGCAATCGGCACAATCCCCATACAGCAATTATTGCGATCAAGAAGCAAGATTTTAAATTCTTCAAACAAGTTAATGGTCATATCATCCCAATTAGCACGGAATAATTGATAAGCGCGTAAAGCACTACTTATTTTGGGACGCTCATTCGCCTTAACTTTGCGCTGATATTGCAAGGTGATTTGGCTGATATTCGTGTGAAATTCTTTTGTCATGAAAAGGTTGTAGCAGAATTCTATCTACAGGAATATGCACACAAAATTTTGAGAAAATAGATTCTATTTTTTTAATTTGTAAGAAAAATTATCTATTTTTGAAAAAGTAGCAATAAAGTATAAGCTATATCCCTCTAAATTACCTTAAAATACTTAATCAGATTTTTTAACATTTTAAAAAAGTTTAAATGAAAAGTATTTTTAACGAAACAATTTCCCCCTTAATTATTGTATGTGCTATTTTTTTGATCAGTTGCGAACATGATGATACTGTACGCATTGACGAACAAACAAAGTCACAAAATAAGAGTTTTATTATTCAAATGGAGTCAGGCGATCATTTACGCGCCACGCATCCAAGCGTTTATCAAAAACTTACTCAATCGTCAAATACTGCTAAAAGTAATGATACGAGTACAGCTTATTCACTTGATTTAAACACAATACAAATTATAGAGCGCAATACTTATACTCAATACACCACGACCGTTCATGGACATTCAGAACAAAATAATTATCTTATTAATTATATGTTCCTTGAATTTGATGATGGAGCAGAATATCAATTCCTTATCAAATATCCACGTATAGGTTATGATCAAGGTGGTGGACTTGATCATGCCAATGCAATCATGGAAACCATAAATGGTGATACATTACTTCAAAAAAGTGGTATTGGACAACCGCGTCCATGTTTGGACGGCACACCTGAACTTATTGGCATGGAGCAACAATATCAATGTACACAGTATAATTGTACGGGTGGCAATCACGCTATTGGTGAGGATTGTGATTGCGGTACACCTGGATATACATGTGTGCCAGCCTATCAAATATGCGGTTGGGTTACGGTGAATCAATGGAGTTGCACAGGTGGAAGTGCGCCAAGTGGCGGAGATGGAAATGATGGTACAGCAGGTGGTGGCAGTAGTGATCCAAATAACCCACTTCAAGACGACCCGATTGAAACTGTGCCTATTCTTACTGATTGGGAAAAAATTGAAAATTGTATGAATTCATCTTTCTTAACAGATAATATTCAATTAACTCCAGAAATGCTTATATGGTTACAAGACAATAATCACCAAGTTGCAGGCGCAATGAATGATCTCCTGAGTGAAAATTCATGTAGTACAGAAGCGCAAGAAGATATTTTAGCAGAAATTAATATGCTCATGGAATATGAATTAACAGAAGTCAATTTCGACAATTTTGCCGTTGATGAAATTGATAATGATTGTTTACTAAGAGTAGTTAGAGATGAAATTATTAGGAATTTAAATGCGGGTATAATTAATCAAATCAGAAATACAATTGGTCAACAACCTAGTTACATCTTAGGCTTTAGAGATAATGATATTTTGAATGGTGTAGCCAATGCTGGAACGTCTATGCCATCAGCTTCAGCTATTAATAATGGATATTACCCAATTATCGTTAATTTTGCAGAAGATTATCTTAGCGGTAATCCAACAAAATTATCACTAGCAGCCAACACTATTCATGAAATGGTTCATGCACATCTCATCTATCTTTATCTTGAAGGTGAATTGCTTCAAAAATATCCAAGTTTCACAGATTTAAAAATTAAATTTGATATTTATACAGCTAGCAGAAATGAAACAACACTTAGCGCTTTGGAAGATTCAATGCACATTGCCATGGTTGATCTAATAGGAACAATGGCTTATGCCTTGTTTAAATACGCTAAAAATAATCGCATGGAGAGTGTCACACACGAATATTGCAAAGATGTGACGAAAGGAACATTTTCTGGAACTCCTGCTATGAACGAGATTACCCCTGATGTAAACCTACAAAATGATTACATACTTAAAGCCCAAAATGAACAAAACAATACATCAGATGCAAAAGGGAAAGACTGTTAAACGAATAAGTTTCTTCATCATGATTGTGTTCGCATTTATATCATGTCAACAAGAACAACAAAATGATGATCAACAATTACTAGAATTGGTTCTGCAATCAAAACAGAACCAATTCATAAAACCTATTTATTTAAAACCAAAGGGAGATAAAATATCGATTCAAGAATTTTTTCGATTACGGAACAAAAACAATAAAACATTCCGTTTTGCCCATAAATCAGATCTAAAAAAAGAAATCATTAACGATAGTTTGTATGTTAAATATGATACTATTATTTATGAGAAAAAGAAAATCAAAAGCAATCAATACCTCATCTATGGTAAAGGAGTTGATGAAAAATTTGAAACTTTTCTCAAAGATTCTTTTAATTATAAGCAATCAAGAATTGTCAAATGGGTTATCCCGAAATCTTTAGATGAAAAATTACTTAAAAATAAAGATGATAATGATTATGCAATTAATGTCTCTGCGCCTGTTTATAATCTTGATAAAAACAAAGCCATTATAAAAACATTTTATCGATCTAGTAGAAATACGGCTCAACATAGTATTTATTTTATAGAGAAAAATGATGATATTTGGAGTATTATCTATTCTGAAAAAGGGGATATGTTCCTTGATTTAAAAATTAAATAATCAAAACCCAATCACTTTATCCAAAGCATCATCAGTTTCTTTATGCATGAAATTTTGCTGATAGTTGATGGTTGTGGTAATGGATGAATGTCGATACAATTTTTGCAACATCTGTATTGGAATCGTATCGCCTGCAATATTACCAAAGCTATGACGTGCGATGTGCATGGAAAGCTTTTTATCAATCTCTAATTGTTCCGCCACTATGGCTAAACGGCGGTTTAAATTACGTGTGATGGTCTTTATGCGTATGCCGAGTGCTTTCTCATCCTTTAAGTTTACACCTTTTAAATTCGGAAACACAAAGTCTGTTTTTTTCTTTTTATCCTTGATATAGATATTCATAATAGCTTGTGCCTTTTGTGGTACTTTTAAGGAAACGAGTTTCTTATTCTTTCCCATACGGTAATACAAACGATTATCTTTAAAATCAGACCATTTGAGTTTCAATACATCCCCTACTCTTATTCCTGCAAAATAAAAGCTGAACAACCAAACATTCAAAGCGTGTTGTTGCGCAGGTGTTATATTGTCAACATTCTCTAAAAGTTGAATTTCTTCTCTGTTCAATCCGATTTTTTCACTCTCTGGAATTTTGATTTGATATTTACCACGCCCAAACGGGTAATTATTTTTATCCGTAACACCTTGTGCTATCGCCATATTATAAATCGTACGAATTAAGATCATATAATTTGCAACGGTGCGTTCAGAACGTTTTAGCTTATAAATCAAATAGGTTTTAAACTTATCAAGGAGCGTGACATCCAAATCCATAAAATCAAGCTGTTCTTTACCAAGATAGATTTTGAAGATTTCTAATCGTCCATTATCATTATTGCTTTGATTAAACTTCTTGCGTTCTTCTAAGTTCTTCAAATACATATCGGCAATAGAGAAAAAATCCGCATTATTATCATTGACGATCTTCTTCTTAATAGATTTAACGGTTTTACTTTTATCGGTGGTTTCGACATCTAAAGCAATGCTGTGCGCTTCACTTAATTTCTTTTGCAGAAAATTATTCAGCCGCGCAGAATTGGGATGGGATTTTTTAACCAAGCCCTCTTTTTCATTCCAATCTTTTTCCTTTATATATTCGCCTGTAAACACATAGCGGGTTTTTCTGTTTTTTGTAATACGAATTGCCAGAGGAAATGTGTTGTTTTTCTTCTTATCATGTTTCCAAAGCAGTATCTTTATCGAAGCCATAATATAGTCATTATTTACATTAAAGATACGGCTGAAATTTCATTTTACCTAAAACATACCTAAAACATTTTGCTGTTTTTAGCAGTTTTTATTGAATCTTAACTACACACAACCCCAAAAAAACAGCTGATTATAAATCATTTAGCAACAATAGAGACCAATTGTCACCGAATTCATAACCCGGAGGTCTCGGGTTCAATTCCCGATCTCGCTACTACTATAAACGAAGGAAAAGCTAAGATCATACGGTCTTAGCTTTTTTATTTTACAAGGCATTTATCAATTAAATTAGCATTTACTTACATCAATTACTCATCTCCGCATATATTGCATAATAATTTGCACGTAAATTGTAATCGCTATTTACAGCAGCATTGACTCTTTCAATCTCTAAATTATATATGCTAGGTTGTAAAAAAAGGGTAGTAAAAGCTGAAGAGCTAAATAAAATTGAAGAACTACTTCCCTCAAAGCTATAGTCAGAAGTTAATTCTTCTTCATCTAACCTTATAATTAATCTAATACCAGCATTAACAACATTGCCGTTATATCTTGCACTAGCAATCGCATTTATGGTTAATAGACAAGTTTTATCAATCTCAATGGTGTCTTGCCAAAGTCCTGTTGGACTATCTGTGGAATTTTGATTTGAAGCAATAATTTGAACAGGAGACATCTCAACAGTCGGCTCTGGGTAAGTATGAGTATCATCATCCTCATCACATGCTATAAAAATAGTTACTGATAGTCGTTATGTTAAAACAAAAAGATAAGTTTTAAGTGTTTTCATTGTAAAGAGTTTTTTGATTATACCAAAATTAACGGTCTTTAGCTAAATCCCATTACTGTTTCCCATATTTACAAATCATTTGTAAATAACTGATTTCCAAATATTCTAAACCAAAACAAATCTCAAAAGAAAAAATTCACTCATACCGCACAAACATTCCATGCTGCATTTGAAGAGTCAATAAACGCAAAATATCATTGAAATAACTGTCGTTAAAGGTATTGATGTTTTCTGCGTAAGCAGCATCAATTAATTGTTGATTGTTAGACACTAAAGTCGCAACAGCAAAACACCCAACAAAAGCACTTGTCTTTTTAGTTCTAAAAGTTGAACCATTCAAATTATAACCATCGGTAATATTAGGAAAACCTATTTTTTCAATAAATCTGTTGACAACATTACAGTATTTTTCAGCACGTTCGTCACCAAACCAAACATAATCTTTGGCAATGCGCCACGGAGTTCTTGCTGCATCATAGTAATATGCTTTCCCTTCGTATTTTGCCCAACTTACATTATCAGCTGGCGTCGTTCCATCTGCTTTACACCAATCGGGTACCAAACCTGTTTTTGAATTCCAACTTTTAAACAAAATATCGTAACAAGTATCACTTACTTTATGCCAAAAATCGTCGTTGGTTACTTCTGCAAAAACTTTAAAATACGCAGGTGCAAAATAGGACGGATTGGTAGTCATGCTTCCGCCCCAAGCGTCTCCTGCTTTCAAAACGTAGGTTTTTGGCTCTACCATATACTTTTTGATCAACTTTATGATTTTTTTGGCTTCCGCCAGATATGACTCGTTTCCAATCAACTTGTGTGCTAATAACAACGCGTATGCAACATCAACGTCAGCATCGGTCGCAGCATTATCGCCTGCCCTTTTTCCATTGGCATCAATTTTCCAGTGCATCAATCCGTTTGGATCTAAATGTGCATTGTAATAGGTGTAAAAAGCGTCAAAAGTTGCTTTGTCTTTCATCATAGCAGAAATCAACATGCCATAGCCAATACCTTCGCTTACTGTGTGCGACATATCATCAAAAAGAATGCGTTTGGCACCTTCGGGACAACCATCAGCAGTGACATATTTATCTTTCCAAATCGTGTATGTGTCAGCTATACGAGCTGTTTCTAGATTGGTTGGCAACTTGCCATATGCATAATTGCTTCTAAAAGTGTCTGAACAACTTATAAAAAGTAAAAAAGAAGTCAGAATGGTCAGTATCATTTTTTTCATCCTTAAAAATAGCATAAAAACCTTGACAATTCTTTATTTGAAAAAATAGGTTTAAAAATGTATAATTTTGAATCAGTAAAGCAAAAAAAACGAACCGAAGTTCGTTTTAATCTGATAAAATTATGAATGATACCAATTTACATTTAAAATGGTGTTAGTTTATTTCCCGCTACTTATAAATGATGATTTCTTCGCCGGGTTGTTCATCAAAATTTCCAATAACAGGAAAGCTGTTTGAGACTTTTAAATGCCAATCGCCTATTTGAGTATTATTGCGTTTTATATATAAACTTGTAAAGGTATTTCCTGAAAGACTTAATACGCCAATTCCGTAAGGTTTTGACATCAAAATATCTGCTTTGCCATCTCCATTGAAATCTCCAATTTTTTCAACCTTGTTATCGTAAACGCTTCTTGTGTTATAGGTCCATTGACCGAATTGAGTTCCTACTGGTTTTACAACAATACTATTTAATGTAGTTCCTGATAGTGTCAATAGTGCAATTCCGTAGGGTTTTGAGACCAAAATATCGGCTTTACCATCGCCATTAAAATCTCCTACGCCTTCTATTTTATTGTCCCGAACAGTAGTTGTGTTGTATGTCCACGTACCAAAACGAGTTCCATTGGGTTTTACCAATATAGATTTGAATGTATTCCCTTGAAGTTTCAGCATTCCGATCCCCCAATTACTAGTGATCAAAATTTCATCCTTTCCGTCATTGTCAAAATCTGCAATGGCTTCAATTTTATTGCTTACGCCATAGCGCCATCCGCCAAACCAACTATCATTTGGTTTTACAACAATACTTTGCAAAGTAGATCCTGACATGGTTAATAGCGCAATTCCATAAGGTTTTGAGACTAAAATATCAACTTTTCCATCGCCGTTAAAATCTCCCACACCTTCTATTTTGTTATCGCGTACCGTAGTTGTATTGTATGTCCAGGTACCGAAACGAGTTCCGTTTGGTTTTACCAGTATGGATCTAAATGTGTTTCCTTGAAGTTTTAAAATTGCAATTCCCCAATTACTGGTAATTAAAATTTCGTCTTTTCCATCATTGTCAAAATCTGCAATGGCTTCAATTTTATCAGCTACGCCATATCGCCATCCGCCAAACCAACTATCTTTTGGCTTTGCGACTATACTTTTCCATTGATTTCCTATGCGGGATAATACTCCGATTCCCCATGAACTATTAATCAATATATCATCAATTCCATCACCATTAAAATCACCTTTCCCTTTAATATTGTTGAGATTTGAATCAAAATTCCAGCCGCCAAACCATGATTGATTTGCATGCACTGAATAATTTTTTAGGTTGTTTCCTTCAAATTTAAGAATACCAAGTCCATTGTCATACTTTACTCTAGCGGTCCAATCGCCAGTAATACTCCAAGTATAGGTTCGTTTATTTCCAGAAACATTTGAAGCTAAGTCAGCATCATTCGATTCTTTGGTAAAATACGCTTTCCATCCAGCACCGAAATGATTCTTTTTATTTTTACCAATTTCTTCTGTAAATCCTTCTGGTTTATCATAAAATACCTTTGCCCTTGAAGCCAAAGCAACTCCATTAAGAAAAAACAAGATACTTTCTGCATTCTGTAACCCACTAGAAGACCCATAATCCTTATGATTGTATGGTCTTCTAGATGCGTTTCCAGGACTGTTAACTTCACAACCATTGTGTATAAAAAGGTTTCCTCCTGTTCCTGAAAGAATATTGTTTTCATAAATGGTTCTATGTATATATGCATCAGCTTTTCCATTGAGTCCAACCAACGAAGGTGTATACCGATATCCACTTGAAATAGCTTCTTTTTTCCAGAGCCAAGGCTTACCGCCTACTAGATTTTCCAATTCATTTACATTATAAGAATTACCGTATTCACTTCCCCAAGGGTCTGAATGTGATGACATTCCTTTTAGTGTTGCAGGTGTTTTTAAAAATTTTACATAATCTACTAAACTCGCTTCATTATACGTAATAGAACTGCTAAAGTTTGATGATGCCTTTTTAAGATAATTATTTAGATTTGAAGCACTAATTAAGCCTGTTCCAAATTTTACAGCTCCAGTTCTATGACTGTTTAATGGATTGCCACCAACTCTGTAACTATGATTTCTATCAAAATAATTGATAAGGATTTTACGTTCCGTAATTGGATCTTTTCTTAAAAATGATCTTGGATCAACGTTTTGATTCGTTTCTAAAGTTCTAGGTTTTCCACTTACATCTAGTAACCCTTGATTGCTTGCGTCTACAAAATTTTTATCAGTTGAAACGGCAATATTTCTAGCATTAATTCTTGACACAAATATTTCTGGTCTCGCAATCGGATTTGGTTTTGCTCGATCTCTAAAATTAGTTTCTGGATGCTTTTGAGCTTTTCGAATTCTTAGTTTAAGTGTTCCACTAGGTGCTGAAAGTCTTTGAAAGTTATCATCTTGTATCCAGAAAAAATCTTGAAATGACATCACTTGGTCATTATATTTTGTAGAAGTAAATGTCATGGCATACAGTGGCCAATTGCTATTGGTTCCACTTACAGGAAGTGCTTCAATAGATTCTAAATCTACAGGACCTTTTACATAGATATTTTTCCAATTCCCATCCAAATCTGCCAAAACAATATCTGCTCTGTGGGCAACAATTTCAGGAACAATTCTTAAAAAATCTCGTTGATTGTTTCCTGTATAATCTGTTCCGTCAATAGTAACATTCCAGTTTTTTCTTCTCCAAATCCATCGCCTCACAATCATCGCTTCAGGAAATGCGCCTACCAATATAACTCCTTGCAAGTTTTTTGACTGTTTAATGTCTTTTAAGAACGATCGTATCGCAAGTAATGTTCTACCATCTTGATGTTCTGTACCATCATAAATACTGGCTTTTATAAATTTTGTCGTGTATCCTTCTGCTTTTAAATCATCTTTGTACTGTTCGAGTCTTTTTAGTAGCTCTTGTTCCGATAAGGAACTTCCTGTGATGCTTTCCAAAATTCTATCTTCAACCAATACCAACACCAATTTTTCGGTGGAGCTGACTCTTTCGTAGCTGTTTTCAAATGGTAAATACGTTAATTGGTCAATTTCGTTTACTCTATCAGCATTGATATCATATCCATTATACGAAGACATGATAGAAGTTATAGTTTGCGCTTCTAATAAATTACTTGTTGTGAAAGCTACTATAATTAAGAGCAAATAATTCCACTTTTCTGGTAAATTTAGTATTGTTTTCATTTTGCTATGCTTTTGGTTACTTTATTTCTAGTGTTAATACTGAAGATCATGTGTGATCTGTACCAGAAATAATTGCAAGCAAAATTAGCGTTGAAACTTAGGATGTAGAATAGTTAAAACACCTTTTCTTTTCCTTTTTTCACGGTGCGCCAAAAGGGAGAATCTCTCCTTTTAAGAGTAAAACAGCAGTGAAATTTGAATTTTTGTAGAAGCTTGTATTTAAGCCTTCAAATCAATTTCTTTAATGTTTTTGATACGATTTCGCTCCAAGAAAGCATCAATGGTTTCAAAATGTTCAATAACACGCTTGTCTTTGAATTCGAATACTTTTTGTGACAAACCTTGCAAGAAATCACGATCGTGAGAAACTAGAATTAACGTTCCGTCAAAAGCTTTTAAAGCATCTTTTAACACGTCTTTAGAACGTAAATCTAAATGATTGGTCGGTTCATCCAAAATGAGCAAGTTTACTGGTTCTAACAACAATTTTACCATTGCCAAACGTGTTTTTTCTCCTCCAGAAAGGACACTGACTTTTTTGTCAATATCGTCACCTTGAAACATGAATTGTCCCAAAATATTTTTAATCTGTGTGCGAATGTCTCCTTTGGCAACTTCATCTACAGTTTGAAAAATAGTCAAACTTTGATCCAACAAAGAAGCCTGATTTTGCGCAAAATAACCCACTTTTACATTGTGACCGAGCTTGCAGTTTCCTTCGTGTGCTATTTCACCTAAAATGGACTTAATCATGGTTGATTTCCCTTCTCCATTTCTACCTACAAACGACACTTTTTCGCCGCGCGCAATAGAAAAACTAGCATCTTTAAAAACCACATGATCGTCGTAACTTTTCGACAATTCTTCTACAATCACAGGATAATCGCCAGATCGTGGCGCAGGTGGAAATTTGAGCTTTAAGGCAGAATTATCAACCTCATCAATTTCAATGATTTGCAACTTTTCTAGCATTCGAACACGAGAAGCGACTTGATTTGTCTTAGAATACGTTCCTTTAAAACGCTCAATAAACGCCTGATTGTCCGCAATAAATTTTTGCTGTTCTTGATAGGCTTTTATTTGATGCGATCTACGATTAGCTCGTAATTCCAAATAATGTGAATAGTTGGCTTTGTAATCGTAAATGCGTCCCATTGTGACTTCAATTGTACGATTGGTGATATTGTCAATAAACGCTCTGTCATGCGAAATAACCATGACAGCATTGGCTTTGTTCACCAAGAAATCTTCTAGCCAAATCACCGATTCAATATCAATATGATTCGTTGGCTCATCTAGCAAAATCAAATCGGGTTTTTGAAGTAGAATTTTTGCCAATTCAATTCGCATGCGCCATCCGCCACTGAATTCGCTCGTCATTCGTTGAAAATCGTCTTGTTTAAAACCGAGTCCTTTCAAGGCTTTTTCAACTTCTGCATCATAATTTATTTCTTCCAGCGCATAATAGCGTTCGCCCAATTCCGAAACTTCTTCAATGATTTTCATGTAAGCTTCACTTTCGTAATCGGTACGCGTTTCTAACTGCTTGTTCAGTGCTTCCATACGATCGCGCATCACAAAAATATGCTGAAATGCTTTCGATGCTTCTTCAAATACAGTACAATTATCTTCCGTCAACAAATGCTGTGGCAAATACGCAATGACGGTATCTTTTGGACAACTTACTTTTCCGCGTGTGGCATTTTGTGCACCTGCAATAATTTTCATCATGGTGGATTTTCCCGCGCCATTTTTCCCCATAAGGGCAATTTTATCGTTTTCGTTAATGACAAAATTTACATCACTAAACAACGTAGTTCCACTAAATTCTACCGCAATACTATCAACCGTAATCATGTATGAGTTTTTGAGAGTGCGAAATTAGTAAAAAGCTGTGTAGTTTTTATTTTTTTCTGTTTTAAAAATTTAACCTAATTTTGAAAATATGGTGATAGACATTATAGATGATCAATATTTTAAGAAAACAAAATTTAGAAAAATACTTTCTAAAATAGTTGATGCTTCTCTTATTGTTTTCCTGCTGCTCATAGGAATTCATTTCCTGTTTTCGTTACCTGATTACAACGATTATGCGTTTATAGGAATCGGTATTTGGATCGTTTGTAGCGTAATTATCTCTTTATTAGATGTAGGTCTTTTTATAAGATCAGGCACTGTGAAATTTGAAAATGATTTGATGATCATTACGAATGAAAATAGTATTCATGAAATTAATTTAAGGACTGTTGAAGAGATGCAACTCCGAAAAGTAGGACGTGAACTGTTTACGTTAAAAATAGGGAGACACGAGATTTTGATTGAGCTAACACTTGATAAGAAACTAAAATTCAAAAATAAATTACAGGCTTACAACATAAAGATTGACTCTTTTTTTTATGGAATAAAGTTTTAACCGACGCACAATTGTATAAGTATTTTTCTTACCTTTACAGGTGTAAACTCGCTTAACTTTTCATGTTGAAACCGGATTCCATTGTACATCAAATTTATCACGATGAACAACTTTCATTTACGGAAGATGAAGTCGATTTTATTGAAAAAAGCTATCAAAAAGGTACGTTTCAAAAAGGAGAAACCATTTTACGAGCTGGCGAAAAAGTAGATTACCAATATTTTGTAGCCGATGGCTGTTTGCGCACATATTTAATTTCCAAATCGGGCAAAGAACACACCATTCAGTTTGCCATTAAAGGTTGGTGGATTAGTGATTATATCGGTTTCTTCTCAGATACAAATGCTACCTTGTATATTGAATGCATTGAAGATGCTACGCTGTATAAAGTTTCGCGTGAAGCTGTAGAAGAAATTTTTAATGAAGTCCCGAAAACGGAACGCTTTATTCGTAAAAAATTAGAACGTGCATTTGTACATTTTCAAAAAAGGATTTTATCCAATTTATCACAAACTGCCAAAGAGCGTTACCTCAACTTCACACACGAGTATCCGAATATTGAACAACATGTAAAGAATTATCATATTGCTTCGTATTTAGGTATTACCACGGAAAGTCTCAGTCGAATTCGCAAAGAAATCACTTAAAAAAAGTATTCTTAACATACATCAATTTTTTTCTACAAAACAAATACTACCTTTGTATTAAATTCCCCTATTATGAAGTATATAATGAGTGTATTAGCAGTAGTCATTATTATTACTGCATGCACAATGAATAAAAAGAAACCTCAAAAAGAGAAACAACAAATGAAAAAAGTATTGTTTGTATTAACAAGTCACGACCAATTAGGAAATACTGGAGAAAAAACAGGATTTTGGATTGAAGAATTCGCGGCTCCGTATTATGCACTAAAAGATCAGAATGTTTCTATCACGTTAGCATCGCCAAAAGGTGGACAACCACCAATAGATCCTAAAAGTGAAGGTGACGATTTTCAAACGGAAGCTACCAAACGTTTCAATGCAGACGAAGAAACTCAGAAATTGTTAGCCAATACACTCGTATTGTCAAAAGTAAACGAAGCGGATTACGATGCTATTTTTTATCCTGGCGGACATGGTCCTTTGTGGGATTTGTCAGAAGATCCAACTTCTATCAAACTGATTGAATCTTTTTACAACAATAACAAACCTGTTGCGGCAGTTTGCCATGCGCCAGCAGTATTGAAGAGTACCAAAAATACGGATGGTTCGCCGTTGGTTAAAAATAAAAATGTAACAGGTTTTTCCAATACAGAAGAAGCCGCAGTACAATTAACGGAAGTCGTTCCTTTTTTAGTAGAAGACATGTTAAAAAACAACGGAGGAATCTACTCCAAAGTAAGTGATTGGAATTCACACGCGGTAAAAGATGGATTGTTAATTACAGGGCAAAATCCTGCTTCGTCTGAAAAAGTAGCGGAATTGTTATTGGAAGCTTTGAAATAAAATAAAGAATTATCTCACCTTTAATATGTTTAATTAAAAAAGGGAACTTATGTAAAATAAGTTCCCTTTTGTCTTTGTCCTTTTGGTATTTAGGAATCTTTTTTAGCTTCTTTCCACTCGTCGTAACGTTCTTTCAATGCGCCACCAACCCAATAAGGTACAATAAACGTCAGCAAAAGAATCATTAACCAAAATCCAATGGTTAAGATAGTAAGGAAAGCTAAAAAGCCTAAATATTGATCAAATTCAAACATATTTTCCGGAATTTATCGAATTCGGTTCAAAGATATTGCAATAAATTCAATATTCATATAGAAACGTTTAGAATTATTAACAATTGCTGTTTAGTTTTTAAAAACGTTAATCGATTTCAATCCATCTTGACTTAACTTCACATCTCTGTTACTATTTGCGCCTAGTGTACAATTCATGTGCCTTATAATTTGTGGATCTGACTGCCCCATTAAACTCGTAAAAATGGTTTCATTCGGATCTGTAATCTTATACGCATCTTTAAATGTGTAGGTTGATCCATCAACAAATTTAAAATCTGTATTGTTGTATCCGTGATTATTTGGATGCGCCACATGCATTGTCGGTGTAGCATAATGCGTTTTAAAATCTAACAAATCAAAATTTGTGGTGTGGTAAGTAAATGTTTTAAAAGCAGGGTTATTTCCGTGATTTACTGCAATTCCAGGAGTCGTGATTGAAAAAGAAGTCATATCACTAGCTTTTGGATTCGTTGACGTTTTTGTTTTGTATATTCTTCTAAGTCCATCCAAATGTGTGTGCCCATTTAATAAACCGACAATATTTGGTTGGTACTTTTCAATCAAGTCTAAAAAGCTATTGTGCAAGCCTTTACCTTTATAGGTCAATGCTTGATTCCACATAGGTTTTCCACTATACCCGTCATCTCCTATTGGAATGTGCATCACTAATAATACACGATCATTTTTCCCTAGAGTGAGCATCTTTTTTTCTAGCCAAGCCATTTGTATGTTTGTTGCGGCTTGTTGTGAAACTTTATCATCATCTGTATAATGACTGTGTGTAAAAATTACGGTATTCAATGCAATCACTTTTAATGTGTTTCCTTTTTCTGTTAAATCCACAGAATAAAATCCAAACTCACTATTAAAATCTGGAACACCTACAGTGATACTTGAAGATTTACTATTAATTATTGGCCACGGATTGGTTGTATCGGCATCATTGGTTAGCACGGTATTTGCCGTAATACTATCAGTAGAAAATGAATGATAATCACCTTCTAATGAATCATTATTTCCTGGTAAATACAAAATTGGAATGTCAATCTTTAAATTTCTTAAATTTTCGAGCATTAAATGTGTATTCGTTCTTCTATGTTTAATGTTTTGTTCCTCATCTTCATTGTAATGATCATATCCTGGTAAATCTCCTAAATACACCATAAATTTTGGTTTTTCAGCAGTTACTGTAGCTTCAATTTTCGTTTTTGCGCGAAGCCACAGTTTTTGAGAAGAAACACTCTTATCACTTTGATTGTGATCTTGAAATTGAGTTTGTTGCAGTAAACTATCAACATGTACATCCGATAATGTTAAAAATTTAGCCGTTGTTGTTGTAGCAAGTACATCTTCAGCATGAGCTTTTGGGCATTCAGGACATTTGGAAGTATCGTGTTTACATCCAAAAAATAATAGACTTATACATACAATGTAAAGAAAGTTAATTCGCATGGTTTCTGATTTTATTGATTATGAGTTAGATACCCAATATACTAAAAATCCAAGCAACTATGCTCAATTACTTTTACGTGATTTGCGCTGTAAGATTAAATATTAAAAACGATTCATAACAGACTCACATACTATAAAATCTTTCTGATCATTTGTGCGTGTTTCCATTGCATGTACATCAACGGTCCGAAGCGTTACAGGATAAGGTCCGTCAATCACCAACGCTGTTTTATCACGTGAATTCCATCTCAAAAAAATCATTGAATGTTCAAACTTCCCATCGGCTTTACGCATAAATATATCGCCAGGTTTTGGTGTATATGCCTTTTCATTCTTTTCATTTAAAAACCTATTTCTTCCATTATGATAGTAATACGTTCTTTTTTTACTTTTAAAAATAAGATACAACTGTTCCGTATAGGTAATATCTCTAAATACTGATTTTGGTTTATTCCTAAAATCTCTCCAACATTCAGTTTCATGCAAATACCACGACGCAAATTCACTACATTCATAGCTTATCCAGCCTCTATATTTTGGGTTATCTCCATATTGATCGTAGCCTTTGGCGCTCGTTCCACTCTTACCAATATCTTTGGCTGATAACGCTGCTGCTGGATGATTTCTACTGGTCAAACCTGCATATCGCATCAAATGACGTTCTATAAAAGGAGTTAAATACACTTCACTATTCCCTGAACGTAGCACGCGATTAAAAGTGGTGTTTAATAATAATGGAATATCTTTTATAGCACCACCAACAACTTCGTGATAATGTATAACTAAGGTCATTTTTTTAATATCAATTTTACTCGTTCCACCACTATTCTTAAAATAAATCTTATCCCAAAACGAACGATGATTCAAACTTCCTAACACTTGCAGATTGTGCGTCGTATCTGGAAAATCGGAAACTTCAAGACAATGCGTAGCCGTTCTATTCAATTTAATTTTTAGTTCAATACGTCTTCCTTCAAAATTCTCAAAAACCAAACTTCGAGTCATATCATTACTGGCGGGTGTTTTGGTTTCTATTTTTAAAGTAATTGACTGTGGAAGTTTAATAGATGTGGAAGTTTTTGCTTGCATAATGAACTAATTATAAGGTTACACTTTTTCTCAAGTAAATATCAAAAATCCAACCTAGAAATACTTCCGTGAAAATCCCCAAATGAAAGCGTGTTTTCCCCTTTTTTTAATTCCTTTTCACGCAAAAAGTTGTAATTTTGCACTGCTAAAACGAATCCACATGGAATACAGAATAGAGAAAGATACCATGGGCGAAGTAAAAGTTCCCGCAGATAAAATTTGGGGAGCACAAACAGAACGCTCAAGAAATAATTTTAAAATCGGTGCGCCAGCAAGTATGCCACTAGAAGTTGTATACGGTTTTGCATATTTAAAAAAAGCAGCTGCCTTTACCAACTGCGAATTAGGCGTATTACCTATTGAAAAAAGAGATTTAATTGCAACGGTTTGTGATGAAATTTTAGAAGGAAAACACGACGATCAATTTCCATTAGTGATTTGGCAAACAGGTTCTGGAACGCAATCCAACATGAACGTGAATGAAGTTATTGCCAACAGAGCACATCAATTGGCTGGAAAAAAAATTGGCGAAGGCGAAAAAACCATTCAACCAAATGATGATGTCAACAAATCACAATCGTCAAACGATACGTTCCCAACAGGAATGCACATTGCAGCCTACAAGAAAATTGTAGAAACAACCATTCCTGGTGTTTCACAATTACGCGATACCTTAAAAAAGAAATCGGAAGAATTTAAAAATGTTGTAAAAATTGGACGTACACACTTAATGGATGCAACGCCGTTGACATTAGGACAAGAATTCTCTGGGTATGTTTCACAATTAAATCACGGTTTAAAAGCCTTAGAAAACACCTTACCACATTTAAGTGAAATAGCATTGGGTGGAACTGCCGTTGGAACAGGATTAAACACGCCAAAAGGATATGCAAAGCGTGTTTCTGAATTCATCGCACGTTTTACGGAATTGCCGTTTATCACTGCTGAAAATAAATTTGAAGCCTTAGCCGCGCATGATGCCATGGTAGAAACACACGGTGCTTTAAAACAATTAGCCGTTTCTATCAATAAAATAGCAAATGACATTCGTTTAATGGCTTCTGGACCGCGTTCAGGAATTGGCGAATTGATCATTCCTGCAAACGAACCTGGAAGTTCTATCATGCCAGGAAAAGTAAACCCAACGCAATGTGAAGCTATTACCATGGTGTGCGCACAAGTGATGGGGAATGATGTTGCGGTAACCGTTGGTGGAACGCAAGGACACTACGAACTCAATGTTTTCAAACCAATGATGATTGCTAACGTATTACAATCGGCGCAACTACTTGGAGATGCTTGTGTAAGTTTTGATGTAAACTGTGCGTCAGGAATTGAACCAAATCACGGACGCATTACAGAATTAGTGAACAATTCATTGATGTTAGTTACTGCATTAAACACTAAGATTGGATATTACAAAGCAGCAGAAATTGCCAATACCGCACACCAAAACGGAACAACCTTACGTGAAGAAGCTGTCAACTTAGGCTATGTAACTCCAGAAGAATATGACGAATGGGTAAAACCAGAAAATATGGTTGGTGCCATGAAATAAGCGTCGCTAACTGAATATATTGAAAACCGCACTGAAAATCATTTTAGCGCGGTTTTTTTGATTTAAAAATTTATAAAAACAGTCTATTCATTTCCTCATAGTTTTTTCTTATTCCAATTTACATTTAAAATGGTGTTTTGGATGCGAAGTTGCTTTGGCTGTATAGGATGCTGTGAATGGTTTGCATAGCCTTAGCTACGGAAAGTATTCGCAAAGAACTATACTACCAAATGAACGAGTTTATAAACATCATTTTATGTGTAAATTGGTATTATTCCATAAAGCATTTGTATCTATATTTGCTTTGCCACTTTTTAATTTATAATACCCAGAATAAATCTCAACTCCAGAATTCCTTATACTTTCTCTAATGATTTTAGATTTATATACAAGCGCATCTGCATTATTCGCAACATTTCGTTTAGTAACGCTTTTTAAATCACTATCGTTATGCTTACAAGTATTATAATAATCTTCATCGGTAATTTTAGACTCACATCCACTATAATATACAGCTGGTAGTATATGTTCTACTAAATGTTCAAGATTTTCACTCGCTGCTGGTTCATTGGACATGGCGGCTTTAACAGCACCACAACCTTCATGTCCCAACACTAAAATGAACTTACAGTGTAACTTCGCCACAGCAAATTCGATACTAGCAATAGAAGAAGTATTGGCAATATTTCCTGCCACACGTACCACAAACAAATCTCCAATTCCTGTATCAAAAATCAATTCTGGCGGCACTCTACTATCGGCACAACTCAATATAATGGCAAACGGTTTTTGCCCATTGGCAGCTGTGTTTTTCCTTCTAATAGTTGATTGATTTGGGTGAATCATATCATTAGTATCACATTCTGTTACAGGTTGATTACACTTTTTTTTTGAAAGAGCAAAACGTCTATTCCCAGATTTTAAACGCTTTAAAACTTTTTTAGGATTATTTCGATGTTTAAAATCTCCTAAACACTTTTCATTTTGTTCACATTCTAATTCTTCTTGCGCACTCATAATTATAATTTGATTAGTTAATTGTTAGAAATGTACGTATAAAACTACATATTAATTAAAAAACTTCCTGAAAACCTGTTTTTTTGGAATGAATGAAGAAAAACCAAGAACAAACGCAAATACAAGTCAGTCTTTCGCTTCCAAAAATTATTTTAATCTCTTTCTGATCAGAATCACCTAAAAACAACAACATGGACAAAGCTTTAGAAACGATGATTGCAAACATGCCTGAAAAAACAGGGAAATCATTAGAAGAATGGTTGACACTTCTCAAAACAAAAACCTTTGCAAAACATTCAGAAGCGGTCAATTTTCTAAAAAAAGAACACAATGTTACACATGGTTTTGCCAATACGATTGTACATTTATCCAAAGAAGATAACACAGAAACGGTAGATTTAGTCGCGTCGCAATACGAAAAAAAGCCAGACTTAAAACCCATCTACGACACTTTAAAAGCATATATAGAAACACTAGGAAACGACATCGAATTCGCGCCAAAAAAAGCCTATGTCAGTGTGCGTAGAAAAAAGCAATTTGCCATCATTCAACCTTCTACGAAAACACGTTTAGATCTCGTTTTAAATCTAAAAGGAAAAGAAGCTACCGATGTTCTAGAAAATTCGGGAAGCTTTAATGCCATGTGTTCCCACAGAATTCGCCTCACAAACCCTGCAGAAATCTCAGAAGCTGTAAAAAACTGGATCAAAGAAGCCTATGAAGCCGCTGGATGATGTTTTAATGTAACAATTGTTCAATGTAATAATGTATCAATTTGATCATTAAAAACTAAAACACTAAATGCTAAACAACTCTAAATCAGATATTAATATTTGGGTATTAGGAATTGGTAGCGTTTCAAACAAAAAGTAATTTAGAAAAGAACTATTTTCGTCAAGCTGAACTTGATTCAGCTTCCCATAATAATGAGTAAGATTTCGCAACAAACGCGGAATAAAAGTAAAACGAGTCTATTTTAGGTATTTGGTATTAGTCAAGTTCTAAAAACCACTAGAAATTCTAAGAAATTCCAGAATACTTAGGAACAAATCTAAAAGCAAAGCAAGCCTAAAAACATCTTGTTCAAAACCTCGTGAATAACTCCCAAATTATCAACTCAATTTTAAGCAAAAATACCAACAAATAGCTTAAATTTGCATTTTTAAAAACAACAACACAAACTTCACATAATGATTCATTTCTTTGGAAACGTACACAGCAAAGTATTTGCCGTTCAAACAGTAAAAGAATTATCAACAGAAAATGTTGCCAAGTTGAACTGGCTTTTTGGCAACACTACGAAAATCGAACAAGCATCCTTAGATGCTTTTTTTGTTGGGCCTAGAGCCGCAATGATTACTCCGTGGAGTACGAATGCCGTAGAAATTACCCAAAATATGGGCGTAGAAGGCATCATCCGAATTGAAGAATTTAAAACTGTCGCTGAAGATTTTTCAGAGTTTGATCCAATGATTTCTCAGAAATTCAACGGTTTACATCAAGATACATTTACAATCGACATTGAACCAGAAGCCATTTTGGACATTGACGATATTGCTGCCTACAACGAACAAGAAGGTTTGGCGCTAAGTTTAGAAGAAATTGAATATTTAGACAATCTTGCCAAGAAACTAGGCAGAAAATTGACGGATTCCGAAGTATTTGGCTTCTCACAAGTCAACTCAGAACACTGTCGACACAAAATTTTCAACGGAACATTTGTCATTGATGGCGAAGAAAAACCAACGTCACTTTTCAAACTTATCAAAGAAACCTCAAAACAACAT
Organism: Kordia sp. SMS9; assembly: GCF_003352465.1. NCBI lineage: Bacteria > Pseudomonadati > Bacteroidota > Flavobacteriia > Flavobacteriales > Flavobacteriaceae > Kordia > Kordia sp. SMS9. The sequence goes on along the minus strand of NZ_CP031153.1, from coordinate 3,107,099 downwards.
CCAAACGATATTGTGTCTGCTTACAAAGACAATGTGGCTTTTGTAAAAGGGCCAAAAGTGGAACAATTTGCGCCAAAAACAGCCGACAAACCTGACTTTTACCAAACACAAGAATTTGAATCTGTCATCTCGCTCAAAGCGGAAACACACAATTTTCCAACCACCGTGGAACCTTTTAATGGAGCCGCTACAGGTTCTGGAGGAGAAATTCGCGACCGATTGGCTGGTGGACAAGGTTCGCTGCCACTAGCTGGAACCGCAGTATACATGACTTCCTATTCGCGCCTAGAAAAAGGCAGGTATTGGGAAGAAAAATTCAAAGCAAGAAATTGGTTGTACCAAACACCGATGGACATCTTAATAAAAGCATCAAACGGAGCTTCTGACTTTGGAAACAAATTCGGGCAACCACTAATTTGTGGTTCTGTCTTAACCTTTGAACACGAAGAAAACGCGTCTTCCAGTTCGGCGAAAGCGAGAAAATTAGGATACGATAAAGTCATCATGCAAGCTGGTGGAATTGGCTACGGAAAAGCGTCGCAAGCCATCAAAGACGTTCCAAAAACGGGCGATAAAGTTGTGATTTTAGGTGGAGAAAACTACCGAATTGGAATGGGCGGCGCAGCAGTTTCTTCCGCAGATACCGGAGAATTCTCCACAGGAATTGAATTAAATGCGGTTCAACGTTCCAATCCGGAAATGCAAAAACGTGCGGCAAACGCCATTCGTGGAATGGTAGAAAGTGACGAAAATTACATCGTTTCCATTCACGATCACGGCGCTGGTGGACATTTAAACTGCTTGTCAGAATTGGTAGAAGAAACTGGTGGAAAAATTGATTTGGACAAATTGCCTGTAGGCGATCCAACGCTGTCTGCCAAAGAAATCATCGGAAACGAATCGCAAGAACGTATGGGCTTGGTGATTGCAGAAGAACATCTTGAAACACTCCACAAAATCGCGGAACGTGAACGTTCGCCAATGTATACGGTTGGAAATGTAACAGGAGACGATCGTTTTACATTTGAATCGGCTACGAAAGGTGACAAACCTATGGATTTGGCACTGAGCGATATGTTTGGAAGTTCGCCAAAAACGATCATGACAGACACAACTGTTGGGCGTAATTATAAAAATCCACGATACAAAACGAAAAACATTCATATCTATCTCGATCAAGTATTGCAGTTAGAAGCCGTAGCCTGCAAAGATTGGTTAACAAACAAAGTGGACCGTTGCGTCGGCGGAAAAGTTGCCAAACAACAATGTGTGGGTGCACTACAAATTCCGTTGAACAATGTTGGTGTTATGGCATTGGATTACAACGGAAAAGAAGGAATTGCAACGTCTATTGGACATTCGCCAATTTCTGGATTGATCAATCCTGTAGCAGGAAGTCGCAATTCTATCACAGAAGCGTTGACAAATATTATTTGGGCACCATTAAAAGACGGTTTGCAAAGTGTTTCATTGTCTGCAAACTGGATGTGGCCGTGTAAAAATGAAGGTGAAGATGCGCGCTTATACGAGGCCGTTCAAGCGATTTCAGAGTTTTCTATCGCTTTAGGAATCAATGTCCCTACCGGAAAGGATTCCTTGTCAATGAAACAAAAATATCCTGATGGAGACGTCATTTCCCCAGGAACCGTAGTTATATCTGCGGCAGCGAACTGTACCAAAATAAGCAACGTAGTAGAACCAGTTTTACAACAAAATGGTGGAAACATTTACTATATAAACATCTCGCAAGACGATTTTAAATTGGGCGGAAGTTCGTTCAATCAAACATTAAATACCATTGGAAATGAGGCGCCAAACGTAACCAATGCAGCGTACGTAAAAACTGTTTTCAATACGATTCAAGACTTAATAAAAGACGATAAAATAGTAGCGGGACATGATATCGCTTCGGGCGGATTAATCACAACGTTACTTGAAATGTGTTTTGCAGATGTCAATTTAGGCGCGAACTTGGATCTTTCTAGTTTGGGCGAAGAAGATTCAATCAACCTATTATTTGCTGAAAATGCAGGAATTGTTTTTCAAGCAGATGCTTCTGTTGAAGAAACGCTCAACGCAAATAATATTGAGTTTTTCAACATTGGAAACGCAACTGATTCGGCAACGGTAAACATTAAAAATAACGAAGATTCATTTACGTTTGATGTTGCTCAGAAAAGAGATGTTTGGTATAAAACCTCGTTCCTACTCGATCAAAAACAAACGGCAAATGGTTTGGCACAAGATCGGTATGACAATTATAAAAATCAACCGTTAACATATAGGTTTCCGACACATTTCACTGGCAAATTAAAAGACGTGGTAGGTGGTCGAGCGAAGTCGAGACCAAAAGCTGCGATCATTCGTGAAAAAGGTTCAAACTCTGAACGCGAAATGGCAAACGCCATGTATTTAGCGGGATTTGATGTAAAAGATGTGCACATGACCGATTTAATTTCGGGACGTGAAACCTTAGAAGATATTCAATTTATTGGCGCTGTTGGTGGATTTTCAAATTCAGATGTATTAGGTTCAGCAAAAGGTTGGGCAGGTGCATTTTTGTACAATGAAAAAGCGAATACGGCGTTGAAAAACTTCTTTAAGCGAGAAGATACCTTATCTGTCGGAATCTGTAATGGTTGCCAATTATTTATGGAATTGGAAGTCATCAATCCAGAGCATGATGCACATGGAAAAATGACCTACAACGATTCTCAAAAACACGAAAGTGCGTTTACTTCGGTAAAAATTCAAGAGAACAATTCCGTGATGCTTTCTAGCTTAGCAGGAACGACTTTAGGTGTTTGGATTTCTCATGGAGAAGGAAAATTTAAACTCCCGCATGACGAAAGCAAGTATGCAATTGTTGCCAAATATGGATATGAAGGCTATCCGTCGAATCCGAATGGTTCCGATTTCAACACTGCCATGATGTGCGATGCTACGGGAAGGCATTTGGTTACCATGCCACATATTGAACGCTCTACGTTTCAATGGAATTGGGCAAATTATCCAGCAGGACGCAACGACGAAGTGTCTCCATGGTTAGAAGCATTTGTCAATGCAAGGTTATGGATTGAAGCTAAAAATTAGTAACTCAAATTCAATAAAAACATAAAAAAGACTTGTTCAACGTGACAGGTCTTTTTTATTTGACTTCACAATTAAACTGCCAATTAATTATAAATTTCTCATAAAATCACAGGCTTTTTTAACATTCTTTTGAAAATGGCTCACAAATTTCATAATTTGCAATTTCATAAAAAAACCAAATCAGAGAATGACGAATGTAACCCGATTATTTGATTTTCCTTATTATCAATTAGCAAATTATCCCTTAGCAAAATCCCTTACTACCTTTAGTAATGGTGAATGGATTTCCACATCAACACAAGAATATTTAGATAAAGCAAACGCTATCAGTAGAGGTTTGTTGCGTTTAGGCGTACAACCGAATGATAAAATTGCGGTGATTTCTACCAATAATAGAACCGAATGGAATATTATGGACATTGGCGTGTTGCAAATTGGCGCACAAAATGTCCCAATTTATCCAACCATTGCCAAAGAAGATTATGAATATATTTTGAATCACTCAGAAGCTATTTATTGTTTTGTGTCGGATGAAGAAATTGTAGAAAAACTAAATGCGATTAAAGGAAATACCAAGCTAAAAGGTGTGTATACTTTTGATCAAATTACGGGAGAAACCAACTGGTCAGAAATACTAAAACTTGGAGAAGATACCAGCAATGAAGATGAGTTACAAGCACGAAAAGATGCGGTAACTCCAGAAGATTTAGCCACCTTAATATATACCTCTGGAACCACAGGAAAACCAAAAGGTGTCATGTTAGCGCATAGCAACTTGGTTTCTAACGTATTGGACAGTCAAAAACGTGTTCCATTACACAACGGACAAGCAAGAGCGTTGAGTTTCTTGCCTGTTTGTCACGTATTTGAGCGTATGATTTTATATTTATATCAATACTGTGGCATTGAAATTTTCTTTGCAGAATCTATTGAAAAAATCAGCGACAACTTAAAAGAAGTGAAGCCAAACGTAATGACGGCAGTTCCGCGTTTGTATGAAAAAGTATATGATAAAATTTACGCAAAAGGTGCTGATTTAACAGGAATTAAAAAGAAATTATTCTTTTGGGCGATTGAACTCGGATTGCAATACGAACCATACGGCAAAAACGGTTGGTGGTATGAATTCCGATTGAAAATAGCGCGCAAACTTATCTTTAGCAAATGGCAAGAAGGTTTGGGCGGAAACTTAGAACTCATGGTTTCTGGAAGTGCACCATTGCAAGCACGATTGACACGTGTATTTGCAGCCGCAGGAATTCCGATCATGGAAGGATATGGATTGACGGAAACGTCGCCAGTAATCACTGTAAACGATCAGCGTAACGGCGGATTCCGAGTAGGAACGGTTGGACGTGTGATTGATAACGTTAAAGTAAAAATTGCCAACGATGGCGAAATTTTGGTCAAAGGTCCAAATGTAATGCAAGGCTATTACAAAGATCCTGAAAAAACAGCAAGTGTTATGACGGATGGATATTTCCATACAGGTGACATTGGAGAAGTCTGTGACGACGGTTTCTTAAAAATTACTGATCGTAAAAAAGACATGTTCAAAACGTCGGGAGGAAAATATGTCATTCCTGCGTTGATAGAAAACCGATTCAAACAATCGCGTTTCATAGAGCAAATTATGGTGATTGGTGAAGGCGAAAAAATGCCAGCAGCTTTAATTCAACCAAACTTTGAATTCATCAAAGATTGGATAGAAAAGAAAGGAAAAAACATTGGAAAAACAGAAAAAGAAATCTGCGCTTCCGAAGAAATCATAAAACGTATTCAAAAAGAAGTGGACGAAGCCAATAGCAACTTTGGAAAGTGGGAACAAATCAAACGTTTCGAACTCATTCCGAAAGTCTGGTCCATTGACGGTGGCGAACTCACACCAACGATGAAGATGAAGCGAAAAGTCATCAAAGAAATCTACAAAGACTACTGCGAAAAAATATACGATCGCGCTTAAAAATATCAAAACCGCTCAAGAGATTGAGCGGTTTTTTTTAATAAAAATCTGAAAAATAGACTTTCTAAGAAGTTTATAAAAACGTCATTCTGGACTTGACATAGAATCTCATCACATTAATTATTAATCTTTATGTGAAATCGAACTTGATTCGGTTTCACGAATTCTAGAATTTTTAAACAGTTTTTTCATCCTCAACAAATAGCTGCAACAATATAAAATTCTCAATTCCTAATCATTTTTCTACCACTCTTCTACTCCAACTCCTAAAATTTTACCAAATCCATAAAATTATTTTTTATTTTATTATGCGTGCATAGTATTTTTTCATATATTTGAAGCACAAACAACTATATGAAAGAAAAAACAATAGATCATGTAATGCGAGCTACATGGCAAGCCATTTCCAAAATGTACAATGAGGAAGCAGGAAAATATGGCAGCACCATGGCAACAGGGTTCACATTACTAAGCATCGACCAAGAAGAAGGAACACCATCTACCGCACTAGGTCCAAAAATGGGTATGGAAGCCACCAGCCTTTCACGCACCTTAAAAGGTATGGAAGAAAAAGGACTCATCTACAGAAAAAAGAATCCGAAAGATGGAAGAAGTGTGTTAATCTGTTTGACAGAGTTTGGTAGAGAAATGCGAGATGTTTCTAAAACGACCGTATTGCGCTTCAACGATGCCATTCGCGCTAATATTAATGAAGAAAAACTAAAAAATTTCTATGAAGTTTCAGAAGTCATTCTAGAATTGATTAGTAACAAAAAAATATACAGCTCTGAAATAGAAGCTACCGCAGAAAATAAATAATAACCAAGAATATACTTAAAATCTACGTATTCAATATCGAATAAATTTTGACTAACAATTTAAAAATTGAAAAAAAGATGAAACGACCAATTAACAAAATAGCAGTCATCGGTTCTGGAATCATGGGTTCTGGAATTGCCTGTCATTTTGCCAATATCGGAGTCGAAGTGTTGCTACTAGACATAGTACCTTTTGAACTCAACGACAAAGAAAAAGCGAAAGGTTTAACGCTTGAAGATGCAATCGTACGCAACAGATTGGTGAACGACAATCTGAAAGCATCACTAAAATCGAAACCATCTCCTATTTACTCACAGAAATTCGCTAATAGAATCTCTACAGGGAATTTAACAGATGATATTCACAAAATAAAAGATGTCGACTGGATTATTGAGGTTGTTGTAGAACGATTAGACATCAAACAAAAAGTATTCGAGCAAGTTGAAAAACACAGAAGGCCAGGCACGTTAATTACATCAAACACGTCTGGAATTCCGATTCAATTTATGAATGAAGGTCGCAGCGAAGATTTCCAAAAACACTTCGCAGTCACGCACTTTTTCAATCCGCCACGATACTTAAAACTATTTGAAGTAGTTCCAGGACCAAACTGTAGCCAAGAAGTGACTGACTTCTTAATGATGTATGGAGAAAAGTTCCTTGGAAAAACATCCGTATTAGCAAAAGATACACCTGCATTTATTGGAAACCGTATTGGAATCTTCGGAATTCAAAGTCTATTCCATCAAGTAAAAGAATTAGGCTTAACTATTGAAGAAGTTGATAAATTAACAGGACCCGTAATTGGACGTCCAAAATCAGCGACTTTTAGAACGGTTGATGTTGTCGGCTTAGATACATTAGTACACGTTGCAAACGGAATCTACAAAAACTGTCTAGACGACGAAGCGCACGATTTATTCAAACTACCAGATTTCATCGAAACCATGATGGAAAACAAATGGTTGGGAAGCAAAACAGGACAAGGTTTCTACAAGAAAACGGTAACTGCAGAAGGTAAAAAAGAAATCCTTTCGTTAGACTTAAATACGTTAGAATATCGTGAAAAGAAAAGAGCCAAATTTGCGACGCTCGAACTTACAAAAACTATCGACAAACCAATTGATCGCTTCAAAGTATTAGTTGGTGGAAAAGATAAAGCGGGCGAATTCTACCGTAAAAACTTTGCAGCCATGTTTGCGTATGTTCAAAACAGAATTCCTGAAATCTCTGACGAATTATACCGAATTGACGATGCCATGAAAGCTGGTTTCGGATGGGAAAATGGACCTTTCGAAATTTGGGATGCGATTGGTATTGAAAAAGGAATCGAACTCATGAAAGCAGAAGGAAAAGAACCTGCTGCTTGGGTAACGGAAATGGTGGAAGCTGGCGAAAAAAGTTTCTATACCGTAAAAGATGGTGCAACGTACTATTATGACATTCCAGCGAAAGTGCAGACCAAAAAACCAGGTCAAGATGCTTTCATTATTCTAGACAACATTCGCAAATCGAACGAAGTTTGGAAAAACAGTGAAGCGGTTATTGAAGACTTAGGCGACGGAATCATCAACTTAGAATTCCAATCAAAAATGAACACGATTGGTGGTGGCGTTTTAGCGGGAATCAACAAAGCGATTGACTTAGCTGAAAAAGATTTCCAAGGATTAGTCATTGGAAATCAAGCAGCCAACTTCTCTGTTGGAGCCAACATCGGAATGATTTTCATGATGGCTGTCGAGCAAGAATATGACGAATTGAACATGGCAATAAAAATGTTCCAAAACACGATGATGCGTGCGCGTTACTCTTCTATTCCTGTAGTTGTGGCTCCTCACGGAATGACATTGGGTGGCGGATGCGAACTTTCGATGCATGCTGATAAAGTAGTCGCTGCGGCGGAAACGTACATTGGTTTGGTTGAATTTGGTGTCGGAGTAATTCCTGGCGGTGGAGGATCTAAAGAAATGGCGTTACGCGCTTCGGATACGTTTAGAAAAGGTGATGTAGAATTGAACGTACTGCAAGAACACTTCCTAACCATCGGAATGGCAAAAGTAGCAACGTCTGCGTATGAAGCATTCGATATGGGAATCTTACAAAAAGGAAAAGATGTGGTAGTTGTAAACAAAGATCGTCAAATCGCAACGGCAAAAGCACATGCAAAACTGATGGCAGAATCTGGATACACGCAACCAGTTCGTAGAAAAGACGTAAAAGTCCTTGGAAAACAAGCGTTGGGAATGTTCTTAGTAGGAACTGACGCCATGGAAGCAAGTAACTACATCAGTGAACACGATCATAAAATTGCCAACAAATTGGCGTATGTAATGGCTGGTGGCGATTTATCAGAACCAACATTAGTAAGTGAAGATTACTTATTAGACCTTGAACGTGAAGCATTCTTGAGTCTATGTACAGAGCGTAAAACCTTGGAACGTATTCAGCACATGTTGAAAACTGGGAAACCGCTTAGAAACTAAAAATAGTCTTGAGATATTAGTAGTGAGAATTGAGACAAGTTCTAAGAAACATCTCAATACTAAAACTAAATACTAATATCTCAAAACTCAATACTAAATCAAATGCATAAAGTAGATAATTTAAAAATATGGACAAAGTCAATAGCCTTGACGAAAGCTGTATATCTACTTATTGCTGATTTACCAAAGGATGAAAAATTTGGGTTAACATCTCAAATAAAAAGAAGTGCAGTTTCTATTCCTTCAAACATAGCTGAAGGTGCTGGAAGAAATTCTAACAAAGAATTTAAGCATTTCTTAGGTATTGCAAATGGTTCTAATTACGAACTACACACGCAATTGTTATTAGTAATAGAGTTAAATCTCATACACAAAAAAAAAGTACAACCAATAATTGAGCAGTGTATTGAAATACAGAAAATGAATTATGCTTTTCAGCAGAAACTCTAATCTCAATACTAAAAACTCAATACTCAATACTATTCATTGAAAATGAAAACAGCATACATAGTAAAAGCATACAGAACAGCCGTTGGAAAAGCTCCAAAAGGTGTGTTCAGATTTAAAAGAACGGACGAATTGGCAGCCGAAACGATTCAATACATGATGAATGAATTGCCAGATTTTGACAAAAAACGTATTGACGACGTAATTGTTGGAAACGCAATGCCAGAAGGTTCGCAAGGACTCAACATGGCACGTTTGATCTCACTTATGGGATTAGACATTGTAGATGTTCCCGGAGTGACGGTAAACCGTTTTTGTTCCTCAGGATTAGAAACGATCGGAATGGCAGCGGCTAAAATTCAAGCAGGAATGGCAGATTGTATCATTGCCGGTGGTGCCGAAAGCATGAGTTCTGTTCCGATGACAGGATTCAAAACAGAATTAAACTACGACATCGTAAACGCAGGTCACGAAGATTATTACTGGGGAATGGGAAATACGGCAGAAGCTGTTGCCAACCAATTCAATGTTTCTCGTGAAGATCAAGATGAGTTTGCATACAATTCACATGTAAAAGCATTGCGTGCGCAAGCAGAAAATCGTTTTCAAGATCAAATCGTTCCTATTACGGTAGATCAAACCTATATTGATGAAAACGGAAAAAAAGCAACAAAAAGTTACACCGTAACCAAAGATGAAGGTCCACGTAAAGGAACAAGTACAGCAGTATTAAATAAATTGCGTGCAGTGTTCGCTCAAGGCGGAAGTGTTACTGCTGGAAACTCTTCTCAAATGAGTGATGGTGCGGCTTTTGTATTGATCATGAGTGAAGAAATGGTGAAAGAATTAAATCTTGAACCGATTGCACGTTTGGTAAACTATGCTGCGGCAGGTGTAGAACCACGCATCATGGGAATTGGCCCTGTAGCTGCAATTCCAAAAGTATTAAAGCAAGCAGGATTACAACAAAACGATATTGAGCTCATCGAATTGAATGAAGCCTTTGCTTCACAATCGTTAGCCGTAATGCGCGAATTAAACTTAAACCAAGACATCGTCAACGTAAATGGTGGCGCTATTGCTTTAGGACATCCATTAGGTTGTACAGGCGCAAAACTATCGGTGCAACTATTTGACGAAATGCGCAAGCGCGACATGAAAGGGAAATACGGAATGGTCACCATGTGCGTAGGAACAGGACAAGGCGCTGCTGGAGTTTTTGAATTTCTTAACTAAGAAGCAAGATTGTTAGAAACAAGAACCAAGACTTTTAATTGTGCATAATTTTAAAAAACTGAACATTTGGATAGACGGAATGGAAATCGTAAGTGAAACGTACAAGCTCACGAAAACTTTTCCCGATAACGAAAAATTTGGATTAACCTCTCAAATGAACCGATGTGCAGTTTCAATTCCTTCAAATATTGCGGAAGGAACAAGTAAAAGTTCTGATAAGCATTTTAATAAATATTTAGAAGACAGTTTAGGTTCTGCTTTTGAATTAGAAACACAATTAATAATAGCTTACAGAGAAAAGTATCTAACAGAAGAAAAATACAACATATTAATAAAAAAGATAAATCAGTTACAAAAAATGATTTCAGGATTTAAAAGTAGACTTAGTAAAAGTCTTGACTCTTGACTCTTGATTCTTAAATCCATAAAAAAAATGAGCACAGAAACAGTAAAAACAGACATCTTACGTGGAGGGCAGTTCCTCGTAAAAGAAACAAAATGTGAAGACGTATTTACTCCAGAAGATTTTTCGGAGGAACAAATCATGATGAAAGAATCCGTAAAGGAATTTGTAGACCGTGAAGTTTGGCCACACAAAGAACGCTTTGAAAAGAAAGACTACGCATTGACGGAAGAAGTAATGCGCAAAGCAGGAGAATTAGGATTTTTGGGAATCGCAGTTCCTGAAAAATATGACGGAATGGGCATGGGATTTGTCTCTACGATGTTGGTGTGTGACTATATTTCTGGTGCCACAGGTTCTATTGCAACCGCTTTTGGAGCACATACAGGAATTGGAACCATGCCAATTACATTATACGGAACAGAAGAGCAGAAACAAAAATATGTGCCAGCATTAGCTGCTGGAGAAAAGTTTGGTGCATATTGCTTAACGGAACCAGGTGCTGGATCGGATGCAAATTCTGGAAAAACAAAAGCAGTTCTATCGGAAGATGGAACACATTACTTGATTTCCGGACAGAAAATGTGGATTTCCAATGCTGGTTTTGCAGAAGTATTCATCGTGTTTGCACGTATAGAAGATGACAAAAACATCACTGGATTCATTGTTGAGTTTGACAGAGACAATCCAAACGGAATCACACTTGGTGAAGAAGAACACAAACTAGGAATTCACTCCTCTTCTACGCGTCAAGTATTCTTTAATGAAACAAAAGTTCCTGTAGAAAACATGCTTTCTGAACGAGGAAATGGTTTCAAAATTGCCATGAATGCTTTAAATGTAGGACGTATCAAATTGGCAGCAGCCTGTTTAGACGCACAACGTCGTGTCATCACAGAAGCTACCAAATATGCAAACGAGCGTATTCAATTTAAAACACCAATTGCAAAATTTGGAGCGATCAAAGCGAAATTAGCAGAAATGGCTACTTCATGTTACGTGGGAGAATCTGCTTCGTACAGAGCTGCGAAAAATATTGAAGACCGAATTGCAATTCGTGAAACAGAAGGAAACACACACCAAGAAGCGGAATTAAAAGGTGTAGAAGAATACGCGATTGAATGTTCAATCTTAAAAGTAAAAATCTCAGAAGACACGCAAAAAGTAACGGACGAAGGAATCCAAATTTTTGGAGGAATGGGCTTTTCAGCAGATACACCAATGGAATCTGCTTGGAGAGATGCACGAATTTCTCGTATCTATGAAGGAACCAACGAAATCAACCGTATGTTGGCTGTAGGAATGTTGGTGAAGAAAGCGATGAAAGGTCATGTTGATTTATTGGGGCCTGCTATGAAAGTGGCGGACGAATTGATGGGAATTCCATCATTTGACATTCCAGATTATTCTGAACTATTCTCAGAAGAAAAAGAATTACTAGGAAAGTTGAAAAAAGTATTCCTAATGGTTGCTGGATCGGCTGTGCAGAAATTTGGGCCAAAATTAGAAGAACACCAACAATTACTAATGGCGGCTTCTGACATCTTAATTGAAATTTACATGATTGAATCTTCCATCTTACGTACTGAAAAGAACGCAAAACGTTTCGGAGAAGATTCTCAAGAACTTCAAATTGCGATGACAAAATTAAACTTGTTCAACGCCGTAGAAAAAATCACGAGTAAAGCAAAAGAAGGAATCGTTTCGTTTGCAGAAGGTGACGAGCAACGTATGATGTTAATGGGATTAAAGCGTTTCACAAAATACGCAAACATGCCAAACGTAGTTGCCTTACGTAACCAAATTGCAGAAAAAATGACCGCAGAAAACGAATATTGTTTCTAAAATATTAAAAAAAAATTCTAAACTTTAGATAGGTTTTAGAATTTAGTTGTTTGTGAAAAGCCATCTCATTGAGGTGGCTTTTTTTTATGATACATCGTCTCAAATAATATGTACTTTTCAATAAGCTCACAACACAAAAAAAATACACATTGCATTTACCCTGTAAATCTCTTATCTTTAACGCAAACAAGACAAAAATTCACACAAACAACCCTTATGTTTTTGCTGGATCAAAATAATAAACTCAATCAGTATGGAAAAAAAAATTCTAATCCTTTTATGTATTGCACTACCCTTCTCAATACTTGCTCAAGACGTTAAATTAGGTTTAAAATTTACTCCAACCGATCAATTACGAGGTATTCCAATGGCTTCAACACCTTTTGCTGGAGATGAACTACCGAGCACTTTTGATCTTTCAAACAGAATGCCACCTGCTGGTGATCAGGGACGACAAAGTTCATGTGTTGCATGGGCAGTTGGGTATGCGTGTAAAAGTTATCAAGAAAAATATGAAGAAGGCTCAAGCTTCTTCAATGGAGGTGCTATAAATAAAAATGCTGTTTTTAGTCCTTCTTTTATTTACAATCAAATTAATAATGGTGTAGATGGAGGAAGTCTATTTATAGATGCGTTAAATCTCGTTTCTCAGCAAGGCGCAGTTAAATGGTCTGATATGCCTTATAATGAAAGTGATTATACAACAAGACCTAATAACAATATAAAAGACAGAGCAAAAAAATACAAAATTGACTTTTGGAGACAAGTAAACGCTGCTGATAGTAAAGAAGTAAAAGCACAGTTAAACGCAGGGTTTCCTGTAATTATCGGTGCAATGATAGATAGAGGCTTTGTAAACAACGGAAGAAACAGTGTAGGTCAAGATTTTATTTGGAATAATTACAGCGGACAGCAACTTGGAGGTCACGCAATGATTGTGGTTGGTTATGATGATAATAGAAGCGCTTTTAAGGTGCTAAATTCTTGGGGACAAAATTGGGGAAACAACGGATATTGTTGGATTTCATATTCGTTCTTTCCAAATACTGTCCGAGAAGCGTATGTAATGAAAGATGCTATTAACGGAACAGATACTAATCCTACACCTCGTCCTGTTGTAAATCCGACTAGCGATTTAACCGCAACTTTCAGAATTTCCAATGTACAGCATAACATTCAAGATATGCAGCAAGGTCAAATCATGAGAATCCACGGAATGGTTAATCTGCCGCAAGGAATAGGAAGAAAAGTTCAAGTTGTAGTAAAGTTTTACCTAAATAATGGTAGTAATGGAAAAGGTGTGCCTGTTGGTAGTCTTTCTAATTACTTTATGATGCCCGATGGTTCTGCAGCAACTGGAACTCCTAAATCTGATATCATTCCTGGCAACCAGCAATGGTATGTTAACATGCCGTATCAAACACTAAAAGTCAATAGAGGCAGGTATGCTTTTGGAATATATCAACCATTTACCACTTACTTAATTGCCGAACCTATTCTCTATATTGATGACTTTGCAGTAGAAACAGGTGGATTAATTCCATTCTTTGTCAAACTATAACACAATAACTGTAGCTGAGTAAAGTCTGGAGACTACTCACGTCTACATTTACGTCAGGAATCTCAAAACATACTTTCGTAGCTTAGTAAAGCCTAGAGACTTTACTAAGCCGCTATTTTTTTGTCCAACCTTTACCTAACTTTATACATTAATTCATTCACAACATGAAAACCAACTACACCGTCGGCAACCTTATCTATGATGCAAGTATTTATGATGGCATGAATACCAACATGGACGATTTGCCTTTTTACAAACGTTGGCTTTCAAAAAATAAAAACGCACGTATCTTAGAACTTTGCTGTGGCTCGGGGAGATTGACGCTTCCGCTTGCAAAAGACGGACATGATATTACGGGTGTAGATTTTACCGCTTCCATGCTAACACAAGCAAAAGCAAAAGCTATACATGCTGGTTTGGATATTGAATTCATAGAAGCGGATATGCGGACTTTTGAGCTACCTGAACAATACGACCTCATCTTTATTCCTTTCAATTCTGTTCACCATTTGTATACAAACGAAGATTTGTTTCAAACACTAAAAGCCGTAAAAAAACACTTAAAAAAGGATGGCGTATTCATATTCGATTGTTTCAATCCAAACTTGCCGTTTATTGTTGAAGGTGGAAAAGAACTCAAAGAGATTTCTAAATACAAAACTGATGATGGCAGAAAGATCGTGATCAAAGAAATCATGCACTACGAATCTAGTACACAAATTAATCGTATAGAATGGCATTATTTTATCAATGGAGAATTTGACTCGATTCAAAACTTGGACATGCGCATGTTTTTTCCGCAAGAACTAAATGCATATCTACAATGGAACGGTTTCAACATCATTCACAAGCTTGGCTCTTTTGAAGAAGAAGCATTTCAAGATACTTCTGATAAACAAATATTTGTTTGCAATGTAGCTGAGTAAAGTGTGACGACTTTACTCCAAACACATTGCAAAGCAACAAAAAAGCGAACCGAAGTTCGCTCATCATAGTTATTTTTTAATATTTGCACGTGACGCTGCTTGTCTAACAGTAATTTAAGTCACTTTGACAAGTATGTGCTACTGTGATATATGAACCACAATTTCCTTGAAAAAGGGTCTCTGCGTTTGGATAACCTCCTATAGCATTGGCACTCAATTTAGATACAGATTTTTTGTTCAACTTTAATAAGTTAGGTTTTCTTTTTTTCATAACATTTAATTTTTTTAATTAATATGTAATAAACTTATAAAATCATTTTTTTAACAATGTACGGGAAATCCGTAATTAACAAATAAATAACTAATTGCGTAAAGTCACTATATGAGTAAAGTCTCGCGACTTTACTAAACGTCTACATTAAAAAATCGTACTTTTACCAAACACATCGCAAAGCAAAAAAATTGATCACATTACCTGAAATAGTCACGAGTAAAATCGCCATCAAACTGAAACCTTCCTCAGAAACGTTGGTAAAAAAAGGACATCCATGGGTTTTTGAAAACAGTATTTCCAAGCAAAATAAAGAAGGAAAAACAGGCGATATAGCCATCATTTTTGACCATCGGAAGAACAAATTTCTAGCCTGCGGATTTTACGATCCAAATTCTCCCATTCGCATCAAAATATTACAAGCTAATAAGCCTGCCACGATCAATTCGGAATGGTTTGCCAACAAAGTGCAAGAAGCCTACAACAAACGAATTCCACTCTTACAAACGGACACTAACAGTTACCGACTGATTTACGGCGAAAACGACAACTTACCTTCACTCGTTGCAGATGTATACGATACTGTGTTGGTTGTAAAGCTCTACGCGTCGTTTTGGTTCTACCATTTAAAAGATATTTTGCCTGAACTGATCAAAATCAGTAAAGCGGAAACAACTGTGTTACGACTTAGCAGAAATGTGCAAAAAGAAAAGAATCAATTTGGTTTTACAGACGGGCAAGTTTTAGATGGCGAACTCCACAATGAAGTGATAGTCTTTAAAGAGCACGGCGTAAATTTCTCTGCCAATGTCATTCACGGACACAAAACAGGCTATTTCTTAGATCACAGAGCCAACCGTAAAAAAGTAGGTGAACTTTCCAACGGAAAAACGGTTTTAGATGTGTTCTCCTATGCGGGCGGATTCTCGGTGCATGCTTTGGTTGGTGGCGCGAAAGAAGTCACAAGTTTGGACATCAGTGCGCCTGCGTTGGAAATTGCGAAAAGTAATGCAACGTTGAATTCGTATGCTGGAACGCATAAGATCATTGTGGGCGATGCGTTTGAAGAACTCAATAAACTCGCACGTGTCAACACAAAATTTGATATTGTCGTAATTGATCCGCCATCATTTGCCAAAAGCGCCGCAGAAGTTGGAAAAGCGATTACAAGTTATAAAAAACTCACGCAATTGGGACTGCAACTGGTCAACCGAAAAGGAATCTTAATCTTAGCTTCTTGTAGTTCACGCGTGACTGCTGAGATCTTTTTTGATTTGGTAGCGGAAACTCTTTTACGAAACAATGCCAAGTATACAATTTTAGAAAAAACGCTTCACGATATTGATCATCCAATTGGTTTCAAAGAAGGCGCGTATTTGAAGTGTGTGTATTTGAAAATTGAATGATTAAAGCATTGATACATTGATACATTAACAAACCGTCACATCGAGTGGTTTTTCGTAATGTTTACATTGAGCGTAGTCGAAATGAAATGAAGAAAAATTGTATCGAGATGTTGTTGAAGTTAGATTGGTAATTATTTTAAAACATTTAATTAGTATCTTTCTTTACCAAACAAGTCATTTCTTTTTAAACATATTATGAAGTCTCTGAAAATAATAACTATAGCTCTATCAATCTTGGTTATAAGTTGCCAAAAAACGCATCAAAATAATGCACATCCAGAAATTTATGATTTTATGGAAATTGTGATCAAAGAACAAAAATTAGATCCTAGTTATGCGTTACGTCTTTTACCAGAATCTAGATTTACTTCATTTGACTCTGATAGTATTATGTTTAATAATCTATTATTTAAAATTCAACAAAAAAAAATAATGGAGAAAAATAAAAAAGAGGAAGAACCCAATGTCCTTAATGAGATTTTACGTTCTCCAATGAACTGGCTATATTACCTTGATGATATAACAGAAGAAGATATTGCCGCTATGAAACAACAAAAAAAAGAATTGATCAATTTTAAATGGGATAATTCCAAATTAGGCTTTAATCAATCAAATAAAAAAAACTGGTATGCGTTTTCTATTCCATTATTTTCAAAAGATAAAACCAAAGTTGTTATGATGATCAAAGATTTATGTTCAGGCTTATGTGGTGGTGGAAAGACCATACTATTTACAAAAAAAGACCATACATGGACATCAACTATAGGAAGTTTTTGGTACCATTAAAGGCATAGATTTTGTTAAAATCAACATAATAATTAACTATCTTCATTCCATGAAAAAATACATCTTCTTTATAATTCTTTTCTGCGCAAGTGATATCGCAACGGCACAAACCTATGTATACAAAGGAAACTCCAACTTTACGAATGATCTCATTTGTACAGTGGAAGATGGAAAAGTGTATAATGGAGATTCTACTTTTAGACTAGATATAATAGCAAATGTTAAAGGTGGTAAAATCTATAAAGGGAATTTTACGTTTTTAAAAGATATCATTGCCAACATCAGAGATGGCAGAGTATATAAAGGAAATTCATTTTTCCAAGGTAACGTGCTATTCAATATTCAAGACAATGTGATATACAACGGCATCTCTAGTTCGTCGTTTGATATTATAGCACGTATAGAAGATGGAAACGTCTACAAAGGACGATCCGATTTTAGAGGAGACATTCTTTTTAACTTTGATGGTGAATTAACGCTGGAAGAATTTGTAGCAGTCTGGCTTGTGTTTCACCAATAAGCCGTAAATTTACAAATACACAATGTTTTACAGTAAATGAGAATTATTTTAATTCCTGGATTAGGATATGACGATCGTATTTTTCACAATTTAGACTTGTCGGATTATGAAATTGAATATCTAAACTGGATTGAACCACTCAAAAACGAGGATATTCACGATTATGCACAACGCTTATTCGCTACAGCGAAATTAGCTACCCAAAAAACAATCTTAATTGGTCATTCACTCGGCGGAGTCGTTTCGCAAGAAATTGCAAGCGCCAACCAAATTGAAAAAATTATTTTGGTTTCAAGTATTAGCGCGCGAAAAGAACTGCCATTTACATTCAAAATTGTAAAACCATTACGTTTAGATCGTTTTTTTACGAAAGGATTTTGTGTAAAATCTATTTGGTTTTGGGGAAAATATCACGGATTTACTGCAGAAACTACAAAGCTATTTAAAAGCATGATTGGCAAACAAACCAATTCCTATTTGCAATGGGCTTTTAGAGCTTTATCTACTTGGAAAGCGCCGAAAGTTCCTAAAACGACTAAAATTCTTCGCATTCATGGAACCAACGACAGAACCTTACCGTACAAACTCGTCCAAAAACCTGATTTAATTATTAAAAACGGAAGTCATATCTGCGTGATTGATGAAGCTTCCTCCATTTCTGAATTCATTAAAAAAAATATACAAGAGTAACATCATTTCAATTTTTAGTATTTTAGTAACAAAGTTTGTCTTGTGAAATACATTTCCATCAATCTCTATAAAAAAATGATCGATCATGCACTTGATGAAGGATTGCATGCAGATGAACTTCAACAATTATCAACGTCCGTCGATGCCATTTCAAACCTAAACGCCGTTCCTGCCAATCATTTTTTTGAACTGCACGAATTCTTAGATAAAAAATTAGGCGCAGGATTTTCTATTCGTGTTGGACAGCAAATGAAAATAGACGATTACGGAGTATTGGGCTTGGCGTGGCGAACCTGTTCGTGGGTTGGCGAGATTTTTGACCGAAGCGAACGGTATTTTAAATTACTCTCTGACACCTACGTTTTCAAAGTAGAAAAAGGCCCAGAAATTTCTAAAGTCTATCTATACCGAGACGCACATCGACGCGGATTGGAACTCTCTAACGAAGCCACTTTTTCGGCAACCGTAGTGGTTTTGCAAGCAATGAGCGAAAAAATGATTTTTCCTGTGTCGGTTTCCTTCAAACATGATCCTCCTAAAAAATTGGACGATTATCAAAAAGCGTTTCAATGTCCGATACTGTTCAATCAATCGCACAATGTCATTGCGTATACAACAGAAGATTTAAACCTAAGAACTGCCAAAGCCGATATCAGCATCAATAAATTTTTGGTGGAACGCGTTGAAGAAGAAACCAACGGAATTCAAATCAACTCTAACAAACTTATCACTGATATTCAACAATTGATTGAAGACGCGCTGCCAAGTGGTATTCCAAGTGTGGCATCCTTAGCAGAAATCTTAGGCATGAGCACGCGAACATTTACACGACGACTTTCCGAACACGGTGTCACATTTCGCGATTTAATTCAACAAAAACAAGAAGAACGCGCCAAGTTGCTGTTGACCAAATCAGATACGAATATTGCACAAATTGCTTTTGAAACTGGCTTTTCGGAACAAAGTGCCTTCAATCGTGCCTTTAAACGTTGGACGGGAAAAACGCCTATTGAATATCGTAAATCGTAAATCATAAATCGTAAATCGTAAATTTCCACACTTTGGCGTAAACAGTCAAAACATTGGCGCAAACGGTCAATCTTCCCTTCACTCCTTTTCTGAAATTTGTCTCATCAAACTAAAACAATCAGTTATGGGACTTTTAAACATGTTAGTATATATCATTCTTCTAAAGACTTTTACTCTTTTCACTGCTGTAGATAAGAACATAAATACCGTAGAAGATAACTCAAAAACCAACTCGGTAACGATCGTTTCTATGTACGAAGCGACTTCACAAGAAATCATTCTCAACCTAAAAAAAGATTAATTCTATGGACATTTCACTGAAACTTTCAATCATTTTGATCGCGGCATTGCTCACTGGACTTTCCGCAGGTTTATGTTTTACATGGACAAACGCGGTTACCTCAGGAATTGGCAGATTGGACAATGTAGGCTATTTACAAGCATTTCAACAAATGAATCGCGCCATCATCAATCCAACATTTATCGTTGTCTTTTTTGGACCATTTCTAGCACAAATGCTCAGTATATTTTTATTGAAAAACACATCAAGTACCATCATTTTAGTGCTCGTAGCGGCAACACTATGCTACTTTTTCGGATTGGTTGTAATCACCATATTTGGAAATGTTCCATTGAATGAAATTTTAGACAAAACCGATCTCGCAACAGCTTCTGTAAGTGATCTACAAAGTCTACGCGATCAATATGAAGTCAAATGGAATCGCTTGCATCTCATCAGAACGATTACCAGCATTAGTTCCTTTGCACTTTTACTCATTGCACTTATCAAAGTATCACAGTATAAATTTTAAACATCAATTACTATGAAATCAAACATTTTAGTTACTGGCGGCACAGGAAAAACAGGTCGCCGTATTGTACACATTTTAAAAAACGAACAGGAAAACGTATTTGTAGGTTCACGACATAACACTCCTGCTTTCGATTGGAACGATCAAAAAAGTTATGCCAACGTTTTAAAAGGCATGGACAGCGCCTACATTGCTTACACGCCCGATTTGGCTGTACCAGGTGCCAAAGAAGCCATTCAAACCTTTACAGAACTCGCTTTAAAAGAAGGTTTGGACAAAGTGGTATTACTTTCTGGAAAGGGAGAAAAAGAAGCCGAAGCTTGTGAAGAAATTGTGGCTAACTCTGGATTGAATTACACCATTGTACGTGCTTCATGGTTCAATCAAAACTTTAGCGAAAGTGTCTTTTCAGATCCAATTTTAGCAGGTCATGTTGCCTTACCGATGGCAGAAGCTGAAATTCCGTTTGTCGATGCAGACGACATTGCAGAAGTGGTAGCAAAAGCCTTACGAGACAATTCACTCAACGGACAAATCATCACAGTTACTGGACCAAGAAAGCTCACGTTTAAAGAAGCCGTTCAAACCATTGCCAAAGCGACAAACAGAACCATCAACTTTCAAGCAATTACCTTAGAACAATACTTGGAAGGCATGGAAAACGCAGGTGTTCCCGCAGACTTTATTTGGTTGTTTGGCTATCTTTTTAAAGAAGTGTTGGGCAATGCGGACAATCAAACAGTATCAAACGATATTGAAAGTATCCTTGGAAGAAAAGCAATGGATTTTACAGAATTTGCACAAAAAACTGCTGCTACGGGCATTTGGAATCAAACTATTACGCAGGCATTATAATAAAATCATCCATCAAATAAGTGAACTCATCTTGACTTTTAATAGTTATACCAATTCTACTATAAGATGCAACAAATAAGCTCGTTCATTCAGCATTCTATAGTAAAATTGGTATTAATTATTGGTCCTGTTGTCCATCAAAAAAACGAACCGTTACCAAAGTCACTTCTCCACGGAAGTGGCTTTTTGTTTTTATAGAAAATTAGTACCTTAAATCCCCAAACGGACACTTTGTATAAAACTGTTAGAAATAATTTTTACCTGTGACGAAAAGTTCCTTACATACAATCAACTATTTAATTGCTGCGCTTGCAATAATATCCTGCATCATCAGTATTTTTAATAATGATATTTATCAAGATGGTGAATGGATAAATGCACAATGGCTAGGACAAGATATTGTAACTTTAGGTATGGCTGTGCCCATCTTACTCATTAGCATTATTAAAACATCTGACACAAAAAATAGGCAATGGCGTATTCTAAATAGTGGCATACTACTTTATTTTGTGTACACTTATATCTTTTATGTATTTGCAGCAAAACTCACATTTTTATATTTATTTCATATTCCGATATTTAGTCTCGCTACGTTTGGGTTTGTCCTTTCCTGTTTAAAATTGCATACCTATGATTGTGGCTTTGCTTTACCACGAAAATCGTTAAAATACACAATTATTGTATATTTGATTCTCATCGTACTGATGCTATCATTTATTTGGTTGGGTGATATTTTTGCTCATCTCACGAATCCTGAACACCGATCTGAAACACCTGATGGCGAAGCTCCGTTAATTATCTATTCATTAGATTTAGCCATCATAATCCCATTAATGTGTATGGCTGCTTTTTTATTGTATAAACAGAAGAATTGGGGCTATATTCTTACTGGAATAATTTTAGCCAAAGCAGGCACACTCGGATTTGCGCTTATGGCAATGTCTTTGAGCATGTATATACAGAAACTAAATCCAGATTATTTTCTAATAATTTTATGGAGTTTTATTGGCATAATCGGAACTTTATTGACGATACTCTACTTAAAAAATCTAACATTAACAAACAATACTAAAGTTCGCAAATAGATTTTTATTGCCATATATAAAGTCAAATACTTAATTATTTAATATCTTGAATTTTCTGTATAGAAAGAGAATGGTTTGCTACATTACTGAAAAGTTTAGGTAGCATAAACGCTTCTTTCGTATACCAAGGCTATACCTGATCCAAAATGAAGGAACAACTTAGAATATTTGTAGAAGACAACACCACAAGAGGAGGTAAAATATTTGACTATTGTATTCAAGCACTTATATTGATTTCCTTAGTGGCTTCTGCAGTTGAAACACTTCCAAATAATAGCGCTTCTACCAAACAAATTCTTTTCATCATAGAGATATTCTGTGTCGTTGTATTTTCTATTGAATACATCCTTAGAATATATGTGGCTAAAAAAACATTCCGATATATTTTCAGTTTCTACGGTATCATTGATCTACTAGCTATTTTACCGTTTTACCTCAATACCTCTGTTGATTTACGTGGATTAAGAGCTTTTCGTGTTTTTAGAATCTTTAGAGCTTTAAAATTAATACGCTACAACAAAGCGTTGCGCAGATTTCATATTGCTGCCAGAATTGTAAAGGAAGAAATGGTATTGTTCTTTATTGTTACAGGAATTTTAATGTATCTCTCTGCCTCAGGAATCTACTTTTTTGAGCACAAAGCACAACCAGAAGCATTCTGTTCCATTTTTCACAGTCTTTGGTGGGCCATTGTTACCCTAACTACAGTCGGATATGGAGATGTAATTCCTATTACCGTGGGCGGCAAAATTTTTACGTTTTTTGTACTTATTATTGGAATTGGTGTGGTAACAGTTCCTGCGGGTTTGGTTGCTACTGCATTGGCAAAAGCAAGAAGGATTGAAGAGGAAGAAGATGACACCACTACAGAATCATAGAATTGTATAGTAACTACTTGTCTTTTTTTTGAACCTTCTTTACACCAACAACACGCGTATATATCCCTTAAATGCTAAACTAAAAACATCCATTTCCCTTATGGTTATAAACGAGCAGCGTTTGTATTTCAACGAAAGTCTGTCTCAGTAGTTTTAGAAGCTTCTGAAGTTTCCCAAAAGTATGTTGTAGCGCTGCAAGAGTCTTTCCTCAATGCAGGAAAACTGTTCGCAGTATTGCAGGAATCTTTCCTAACGCTAGGGAAACAAGTTGCAGTGTTGCAAAAACATTTCCCGAAACTGGGGAAGCGTTTTACAGTATTGCATAGACCTTCCCCGACGTCGGGGAAGCATATTACATTACTGTAAAAATATTTCCCGAGCATTTTTATTGCGTATTTTTTAATAAAATGATTGAATATGATATAACTATTGTGAATTTTTCAAAATGTATTCTTCTTTAGTAGTATAAAAGCGATTAAATTGTAAAGTCTGCATCTTTCATTTAGATTTATATAGATCAACTACAGAAAATTTACACTATGAAAAACATTGAAAAAACACCAAACATCCTTATTCTTATTACCGATCAACACTGTCAGAATCTGATAAACTTACAGAAAATAAACTGATTCGAAAGATTTTGGCTGAAAAAGGAAATTACTATGCGTATGTGGTACATATTCATTCTTATGGAATCGCTAATGTAGATTTCAATATCTTATTTCAGAAAGAAAAGAAACTCATTTGTATAAACCATAACACATCATAAAGCGTATCGCAGTATGTATTGCAATAATTCTGACGAAACTACATGGACATTGGTTTGGGCTGATGCGAACTCTAAAACCATTCAATACAGACTAGGAACATATTCTTAGGGAATTAGTACTTAACTTCTGTTCTTTACGGAAAACCGCATTGTGTATGTATGAGTTTTGTTTTACATTTATGGGGAATAACAGGAGGTTGAAATCAAATTTGTTCCTGTTATTTATCATATTTAGTATAAAAACAGGAATTCCGTATATACATATGTTATATATAATTCAAAAAGAGAATCGGAGACATCCGTTAGAAAAGATGATTTTGGAACGATTTTATATTATTTTTAAAATCAGTAGATTTTCATTTAAGTTTTTGTCAGTTACACTGTGAAAGACAGTTCTTTCAAACATTGTTAATGTACTCAAAAACTTAAATTAAGGTAGTGGATTTATTTCACAAAATCAACTCCTTATAAAAAAACTATAAAATCTAACATTGTAAATAGTAAAAAAAGGCACGCCTTATACAAATATAAAGCGCATCTTTTTCACTATTTCAAACGGGCTTTACCGCTCATTTTGGCTCTTTTTTGAACTCCTGTTTTTTTACTTGAGTTTAAGTTGTAATTTAGTTAAGATAAGAACGTAAAAAACATATATATAACAATAGAATAAATTGCATTAAAACGCAACTTATTCTTATCGTTGGCAATAATTTATTAACATTCGATGATATCATCTAAGATTCAACAAATTGAAAATATAAATAACCTTTCTAAAACTATCTTAGCATCGGTTGCAATTTTCCTTGCTGGTTATATACAAACAAGTGTTCTGGATAATAAAATTGATAATAAGGTTTTAGCCATTCTAATAATAGCCGTTACATTGTTAATTTGTGTTGAAGTTGGTTCAATAGTTATTGAATATTTTATAAATAATAATTCTTGGATAAGAAAAATCATTCTAGGAGAAGAGTTTTTTGAAGGTTTATGGATAGATGTTACAGAGATAAAGACCTATGCTCTTATTAGAATTAAATATGAAAAAGGATTTTATCTATTACAGGGCGAATCTTATAATTCAGATGGAGAATTACTTGGGACCTGGAAATCAGTAAACTCTTGGATTTCAAATGGAAAGCTAGAATGTTATTATAAGGGAAACTATGATGACCAAGTTTCAGATTTTGACGGAAGAAATGAATTCAGTTTTATGTGTTCTAACGGTAAGATTCCTTGCAGATTTACTGGATACTATATGGATATAGTAACTGAATTTCGTCAATATCGGATTATAGGGGAAAGAATCGAAAAAGATATTGAAATCAAGCTCACGAATCCTTCTGAGATTAAGAATTTTATAAAAAAATGGGGGGAAGAAAATTCAGGAGTCTTAATAGATAAAAGTAAAAAAACTATTGCCAACAATGGTAATCGTTGCACAACCCTATAATTTCACAAAAAATAAGGCATTCTCAGCACTTTTAAGAGTGCCTTTCTTTTGATTCTCGTTATAGAGTTCTAAAATTAACTCCGCTTATAATCAAGATATAATTATCAAATAGTAGCATTATTTTGAAAATGAGGAAGCCAAGTGATTTAACTCTACTTTTGTAGTTTTTGTGATGAATTTCAGGTACTTCTTCAAGTTATAAGCAATGGCCGCCATATGCATGACTTTGTTAGCTTGTTCAATTCCTAATGTATTGATTTTTCTGAGTCCCACATATTCCTTTAGCGTACCAAAAACGGGTTCTACCGTACTTTGCCGTTTCTTTTTCATATAACGTCCTTGTTTACTGCATACTCTAGTAATAGCACGCTTATATACTGCTCAATAATACGATACAAGAAACTTCTTAAACTTGTGCAATAAGCACACCGTGCGCCTATTAAAAAACAGGAATCCTCTTTTACTCATAATTTAATCGACGAAGTTTGCAATTAACAGTCAAATCAAACCTTCACAATTTTCTTAATTAGCGTTCCTTGAGGCGTTTCTATCTTTAAAAAATAAATACCTTTACTTTTAATGCTTGAAACATCTAACTGCATTTGTTCAGCTTGAATATCTTTTGTCAATAATTTTCTTCCATCAATAGACGTTAAGCTAAGTTTGCCTTTTGTCGTGGCAGGAAAATTAATGAATAACTGATCTACAACTGGATTTGGAAAGACTTTAATGCCATTCAAAAACTTTTCATCTACTGATAATAAAAGAATAATATCAAAATCATCTATCTTTAATAATCCAGTCACTATTTCTCCATCAAAACTTACACTAGCATTATGTATAATTCGAATGTTTTTGACATTAGACATAGTCTCATAAAAGACGCCAGGTATACTAGGTACATAGTCACCTTCATCAGTTAGTTCTACATCATAACCGCCCTGAACCCAAAAAATTACAGAAATCCAATCAGTCATTGCAGGAATTTCAAAGGACTGTAGTGTAACCAGTTCAGCATTATTGAATCCTTCAAATCCCAATCGTATATGTAGCGGAAAGTTATTATCATTTTTTACATCAAATTCAAAACCTGTTCCCCATGTTTCATCATATAAATTACCGCCAAAGTGATATACAACAGCCATTTCTCCTATAGCAGTATTAGAGCCATCGCAGGTTTTCAACAAATAGTATTGATTAAATTCATTTGAACCTGAATGCATTTCTTGAGTAAGCATGGTTGTAGAGCCGTCAGTATTCGTCCAATTAGAAATTCCGTCTTCGAACTCATTTCCTATTTGACCATAAAAAAGTATTGGAAAGCAATATAATATTGATAAAAGTAATCGTTTTTTCATAGTGAATAGTGTTATTAACCGTTGTATATTTTGATAAAACTCATCAATTTGAGTGAATTTTATGATTGAAAATGTGTGAAATTTGTATCGAAAATAGCATGTTTTGCACTAAACAGTTCTCGATACGATTTTTCATACCTCAAAATCACTCGAAATGAAGCTTCGTTATACTTTTGTATTCAAAATACACAACGGATGTAATCTTTATAAATGTATAATTTAATCCACGACTAATGAAAATAGTGCACCCTAAATCAATAAAATATTGTTTAATTTAGGACACCACTAAAGCTTCAAACAAATGTATACGCCCAATAGATTAGTCCCGCTTGCATCGGCAATCGAATCAACGTTGGAATGACAAATTCACCTTTGCGTCTTGCCATTTGAAAATGATTCCAATTTGCAGGAAATACAGCAATTAACAAGGCAATAACTCCCATCGCAGCATACGAACGTGTGGCTTCAAATAGCAACGCAATTCCTAATGCAATTTCAATAATTCCCACCAAAATATTCACGATTTCAGGTTTAGGAACCCATTTCGGTGTGACTTTTAGAAAAAGTTTTGGAGTCACAAAATGAAAAATTCCTGCCACAATGTAAATGGCAGCCATAATGTATAACGAAGTTGTAGCGGTTTCTGGCATTAGCTAAAATTACAGCTTTCTGAACGCATTTAAAAATTTAAAAAATACTATCTTAGACTTTCAATTTGTTATCTTTGAAAGATCCATCTTCTATATCCTACTTTAAAGACATTACGGCTTTATTGAAAGCGTTGCGCACCTTTACGCCGCAGTCAAATCTCTTTCACATTCACAAACACGAGGAAGTTCCTGAAACACATTCTGCCGAAACACAAATATTTAGAAGCGATACGTTTTCCGCTTCGTTCTTGATAGAAGGTGCCGCGGAATACAAAATTGGACTGCAAGAATACACCATGCAAGAAGGTTCATTCTACTTTATGTCGCCACGACATTTGCGCTATTACAAAAAAACCAAACCGTGGAAAGGCTTTGTGTTTTTGTTTTCTACCGAATTCATCCGACAGTTTTCTACAACAGATATTTATACAGAATATCCTTTTTTTGAAATAGATGCGAATGTGCAATTGCAACTCAATGCAACGCAAGTAACACAGTTGAATGAATTGCTGACGGAGCTTTTACAGATATATCAAAGTCATGAAAAAGACAAAATACCGTTGCTGTATCATTACGTATCTATTGTGCTATTATTGTCTAAAAAATGGCATCGAGAACAGCATCCTACAGTGACAAACAACACGAAGAAAGAAAGCATTTCAAAAGCTTTTTACGATTTGCTAGAGAAACACTTTTTTGACATCGCCACACAAAAAGCGGAATACATTTTCACCGTTGCTGACTTTGCCGAGCATGTTCACATAAGTGCGAATTACTTGAGCAACACCTTAAAAAAGGAAACAGGAAAAACAGCTTCACAAATTATTAAACAACGAACTATTTTAGAAGCTAAGTCTTTACTAAAAAGTACAGAACTCACGGTTTCAGAAGTTGCTTATTTCTTAAAATTTCAAGACAGTTCGTACTTTTCAAAGTATTTTAAAAGTGCTACCAAGCTTTCTCCAAGCGAATTTCGAGACGGAAAATAACAATTCTGTAAAATTTACCTAAGTAGCTGTAAAATCTACCCAAGCTCAGGCAACATCGCGGCATACATTTGTACCATCAAACAAGTAAAACAAAAACGATGGACACATTAAAAACAACAGTTACAATTGGAAACGCAACCGAAATCAACCGCTTAGGATTCGGAACCATGCGTGCCACAACAGGAAACGGAATTTGGGGAGATTCTACTGATAAAGCTTCCGCAATCAAAGTGATTCGCAAAGCTATTGAACAAGGCGTCAACTTTATTGATACTGCCGATTCTTACGGACCGTATACGTCAGAACTCGTGGTAGCAGAGGCTGTACAACCTTTTAAAAACGACGTAGTAGTTGCTACCAAAGGCGGCGCGGTAAAGTACAAACCTGGCGCGATCATGGCAAACGGACATCCGTACTACTTACGAACGGCCATTGAAGGCAGCTTGCGCAGATTGCAACGCGAACAAATAGAAGTATACTTTTTACATCGCATTGATCCGAACATTCCTATTGAAGAATCGGTAGGCGCATTGGCACAATTTCAACAAGAAGGAAAAATAAAACACATCGGAATTTCTAACGTAACGGTGAACGATTTGGAACGCGCGCAAAAAGTGGCAAAGATTGACATTGTACAGAATGCGTTCAGTTATAAAGATCGTCGTTATGAAGACTTGGTACAAGCAACTGCTGCGCAAAATATCGCGTTTGTCGCACACACACCTGTCGCAAAAAACGATTGGGATGAGACCATTCTCGCGAAAGCGGAAAAAGAAGGAATTTCTATCAACCAACTTTCCTTATCATGGCTCTTACACTACAGCGACAACGTGATTCCTATTCCAGGAACTTCCTCTGAAAAGCATTTGCTAGAAAACATGCAATCCGTACACATTCAACTTTAAAAAATTAGAACTTATGAAAAATAAAGCAGTAATTATAGGCGCTTCTGGCGGAATGGGAAGAAATATCATTACCTATTTATCAACGCTAGACAATTGGGATATTGTAGGACTCGACATTAAAGAACCAATGTACGAAAGTAGACAAACTTTTATTCAAGTGAATCTCTTAGATGTGGAAGAAACCAAACAAAAACTTTCACACTTAACAGCTACAACTCATATTTTTTGTGTTGGATTTATTGGCGATGCCACGTTTAGCGGTCCAATTGATAAAAACGTAGCCTTATTGAAAAATACCGTAGAAGCCATTGAACCAATTGCAAAGAATCTCCAGCGTGTCTTTTTGATGGAAGGCGGAAAAGTATACGGACGACAACTTGGAAAGTTTAAAACACCAGCCAAAGAAACGGATGCACGACACATGGCTCCGAACTTCTATTTCAATCAAGAAGACTTTTTGATAGAGCGTCAACGTGGAAAATCGTGGTCTTGGGTTGCCTTGCGTCCAGAACTGCTTTGCAGCAATATTGTCGGCATTCCCAACTTGCCTTTATTGATTGGTGTATATGCTACTATTTCAAAAGAATTGGGATTGCCATTGCGCTTTTCGGGAAGTGAAGCTGCGTATCAAGCTTTGGTACAAGTCTGTGATGCCAAATTGTTAGCCAAAGCAGCCGTTTGGGTAGCTACTGCTGAAAATACAGCCAACCACGCCATTAATTTTACGAATGGAGACGCTTTTCGTTGGCAACATTTGTGGAAAAGAATTGCCAAGTTTTTTGACATGGAATATGAAGAACCACAACAAATCAATTTGGCAACTTTTATGGAAGACAAAGCACCACTTTGGGATTCGATTGTAGAAAAGTATCAGTTGGAACCAAATTCGTATCACGATGTTGCCGCTTGGCCATTAGGTGACTTTATGTTCAATTGTGATTGGGATGTTTTATTAAGCACTACCAAAATTCAACAATTAGGATTCCACGAAGTGATGGACAGTGAAGAAATGTTCTTAGATCTTTTGCAGGATTTTAGAAACCGTAATATCATTCCGTAAATAATGAAAAATAATACCTCAAAACACAGACTGGCGTTTTTAACTTGGATCGTTATTTATCCACTCATTACCATAATTTTATTTCTATTTAAAGAAGAATTAATTGCTTTGCCGCTTATTGCCAGAACGTTTGTATTAACAGTCGTTTTGGTAACTGCGATGCAATATTTGATTATGCCATTTTTGACTCGGAAATTAGCGTATTGGTTGACGAAGACAGAAAAGAAAAATTGTCAACATTAACAGGTTCTTTATCTTTTAGTTGGCACAAATGTTCTCTCAGCGAAACTTATTCTTACCTAACAGAAACATCACATTCACTCAATACACCGCTTCAAAATTTGATTTTCAATGTAAAAATAGTAGCTTCGGTACATTGCATGAACCATCTAAAACTAAATTACATGAAAAAACTAGGACTTGTATTGCTTGTATTAACTGTGATTGTAGCCTGTGGAACTAAAAAATCTGCTTCGACTGCTGAACGTTCTGTCACAAACATTAAAAAAGCTAAAAGTAAAAATTTTAAACAAACGCTCCGTGATTCATATACCTTTGTAGTCAAAGAAATTTCAACAGATGAAACCTATGGATATTCTCCTAAGAATGCTGTGGAAGTTGGTGGTGCAAGAGATTCTGAAGGACCTACAAATGAGAAACGGTATTTAAATGCGCTGACAGGTCCAAATGGTGAAGAAGTTTCCTATTACCGAGCTGGAAGTTGTTGTCCAACACCTAGCGAAAACGCCTTGTATGGTGATAATGCTATACTTGACAATTATCGCGTTACTTGGGAAGGATCAAAAGATACGGTTTCTATTTATATTAACATGTATGATTCTAGTCCGCTAAAAGCTCCAAAAGGTTTTGGATTGCGAAAGTAATTCCTATTTGTTGTTTGTTGTTTGTTGTTTGGTTACACTATTTTTTTAGAACATAAACTCGTAAACTTAGACACTTTTCAACTTCTTACTTTTTGTCACAAATTCACCAATGGTTTTTGTGATGCTCAATTTTATATAAACGCGAATTGATTTTTGTTTGTCATTCAACATTTAGCATTTAGCATTTAACATTTTAATGTCGTGATTCGTTATTTGGTTACTCTATTTTTATTTCAGAATATAAACTCGTAAACTTATACACTTTTCAACTTCTTACTTTTTGTCACGAATTCACCAATGGTTTTTGTGATGCTCAATTTTATATAAACGCGAATTGATTTTTGTTTTTCATTCAACATTTAGCATTCAACATTTTAATGTCGTGGTTCGTTATTTGGTTACACTATTTTATTTCAGAACATAAACTCGTAGACTTAGACACTTTTCAACTTCTTACTTTTTGTCACGAATTCATCAATGGTTTTTGTGATGCTCAATTTTATATAAACGCGAATTGATTTTTATTTGTAATTCAACATTTAGCATTCAACATTTTAATGTCGTTATTAAAGACTCAAAAAACAGTGTTTTTGTTAAAAAACAACTCCTTTACAATGCATATTTTGAAAATTGCGTAACTTTCCATCAACTAATCAATCAAACCACACATGAAAAAATTACTACACTTGCTGGTAATTACAATTCCGTTTGCTGTGTTTTCTCAACCTAATACAGAAGTATATCTTTTTGATCTTGCTACCAAAAACAATCAAATACAACTCACCAACGGACAGAATATTTCTAACAATGAAGGCTATGACAATCAACCTTCGTTTCAATATGCAAACACAATTTTATTCGCGTCCACGCGAAATGGACAAACGGATATTCTTTCGTATAATATCAATAATGGCGATAAAAAATGGTTGAGTAATACCCAACAAGGAAGTGAATATTCGCCAACACCAATTCCTACAACCAAAGATGTTTCTGCCATTCGTTTAGACACTACAGGACTGCAATTATTATACAGATACCGACGCGGAAAAAGTAAACCAATTCACAAAGAGTTAAAAATTGGGTATCACGTATGGAATTCTCGAAATGTGCTGGTTTCTTTCGTTTTGGGCGAACCGCAAAGACTTGTTGTTTCTAACCTTAAAAAAAATACCCATGAGACTGCCGATACCAAAATTGGTCGATCATTGCACAACATTCCAAACTTAAACTTGGTAAGTTATATCAGTAAAAAGAACGATGCTTGGGAAATTCGTTCCCTGAATGTTGAAACTTACGAAACCAAAAAAATCACGAATACAATTCCAAATGTAGAAGACATGTGCTGGTTGGCTGATGGTTCTATCTTGATGGCGAAAGGAAAAGCGTTATACAAACTGCATCCCGAGAAAGATACCGAATGGAAGATTGTAAAACTGTTCGACAAAGAAAATTTTGACAACATTACACGCATAACCACAAACCGAGCAAATACGAAATTAGCTTTGGTTGCCGAACTTGAAAAAACACTCGCGCCAACCTTAGAAAACATTCGTTGGATTGCAGGCAACTGGAAAGGCGAAGCGTTTGGAGGAATTACGGAAGAAAACTGGAGCGAACCTTCGGGTGGTTCTATGATGGCAACCTTTAAATTGATTGTAGACGGAAAAGTGAATTTTTATGAAATTGAAACGATTTCGGAAGTAAACAAAAGTCTCCTCTTGCGACTGAAACATTTTGACGGCGAATTGAAAGGTTGGGAAATCAAGGATGAAACGGTCGATTTTCCACTGATCAAAGTCACCAAAAACAAAGCAATTTTTGAAGGAATGATCTTCGAATCTGTCGGTCCAAACAATATGACGGTTTATGTCAGTGTTGGTCAAAAAGACGGCTCCAACGCGATTGTTCCTTTTTATTACACAAAAAAATAAATTCAATACAAATACATATTTAGCATAAAAAACTATGAAGAAAATTATCCTCACTACCCTACTCTTTTCTGTAACGTTTATGATGTCACAAACCGATTCGCGTTTGTACGATATCATTGATGCGGTTTCGGCAGATCGTATCGAAAATGATATCCGAACGCTGGCAAACTTTGGAACGCGAAACACCTTTAGTGACACCGTTTCTGAAACGCGTGGAATTGGTGCCGCAAGACGTTGGATTAAAAAAGAATTTGATCAAATTTCTAGCAATTGTGATAATTGTTTGAATGTATTCTACCAAAAAGATTTTGTCACGAAAGAAGGCAATCGTCGTGTACCAAAAGATGCATGGGTTGTGAATGTAGTGGCGATTCAGAAAGGCACAAAATACCCAAATCGGTATGTGATTATGAGTGGCGATATTGATTCGCGCGCCAGCGACACCATGGATTTTACCACAGACGCACCAGGTGCTAACGATAACGCTTCTGGAATGGCTGGAGCAATTGAAGCTGCACGTGTATTATCAAAATATAAGTTTGAAAACAGTATTATTTACGTGGGATTGTCGGGCGAAGAACAAGGCTTGTTTGGTGGACAAGGATTGGCGAAGTATGCGAAAGATCAAGGTTGGGACATTATTGGTGTATTAAACAATGATATGATCGGAAATATTGAAGGAGTTGATGGCGTGATTGATAACAGGTCGTTCCGAATTTTCTCAGAGCCAGTTCCTGCGAATGAAACTGAGCGCCAACGCAGATCACGCCGTTTTTACGGTGGTGAAGTGGATGGAATTTCTCGTCAATTAGCACGATACGTTCACAAGCAAACGCAAACGTACATGCCTGAAATGAATCCAATGCTAATTTATCGTTTGGACAGATTTGGTCGCGGTGGGCATCACAGACCGTTTAACGATCTTGGTTTTGCAGGAATCAGAATCATGGAAGCGCATGAAAACTACAATCGCCAACATCAAGACATTCGAGAAGAAAACGGCATCAACTATGGAGATGTTATTGAAGGTGTCAATTTCGCTTATGCGAAGAAACTCACAGCAGTAAATGCCATCAATTTAGCGAGTTTGGCGTGGTCACCATTGCCGCCACAAGATGTAAAAATTGGTGGGATTGTACAACCAAGTGCAAAATTCAAATGGAAAAAATCGGAAGATGAAAATGTCGTTGGCTATAAAATCTACTGGCGCGATACAACCGCTCCACAATGGCAACATTCACGTTTTGTGGGCGATGTA
Source organism: Kordia sp. SMS9 (assembly GCF_003352465.1). Taxonomy (NCBI): domain Bacteria; kingdom Pseudomonadati; phylum Bacteroidota; class Flavobacteriia; order Flavobacteriales; family Flavobacteriaceae; genus Kordia; species Kordia sp. SMS9. The sequence continues at coordinate 3,072,737 of NZ_CP031153.1, read as the reverse complement.
ACTGAATATACGCTAAAAGGAATTGTGATTGATAATTATTATTTTGGAATTGCTACAGTGAGCAAAAACGGGCATGAAAGCTTGATTGTATTTCCTGCGAAAATTTTTAGATAGTATTCAATGAACACACGCGAAGAACTCTATTTTAAAAACGATACGGAATGGCGTGCGTGGTTGGAAGAACATCACGATACGTCTTCGGGTGTGTATTTAATTTTTTACAAAGTAAGTTCGGCAACAGAAAGTATGCGTTGGGAAGAAGCGGTAAAAGTAGCGCTGTGTTTTGGTTGGATTGACAGCACGGTGAAAAAACTAGACGAGGAACGCAGGCGACAATATTTTTGTCCGCGAAATCCCAAAAGTGTTTGGAGCAAGCTTAACAAGAGTTATATTGTGGAATTGATCGCCGCAGAAAAAATGCACGAAAGTGGTTCTCTGAAAATGATTGCTGCGATGAAAGATGGTTCGTGGACAGCATTGGACGATGTAGAAAACGGCGTCATTCCAAAAGAATTGCAAACAGCTTTTGAAGCCAATCCGACCGCGTTTGAAAACTATCAAAATTTCAGTCCATCCTATCGTAAAAGTTATTTATATTGGTTGAATCAAGCGAAACGAGCCACAACACGCGAAAAGCGCATTGCAGAAATCATTCGATTATGTGCTGCAAATATTAAAAGTAGAAATACGCGATAAGGTAAAAGTGTTATGAAAAAACTACTGCGTATAATGAATGATAAACGTATTTTTCTTTTCGTTTTGTTTAATTCCGTAACCACTTCCAAATTGAGCTTTAAAAGTTACTCCTTTAACATAGCTAGATAAGGTAGCTGCCAATTTTTCGGCAATATCTTTTATGTCTTTGTCATAATAGAAAACGGTAGGAACTTTGGAAAAGAAACTATATTGCTTTTTCCAGTCTGGATATACTTTAATCGCATAATTTTCTTTCTTAATCAATGTTGTCAGCCTATTTTTTATCCGTTGATCAGGTTTATAAGAATAAAATCGAACATTATATTTTATATTATTATTGTTTACTCTTAAATTTTTAACTTCACTTTCGGAGAGTTTCGTTGATGAAGAGTTGACTGGTGCATACCCAATTTCGATAGCAGCTTTTTTCCAATCTTTCGTTTTTGGATTATCGAACTCTTTTACATTAGAAATACGAACACCAATTTTCTTTAAAGCCGCTATTAATTTAGAGACTTCTACTCTATTGACATCGGCACCAAACCATATTGTATTTACTTTGTAACGTCCGTTATCATTCGGTACATCTTTTAGATTTAATCGGAAACTTGGATTCTTCATGTTTTGAATCAAATCTTCTATTCGATTGCCATCGGCTTTGCGTTTGTAATAACGTACAATTGTATTATCGCTGATATTATTGGTGATTTGATTCAGCTTATCTTGCGCCAAGTTTATATTGGCCATTACTACAGCTTGCTCGCTATTTGATCTATTATTTTTTGCCAGCTGTTTCTTTATAACCGATAATTCTTGACGTAAAGTTGTTACCAAACCCGTAATAGAATCTGTTCGGATCGAATCACGTTCACGCAAAAATTCATTTTCAAGCTCTTTGGTTTTCAACTGATCAATCGTAACTCTACTTTTTAGAATGACATCGTTTTGCTTTTTTACTTGTTGATCGTACACAATTACCGTCACAATAAACGCAGCCATTAATGCCATCACAATCATTACAATATAATTATAGCGCTTGTCCTTTTTCTGAACGTCTGCAATGGTTTCTTCTATGGATTTATAGGTTTTCATGTAATTTTTTTTAAATAATGATCAATCGCTTAAATTCTTCGTTCAATTCGCGACGTTCCGTGGGAGATAATTGTGACAGCGCATTGATGAGACGTTTGCGCTTCAATTCAAATACGCGTATGAGTGTAATTCTGTTTCTTCGCTTCTGAATTTCCATAAACGGATAGCTCCCCAACGCGCTCGGAATCAAACCAATAAGTGACGATGTTAAGTCATTATTTCCATTCATATATAAAAAGATGAACAATCCAATACTCACCGCAATAGCACCAAAAATGATTTTATAATGAAATTTAATACTGCGTTTATAGCTATTTTTAGCTTCGGCAATTTCTGCTTCTGAAATGATGGTATTGATCAAATTGTGCTCGCTCTTTTCATTCTGCTGCTCAATTTCTTTTCCTGCATGTACGACTGCTTCAACATTCACAATCAATTTCGGAATGTGTTCATCACCTTGATCGGTCATGGCAATTCGCGATAACGCAATTTTAAAAGAATCTTTAATTGTTCGCCCATTAAACAACGCATTGTAGAAGTTTCTTGAAAAACTAATCGCCACATCATCAGGAATTTCTTTGTTCATTCCAATGATATACGCGATGTTTTCATTAAAATTTTCAATTCCAGCCAAACTGTGACAGGTATTTAAAAATACACACTGAATGTGATCTTTGAAACCTGACAAAACGTTTGATAATTTCTGAATTGACACTTCTTCGGTATAGCCTTCTACATCTTCCAATAATAATTGTTCATCGGTATTTCCATGTCCAGAAATATGCAAAATGTTGGGTTTTATTTTAAGTAAATGGTCTATGAGAAGATCTTTGGTAACAGCGCCTCTCGATTCAAAATCAAATTTATTTTTATCCTCACTACTTCCTAAAACATCACGTATGGCATTTTCTTCCACATCCAAACGCAGTGTATCACTGTCAATTGGATTGGCTTTAATGAATAATATGTTAATTGTATTTGAAATAACTTTATAATTTTAAATTCATACTATTTGCTTGTGCTTCTAATTGTACACTTTCATTATTACTACTGCGAACGTTTACACGCGATAGAATAATACGTTCTGGATCGTCATTTTGAAACATTTCTGCCGCAGCTTCAAACGATAACTGACTAATTTGTTCTATGAAAGATACGGTTACTTGATAGGTTTCTGCATCTTTAAATCTATTAAAATGTGCAACTCGAGCACTTTCTTCAGAGCGACTTACAGGCTTGATGATGCGCTTTTTCTGCATTTGTCGGTGTTGACTCGTTAAAAAACCTGCTCTGTGCAATGTTCCATTCTTTACATAATACACCACTTTCCAAAACAAATATGGCAACCGAACGACTTCATCATTGACAGTTTTTAAAAATTCAGGATCGTCTTCCCGAAAAACAGGACCGCTGAACATACAGATTTTCATATCGTTTTTTACCACTTCATGGTGCAAAATATAATTTTCAATACGTTTCCAAACACCTCGATTCAATTTACTCACCTGCGGCACTGCGTTGGTGTAATAAAAGGTAGAACGTGCTGCCGAACGTGCAATTTCTTCATCATTTCCCCATTGTACATCTTCACGTTTTACGAGATGTCCTCTGTCAAAATCATACTTTTTAGCATTATACAACGCATTTCCCCATTGTGTTTCTGGCGGAATACGCTCGTCTTTTGCCCAACGCTCACTTCCTTCAAAAATACTCGCTCTCTTTAGTTTATGGAACTGTTTTCCATTCACATTGACGGCTGAATAATAGGGGAATTTTCGAAACGGATTTTGAAGTACACTGTATTTTTCATACGTCAAATAATAATCTGACACCTCTAAACCAGCCACCGTAAATTTTTCGATTTCGCTGGCATCAATATTCGGTGTCTGTACCGAATGCGTTTCGAAAAAGTTAACAGCATAACTCAAAATCAGTTGTATTAATGCGTTTCTAAATTATTAAATTCTAATAGTTTTCACAACTTCCTTAACAAAAGTTTCTGTCTTTACAGTGAAACAATCAAATCTTCTTCGTTTGTTTCGTTTGGCTCGTTCAATTTTGTGTCTTCTAAAAAACCGTTTGAAAATACTTTTTGCATTTCTGTGGAAAGCAATCCGTTGCGATAGCTTTTCCATTCCGTTACTTTGTCGCCAAACATATCTTTTACCAAATTCGGAAATTGCCAATCCGAATTTTTTCCCCAATGAATGGTAAATGGAATGTCGTTTTCTTGCAATACTTCAATCATACGTCGTGAATATTCTGTCAAACTCATTATTTTTCGAGATTTTTCCCATAACACGCCATCAATCTCTAACATACACGTAATTGGAAACTTTGTAAAACCGAGTGTTGCTTCAGTTTGTTTAACGAATCGCATGGCAAAAATCCCTGGAATTGGTCCTTCTTTCTGTGTCATTTCTTCCAATACTTTATAGGCTTTGGACGAATGTGTATGATCAATTCCTACCGAACAGGCAAACGCTGGACCTTGATATGGTGCGTCCCAAAAGGTTTCGTACAACGTTCCCAAGGTTTCTTCATTGACTGCAGGAAGAATGGTTTTGCGCAATTGCTTAATGAACCAAGGAATGCTTTTTGGAAACTTCTCCGAAATTTTAATCAACAAATAAATCAAGTCTTTATATAAGGAGGTTTTAATCACAGGAAACGGATCAGGATACGGAACTTGATACGGTTTTTTATACATCACTTCCACCACATATTCGCTTTCATTTGTATACGGATTGATGAATACTTTATAGTGATACGGACGATTTGGTTTGCCATCAGCAGTTACTTCACCTTCAATTTTAAAAGTAGAATTTTCAAAATCCATCGTATCTGCCAATTCCAATGCCAATTCTTTCTTTATTTTCTTTACATAACGTTTCAACAGAAAGCGATCTTCGGCTTCAATGACAACGCCGTGTATAAATCCGAACGCGCCCAAACCAACCAAAGCAGCATTAAACAAATGATCGTTTCGAATGACGCGGGCGTTTATTTTTTCTGCAAAATTATCGTTTAGTGCAGGTTTCGTATGTCGCTCCAAATACACAATATCCGTTGGTTTATCACCAATAATGATGTTTAATCCCACAACATAGTCTTGAATAGAACCCACATTCAACGCCGAACCGTGAACACCTGTAGAAATACAACCTGCAATCGTTTGTCCGTTGCTTGCACCACTAGTTTTGAGCGATTTCCCATGCGAACTTAACACTTCTGAAATCCGTTTGATCGTATTTCCACATTCAAAAAAGAATAAGTTTTCATTCGCGTACGCGGAATCTTCATGCGATAATGATTCAGGAATCGGAATATGAATACTCATAAAACCATTGTAGTGCATATTGTCTTTTTGATGTGCAATATGTGATAATGACCACGCAGAACCATACGGACGAAAACCTTCATTTTTATCGGCGGCTTCGCGAAGTAAACGCTGAATTTCTTTGGCGGCATCATTGTAGCGATCATATTTGGAAAACATATTTGCTGAACCTTCCAATTCGGTCACATGCAAGGTTTTCAATGGAAAAGGTCCATTATTGTGCAAGGTATCCCAAGAACTTTTTGGGTGTGATTTTGTCGTTGCCATGCTTCCTTAGTTTTGAGGTTTCATACATACATATTTCACACGCACTCTGCGTTTCCGTCCAAAAGTGACTGCGCTTAACAACACACCGCCAAACGTATTTCGATATTCTATGGTATGAATTCCACTGGTTCCGCAATCTTTAATCAACATGGTAAAATCCTTATCCGTAGCTTTTATGGTGATGACAGTATCAATTTCTTCAACATCCATATATCTGTAATAATCCTTACTATCGTTCATAGGATCGGGCTTTGCATCACCGTATACATTCTTCAATCGCACAGTATAACAAGATGAAAACAAACAACATACAATAATTGCCATACTCCATCTAACGAATGTCTTATTTTGTAGCTTCATGACTTTTTTTAATTTTAATGTATAAAAGTAGTTGTTTTCTGATAAGGTTTCAAGGGTAAAAACACCCTAAAATTCACTGTGTTTTGTACACTTCGTTTATGAAAATTTATAACACAGCAACGAACTTCCTTTTTTTAAGACTTCCCAAAAACACCTTAACACACTTTTAAGAAATATTAACACGATATTGGCTAAATTGGGAGTTTAAACCAAAAACCTAATGTTAAGAGCCAATCTTTCAGTCCTTTTTGGACTTTTCTTTGCGTGCATGCTTGTTGCACAAGACAAAAAAAATACTGACAAATGGGATGTTTCTAATCCTAAAGGTGACTTCAATTACAAAGACCATTCGTTTACTACCAATGAAGGAACTTGGATGAACTTAGACGTAAGTCCAGACGGAAAAACCATCGTTTTTGATATGATGGGTGATATTTATACCATTCCCATTACTGGGGGAACTGCCAAAGCGTTACGCACTGGAATTCCGTTTGAAATACAACCGCATTTCAGTCCTGACGGTGCTAAAATTCTCTTTACAAGTGATGCTGGCGGCGGCGATAACATTTGGGTAATGAATGCCGATGGTTCTGATGCCAAACAAATTACCAAAGAAAATTTTCGCTTGCTTAACAATTCTACGTGGATGCCCGATGGAAACGCGTTTGTTGCTCGAAAACACTTCACATCTCAGCGTTCGCTTGGTGCTGGAGAACTATGGCAATACCACATTACGGGCGGATCTGGTTTACAACTCACCAAAAAGAAAAATGCACAGCAAGACGTAAACGAACCTTCTGTTTCGCCTGACGGACGCTATCTATATTATAGTGAAGATGTATATCCTGGCGGATCCTTTCAATACAACAAAGATCCAAACAAGCAAATCTACGTGATTAAACGCTACGATTTTCAAACAGGAAAAACCACACAAGTTACGGGCGGACCTGGCGGCGCATCGCGTCCACAAATATCTAGAGATGGAAAAAAAATAGCCTTCATCAAAAGAGTGCGTACAAAATCAGTATTGTACTTACACGATTTAGCAACGGGCGAAGAATGGCCATTATATGATGCTTTAGACAAAGATCAGCAAGAAGCGTGGGCAATATTTGGTGTGTATCCAAACTTTAGTTGGATGCCAAACAATGAAGAAATTGTGTTTTGGGCAGGTGGAAAAATTCAGAAAATAAATGTCGCTTCGTTGCAAGTAACCAACATTCCGTTCACGGCAAACGCGACGATTCAAATTGCAGATGCCATTTCGTTTAAAACACCTGTGGCACCAGATACCTTTGATGCAAAAGTCATTCGCCAAGCGGTAACTTCTCCAGATGGAAAAATGCTTGTATTTAATGCGGTTGGGTATTTATGGAAGAAGAAACTACCAAATGGAACACCTCAGCGCTTAACAAAAGGAACTGATTTTGAATCGGAACCTAGTTTTTCTCCTAACGGAAAAGAAATTGTGTATGTTACTTGGAATGATTTAAACTTAGGTTCAGTTCGAAAAATCTCAGTAAATGGAGGAAACTCCATGCAGCTATCTTCTGAAAAAGGAAGTTACCGAACACCTGCTTTTTCGCCAGATGGAACACATATTGTCTACCGAAAAGAACGTGGAAACAGCGATCAAGGGTTTACCTATGCAAAAAATACGGGAATCTATACGATGAAAGCGGATGGAAGTAATGCAAAACTTGTCACCACACAAGGGGAATACCCAATATTTTCTGCGGATGGAAAACGTATCTTTCTACAAACGGGCGGAACGTATTTTGGAAGCTTGACAAAATCATTGCACAGTGTGAATCTTCAAGGAAATGACAAACGCACACACTTTACCTCAAAATATGCAAACCGAATGGTGCCAAGTCCAGACAACAAATGGATTGCTTTTTCGCAACTGCACAAAGCGTATGTAGCACCAATGATCTTGACAGGACAAACAGTTAATTTAGACAATAAAACCAAGGCATTTCCTGTGGCACAAATCGCAAAAGATGCTGGTGTTAACTTACATTGGTCGCCAGACAGTAAAAAAGTAATGTGGACCTTGGGTGACGCATATTTTTCAAACGACATCAAAGATAAATTTACATTCTTAGAAGGTTCGCCAGTAAAAACACCTGAAATTACGACAAAAGGCACAAAGATCAATCTACAATTAAAAACAGACAAACCAAACGGTCAAATCGCTTTTACAAATGCACGCATCATTACGATGGAAAATGAGCAAGTCATAGAAAACGGAACTATCTTGGTAAAAGACAACCGTATCAAAGCCATTGGAACAGATATTCGCATTCCAAAAAGCGCAAAAATTTACGACATGACGGGAAAAACCATCATGCCAGGCATGGTGGATGCACACGCACATATTGGCGCATTTCGTTACGGATTAACCACTCAAAAACATTGGCAATTCTATGCAAACTTAGCGTTTGGAGTCACGACAGCTCACGATCCATCGGCGAATACAGAAACGGTTTTTGCCTTGTCGGAATTGGTTAAAAATGGTACGCTCGTTGGACCACGTCTCTACTCTACTGGGTTTATCTTATACGGAGCTGATGGCGATTTTAAAGCTGTGATCAATAATTTAGAAGACGCACGCTCTTCTATCAGAAGAACAAAAGCCTTTGGCGCATTATCGGTAAAAAGTTACAACCAACCGCGTCGTGAACAACGTCAACAAGTATTGCAAGCCGCACGCGAAGAAGGCATTTTAGTTGTTCCAGAAGGAGGTTCTACTTTTTATCACAATATGACTATGATTATGGACGGACACACAGGCGTGGAACACAACATTCCAGTTTCACCTGCATACAAAGATGTGTTAGAATTATGGGGACATAGCAAAACTGGCTACACGCCAACGTTAATTGTAAACTACGGCGGTGTCAATGGTGAATATTATTGGTATCAAAACACCAACGTTTGGGAAAACGAAAAATTACTACAATACACACCAAGAGGCATTATTGATGCGCGTTCTAGACATCGCACGATGTTACCTGATGAAGAATACGAAAATGGACACATTTTGGTATCAAAAACGGTAAAGGCTTTGTCTGACAAAGGTGTCAAAGTAAACATGGGCGCACACGGACAATTACAAGGACTCGGCGCGCATTGGGAATTATGGATGATGGAACAAGGCGGCATGTCACCGATGGAAGCATTGAAAACTGCAACCATCAATCCTGCGGAATATATTGGTGCAGGAAACGATATCGGTTCGCTGAAAGTTGGAAAATTAGCAGATTTAATCATCATGGATAAAAATCCGCTAGACAATATCAGAAATACAGAAAGCATTACACATACGATGATCAACGGTCGTTTGTACGATACCGAAACCATGAACGAAATTGGCAATGAACCCAAAGAACGCAGCAAATTCTATTGGGAAAACAACAAATACAACGCAGCATTTCCTTGGCACGAAGAAGCCAACAGCTTTATGCGTCCAGGATGTGGTTGTCATTTGGGACATCAATAGATTTTTGATTGACGATTTTTGATTTTTGATTGACGATTTTTGAAATTTTAAATGATCTCGGAACGTCACTTCAAGTGATTTTTCGAAATGTTTTACATTGAGCGTAGTCGAAATGAAATGAAGAAAAATTGTATCAAGAAGTACTTTGAAATTATAAATGTAAAATGTGTCACATCGAGCGCAGTCGAGATGCTAAATATTAAATGTAAAACCATAACAGAATCGTAGCTGTTCTCGATACACTAAATCACAGATTTAGCACACGAACTGACGGTTGTAATACTTAAACACGAATAACCAGTAACAAAAAAACAAACAACAAACAACCAACAACCAACAACTAAAAAAACCAACCTAAAATACAATGAAAAAATTACTCCTACTTTTACTTACTTTTTCCGTTTGGAATCTTTCTGCACAGGAATTTTCTATGGAAACGGTCAAAAATATGAAACCGCGTAACATTGGTCCTGGCGGAATGAGTGGACGTGTCACAAGCATTGATGTTGTGCACAGCGATTCTGATGTGATGTATGTCGGAACGGCTTCAGGCGGACTTTGGAAATCTACTTCAGGTGGCATCAAATGGAAGCCGATTTTCGATAAAGAAGTCACAGCTTCTGTCGGTGCTGTTGCCATTCAACAATCCAATCCAAGTGTGATTTGGGTAGGAACTGGAGAAGGAAATCCACGAAACAGTCTCAACGGTGGTTACGGAATCTACAAATCTTTAGACGGCGGAAAAAACTGGAAACGCATGGGATTGGAGAAAACCAGACATATTCATCGTGTGATTATTGATCCGACAAATCCTGACATCGTATATGCTGCCGCAATTGGTTCTCCTTGGGGCGAACATCCAGAACGCGGCGTGTATAAAACAACCGACGGTGGCGAAACTTGGAAGCAAATTCTATTCGCAAATAACAAAACTGGAACTGCCGATTTAATTATGGACCCAACAAATCCGAATAAATTAATCGCGGCGATGTGGGAACACAAACGTGATCCTTGGTTTTTCAAATCTGGTGGAAAAGGTTCTGGTTTACACATCACACATGATGGTGGAAAAACTTGGAAAAAACTGAGCGATAAAGATGGATTGCCAAAAGGTGATTTGGGACGTATCGGAGTTGCCATTGCGCCAAGCAGTCCAAACATAATTTATGCATTGATAGAAGCTAAAAAGAACGCACTCTACAAAAGTACAGATGGCGGATTCAAATGGAAGAAAGTAAATGATAAAGCGGGCATTGGAAATCGTCCGTTTTATTATTCTGAAATCTATGTAGATCCGCAAAATGAAAATAGATTGTATACCATTTTTACGTATGTAAATGTTTCGGAAGATGGTGGAAAAAGCTTCAAACAGTTGATGCCAGCGTACGGAGTTGATAATGGCGTACACCCCGATCATCATGCATGGTGGATTCATCCCGAAAACGGAAAATTTATGATTGATGGAAATGACGGTGGAATGAACATTACCAAAGATCGTGGACAAACCTGGCGTTTTATAGGAAACTTGCCCGTTGCACAGTTTTATCATATCAATGTAGATAATGAATATCCGTACAATGTATATGGCGGAATGCAAGATAACGGTTCATGGCGTGGACCAGCGTATGTATGGCGCGCGCAAGGAATTCGCAATTCGTATTGGCAAGAAATTTCGTTTGGAGATGGTTTTGACGTAGTGCCAGATAAAGACGATTCACGTTACGGTTGGTCCATGAGTCAGCAAGGTTTTGTATCGCGTTACGATTGGATGACAGGAAATAATTATACAGTAAAACCAACACATCCAAATGCAAATGTAAAATTGCGTTTCAATTGGAATGCAGCGATAAATATTGATCCTTTTGACAATAGTACGCTCTATTTTGGAAGTCAGTTTGTGCATAAAAGCACCGACAAAGGTTTGACATGGGAAGTAATTTCTCCAGATTTATCAACAAACGATCCAGAAAAATTAAAACAAGCGGAAAGTGGCGGATTGACGATGGACGCTACAGGAGCGGAAAATCACTGTACTGTTTTAGTCATTGAACCTTCTCCCCTAGAACGAAATATGTTGTGGGCAGCAACCGATGACGGACGCGTTCATATCACACGAAATGGCGGACAAGAATGGACAGAAGTTACCAAAAACATCAAAGGTCTACCGCAAGGAAGCTGGATTGTGCAAGTGAAAGCTTCCAACAAAAAACAAGGAGAAGCGTTATTGGTTGCCAATGATTATAGACGTTTCAATTACGAACCGTATGCGTACAGAACAACCAATTATGGAAAAACGTGGGAACGCATTGTAGATGCTTCTGATGTAAAAAGTTATACACTCTCCATTGTGGAAGATCCTGAAAATAGAAACTTACTCTTTTTAGGAACGGATGATGGATTGTATATTTCCTTAGATGCTGGAAACAAATGGCAAAAATGGACGGCAGGTTATCCAACCGTTTCTACGAAAGACTTGGTAATTCAACCACGGGAACATGATTTGGTGATTGGAACGTTTGGTAGAGCTGCGTGGGTTTTAGACGATATTCGTCCGTTGCGTGCTATTGCCGCAGATCAAAGCATTCTTACAAAAAATATTGCATTGTTTGAACCGCCAACCGCATATCAAGCGGCGTATCAACAACCTACGGGAAGTCGTTTTGGTGCAGATGCAACGTATCATGGTGAAAATAAAAGAGGTGGTGCGATGATTTCGTATTATTTTCAGAAGAAAGACATGCCAAAACCAGCCAAAAAAGACTCTAAAGAAGAGAAGAAAGCTGATGATATGAAAGACGAAAAGAAAGTGAAGTGGGATTCCATCAAACTAGAAGTTTTCAACAATGGAAAGTTGATTCGCACCTTAAAAAGTAAAGCTCCAAAAGAAAACGGAATCAACCGTTTGTATTGGAGAATGGACGAAAAAGGTGTGGATAGACCATCAAGAACCATTCGCAAACGCAGACGTGAACCAGGCGGAATGCGCGTAAAGCCCGGAATGTATCAGTTGAAAATGACCTACGGCGATCAAACTACAGAAACAAATATTAAAGTAGCAAGCGATCCACGATTGAACGTTTCTCAAAAAAATATTGATGAAACGTATGCTGCTGGGAAGAAACTTCAACGCATGACACAAACTGCTGCAGATGCTGTAAAACAATTGGTGGAAAGCAAAAATGCAGCAACAACCTATCAAAAAACGCTGAGCAAATTAGACAAGAAAAAACACAAAGAAGCGATTACAGCATCTAAAAATATCATCAAACGAATTGATGAAGTGATTGCCTTGTATTTAGGAAAAGTAGACAAACGTCAAGGAATTACACGAAATCCTGAAGTAAATGTCATGCAACGCATTGGTGTTGCTGGTCGTTATGCAGGTTCGCGCAAAACTGGATTAACAAGTACCGAAACGCAATTAATGCAACATGCGGAAGACGCACTCAAAGATGCATTGGACAAAACAAATGCATTTTTTACAGAAGAATGGAATGCCTATCGCTCTCAGATGGAACAGATTGACATTACACCATTTAAAGAAACTACTACAATTCAACTAAAAAATTAATCGCATGAAAAAGCTAAGTATATTTTGTGTACTGTGTATTTTCTTTATTTCTTGTAAAGACGATACAAAACCAACAAAAAAAGACACTGCGCAATCGATTCAACAATACACGATTGAGCAGATGATGGACAACGAAAGTGTATCTGGCGGAAGTTTTTCTCCAGATAAATCGAAACTATTGATTAGAAGTAACCGTTCTGGAATTTTTAACATGTATACAATTCCTGTGAAAGGTGGCGAATACACACCGATTACAGCATCCGACAGTGTTTCAGTATACTCTATTTCCTTCTTCCCAGAAGACGAACGTATTTTATACCGAATGGACAATAATGGAGACGAAATTTTTCATTTGTTCGTAAAAAACACAGATGGAACTGCTCAAGAATTGACCACGACAGCAGGTGCCAGAGCTTCCTTTGCAGGTTGGTCAAAAGACAAGAAAAGTTTCTTCTATCAATCGAATGAACGTGACAAACGTTTTATGGATTTGTATGAAATGGACATTGCTACTTTTACGCCAAAACTCATGTTTAAAAATGAAGACGGCTATAGTATTGAAAGTATTTCGGATGATAAATCGTATTTGGCACTTGGCAAGAGTATCAACACAAATGATAGCAATTTATTTGTGTATGACATGGCTTCAAAAAAGTTTACCAATGTTAATGAGAAACTAAGTGCGAACGATGCAGAAGAATTTTCAAGCGACAATGCTTCTCTGTATTATACCACAGATGCTGATGGCGAATTTTCATATTTGATGAAATTTAATATCGCAGCTGGAACACATGAAAAAGTGCTAGAAAAATCGTGGGACATCATGGGAAGTTACATCACGGATAAAGGAACGTATCGCGTCACCTACATCAATGAAGATGCTAAAAACGCCATTGAAATCACGAAAGTTGCCACAGGAAAACCCTTGGAATTGCCCGATTTTGGCAGTAAAAGTATTACCAATGTTGGTTTTTCGCGAGATGAAAGCATGATGCGCATGTATGTGGGCGGATCAAACACGCCGTCAAATTTATATGTGTACGATTTGGCAACAAAAAAGTTAACACAATTGACCAATACACTGAACAAAGCTGTTAATATTGATGATCTAGTGACGGCAAAAGTCATTCGTTACAAATCGTTTGATGATACTGAAATTCCTGCGATTTATTACTTGCCAAAACAAGCGTCTGCAAACAAGAAAGTTCCTGCATTGGTTTGGGTGCATGGTGGTCCAGGCGGACAATCGCGTCAGTCGTTTAGTGCATTAGTTCAATACTTGACAAATCACGGATATGCAATTTTAGCCGTGAACAATCGTGGAAGTAGTGGCTATGGGAAAACATTCTACAAAATGGACGATTTAAATCATGGTGAAGGCGATTTGCAAGATTGTGTAGAAGGAAAAAATTGGCTTGCCCAACAAGCAGAAATTGACAGCGATAAAATTGGAATCATTGGCGGTTCGTATGGCGGTTATATGACCATGGCAGCGTTGACGTACACACCAGAAGCGTTTCAAGTTGGTGTCAATATTTTTGGAGTCACCAATTGGATTCGTACTTTGAAAAGCATTCCGCCATGGTGGGAATCGTATAAAGAATCATTGTACAAGGAATTAGGCAATCCAAACACCAAAGATTCTGTTCGCTTGAAACGAATTTCTCCACTATTCCACACGAATAAAGTTACCAAACCCTTAATGGTGTTGCAAGGCGCCAAAGATCCAAGAGTGTTACAGGTAGAATCTGATGAAATTGTAGCTGGCGTGAAGAAAAATGGTGTTCCTGTAGAATATGTGTTGTTTGAAGATGAAGGTCACGGATTTGTAAAAAAAGAAAATCAAATAGAAGCGTACAGTCGAATCCTCTCATTTTTAGACAAATATCTAAAGAAGAAAGAAGAATTTAAAGATTAGGCACTGAATTTCGTTTGTTTTTGTTTTAATATCTACTTACCTTGTTAAACAAATTTTAGAAATACTAATTCAAAACCAAAAATATAATGAGAAAAGGAATATTCATGATGCTTGCAGGAGTGTTGTTCATGACTGTAAGTTGTTCTTCTGGCGACAAAGAAATTAAGTTTGATTTGGAAGCAAAAAGCGGAAGTAAAGTTACAGGAAATGTCACTTTTACAGAAAATGAAGAAGGTAAAGTAAAAATGTTAGCAGTGATGAATGGTTTAACACCTGGTGTGCATGCAATTCACATTCATGAAAAAGCTGATTGTTCTTCTGCGGATGGAAAATCTGCTGGTGGACACTGGAATCCAACGGCACAACCACATGGAAAATGGGGTTCTCCAAAAGGATATCACAAAGGCGATATTGGAAACTTTGAAGCTGATGATGATGGATACGCAGAAATGGAGTTTTCAACGGATGAATGGTGTATTGGCTGTGACGATAAAACTAAAAACATTGTTGGAAAAGCAATCATTGTACACGCAGGTGCGGATGATTATACATCGCAACCTTCGGGAGCTGCTGGCGCACGTGTAAGTTGTGGTGGAATTATTCAATAAGAAATTAAGAAATAGTGTATTGATAAAGCTACTTTGTTCAGAGTAGCTTTATTTTGTATAGAACCTAAAAGAACCATGAACCCATCTGCCAAAGGCTGGATCAAAAAACTATTAGCCGAATCAAAATCTAAGGAAATATTCTCGACTGCCTACTCGTTGGATGATTTGTATAACGAATTGAAAGCGTGTGGTTTTGTGTATGGAACAAATTTGAAGGCCATTTTTAATAGTGTGGAACGCACCGATTTGACACATGAAGAATTGTGCAAAGTTAATATGGTGCTTGCCTTTGATTTTATTCACAAAAATTATCATTGCGAACGCGATTTTGTAGATTCTGTCACCGATTTCTATAATATTGTTGATGACTTTAAACGTTCTTTTTTTCAAGAATTATTTTTGGGAAAAAAGAAATCATACGATCTGCTGGAAAGCATGATTACTAAGCGAATTGCCATTGATGATAATGTCATCACGAAGAACTTCAATTACTTAATTACCAACACGTTGCTATTTGTAGATGTGTTGGCGTATGAAAAATATTTGCAAACTGGCGATGTTACTGATCAGTATTTACGAGATTTAGAAGCCACCATTGAAACCATCATTTTTATCGCATTAGATTTAAAGAAAGAAAAGACACAATATGATAAAAGTCTCATCAAGCTTTTTGAATCTTCGTTTCGTTATGAGCATCGAGAACGACTGCATTATGACGATGTGATTCAAAATATTTACAATCCGCTCACAAAATATTACATCATTGATTTGGTGTGTATGACCTTTTGGACCGACACTGTAATTGATGATGATGAACGTGTATTTCTAGATCAGTTGGTACAAGATTTAGAAATTCCCAAAGAAATATTGCAAAAATCCATTGACGATATTCACTTTTTTTATGAGAAAAATAAGGATGAGGTCGCTTTGTTAAAATCGCGCAATATGATTCAGAGTTTTTATGAGAACTCTAGCAATATGGTGACAAAGCTGATCAATCGGAATAAAAAACGGTTGGCTACTGAAATGTATGAAAGTAAAGAATTGATGGTTTTATTAACACAATCGACCACACGCTCGCTTTCTGATGAAGAACAAAAACGAGTGAAAGAACAGTTGCTAGATATTTTTAAAAGCATTCCGAGTTTGGCGATTTTTATGTTGCCTGGCGGCATGCTATTACTTCCAATTGTGATTAAGTACATTCCAAATATTTTGCCTTCAGGTTTTGACGATAATCGTTTGGACGAAGAAGAGTAGGTTTTTAAACTTGTTTTTACTTTCGGAAGAAATCTTTTTAGAACGCTTCCTCCTTTTCGTAAACTAAAAAAGCATCCTTTTTTATAAAAGAATGCTTTTATTATACATGTATATTTATACTTTGAACTTTTTAAAACTTCCTGAAAATGGAATTACAATATTTTCAACAGCTACTCCACCAGACAAGCGAATTCCGTTTTCTCCAGATGTTGTATCTGTAGCGCCTGCGATACCTACATAATGGTTTGGATCGTCTTGAAATCCACTTAATACCAGTGTTGTCCCTTTAAAGCCACTTGCAACAAAATGGTAATGAATTGAAACTGGAATGTTTATTTCTCCCAATATAAAATTACCTTTACCTTGTCCGTTAGCGTTGTTTGCTTCTGCAATTTCTAATACTGCTCCCGAATCATCGTTTGTGTATTTTCCTACTAAACTCATAATTAAAATTTTTTAGATTGAATGCTTACTCTATTTTAGGCTTTTCAGCGTGTGCCTTTAGTATTTTGTTTGGATTAATCACAGTTCAAAGATGTTTGATTGTTAAGAAAAAGAAAAAATAAATGAGTAAGTGGACAAGTATGTTATGTGATTGGATACTATTCTTTTGTAAAAGAAAAAACTAGTTGCCAATTTTTGTTTACGACTTGCGTGCACGCAAAAAAATGAAATCATCCATACAGCATATTCTATTCCTAAATCTAGTTAAGTTATACCGCTGTTTTATGAATCACGACTATTATTTTATTTAAAATTGAAATATTCTAAGTAGCTTCACGTTGTGAAATCAAAAAATTTACAACAATGAAAAAACTTAATTTTAGTACCTTTTTAGCCCTTATTTTTTCTTTTACCCTGCTAAACGCACAAAATGATCATAGTGATAAAGACCACGGATCGGATGCAAAGTTTAGCTTTTTAGCGTATGGAGGAATTGGATATGCAGTTGTTGACAATGACAATCAACCAAATTACAATTTGGATGCTAATACCGCCGACTTTTTATTGCATTATAGAATTGGAAAACGCTACGGAATTGCCACAGGAATTGGTTTTGATCAATTGAATGGAACTGGTTTTAATGCTGGTGGAAATTTTTATCATGAACGCAATACGCTTCGAATTCCGTTGTTGTTAAGCGTGAATTATAATTTATCGCCTAAAGTACGCTTGGTTGCCAATGTTGGAGTGTATGGAAAAACCATTATCAAAGATGAATACAGCTTTGTTGGCGGAACTATAGATGATGTTTATGAAGGTTGGAATTTTGGTTTGCAAACAGGAATTGGCTTGTCATACAATTTCAATCATAAAACAAGTCTTGGTATCATGTTTAATACACAAGGAGATTTTAACCGAATTGATAGCGATCCTAATAAAGGAATTGTGGATGAACAAAAAATTACCGGAATCAATACAATTGGATTGTTGTTTGCGATTAATTTGTAATTTGGACTTGCTGGCGCTCTTAGACTCGTTCTTACTCTTAGAATGTTAGAGCGCTTTGCTTTTAGATTTTACATTTATAATTTCAAAGTACTTCTCGATACACTTTTTCTTCATTTCATTTCGACTACGCTCAATATAAACATTTCGAAAAACCACTCGAGGTGACGTTTGGTATTCGGTGTTCAGTATTCGGTGTTCAGTATTCGTTGTTCAGTATTCAGTATTCGTTATTCATTATTCATTATTCATTATTCATTATTCGTTATTCATTATTCAGTATTCATTATTCAAAAAATAAGTAAACTGAGCGAAGTCGAAGTTTAATTCAACCAATTTTTAAAGTCTTTTACGCGTTCGCGACTTACGATGATTTCTTGTTCGTGGAAGTTGTGTAGTTTTATTTGTAAACGGGAATTGGTGTAACTTATGATGTCTTTGATCGCATTGATGTTTACGTAAAATTTTCTACTGACACGATAGAAGATTTCTGGAGATAGTTCATTTTCTAAGTTTTCCAAAGAAGTTTCTAGCAGATAGTTTCTGCCTTCAACGGTATATGCATAAGTTCCTTTGTTTTCACTGTAAAAACACTCAATTTCATCAATAGGAATCATTTTTAAGTGTTGTCCCACTTTTACAGTATAACGTTTTTTATAAGTGCGTTCTATCGGATTGACCAATAGTTTTTTGATGTCTTCAAAGTTGAGTTGCACATTTTGTGCTTTTGGCGTGCGCGCTTTGTATTTTTGCACCGCAGTAATCAATTCGTCTTCATCAATCGGTTTGAGCAAATAGTCAATACTGTTCAGTTTGAAAGCTTGCAACGCATATTCATCATACGCAGTTGTAAAGATGATTGCTGACGTGACTTCTATGACTTCAAAGATTTCAAAGGACAATCCGTCAGAGAGTTGAATGTCTAAAAATATCAAATCGGGATGTACATTATTCTGAAACCATTCAATAGATTCTGCCACAGAGTGTAGCATGATTTCCACTTGCATTTCTTCGCGTTCCAACATTCGATTGAGTCGTCGTGCAGATGGTTTTTCGTCTTCGATGATGATTACTTTCATTTTTTGGTGTTGGTTTTTAGGTGGTCGCTTTGCTTCGTTGTTTTGTGTATTTGTTATTTTGTGTATTTGTTAAGAGTTGGTTCTTGAGAAACGTACTAATACCTAATTCCCAAAACCTAAAGCCTTTATCATTTCAAAAGTCATTCCCAGTTACGACGGTTATCAGACATATATTCTTTAATTTTTCGTTCTTCCCACTTTTTACCTAGTAAGAAATCAGGTCCAAAAACGCCTGCTGCGTGAAACGCCAATCCAATTCCCCAGAAAAATGCCGTGGAAAAATGTCCGAATTTCCAGAACGTTTCGCCTGTATCCAAGTTGAATCCAATCATTGAAAGTATAAAAATATTGACGATGACATACGAAGCCAAATGTCCATAAAAACCTTTGATTTTTTCTACTTTCTTTTTTGCTCGTAAGTACGCTTCCTCTTTTTTATAATCTCTGTTATAAGTTTCTGATGAATTTGAAGTATCTATGTTTGATGGTAATCTTTCCATGATTCTTTATTTTTTGTGTTATCTATGCTACATCCTTTGTTAAAATATATAGAATTAATACCAATTTTGACTGTCTTCTTCATCTTCCATATATTCTCTAATTTTGCGTTCTTCCCAATTGCTGCCAAACACTCCATTTTTGAAAAAAACGTTGAACGCGTGAAACGCCAGTCCAATTCCCCAAGCTAACCACACAACATAAGTTCCAAAGTCATAAAAGGCTTGTTCAAAGGTTTCTCCATTTTCCATGTTGCGCATTATTTTTTTTATGCTGATGAACAAATTTACACAGATATACACCAATAAGTGAATGTAAAAACCTCTGATATCGTCTACTCTTTTTTGAGCTCGCAAATAACGTTCGGCTCTTTCTTGATCTCTATTATTGTCGTCCATTAGTTCCATCTTTTGCGTTCTTCTTGTTCCATAAACTCTTTGATTTTGCGCTGTTCCCAGTTTCTTCCAAATTTTCCATCTTCAAAAAATACGCTCATGGCGTGAAATGCTAAACCGATTCCCCAACCGAGCATTGGAAACCAAAACCATTGAAATTCCCAGCTTGTTTTCCAGTTGATGAATGCCAAAAACGGAATCACCAAACAGTAGGATAGTAAATTATAATAAAATTCTTTTAGTTTTTCTACATGCTTTCTAGCTTCGATATATCTATCGTCTAGTCCACTTCTTTCGATTCGTGGTACCATTTCATTTCTCATGATTTCTTTTTGTTTTGTAAGCATCGGAATCGCTACTTGAAAATCCGATGCTGTTTTGTTAATATATACTTGGCGTTGTGTGAGTAAATTATATCGCTGTCGGATATTGTTTAAACCTACGCCACTACTCTTTTTTACAATTTGTTTTTCTTGAAGATTGTTTTCAATAATTAAGTTTCCACGATCTTCATATATTTTTATGTGCAATGGTTTTGACGGCATTACCATGTTGTGTTTTACAGCGTTTTCTAACAGCAATTGCAATGATAATGGCACTACTTTACTATCGGGATTGCTTGCCGCTTCAGGAGCTTCAAAAATGATGCTGTCTTCAAAACGCATTTTTAATAAACTCATATACGTTTTGGCAAATTTCAATTCTTCATCAACCGTAACGAGTTCTTTATTTTTTTGCTCTAACACATACCGATACACTTTGGAAAGTCCGGAAGTAAATTTCTGTGCCTGACGCGGATTTTCATCAATTAAAGAACTAAGTACATTTAAACTGTTGAACAAAAAATGCGGATCGAGTTGATTTTTTAAGGCATCAAACTGCGCGGATGCGGTTCCTGCAATGATTTTTTGCTCGGTAACTTTCTTTTTTTGCAATTCCTTGTAAAAGTAAATCGCATGAAAAAACACGGAGAAAAAGACCGTTACTAAAAGTGCTTGTAAATAAAAATTTGCACTTTGACTTTTCATAAAAACTTCATACGTTTCGCCATTAATAACGAGCAAATGTACCAATCGTGCTATAAAAATAGTTGCAATCGTTAACACAACCGACCCTACAATTCCAATGAACATTCGATATTGCTGCGTTGATTTAGTCCACACGACACGTTTATTCATGTATTCAAAAAAGTAAGAGTTTACCAAACTAATCGGAATCGAATACAAACAATACAATCCAAAGTCAATCAGTAATTCTTGATTGATGCGTATCGGTTTTCCCGCCGTAAAATCAAAAATCAATTGTATAGCGCATAAAACAAATCCAATAACAATTCCGATAAAAATAACTTTGTTAAACGCTTTCATGCTTGTGTGTTTGATTGATTTACCAAATATACTAATGATTTTTAAACGGTGGTTTTAGTTTTTACATGCTGAAACCAATTTTTCAGCACGTTCTTTTCCCCAATTTGGACTAAAATCGTCTTTTTTAGTGGTGGTTTCAAACAGTGCTTTGGCTCTTTCCAGTTCTTTACAATACGGCGTAGTATCTTTTCCAAAATAACGTGCGCTTCCCATGTCCCACTCGGTTTTACTCAATACAACTCGCGGATTATTTTTGTCGATAGCATACGCTTTCGCGTAAATTTCACTTACTTTTGGCGCATATTGCATTCCGTAAGTGGCTCCATCATACGCAACCCAAACCGTGTATAATAGGGCTTGTACCACCATAATTTCTGGATTGTTCGGTGAAATACTAGACGCGTGATCAATTAATGTTTGTGCTTTTTCTAGTTGCTGTGCTAACTTGCTTTTATCTTTGATGGCAAAACTATTGACCACATTGATTCTAGCTGCGTAATACGATGGCAACCATTCCGTTGGACTCGCCGAAGAAATCCGTTCAAACAAGTTGATCGCTTCTACTGTTTTCTTTTCTTTCAGTAATGAAAACGCTTTTTCCATACCTTTTTCATACTTTGTTTGCGCAGTAGCAATACTGCCTAAAAAAACGAAACTTAACATTAATACAATTTTCTTCATTGTGTTGGTTTTTTGATGATTTGACTTTTTTGTTTGCATGAATTTTCAGATGATTGAAAATACATATTCGATGATGATGAATGCGATACTGATCATTTTTTGATTGATTTTTTACACTGAGCTAAGTCGTAGTGTGATTGATGGTTCAAATATCTAATAAACCGTACTGTTCCAAAAAAAGAAACTACCGAATTGTAATATTTTGAGGATGAATCGTCGTTTTGTTGTTTTTTAGACTTTTTTAGATTCGCTGTGCGCAATTCAAGACTGTTTTTAGAACTCTTTTGAAAGTTAGCATTGTTTATAGTACATCTCAATACTAATTTCTTAACAGCAATTCACTCCTTTAGATTTGTATGTAATTAAATTTCAAATTAATGAATCATCAAATTGACACATTGAATTTGACCTGTTTTGAAATTTCTCAATACTGCTAAAAAATCTCCCTACCATTAGGTATTTCACAGCGTTGTGATTTGCGTATTTTTAAACTACTTAACCGAAACAACTTTCACATGCAGTTTTCAGCAATCATGGCGTATTTTTTGTCGATAACGCTTTATGTAATATTGACCTATAATTTTTTAAAAACAGTATTTTTCTGCTTTCAAAAAGAATTGTTAACAGAAAATAGAAACATTAGAAGGTTTCAACAATTTCTATTGGTGCTACTTTTTATTTGTATGATGGTTTATCACAAAACAGCAAAAACAGAACTCGAAGAACTTTCCATACTTCCATGGATTTGGGGATTTTTGTCAGGACATCTTTTTGTTACACGTAAAAAACACTGGATCAACGAATTGTTGGGCTTGGGAATTTTGCTCGCCATCACCATTGTGCTTTTTTTCAAACAAACAGAGATTGTGCAACTCTTTACAGAAGAAGCCATTGCGAACGTTCTTCCTACAATCTATCTTGTTTATATGAGTTTAGGTTTTGTGTTGGGCGTTTTACTTTGGTCAAATTCATCTTCTGCTGCAAAGAATTAGCCGTTGCGCATCCGCTTTTTGTAGATGAACAGACAAATACAGTTAAATAAAAGATTCATCCCGAAAGGAATACTAAAAAGTTCAATTCCCCAAAATAATACGGGCACTAAAAACACAGAAGGAAATACAAATGCCGCAGATGTTTCCCAAGATTTTGTAAAATCAGGAATCGCAAAATAGATTGTATACAAAAACAGACAAGCAACGGACCAAATGGCAAAAGCAATGTATGCAAGTATAATTTCGCCTTCTGCATTTCCAATCTTGAACAAAGCAAATGTCCAAGGAAGGGCTACATTCATAATAAATGCAATCAAATAAAAATTTCGAATCAGTCTTTTTGAGTTTTTCTTTTGCACGCAGTGTTTTGTTATCGTTAATGGTTTTATGAAGTCTGATACTTTATAAAACCATAATTTATTCAAAAAACTATACTTTTATGGTACTTTTTAAATAAATTCACAGTGTTGAAACTTTCCAAGCCTTTGAAAAAAAATATATTATCACAACTCAAAGAGTTACCAGCAGAAATAAAAGCAGTATTACTATACAATAGTATTCAAACGTTGGTTGTTTTATATATTATCTTTTTGACCTTTCCTTCTAGTTTGTTTTTTGGTGTTTTTGTCGTACTTGTCCTAACTTTAAATTACTTTTTAATTATTCGCAAAAAAGCTGCTTGGGTTTTAATGTTGATTTGGCTTATGGCGATCACGTTTAGCTTCAACTTTACAATAGGCAGCGTAAGTATTTGGTTCGATTTTTACTATGGATTTCAAACTTCTTTAATGATAGGTAGTGATAACGCTTTAGAACAATACATACGTTTAGATTTTTTAGCACTTATATTTTTATTCATCCATATTTCTTCAAGAAAATATTTTAAAAAGAAAACAGTTATTGATGAGATTGACGATATCGCAAAAAACACAGATATTTAATACTAAAAAAAAGCCACAACAAGTTTGCTGTGGCGTTTTTTAATTGTAAATAATCTGATACTTTATTGAACATAAATTGCCGTTTGTCCATATTGAAAATGAATTGGCACATGTCCAGGATCTGCTTTAAACATGTATAAATCTTTTTGTGGCTTTTCAAAAAGCATGATAATGTCTGAACCTCCAAATCTAAATTTTCCAAACTCACGTCCTTTAACAACGGTATCGCCTGTTGCAATTAAGTTTTCTTCTGGAACACCAGCAGGTGGATTGTCTTTTGTATACATCATCACACCAGAAACTTGCGCCATTCCGATAGGTAAAATTGCTACTTTTCCAACTTTTTCACCGCCATCAACAATCACTAATCCACGTGCTTGATTGAATTCGTATCCATCTCCTGCTCCATCTGGTGCGTCCCATTGTCCGTCAATCATTTCTACATTCAAATATACTTTTCCTTGAATATCTTTAATTTCCAATACTTTTCCACCGATTGGCGTATGGAAACGGTGATAATCGTACGGTCCTAAAAAGTAATGTACAAAGGTTCCACCGTAAAAATCTTCTGCGTATTCGCTATTGTCTAATAGTTCTTTAACGGTTCCAATAGCATGCGTATGTTTCAAACGATTTTTTGTGACTTTTCCATCTTTGTCTAATACGTTTCCTTCATCGTCAATTTTATAATCTTCTTTAAAAGTACAATCTGCCGGAGCAACAACAGTTGCGTTATCATCTGGCGCAGCAATTGGGCGCAATGGTGAAATTCCTGTTTTGGCATCTGCATGATTAAATTCTCTGTAGAAAAACTGATTAAATGTTGTCCAAGTAGAGGCATTATCAGCATACAACGGATAGTTATACATCGCGTTGTGCTTAAACGAATACAAACTATCTTTGGTCAATGATTCGGTCGTATCAAGGAAACTTCCCCAAGCAACGGCAAATTTTACCAACCAATCTGCAAATTCTGGAAAACTTTGCATCGACAAATCCGTATCGGGCACTTTTTGATCGACTAGCCAATAGAATTGACATAGTAAATCGTATACTTTTTGGTTATAACCGTTGGAAGTATCGGTACTTTTCCAAGCATTTGGATAATTTGGATCGTCGCTTTCGTCTGGCACCAAACGGACATACATATCTAAATAATCATAATAATGTTCGATGGTAATTGGCCAAGCATTTTGGTTAAACACATCATTATACGCGTTGTATAAATCTGAATTTAGGCTTGTTTCTGCTGAAATTCTCGCAGCAATTAACGAAGCTTCTAAAGCAATTTTCATCGGTGGATTTGCGTCAAGTAGTGTTTTTAAGGCTGTAACGACATCACTGTGGCTATGAACTGAGGTATTTTCCATTGTAAAAAGGTTTAGTTTTATATTACTCAAATATAGTCGCTAAATAATTCATAGAGTAGCGTAGTACTATCCAAATTTAAAAAGCACGTAGATTTGCGTACTTTTGAAACTATAAATCTCAAAAAATGATTCGCATAGAAAAAGCCGTTATTGATGATCTAGAACGTATTGCTGAAATTGGTCGCATAACTTTTTTAGAAACTTATTTGCCCAATACGCCAAAAGAAGCAGTGGAATCTTTTGTTGCAACTGCGTTTGATTTGGATACGCTTCGCGCGGAATTTAACATTGAAAGCATTCACTATTTTATAATCTTTTCAGATGAAACGCTCGCTGGTTATGGTAAGATTGAACTCAATGCTCAAAACGAAATGCTTGAAACACCTCAACTCACCAAACTCGAACGGTTTTATGTATTGAAAGAATTTCATGGACACAAATTGGGTGCGCAACTTTTCAATCATCTTGTACAGTTTTCAAAAGAACAACAGCAACGCGGAATGTGGTTGTACGTGTTGATTGCAAACGAACGCGCGTTGCGTTTTTACACAAAAAACAACTTTCAAATTGTGGGCGAATATGATTTTAAAATTTCTGAAACACGCTACAATCCAAATTATGTGATGTATTTGGTTTATTAAACTATAGCGAAAGTCTCAGACTCGCGCTAACGCTTATATACCCTACAACGTATCCAACTGATTGCTCTTTTTATCATCACTAATGGTCCAAAAGAAACCGATAAAGAAGAATTGATCTTGTGCAGGACGTAAGCTTCTTCGCTGAAATGTTCCGTTTACATCTGGCTGATTCGCGTATTCATATCCAAATACATTTCGAAGTCCAAGCGCATTATTCAACGAGAAATATAGAATTTTTTGATCGGACACTAAATATGCCCAATTCACGCTCAAATTGTGATTGTCTTTGGTACGTTCGCCTAAAAATGAAGTCCTATTTGGGTTTGTATACGGTCTTCCCGAAGAATAGTTATAACTGAATCCTACCTGACTTTTTAACGAATCTACCCAATATTTTGTCACGAGTGAAAAGTTATGTTGTGTTGCAAAATTTGGCATGGCTTCCGTTGGGAAATTTTCAAACTTTCGCGAGGTGTCTAAGTACGAATACGAAACCCAATAATCTAAGTTTTCGATACTAGTATTATCGCGCCACCAAAGGTCCAGTCCTGTTGCATGACCAAATCCATCATTTGCAAAATCGCTTCCAAATTGTGGAAATTCTCCCGAAAACGTGACTAAATTGTTGTATTTTTTGTGGTACGCTTCCGCGCGAAACGTCTTGCCTTCATGCGAATATTGATAGTTTACAATATAATGTGTCGCATTTTCTGGTCGGAAATCGGTGTGAAATTTTAAAAAATCATTTGTTGGATTCTGGTAAAATTGTCCAAATGCAAACGACACTTGATCTTTTTCAGACGTTTTATACGCTACGGACAATCGTGGCGAAATCGTAGTTTCATTCAGTAAAGACGCATGATCTAAGCGAACTCCGACTTTGGCAGCAAACTTTTTTGAGAAGAAAATGTCCGATTCCACGAAAGCGCCAATCAAATTGCTTTTAAAACCGTAATCAATGGCTGAAACAGATGGGTTTTCAAATTCTTCATCAAAATCAGTCGTGAAATATTCTGCTCCAAAATTTAATTTGAATCGGTTGCTAAATTTCTTTTTCAACTTCGCTTTAAAGTGAAACGAATTTTGCAAACTGTTGATGCGATCGTCAATAATACGAATTTTCGATTGATCGCGCGTGTAACTCAATCCTGTTGCAATTCCCCAATCGTCGTTCAACACGCCTTTATACGAACCGTTCATGTACAAATTATTATTATTCAGCTTGAAGCGAACCAATTCGTCAACATTGATGCTTTCTTGGTCGAGTTCAAAATCGGTAATATCAAACGCCGTGTAAAATTTTAACGTTCCATTCTCAAAATGATGACGGAAAACACTTTCTCCTTGTCCGCCTTGAAACGGCTTGATCCAATCGTTACGATCTGGAAATAGTTCCAAATACGGTGCTAAATTAATGTACGATGTGCTAAAACTTACCGAACCTTTCTCCCACTTTTCGGTATGTCCCAACGCACCACCAACCGTCATGATAGAAATATCTGTTTTTTCTTGGGTAGGTTCATTAATCGTGTTCAATTCCAACACACCCGACAACGCTTGTCCGTATTCTGCCGAATATCCACCTGCGGAAAAGGTAATTCCTGTAAACAAAAATGGTGAATAGCGTCCACGCGCAGGAATGTTATTTGTGGTATTGCTGTACGGCGTAAATACACGAATGCCATCAATAAAAATCTGCGTTTCTCCCGCGCTTCCTCCACGCACAAACAAACGTCCGTCTTCCGCTACAGTACTGGTTCCTGGTAAGGTTTGCAACGCGCCCACAACATCGCCCAACGCACTTGCGGTTGTGACAATATCTAAAGGTTTTAGCGCAGTTACTTTGGCATTTTCGCCTGCTTCAAATGAACCTGCACTTAAAATGACGGCGTTTAATGCATCAACATTTTCGCGGAGTTTCACAGTGATGTTTTGCATTTTTGACACATCTAAGGACACTTCTTTCGTTTCAAACGATAAAAAAGAAACCACTAAAATTTGTATTCCTTTTTCTTCTGTGGTAAAACTAAATGCGCCTTTTTCATTGGTGGAAGCGCCGTCATACGTTCCTTTTAAATAGACATTGGCACCAAAAATAGGTTCGTTTGATTGATCGGTAATGATTCCTGAAACTGTGGATTGTGCTAGGATGAAATTGCAAAAACAAAAAGCGATAAGTCCGAGTAATTTTTTCATGAGATTGTTTTTCTGATTTTACACTAAGCTGAGTCGAAGTGTGATTGATGATGGAACAAATCTCCTGCAATTTGAAACGTTTAGAAAAACAGAACTACTGAATTGTCGTAATTTTGGGATGAATTGTATTTTTTAAGAAATTGCAGAAAATTTAGAAATATCATACATTTGACTTCTTTTACAATCGCTTCAATTAGTATTTGCTTATGGATTTAATGGCGTATCTTGCTGCTGCAGTTATTGCAATTTTTATTTACATCAAATTTTTCAAACCCAAGAAAGATGCGGAAGCATTTACAGAGAAGCTTGGGAATAAGTTTGAATCTATTGATGACCAATTCAACGCAAAGCGAAAACAGAAACAAGAAACGATTGATCGAATTTTAGAAAAAATCGGCAACGACGGTATGGAAAGCTTAACTCCCGAAGAAAAAGCATTTTTAGACCAAAACGCCCAATAATGGCTTCTATTTTTGGACACGCATTCGCGGCATTTGCCATTGGAAAAGTTGCGAATACCCAACTAAATCCTGTAAAATTATCGCTTTTAGTCATTTTTTGTTCAGTCATTCCTGACGCAGATGTTATTATGTTCAATTTTGGATATTCGTACGCACATCCGTTGGGACATCGTGGATTTACACACAGCATTGTGTTTGCTTTTTTATTGGCGTTTTTAATTCGAATTATATTTTACCGCAAGGTTAAATTCTTCTCCAAACTTGGAATCAAACTCTTCATCGTTTTTTTAGTAGCGACACTTTCACACAGTTTGCTAGACGCGTGTACCAATGGCGGAAAAGGCGTTGGATTCTTTATTCCTTTTGACAATACTCGTCATTTTTTTTCATGGCGACCGATTTTGGTGTCTCCTTTAGGTGTTGGACGATTTTTTAGCGAATATGGAGTACGTGTGCTTCAAAATGAGGCTTTTTACATTGGAATTCCTGCTATCAGCTTGTTAATATTGCATTATTTTCTGAGAAAAATCAACCTCAAAAAATAAGAGGTTTTACAAAGACTTTCAAGAAAATAATACACGAGCATGTATTATTTTCAATTTTTATTCTTATATTTAAAAAGTTCTTAGTGAACAATTCCCTTATTTTTATAAAACATTGGTTGCAAAATTGTTTTGATTTTAAAAACATCTTTTCGCGAAAGGTGGACTGAGTGCCTGACAGTCACTAAATGATCAGGTATATAAACAATTTTAACTCATTAACCATGTTAAAAAACATTTTAAGTTTAGAAAACGCTCGCGCTTTAAACAAAAAAGAGCAAAAGTCAATTTTAGGAGGTGCACAAGCACAATATGACAAGTGTAGACTATACATCAACAATCCTGATGGTGGAGGCTACTGGTCTGATTATGTTTCCTACGAACAAGCTTCTTCAGAGTGGGACGGAATGGAATATGCAGGCGGATATACTGCATCTGGATATTGCTGTGCAAGTTGCGCGAATTAATACATAATAAAAGGCGGTTTTGAGAAAAACCGCCTTTCACTTTCTACCATTTGTATTCTGTTTAAAATTCTTTTTTTATTTTTATACCTTATGACTAAATTTAGTATTGTCACACTTTTATGTGTATTATGTTTTTCGTGTGCTTCTGATACGAAAACTGAAAAAAATGCTCCAGCGGCATTTATTGTAGAAAATATTAGCGAAGAAAAAACGGTTAAAAATACAGCTCCTGTTACTTTTATTATTTCGAATACTATGCGAAACGAGTTTGTTTCTGTGTATCGAAATTTGAACTTTGATACGTTTTCAGAAGATAAACACGTATTTTCTGAAAAGCCCGCTGATACTATTCAATTGGCAGTCAATGAAAGAGAACTTGTATATATAAGCTCAAAATTCTCTGCGAAAGATACATTGCACGTAAAAAACGGAGATACTATTTATCTTAATTTGAAGGATAAACAACTAAAAATTGACCGAAAACAACCTCTTACACTTCCCGAATATACACTTCGAAATGACGAAATTGATTCTTTGACAAAAACATTTTATTATATTGATTATAAGGCGCCTTTTAATTTACAATCAGACAAATACCAAAAGATGAATCCGATTTTCCCATTGCGTATCGACCGAAAAAATTTTAAGATGAAATCTAAGGAATTGGTTCATTTGTCAAACCGTTTGGTAGACCGTTTGACGCTTTTGAATACAAAATATGATTCTTTGCGCAACATTCATCCCGAAAAAACTGCTTATTACAATCTTTTAAAAGATGAATTGAATTATGCTGCTTTTTTTGAGTTGAATCGTTTTTATTCGTATTCAAAAAATGAAGCTGTGAAAGATATCATTGCTTCTGATGTCTTTTTTAACGACCGTACTATTACAGAAACGATATTGTATAAAAAACTGAACACGTATATTGAAAAAGTGATTCTGAAAAATAAAAGAATCAAGCAAAAATTTAAACGAAAAGTAGATTACAAAACTGCTTTTGATTCGCTTCCTAATTATATTAAAAATAAAGAATTATTGGCGTTGGGAAAGATTGTTTGTATTTATAATGATGCGCGACAAAATGCTTCAAAAGCCACATTGAATACCTACATAGAGAATTTTTCAAGCGAGTTTCCCGATGAAAAATATGAGAGCTATCTTCAAAAAATTCAGGAAGATTACGGATTGTCTAAAAGTATCACTTCGCTAGATGCGGCTACTGTGTATTTGACTGATACGAAAGAAACTTCAACACAATTAGATACATTTCTGCAACAGCATAAAGGAAAGCTTGTATATGTTGATTTTTGGGCGAGTTGGTGTGCGCCGTGCCGTGCCGTAATGCCCGATTCTAAAGCATTGGCAAAAGAATACGCTGGTAAAGAAGTGGTATTTTCGTATGTTTCTATTGATAGGAATAAAGCACAATGGAAAAAAGCCGTTATTGATGAGAATTTAAACCATACAAAATCAAATTTTTTAGCGACAAATTACACCACAGCTACTTTCTTCAAAGAATTGAAAATTAATACAATACCTAGATACCTTCTGTTTGATACCAATGGAAAATTGATTCATGAAAATGCTCCAGGTCCAGACAGTGCTGAAATTAGAAAACTATTAAATCAACATCTTAATTAACTAATTTCCTACAAGTGTGTCGCTTTTTTATTAAATTGTCTAGCTTTTTTGAGAAGGCGCTGATTTTATGAAATTTTTTAAAGCTTTTATAGTACTATTCTTATTAAACCTTTCTTTAGACATTTTTTTTAACAATGCTGAAGGATTATCTCAATGCAGAATTGTTACGAAACCTTTGATTACGATTTTGCTGGGAGTTTTTTTCTACTTGAATAGTAGCGAGATCAAATTTCAAAAACGGTTGATCATTCTGGGTGCGCTAACTGCCTTGTGTATTGGTGATATTTTCTTGCTGGAAACTATGCCATTTTATTCTTTTATGACGGGACTTTCCTTGTTTTTGGGTTCTATTCTACTCTACTCCTTGTATTTTTACAAACAAACGCTTTATAACATTGACCGATTGATTCCATTTTTAGCAGTTTCTTTGCTAATTTCTTTGGCCTTGTTTTACTTTATGTTTGAGAAACTAAATAATCTACTCATTCCAGTAATGATTTATATGGCAACCGTTTTAAACTTTTTAAAGCTTGCTTATTTACGCTATAAAAATGTGAATTTAAAAAGCTATCGCTTGGTTTTTATAGGCGTTTCATGTTTCACTGTAGCACAAATTATTATTGGATTGAATCAGTTTTGTGAAGCCGTCCCGTACAAAGATATTTATATCATGCTATTTTATGGAACTTCTCAACTGCTAATTATTCTTGGCATTTTAATGATGAAAAATCATATTACAAATAAAGAAGACCGTTTTTTAGTGTAATGACGATCGTTTTCGATTTTTATACGGTCGGATGATTAAGCGTGCTTCACGATCGAAGCGAATGTAATTGTATACCCAATTGATAAACACAACCATTCGGTTTCGGAAACCAATCAGAAAGAATAAGTGTACAAACATCCACACAAACCAAGCAAAAACGCCTTGAAATTTAAACTTTGGTAAATCGACCACAGCTTTGTTTCTTCCCACAGTTGCCATAGAACCTTTGTCAAAATAGTGAAAAGGCTTCATTTCTTTCCCTTTGGTGCGTCTTACGAAGTTTTTTCCTAAGTGTTTCCCTTGTTGAATGGCTGGTTGTGCCATCATTGGATGTCCGTACGGATAGTCATCGCTTTGCATC
Source organism: Kordia sp. SMS9 (assembly GCF_003352465.1). Classification (NCBI taxonomy): domain Bacteria; kingdom Pseudomonadati; phylum Bacteroidota; class Flavobacteriia; order Flavobacteriales; family Flavobacteriaceae; genus Kordia; species Kordia sp. SMS9. Next base: position 3,040,273 of record NZ_CP031153.1, on the reverse strand, counting down.
GCTGCAATGTCTCCCAATGCATACACATTGTCAAATCCTTTGACTTGATTGAATTCGTTCACTAATATACGATTGCCTCTCGTAATGAGTTCTTCTCCATCCACACCAGGAATGGTTGCTCCTTTTACACCAGCAGACCAAATAACCGTTGCCGCTTTAAAATTGACAGTATTGTTGGTTGTTACCCAGTCGCCATCATAATTGGTGACACGTAAATTTTTCCAAACATCTACACCAAGTCCTTGCAAATAATCTTCAGCCTTTTCGGAAGCTTGTTCGCTCATTGCAGGTAAAATACGATCCGAGCTTTGCACTAAATTAATTTTCATCTGACGAATGTCTAAATCGGGATAATCTTTTGGAAGAATTCCTTTTTTGATTTCCGCCAAAGCGCCTGCCAATTCTACGCCTGTTGGACCTGCACCTACGATGACAAAATTCATCAATCCGTTGCGTTCCTCTAAATCGGAAGTTAGAATCGCTTGTTCAAAATTTTCAAGAATCAAACTGCGGAGATTCAACGATTGTGGAATCGTTTTCATCACCATGCTATTTTTCTCAATGTCACTATTGCCAAAAAAGTTCGTGGTAGAACCTGTTGCAATGACCAAATGATCATAACTCAGGTCGCCAATATCTGTGGTTATGCAATTATTTTCAGTATCAATGGCTTCCACATTTCCCATTCGAAAATAGAAATTAGGATAATCTTTGATAATTTTCCGAATTGGATATGCGATGGAATCGGGTTCCAATCCGCCCGTAGACACTTGATAGAGTAAAGGTTGAAATGTGTGGTAATTATGCTTGTCAATCAATACGGCTTGCATTTCCTGTTTGCCCAATTGTTTTGCCAGCGAAATTCCTGCAAATCCGCCACCAATAATGACGACTCTTTCGTAACTTGTTCTTGGTATGTTCATAAAAAAAGTTCCTTTACACGACAAAAATACAGGTTTCTAATTTTTTTTCGGAAAATATGTAACATATTTGTGATTGAAAACACTTATAGTCAAATTAACCATCAAAAATTGAGCAACAACCTCGAACATAATTTTGTTACCGAATTAGAACGCCATCAGAATATCGTTCATAAAGTATGTCGTATTTATACCTCAAATAAAGATCAGCACAACGATCTTTTTCAAGAAATTACGATACAATTATGGAAAGCATATCCGAAATTTAGAGGCGATTCTAAGTTTAGTACTTGGATGTATCGTGTCGCACTAAACACTGCGATTACACTGTACAGAAAGTCTAAACGTAGGGTAAAAACACAAGATTATGAAAGTGTCATTTTTAAAATTTCCTCCGAGGATTATGATGATACAGAAGAAGAACAGCTAAAACTAATGTATAAAGCAATTAAGCAATTATCAGATATTGAGAAAGCATTGATTTTTTTATACCTAGAAGATAAAAATTATAAAGAAATAGCCCAAACAATTGGTATTACGGAAGTGAATGCACGTGTGAAGATGAACCGAATTAAGACCAAATTGAGAAAGATTTTAAATCCATAACAACATGGAAGAATTAGATTTATTAAAAAAAGATTGGAAAAAGCAAGAGGCGCAACAGCCGAAGCTATCCTACAAAGATATTGACAATATGATGTTGAAGAAATCCTCTTCACTTGTAAAGTGGGTTTTTTATGTCAGTTTGTTAGAACTTAGCTTCGGAATTGCCATTGTGCTTCTCGCCTTGTTAATACAGCCCGATTTATTGAACGACTCCAGTATGCCTTCATGGCTCAATTGGTTCTTCTACGCTTCTTCTGCGGTTGTATTTTATTTTATTTACAAGTTTTTCATTAACTATAAAAAGATCTCTACTACGAGTTCTATTAAAGATTTGATGCAAAATATTATTGTCACACGCCGAACCGTAAAACATTACGTCATGTACAGTTTGAGCGTAATTGCTTTTACCGTATGTATTGCTATCCCTACAGGATTTATTGAAGGAAAAGGTGGCATGGAAGATTTTACAGCAGAAGCAACACTTTCTGAGTACTTAATGCTTGCTATTGGAACAATTGTAGCGGCGTGCTTGGTTGTCGCATTATTTTACGGAGTATATTATTTACTGTACGGACTTCTTACCAAAAAACTTAAAAAGAACTATAAAGAATTGAAACAGTTAAAACCATAAACTAGTACACCATTTAAACATTAAAATCAATCATATACCATGAAAAATTTCTTTCTTTTAATCGCTGCTATAATGTTCACTGTCTCAGTAAGCGCACATGAACAAACGAAAAGTTTTCAACAACAATTTGGAACATCATTAGTTCAACCTACAACGGCACATTCGTCCATGTATACTATAAATAATGGTGGAATTATTCGATTTATATACAATATTTTTTATAAAGTCGGACAAGCCTTTTCTGAAGGAGAAGCTACTTCTGATGATTCAGATTCTGATAAATAATTAATGAAACTATATATAATTAAAAAAACCTGTCTAAATGCTTTTACACTTTTAGACAGGTTTTTATGTATATAATTTCAAGAAATTAATATTCCCATTTACGCTTTTCATTGAGTTTCTCCATTGCTTCAATTTCTTCTTGTGGAATTACTTTTAAGAATGATGGATGTTGCTCAATGGCATATTCTATTTTTTCTATAATTTCAGAAACACTTTCGTTATCATAATCAATTTCTAACGGTTCTTTGATTTCCATAGATTGCAATATTCCTTTCTTTTTGATACGCAATCCTTTTCGATCAAAAGAACGTCTAAAACCATCAATTACAATTGGAACAACAGTGGGTTTGTACCGTTTTATAATATGTGCGGTTCCTTTCCGAATAGGTTTCCAAGGTCTCGTAGTACCTTGTGGAAACGTAATTACCCAACCATCGTCTAATGCGATTCCGATATTTGAAATATCGCTCATTTTTACTTGTCGGTTGACATCTTCTCCATTGGCACGCCATGTACGTTCAATACTTACAGAGCCTGCATATGCTAATATTTTTGGTAGGAATCCAGATTTCATAGTTTCCTTGGCGGCTACATAATACAAATTCAGCTTCGGATTCCACAAATAGCCTACATTTTTAATATTATCATCACGCCCTTTTAAGCTCGCATTAAATACATGAAACATCGCCACTACATCCGCAAAATATGTTTGATGATTGGAAACAAACAATACATTATTTTCTGGCAAGGATCGTAAAATTTCTGAACCCTCAATTTTTAATTCATTAAAACCGCGATAACGTTTATGCGTCATTGTTCCTGCAATTCTAATCAACCATTTTTTTAAAAAGAGTATATGTCCGAAAGGATTTCTTTTGAATAATCCCATGTATGTTTAATTTTTAAGCGAATTACAAAGTTACAAAAACTAATTTGAAATGGCTTCAGAAATGATGTCTTTAACTTCACTTAACATCATAGCTGTTGCTCCCCAAACCACGTGTTTGTTCAAATAAAATGCAGGAACTTGTATTTTTTTCATGTAAGAAGTTGTCAGCTCTTTTTCAATTACTGCACGCTCAGAAAGAAAATCTGAAAGTGGAACTTCCAAGATATCTTCTACTTCGGAAGGTTGTGGGATAAACGTGGGTGTTTCTTGAACAATCCCAATAAATGGCTGAACGATAAAGTTACTTGGTGGAATGTAAGTCGCAGTAATTTTCCGAACAATTTCTATAGAGTGTACATGCACGCCAACTTCTTCTTCTGTTTCACGCAAAGCGGTGGCTTCATAATCAATATCTTCCGGTTCTGCTTTTCCGCCAGGAAACCCAACTTGATTAGAATGCACGCCATTATAGGTTTTCCGTAGAATTAATACAAAATTGGTTTCTCTGTGTGCATTTGGATAAAATAAAGCCATTACCGCAGACTTACGAGCGTTTTGCATACGAACTTTCATCGCTTGCAACTCTTTTTCACGCATAGATGGCGCCATTTTCAATTGAGAAGCTGTGCCTGGAAGCGGGATTTTTGCTATTTTTGGAAGGATTTTTGTAAAATTATCAAAATTCATCTATGAAAAAGATTTGCTTTGTATTGATTGTGTTGTGCGTTTTATGTAGTTGCGAAGATACTAAAACTTCTACACCTGATTTGAAAGAATCAAAAAAAACTGAAACGACAAAAACACCCGAAAAACCTGTCGAAAAGCCAAAAAAGAAGCCAAAAAAAGAAATCATGATTACCAGCGACAATGTGTTGGATTACATGATTGAATATGGCAAAAAAAATCCTGAAAAGAAAGTTAGAATTATTACAGATTTTGGAAATATTGATTTAGAATTGTACGAAGAAACTCCGTATCACCGCGCTAACTTTATCATGCTTGCCAAACGTAATTATTTTGAAGGTACTCAGTTTCATCGCGTGGTAAAAAACTTTGTAATTCAAGGTGGAAACTCCGACGGTTGGAGCATTGCAAAAAAGCGTCAAAAAATTGGTAAATATTTGCTTCCGCCTGATACAAAAAAAGGATTCCGACATGACAGAGGTGTAATTTCTATGCCAAGCGGCGATATTGATCGCGCCTACAAATTTGCTTCTCCTTATGAGTTTTTTATCGTTCAGAAAAAAGGTGGCACACATCACTTAAATGGCGAATATACTGCCTTTGGAAAAGTAATTGCAGGCATGGATGTGGTGGACGAAATTGCCAATCAACCCACAGACAAAGGCGAATGGCCACAACAAAATATCATGATTCGTGGCGTGAAAGTATTAGATTGATTCTACATTAGGTACGCTTATAAACTTTTTTATCTTATTGTACGAGAAATTAGTAGCTTTGCAAGAAATTAACATAAAACTTATATGAAAAATTACGCAAGTGCATTACTTGTTTTCTTGATGACTACCTCAGGGGTTTTTGCACAAATCAACTTTGAAAAAGGCTATTTTGTTACTGAAAATGGTCAAAAAACCAATTGTTACATTAAAAATGAAGGTTGGATAAACAATCCTTCAAAATTTGAATACCGACTTACGCCAAATGGCAAGACGAAAGTATTGCGAACTACCAACCTAAAAACAATAGAAATTACGGGGGCTTTCAAATTAGAAAAACATACCGTTCCTTTTGATGATTCTGAAAGAGATCTCAAAGAATTAAAGTTTGAACGAAGTCCTGATTACAAAGATACCACCTTGATGCTAAACGTATTACTAGAAGGAAAAGCAACGTTATATTCGTACAGAGATGAAGATAAAAGAGCTTTTTATTATTCAAAAGACGGTGGAGACATTCAGGTATTGGTGTACAATGTATACACAAATGAAGATCGTAAAATTTTGTATAACAATCGCTATCAACAGCAATTACTAACCGAATTACCTTGTACGGGAATTACTGAAAAAAGATTGGTGCGAGTTGCGTATCATGCGAGTGATTTAAGATCGTTATTTAAAGATTATAACGAATGTAAAGGTGTAGAAAGTAAAGAATTTAAAAAACCAAAGAAAGGAAAGTTTCATTTGAAAGTATTTGCTGGAGCCTATAACAGTACCAGTGTATCCGATTTGGGTATATCTGCATTTTTTGCAGGAGGTGTTGAAACTGATGCAGCTTGGGCACCTACTTTTGGTGTAGAATTCGAATATGTATTGCCTTTTAATAGAAATAAGTGGGCGGCGTTTATAGCTCCTAATTACAGCGCATATGAAGGTGAAGGTAATTTCTTAGATTTGGCTATTAGAAGAAACTATAAACTTGAATACAGTGCTATTCAAATTCCTGTTGGAGCTCGTCATTACATGTTTTTAAACGATGATTCCAAACTATTTTTAAGTGGTGCCGTACTTTTTGACATCATATTAGATGCAGAAGGAAGTGGAAATGTTTCTATTGAGAAAGAAAGATTTTCAGCTGGCGCAGGATTTTCCCTTGGAGTTGGTTATAGTTATGATAAATTTTCTATTGAAGCTCGCTACCTTCCAAGTAGAGACTTACTACAAGATAGTGGCGGATCAAGAATTGAATTGAATCAATTTTCTCTTACCGTAGGATATACTATTTTTTAAAGAAGAAATTAAACACAATATACATAAAGTGGTTGTCTAAAAAGTAAAGATTTCGTCAAACCGAACTTGATTCGGTTTCCCATAACAGTTGAAAATCAACACGATGAGACTCTGAATCAAACTTAGAATGACGTTTCAAAACACTTTTCAGACAGCCACTTTATTTTTGATAAATAGATGGCAACTGCACTTTAAATTTTACCGCAATCAAACGAATGGAAATCACTATCAATGCTGTAAAAATATAGATTAGGTCTTCTTCCAAATGAACGTATTGTAACACAAAAAAGGTAATTCCGCCCAAAATACAAGGTGTTGCATAGATTTCTTTTCGAAAAATCACTGGAATTTCGTTACATAAAATATCGCGAATAACGCCACCAAAACTTGCGCTTATCGTTCCCAAAGCGATGCAAATAATCGGATGCAGGTCAACGGAGATTCCTATTTCCACACCAATAATGGTGAAAACACCCAAACCAATCGTATCAAATAAAAATAGTGACTTTCGGAGTTTGTTCAATTTTTTCCGAAGTAATACCGCAAAAACACATGCCAAACCAATGGTATATACATAATTCAAATCGTTCATCCAACCTACAGGCGTTCTGCCAATAAGTACATCGCGCAACGTTCCGCCACCAATGGCCGTAACAAAAGCAATGATTAAAATCCCAAACGGATCCAAGCGTTTTTGCATAGCCACAAGTACGCCTGAAATGGCAAAGGCAAATGTTCCGATAATATCAAGTGCGTAAAATAGCATTACATGTTTTGAGTGTAGAAGTTGTAATCTTTAATCACAATGTCCAAGAAAGGTACAGTAGCTTTGTCTGACTTTGTTTCCATAACCTGCTCTACTTTGGTGCGAAGCTTCTTCAAGGTTTCATAATCTTTCCCTTTTTTGGCAATGACAAAAGTTTCTTTAATAATGCGCATATCATTGTCTGAAAGATTGATGACAGTAGGAAACTGTGGCTTGTAATCTTCTCCGAGTTCTTCAAGAATAGTATGTGAGATCAAAACTTTATTTTTCTTTGAAATAACAGCAGTTCCTGCGGTCATATCACCCAAACGCTGTCCTTTGTCACTCATAATTACCGTGATTAAAGCAATGAAACCACTCAATATGTTGAGATCGACAATTCTAAAAATCCATCGAATTAAATAATCGACGAAAGTAGCTTGATAGCCGTCTATTTTGACCACTTTTATTTTCAATATTTTTTTCCCAACGGTTTGTCCTTCCCACAAAGATTCTAACACTAACGTATAAATCAACGCAGGAAAAATCAGCACGATATAAATGGCGACTCGCGACCAATAATCCAACTCATAAAACCAATCATCAGTGCTAAACATCGCTTCAAAACACCAAACGATGACAAAGCCATACGCAATTTTGATAATCAAATCGATAATATGAGCTACAACACGTTCCCCAATAGAGGATAATGTGAAATTTATGTTCACATTTTGCGTAGTATTAATTTGTATCTCTGACATATAATGTATTATTTTAGCGTATCTATGAGAGAAGTTGCATTTATCAAGCAAAATAAGCAAAAATGGTTAAACTTTGAAAAAACCATTTATAATAATCAGTTTAAAAATCCCGATGAACTTTCATCTTTGTATATTCAGTTGATGAACGATTTATCGTACGCGCAAACGTATTACCCTAAGAGTAAAACTATTAGCTATCTAAATCAACTGGCTGCTGCAGCTTTTCAACGTATTTATAGAACCAAACGTACCAAAACAAATCGTTTTATTTCTTTTTGGAAAACGGAAGTTCCGCTCATTATGTTTGAGTATCGTCGTTATGTGTTCTATGCTTTTCTCATATTTGGCGCTTTTATAACGATTGGTGCTGTTTCTGCTGCGTATGACGATTCATTTGTACGATTGATTTTAGGAGATGGGTATGTAAATGAAACATTGGAAAACATAGAAAAAGGCGATCCCGTCGCCATTTACAAAAGCGGAAGCAACTGGGGAAGTTTTATCGGCATCACCGTCAACAATTTATATGTAGGAATGCTGTGCTTTGTTTTTGGTGTTTTTGGCGGCATCGGAACAGGCTATGTACTCATGGTCAACGGCATCATGATTGGTGCTTTTCAATACTTCTTTTACGACCAAGGTGTTTTGTGGGAAAGTGTTCGCGGTATTTGGATTCACGGTTCCATGGAAATTTTTGCCATTGGTATAGAAGGTGCTGCCGGATTGATATTAGGCGCCAGCATTTTATTCCCCAAAACTTATTCGCGAATGGCGTCTTTTAAGATGGGACTCAAAACGGGCATCAAAATACTCATTAGTACCTTTCCTTTTACTTTTATGGCTGGTTTTTTGGAAGGATTTGTCACGCGGTATTCCAATACCATGCCCAATTGGCTTTCAGTCGGAATCATTTTAGTGACCTTAGGACTCATCTCATTTTATTATTTAATTTATCCACACATTGTTCACAAAAAACTAAGAACTCATGTTCCAACTATATAAATCGAGAGATTTCTCGTTATTTTTTAAAGATACCTTTGCGTTTATAAAAATGCACGGAAAGCATTTTTTCAAAAACTATTTGATCGTAAATGGCCTATTTTTGGCGATTCTTATTGCGATGAATTACATTGCATTTTCATCCATTGCAGAAATGGACGCACAAGGATTGTTAGACGAAGCCAACCAAAGAGCACTTTTAGAGTACATTAAACGAAACTCAGACGCTTTTATTACGTACGGAATTCTGTACCTTATCGTCTCTATTATATTTGGAGTTTTGGCGTTTGCTTATGTTCCTTTCTACTTTAAATTGTATGAAAAACACAAAGGCCCAAATTTTTCTTCTAAAGAAGTTGTAAAGGAATTAATGGACAATATTGGCAAACTATTCAAATTCATTTTAGTAACCATTTTAATATCCATTCCGCTACTAATTGCTTTTTCAATTGTCGTATTTATTATGGCAATTACCATCATTGGATTTCCGTTCATCATCTTTATAATTGCATTGCTTTCACTATTCTTTCACTCTTCATTAATGGAATATTTAAAAACAGAAGACAAAGGCGTTTTTGATTGTTACGGATATAGCATTCAACTTTGTTTTGATCGGTTTTTCCATTCCATTGGTGCGGTTGGTATATTTATGTTGATAATTATCATATTTCAATATGTGATTAGCTTCATTCAAGGAACTATATTATATTTCTTGGGAGTTTCAGTGCTAGACAGTCCAACATATTTAAGTGATTTAAACAAGACATCCATTATTTTTATTGTAGCATTCTTACTTCAAATTATTGTATCACTTATCAATTATCTAAATTCAGCAATCTTGCAAATTCATGAAGCCATTGTGTATTATGGATTAAAAGAAGATCGCGAAAACATTCACACACAAGATACTATTGATACGATCGGTAGAAACTAACATTCATGCCAAAACATTTACAACATATCTTTTATACTGTTCTCCTTGCGGGAATGTTCGCTGTGTCGCTTCATACAGGAAATGCTGCTACTCCAGAAGCGATACGTATACAGCAAACGCCTGTAAAAGAAGATCAATCGTACATACAACCCAAAAAGTACGACGACGATTTTAAAGAACGGTATGAAAGTAGTGAATACGAATACAACACCGACGAAATACAAGATAGCTGGCTCTCACGTTTGATTGATTGGGTAGAAGAAACTGTACAAGATTGGTTTGATTTCGGCACGCGAAAAGAAGCCTCTGAATTTGTCCAAAGTGCCGTGAATATATTCTATGTCATTGTCATCATTTTGGTCGTCTTTTTCATTGTAAAAACGATGATGAACGGCGAAGGTCGTTGGGTTTTCGGAAAACGATCCGACCGACGTATTGTACGCTATGAAGATGTAGATACGGACATTCACGTGACCGATTTCAACGCATTGATCAAAGAAGCAACCACACAAAGTGACTTCCGCTTGGCAATTAGATACCAATACCTCAACATGTTAAAGCGATTAAGCGCTGCTGAATTGATTGCATTTGACCCAGAAAAAACAAATCTCGATTACACCTACGAAATTCAAAACGAAGGCTTGAGAGAACAATTTCAATATACATCATACCTTTACAATTATATTTGGTATGGCGAATTTGAAATTGACAAAGCACAATACGAAAAAGCTCAAGAATCATTCAATATCTTACTAAAAAATGTTGCCGCATGAGTAAACGAATGAAAATATACCTGGGCATTTTGGCAGCAATTATTATTGCCGCAGCATTTGTAGAAATCTCCAAACCTACACCCATTGATTGGCGAGAAACCTACAACGAACGACAAACCAAGCCGTTTGATGTACAAATATTTCACAAGGAATTGGCAACGATTTTGTACGACGGGAAAATTAAAAACATCTACCGAACACCGTACGAATTTTTCAACGATCAATACGATTGGAGTGCTTACGAATACAAAATTGAAGGAACGTACATGAGCATTACCAAAGATTATTTGGTAGATTTTTCATCTATCCATGAAATTCTTGACTATGCTTCCGGAGGAAACACCGTGTTTATTTCAGCGAACGACATGCCAAGTTACCTAAGCGATTCTTTAGGATTCTCCCTAGAATACGACTTTAGAGCCGCCAGCAAAGCAACGCTTTCATTTGCCAATGATCGTCTAAAAAATAGAAATAGTACACTAGAAAAAGGGGTTAAAAACATTTATTTTTCTTCCATTGATACGTTGACAACTTCTGTATTAGGCTATCAAGAATTTGAAAATGATTCCATACAAACAAAGTATGCCAATTTCATTGAAGTTCCCGTTGGCAAAGGTTCATTCCTACTGCATACACAACCGATTATGTTTACCAATCATACATTGCTAAACAAAAATCATCACCGATATTCTGAAGGAGTTTTGGCGTACATTCCCAATGAAGACGTCTTTTTCGATTCACAAAATAAAATCATCAATGCTGATGGTACGACTAACGATTCAAGATTTCGATTTATAGACTCACAACCTCCATTACGTTGGGCTTGGTATTTATCTTTGTTGTTTTTACTAATCTTTATATTGTTTAATGCGAAACGAAAACAACGCATCGTCAACATTGTAAAACCACTAGATAACACGACGCTAGATTTTACGCGAACCATTGGAAATCTATTCTATGAAACGAAAGATCATCAAAACGTAGTACATAAAAAAATTACCTATTTCTTGGAATACTTGCGCACCGAATATTTTATGGATACACAAGTACTCGATGAAAAATTTTGCAAACGCTTGCATCAAAAATCAGGGAAATCACTGGAAGAAACGGAAAGACTCGTCAAACTCATTAAAATATTACAAAACAAACTATTTTTTGATGAAAATGATGTACTCAAAATTACCGTAGCTATTGAAAATTTCCGCAAAAAAGACAATTAAATTATTAATTTACAATAAGAAACGCATTCTATGGACTTTACAGGAGAAACGAACGAACACGAAGCACAAGAAAATACTCCGTTGTCATTTACCAACCGAATTGATTTGACCGAATTACAAGAAGGAATTCTCAAAATACGACAAGAACTCTCTAAAGTAATTGTGGGACAAAAAGGCATGATTGATATGCTCATTACAGCCTTGCTCGCCAAAGGTCACGTACTCATTGAAGGTGTGCCTGGTGTGGCAAAAACGATCACGGCTAAACTATTGGCGAAATCGCTCACGGTCGATTTTGGACGTATTCAATTTACGCCCGATTTAATGCCAAGTGACATTTTAGGAACGTCTATTTTCGACATGAAAAAGTCGGAATTCGAATTTAGAAAAGGGCCTGTATTTACCAACATGCTATTGATTGACGAGATCAATCGCGCACCAGCGAAAACACAAGCTGCCCTTTTTGAAGTGATGGAAGAGCGACAAATTACCATGGATGGCACAAAATATACCTTAGAAGCGCCGTTTATGGTATTAGCGACACAAAACCCAATTGAGCAAGAAGGAACCTATCGTTTGCCAGAAGCGCAGTTGGACCGTTTCTTGTTTAAAATCAACGTGGAGTATCCGAATTTAGAAGAAGAAATCGAAATCATTGCGCGTGAACACGATTTAAAAGACACGAAAAAAGTAGATAAAATCAATGCATTTTTGAGCAGAGCACAAATTATAAAATATCAAAATTTAGTAAACGACATTATTGTAGAGCCGCATTTGTTAAAATACATTGCAGAAATCATCATCAACACGCGCAGCAATCAATTTTTGTATATGGGCGCGTCTCCAAGAGCTTCCATTGCTATTTTAAAAGCTGCCAAAGCGTATGCTGCCATTAATGGACGTGATTTCGTGACGCCAGAAGATATCAAAAATGTGTCGGTTCCTGTGTTGCAACATCGAATCATTGTGACGCCAGAGCGCGAAATGGAAGGAATGACGTCAAAGCAAATTATCAATCAAATCATACAAACTATTGAGATTCCTCGATAATTGTAGTTAAAACCACGAGCGAGTGCCAGTTATCAAAGCATTTTTTAAATCTTTATATATCCGAGAACGTTTCTTTTACATTTCTTTGGGAATTATTTTGTTGTTCATTATCAGCTTTATTTTCCCGAAGCTCTTTTATATTTCCAAACTATTATTACTCGTTTTTGCAACGTTTACCATACTGGACATTTTTATTTTATACGTAACGAAAACAGGAATTACGGGAACGCGTCAAGTGCCTGATAAGTTTTCTAATGGCGATGAAAACGATGTTTTTTTACGCTTAGAGAATTACTACACCTTCCCTATTTTTACAAAAATCATTGACGAAATTCCAGAACAATTTCAGGTGCGTAATTTTTCTATTGAAAAGAAAATAAAAGCGTCGAGTGTCATTGAATTAAAATACAAACTACGTCCTACCGAACGCGGTGAATATACCTTTGGAAGACTGAATATTTATGTGCATTCTGTATTGGGATTGATTTCACGTCGATTTTTCTTTGATGGTGAAGTCATGGTGCCCACGTATCCAGCATTTTTACAATTAAAAAAGTACGATTTGCTCGCTATTGGCAATAATTTGACGATGTACGGAATTAAAAAAATTCGTCGTATTGGACACACCATGGAGTTTGAACAAATTAAGGAATATGTGATTGGCGACGATTTGCGAACGATTAACTGGAAAGCCACCGCAAAACAGCGACACTTGATGGTGAATCAATACCAAGACGAAAAATCGCAACCTGTGTATTCCGTGATTGATAAAGGGCGCATGATGAAAATGCCATTCAACGGATTGAGTCTGCTCGATTATGCGATCAATGCCACCTTGGTGATGAGCAATGTCGTGTTAAAAAAACAGGACAAGGCAGGCATGTTTACATTTTCCAAAAGAGTTGAAAATACTGTAATTGCGGAAAAGCGCAGTTCACAAATGAACCTCATTTTGGAATCTTTGTACAATATTGACACCAATTTCTTCGAATCCGATTATGGGCGTTTGTATGCGAACATAAAACAAAACATAAAACATCGTAGTTTACTATTGTTGTACACAAATTTTGAAACCGTAGAAGCGCTCAACCGACAATTGCCGTACTTAAAAGGAATTGCCAAAAGTCACTTATTGGTCGTTATTTTCTTTAAAAACACCGAATTAGACCAGTTGATCGACAACGAAGCCACCACCATTCAAGAAGCATACGACAAAGTCATTGCCGAGAAATTCTCCTTTGAAAAACGTTTGATTGTCAACGAACTTAAAAAGTATGGAATTCATTCTATTCTCACGACTCCAGAAAATTTAACTATTGATGCTATTAATAAGTATTTGGAGATGAAGGCTCGTGGGTTGGTGTAAGCATTATAGTTTCTTGGATACTACCAAAGTTCAAAGTTTTTTTATTTACGATAGTGGACCACTTCGAATTTCATTCAGTCTTTTCCTTTAGTAATCAAGTTATTATTTAGAATTAGTTGTTATACTAAAATCCATATAGTTCAGCAATTATATTACTATTTTCAGCTTCTAGACTTACATTATAATCTCCAGAAATTTTGACTTGTTCTATAATTTGGTTAATGTTTTTCGTTATAGTTTTTTCTTGTTCAGTGCTAGGTTGAATAAACGGAATACGCTTTATATAGTTAGACGAATTATTAGTTGAGGGATTTATTGTTCTAATTAGCCTATTACAAGTTGGTGAATTGAAAAATGCTAACAAGTAATATATAAGGTTTTCTTCTTTTGGAAATATTCCAACTATTGACTGGTCGAATAGCCTATTTTCAATTATGGCACCTGTTATTGCGCTTGAACTAACCATTGGTACAGCAATGCCTCTTTTAAAATAGAAAGAAGCATTTTGATAACGAGCTTTCTTATCTTTTTTATAAAAACTTACAGAATCAATTGACCATTCCATAAACCAATTATCCGTTTTGTAATATCTTACGTTTCCGCCTTTAACAATTGGGACATATATTTTCTCATTATTTATACCATCTAAAGGTCTTATACTACAGTCGTAAGTTATTTTTTCTTTGTCAACTTCATCATACCGTTTTGAATTACGAATTTCTTTGCTAAGAACTTTTAATCTCTCCTTATCATTTCCAGAATAAAAACCTGTTACACATTCACAAATATCTCCAATACGCTTTTTTGTCTGTTTAATACAATCCGAAACATTTGGGTTTGCATTTATAAGAAAAGTATAGCCTTGATTATTTAAAACATTTTTCTGTTTAATATTTAGTTTTGTTAGATGCTTTAATTTATTGTTTCCTAGCTCTTCAACAGATTTGTAATCTTTAATGATTTCAAATTTGTTTTCTATATTTGATTTGTAATCACTAGATTTCTCTAATGCAATGATTGATAAATTTGCATATCCAAAATTTACTCCTGGAAAGTATGAGGATGGAAATAAAGCGATTTCTTTTATTTTAGTATTAGATAGTATATACTTTCTAATATCCTTGTGCATATTTAAGTTTAAGTATGTATCAGGAATAATAAAAACTAATTTTCCTCCTTCATTTAATGATTCTATACTTCGATACAGAAAAAGAGAGTAGCTTTCTTTTGCATAAAATCCGTTGAATCTTTTCTTTAAAGTTGCTCTATCAATAGGATTTCTCCATGCTCCATAGGGAGGATTTGCAATAACAGCATCATATTTACCACCTATTGAACATAAAAGCTCTAAATCTAAATCTGTTAATGTATCTGTTTGTTTAATAGATATATTTTCTAAATCTTGATATTTTGATTTTAAATTAGCGCAGGCACTTTCGTTTAACTCAAATGCATCTATTTGAATATTTTGATATTTATCCAATATAGGATCGATAAAAACTCCATCTCCTGCGCATGGTTCAAATATGGTTTCCGTTCCATTTAAGTCCAACAAATCAACCATATAAGATACAATTGACTCTGAGTTTGTATAATATGCCTGAAATATTCTTTGTTCACTAACCATAATTCTACCAAGTTAAATATTGAATTAAGTCATTCTCTTTCAAATGCTTCACAAAAGCACTGTCTAAGTCTTCTATCCAATTTATATTGTCAACAATCCATGCACTAATATCATATCCAGAATATTTATGAAGCTCTTTATAAGTGTCTGTCCCTGAGAATGCACTCCAAGTTTTTGAATTCTTTAAAGTGTCGAAATAATTATTATTTTCAGTCGCTCGTACAAAAATTAAAGGTTCGTAATCATCTTCTAAATTATGATAAATACCTGCAACTAGAAGAAGTCTGTTAACGTTCCCTTTCTCATTTGAGCCAAATCCACTTTTGAAATCTACTACATATTTTTTACCCTCAAATATAAAGTGTAAGTCTAGTTCAAGTTGAATTTCACCTGACATGACCAAACCCCAAACCTTATCATAGTATTTAGTAAGTTGTTCCTTTTGTTCTTCTAAAATATCTAGATTAGTTATATATTCTTGAACTTCGTCTGCCAATTGTTTTTTAACATCTGCAAAAAGAGGTGGAACAAATAATTTTAAGTCGTTAATTGGATATTCAAAAGTTAATTTACAAAATGGCTCCCATAATTCTCCAACCCTTCTTGAAAATGCCATGTATTCATAAGGCCAAACAGAATTTCTAACCTCTAACATGACTACAAAATTACAGTATGTAACCATTAGAACACATTCTAAAACTTCTTGATTAGACCAATTATCACTTTTCCCATTTTGTTCTACAATCTCAATTATAGTATTTCGGGCTCTACTAATTAGTGTATTAAGTTTTTTAGCTTTCTTTTTATATTCAGTATTTCCATATTCCTTATTTACTTCTGCTATAAATTCACTTGATCGATATCTAAAATACTTCAAGAGTTCTGCTTTATTTTTGGCCGTGTCTATTGTGATATTCATTAGCTCTTTTTGAATTTTTAGATATTCTATTTTCTTTTCAGTTACTTTGATTGCAAGTAAGCCTAAGTTTTCGTGTTGGAGTTCATAAACAAGTGTATCGATTAGCCAAGCTATAACTATTCCATTTTTTCATATTTATAAAAACTCGGAAAATACTTTTACTAGTTTTTTGTGGCATTCGTTTGTTTTTCTCTATTTTACTTAATAAAACTATTTGGACTCACTTAATCCACGTAATATATCTCTACACTTTTCACAAGCCTATTTTTGACTTGACAATATTTGACTAAAATAATTGTTTTTTCTGAATTAGCTTAAAAAGCTTGAATAATAAGTAACAAATATATTCCATATAAAATACATAAATAATTTACATAAAGTGTGTAAGATCACTTTATCATGACAAGTATCTCTTATCTAAAAAAACTCCGCTTTGCAACGGAGTTTGCCAACCTAAATCAATAACTAACAACAATGCACATACATAGTGTGAAAGCCTAAAAATATAATTTGATAACCTAAAAAACGTTGCTTTTATACCATCGTACTTCTATGCGCTTGTTATGTATATAGACGCTTATGACTTTAAAAAAGTTCCCAGAAAATTACTTTTTTGCTATTTTCCTGTTAAAATGCAAAATTGAAATACACATCTATCTTTTTGTCTGTAACTCCTGATGGTTTGTTAGCTTTTAATTTTTGTCGTAGACTAGTTAATCCATACGAGTATTTTACCACATTACTTTCCATGTGCCCAATATCGTACCCTTTTATCTCATCATACGGATATGAACTATTCCCCGCAGGTCTTAAATACCAATTGTTTGACCAAATAAATCCAATAGAATTGTTTGGAATGTCTTGTAAAAAGCAATTTGCTCCATCAAACCAAGAGTTTGGATAGGTGCAATTACTGCCACTGTAATAAAAATTATCACTCCAAATAAAAGCCGTTGTACCACTAGGTGGCGTTCCAATATAGCAATTCGCTCCATCAAACCATCCACCATCTGGGCATTTATTGCTCGGTTGACCTGATGCTTCTAGTGATTGATTAAAGTTGTCTATCATGTCAATAAATATAGGTGTATAATCTGCACTTGTAGGCGTTACAGGCCATTGCTGTCTATGCAAACCACGTCTAGTATTATATTCTGAACTGACGCTGGCATTTCCGTAATTTGGAAAACCAGCTTCGTTATATTCGATTTTCGCTATAAACCATTCAACACAGGTTGCCCAACTTTCGTATATTTTTTTATCTACTTGCGCGTATTGTATAAGACCTCCATTCATCAATTCTATGTGAGAAGCGTGGGCAACTTCATGGACAGTAGTCTCAAAAATTGTATTTGAGTTTTTCTGATTTCCACTACTATTATACCGCCAAATTTTAATGTTAGGAAACGCTAAGAAAGTAATAGGACTTATAAATTGCCAATTATTTCCGTAATTTACGCCTGTGCCCTGACCATTGCTGCTCACAATTCGTAAACTGTTGAACATGCCTGGTCTTTTTAAAGTTCCTATATTCTTGTAAAAGTAGCGATGCGCACCTCTATGTATGTGTGCAAAGTTGAAGGTTCTAGAACTTTTACCTATATCTAAATTCCAATCGCCTCTTCTCTTAGGTCCATTATAAATTGCCGCAAAATGTATGGTGCTTTTTTTAATGCTATATTTACTCCTTTTCCATTTAATGCTATAATTAACATCTCTTCTAAATCTTCCTGTTTGGTAATTTCCGTTCACGTCAGTTAATCCTGTTTTTATTGTAAACCATCTCCTTGCTCTAACTTTTACGCCATGTAGTGGCACCTGACTACCTGCGATATCTTCCCATACGCGTATTCTCCCTTTCGGAGTCCAACGGCTTGGTCCCCAAAACTTTTCAGTGGTTTCCTCCAAGTTTCCCGTTCTACGAAGTGCCTGATCAACTAGCGTCACAACAAATTCGGGATTGCTAGCTAATATAGAGTTTCTGTCTTCTTCTAAAATTTCTGGAATATATAATTCAGCAAGGATTTCATGTCGGATATTTGGAATCCTATAATTTACATCAACTACGGTATATTGCCATGTAGATCCATCTTCAGGTAAGGTAGGATCATGATAATAAATACCGCCTTCAATCATTTTATAATCTAGCGGATAATCATACAATTCTAATTCCTGATCGTAATTTTCTAACTCACCTTGTTGAATCGTATCTTTAGGTAGAAATCGTATGTAATAATGGCTTTTAGTAATATTTACTCCTAAGTCATAACTTGGGTTTTCTGCAATTATTTCTTGGTAAGCTTCTCGCATATTTTCAACAGTGTAGGGATTTTGCAATTGCGCTCCCAGTTCTACCATACGTTCATGTATAATGCCTGAATTTTCAACATTTTTACTTGATCCCTCAGTTTCTTCTGGAATCACTTTAAAACTATCATCTCTTGTACAAGAATAAAATAGGAGTAAAAAGCACCCCAATACATAAATAAGTTTTTTCATAATCTATTTTTTTTTGTTTTTCACAAATTAGCTTAAAGTTGAATTAATTCAATATGGTTTTCCCTTACTTTATCTATTTTTTGTGTGATGAAAAATCAAATAATACCATTTATTACAATTCATCCATCAAAAAATACAACTTGGTATCTTTTTTTGTGCACTCTTCCGTTTTCTATGCACTTTTGAATCATCAAACAACACTTCGACTCAGTTCAGTGTTACTGAATAAAAAAATAAATCATTAATCAATAAACAATTACACATGAAAAATTTACTTTTAATCGCCGTTTTCGTTACAGGACTTTTTACAGCAACCGCTCAAACTACTTCAAAAGAAGGTGCTACTATTACCGTAACTGTTGATAAACTTAAAAACAACAACGGACAAGTATTGTTTGCTTTATACACAGAAAGTACATTTATGAAAACGGATCCTGTGAAAGCAACAGCCAGCAAAATTGAAGGCAACAAAGTAAAGGTTACATTTACAGACGTTCCTAAAGGTGAATACGCAATTATTTGCATTCATGACGAAAATAACAACGGACAAATGGATTTTGACGAGAGTAGAATGCCTTTAGAAGATTATGGAACTTCAAACAATCCTATGAGCTACGGACCGCCTCAATTTGATCCAGCAAAGTTTGCTGTGGGCAAAGAAGATGTTACCTTACAAATCATCTTATAATTAGTAGTGAGTATTGAGAGTTTAGTATTGAGAAACTTTCATAGGACATTATGTATAATTATTAGAAAAGCGACATATACGATGTCGCTTTTTGCTTTTATATATGCTGAAAAAGAGCTAATCTAAAAATCACCAAGAACTATATTTCTGAGGGAATACAACATCGTATAAAGTAACGTTACCAATCATAAACTCGTGAAATTTATAACTCACAAACGGCTCATTTTTTGTTTAAGAAGATTTAATTAACATTTAACGCGATTTAGTATAAGTTTTATTGATAGTTTTTATATTTTTATCACTCAAACCTATACTAATGACAATCACGCAATTACAATATGTCTTGGCAGTCGCCGAACATCAAAATTTTACCCTAGCTGCTCAAAAATCGTTTGTCACCCAACCAACATTGAGCATGCAAATTCAAAAATTGGAAGACGAACTAGAGATTCAGATTTTTGATCGGAGCAAAAAACCCATTCAACTCACGGAAATTGGAAAGAAAATCGTAGAGCAGGCACGAAATATTGTGAATGAATCTGGAAGAATGCAAGATATTGTAGATCAGCAAAAAGGATTTATTGGCGGCGAATTTAAGTTGGGAATTATTCCGACCATTATGCCCACGTTATTGCCAATGTTTTTAAAAACGTTTATAAAAAAGTATCCGAAAGTCAATCTGAAAATAGAAGAACTTACAACTGAAACGATTATTAAAAGATTAAACGATGGACATTTAGACGCCGCCATTGCTGCAACTCCATTGGGATACGATCAAATTAAAGAACGTGTGTTATACTACGAACCTTTTGTGGGATACACGACAGAAAACCACCGTTTGTATGACAAAAAAGAACTGGAAACTAGCGATTTAGATATTGATGATATTTTATTGCTAGAAGACGGACATTGCTTTAGAGACGGCGTGATCAACTTGTGTAAAACGCCTAGAGCTATTGTGGACGATCATTTTCAACTGGAAAGTGGAAGCTTTGAAACCTTAATTAAATTATCGAATGAAGATTTGGGCATGACGCTTCTTCCCTACTTGCATACGTTAGATATTAAAGAATCGGAACGTAAATATTTACGCCATTTTGCAGAACCAAGACCTGCGAGAGAAGTAAGTTTACTATTCCACAAAAGTGAATTGAAGATGCAAATTATTGAAGCCTTGCGCGGTGTGATTATGGGCATTGTACGCGGTGCGATTGCGTTTCACAATGTGCAAATTATTAGTCCTGTACAACAATAAAAAAGAACGATATATTAGACTCGTTTAAATGAGTTCACTAAAAAAGCCGCGACGTATCGCGGCTTTTTTTATGGTTTTAAATAGATTAAACATTGATCTAATTGTGGATTTGCTGTGACGAGTGAATTGATCCATATTTTCAATTCTTCGATCTCGTGCGGTAGCAACCGTTGCAAAGCTTTTTGTAATTCTTTACAAAAAAGTGAAGGATCAAAACTTACTTTTTTAAGCACAGTCTTGGTGTAATCAAACATCGCTCTTGCCATATTTAACGAGGATTAAGGTTAAAATTTTTTAGCGTAGTTTTCGTGTATAAGCATTCAGTTTTATACTTTAAAAGTAGTAAAAAAAAGTTATGTTTACACTTCTAACTATAAACTTTAACAGAATTTAGACGAAACTTTAAGGTTTTATTAAGTCTATATAACTCCTCTAAAAGCGATTATCGCCGTCTAACAAATCGCCAATACTCCCTAAAATACTGCCTTCACCTTTGCTTCCACCACCACTTGGTAACGAAGAAATAATTCGCCCAGCCAAACGACTAAATGGTAAGGATTGAATGTACACAATTCCCGGACCTTTTAAGGTGGCAAAAAACATTCCTTCGCCGCCAAATAGTGTGTTTTTAATGCCGCCCACAAATTCTATATCATAGTCTACATCTTTTGTAAATCCTACGATACAGCCTGTATCAACACGCAATGTTTCGCCTGGTGCTAGTTGTTTTCGTGCCATCGTTCCGCCAGCATGTACAAACGCCATTCCGTCGCCTTCTAGCTTTTGCATGATGAAGCCTTCGCCTCCAAAAAATCCTCTACCCAGCTTTTTAGAAAATTCAATTCCTACGGTAACGCCTTTTGCAGCGCATAAGAATGCATCTTTCTGACATATAAA
The DNA here is from genome assembly GCF_003352465.1 of Kordia sp. SMS9. Classification (NCBI taxonomy): domain Bacteria; kingdom Pseudomonadati; phylum Bacteroidota; class Flavobacteriia; order Flavobacteriales; family Flavobacteriaceae; genus Kordia; species Kordia sp. SMS9. The sequence goes on along the minus strand of NZ_CP031153.1, from coordinate 3,018,519 downwards.
TTTGCCTTGAAATTCTGTTAAATCAATTGGAATAATTTTTCCGGGATACGGAGAAGCAAAACTTACTTTTCGAACACCAAATGCTTTTTCGTTTAAAAAAGAAGTCATAAACAAACTTTCGCCTGTTAAAATTCGTTTTCCAGCGGAGAATAATTTCCCCAAAATTCCTTTTTCCTGATTGGCTCCATCGCCAAAAATAGTATTCATACTAATGCCATCGTCCATCATCATGAAACTTCCAGCTTCGGCAATTACGGCTTCTTGCGGATCAAGTTCAATTTCCACATATTGCATTTCTTCGCCATAAATGTGGTAGTCTATTTCGTGTGCTGTCATTTTTTAAGTTTTTTTACACTGAACTAAGTCGAAGTGTTGATTGAATATTTAATTAGATAGAAAAAAACAGCATTTGTTACACTATTTTTTCTTTCGGAGTTTAATTCCCCATTCGTATTCAAAATTGGAAACAGATTCGCCAGAAGCATCAAAACCTTCTGCAAATAATATTAAACTCTGCCCTTCTCCCGTTTTCACAGCTTCTTCAATAGCCGCTTTCACTTTTGCTCCATCATTACACACAAAATTGATTCTTCCGGTCGCTTTTTTGGTAAAAGTCCCTTTTTGCGAACGCACTAACATTGAAATTTTTTCGCCAGAATTTTCAATTTCCTGAATCACCAAAACACCTGTAGCCAATTCGGAAGCCATTCCTTGTGTAGCCCAATACAAGGATTTAAAAGGATTTTGATTGATCCAGCGATGCTTCACACTTACAGTAGCAGCTTCTTCGGTGATTTCTTTCAATCGCACACCAGAAAAAAATGCAGAAGGAAGTTTGAAAAGTAAGAAGGTATTGATTTTAGATGGAGTTAGTTTTTTTGCCATTAGTTGTGTTTCGCATTAAGTTTGAATCGCCAAAATACAAAATTTTAGAGGATTTTTATAAAAAGTTAATTTTTCCTTTCTTTTTTATCGAAATAAAGTTAAAAACCAAAAACACAACATAAACCACTAATTTTATAGGGGGTAAAACGAAGCGTATAATTTTAAATATCAAACAATTACATGTAAATCGCTATAAATAAAAGGTTTAGGTGTATTTAGGTTAATTTTGAAAAAAAACGAAGCGATTAATTGTATTAATTAGTGTTAATTTGATGTTCATTAATTAAACGGATAATATACATCATTAAACACTTAATGTTCATTTTTCATCAAACAACTTACAATAACTAATGTCAATAACTCAAAATTGAACTATTACTATAAAATTAAGTTTCTTCTTACGTTAATTTACTTGAAAAATAAAATAAGCTGTGCGTTTTATCGATTTTATAGTCCGCTGAATGGCTTTTATGTTAATAGTTTTTATATTAGCATTATTGAATAATATATCTCGTTAGAAAATTAGATTCCCCTCTATTTATCAACTGTTAACTAACCCATATCTATAAGTTTTTTATAGTACCTTTAAGTATTATAAATCTAAAATAAACTTATAGATATGAGAAATTTATTATTATTAGTAGCAGCAACATTATTAGTATTGACATCAGTAACATCTTGTACACCAACAAGTATAGCTGAAGAAACTGAAAATTATGACACAACATTCGCTATTGACAAAGAAGAAGTGGAAGATCCAGGAGATCGCGGGAACTAGGATAGTTATAATATTTGTAATATTCATAGCAGTGATATCTATAATTGGTATCACTGCTCCTTACAGTCACATGTTTTATGACAAAAAAGCTCCAGAATTAATTCAACTAGAGAAATCTTATGATGATGGGATAATCAATAAAGATGAATATTCTGCTCAAAAGGCTATTTTAAAAGAAAAATACAGTTTCGTTGGTTTTACTAACGTTAGAAGGTTTTTGTATGCAATTGGACTTCCTGTGGCACTATTTGTTTCCTCTCTTCTTATTCTTCTATCCACATTCATTAAACATAGACTTATCATATATGCAATTAGATGCATGAGTATACCATTTGTTATTACTGGTGCTTATTTTATAACGTGGACACTTTGGGATCGTCAAGACTTCCCCGAAAGTATATATTATACGACTATTACACTACTATCCATTGTTATCACTGCCATTCTATACTACATTTTCAAAATTATATCTAAAGATTTCAATAAGTTAGAAACCTTAAGACAACAGTTGAACCCTTTAAAGCGAAATATTGATTTTGTTAGCGATTTAGCTGATATTATTCCTGAAACATCTGAAACTGTCTCTTATAAAGCAATGACATCTGTTACAAGCGAAGATTTAAAGGAAAATTTAGGTAAGATAGAGGAAACTCTGAATGACTGATGATACAATAAAAAATATTGACCAAATTAAAAAGGAACTTATGTCTAAACATAAGGATTCCGAAGCATTGCGTTGTTTTATAGAATTGGAAATACAACGTACAAAACTAAATAAAAACGACTTTGAATCATTAAAGAAAGCTGCCAGAATAGTAAAAGACAAAATAATGAATGATACCTAAGATTGATCGTTAGTTAAATCAATCCTTTGTTTTATATATTTTTCAAGTGCGCCACTCAACACATAATCTGCTTTTAACTCAGCTAATTGTAGGTTTACCATTGTCTTAACCTTCAAATCTAATATTTCTGCAATATCTTTATCATTTGCAAGCAAATTTATAAACTTCATTTTAGTTTCTAGATCTACATCATCAATATTGCTAATTTTAGTAGTATAATCTGATCGTGACTCAGAAGCAATATTGTAACCCTTTGTGACTGTTTTATCAAAATTAGGGGCAATGTTAGGGGCAATATTAGGGGCAATTTTTCCAGTTACTAACCAAAACAAATCTAACTCCTCGTAAGTGTCAATTATTATCTCCAATTTATCAGAACCAATATTATCTCCCTTAGTCAAAATAGAATGAGACAACCCTGTTTGTCTTGCAAACTCCCTCTGCCCTATTCCCTTAGACTCCAAAAACTGTTTTAATCTTTGTTTAGCTCCCATATATATTTTTGTGACAATAATTTTTTACATTGAAAATAATTATTTACATTTGTTCACGAATCACAAACAAATGTAGCTAAAAAAAATAAATATGCAACTCTCCCAAACAGAAAAGCAATTATTGAAAGGACAAAGCAGTAAACTAGCTGCAAAGCATAAATGCTCTAAAGAGTACGTGCTCATGCTAATTAATGGTAAAAGAGAAGTGTCTAGTGCACTGTCTATAAAAATTTACAGAGATATTAATGAACTATTAGAAATACTAAAACCAGTCGAGTAAGATGAAGTTGATCAACAACATACTTTATTTAGACTTTTCTGAAATGATCGAATGTAACTTTTCCAGTCGCACTCTAAAATCTTGGAAACCTCCAATAAAAATTTCTGACGCTATTGATAGAAGAGCAAAATTATTTAATTATGATCTATTAAATCAAAAGTACAAAAGTAAGATTGTTGATCGTTTCGGTAACCCATACGAGTATATCAGTTATACACTGATTAAACACTGTTTAAACACCGATTTAAACACCTTAAAAAAAGTTACAGAATTTAAAACTTCACTACGAGATCATGTACTGCCAAATGGAACAGGACTTCCTGAATCACTTTACAAAGGATCACATGATAAAAGAGGTATATATGTAGAAGCTTGCGTATTACTTCACTGGCTTAATTCTGTAGATGCCAAAAAAGTCAAAAAACTAGGATTTGACAGCATCAAAACAGTGTATAAAGCAGCTTCAAATTACATAGATGCTGAAAAGTTAGACCTGCCAAAGAGCTACAACAGGCTTCGTATGAAGATCCGAGAGTTTGCAGAAAGTGGATATTTAGCTGTAATCAATAAAAAATACGGTAACGATAACGGTAAAAAGGTAGGAAAAGGAAAGTTATCTGACTACCAAACTTCACTCTTAGTCACGCTATTAAGACAGCATAATAATTTTGACTTCGAACAAGTTCGAAAACTCTACAATCAAGAAGCAATTGCCAAAGGTTTCAAGGTCATTGAAAGCAAAAACACCGTACTAAACTTTTTCAGGGAACATATTGCTAAAATAATGAAAGATCGAAAAGATAAAGACATCATTTCGATGCAGACCAGGAGAAGTAAACCATCTACTCCATTTTATTACGTGACAGCAGATGCTTGGGTTGTAGAACTTCCGTATCAGGAAACTAAAGTTGTAAAAAGCGGAAAAAAGAAAGGACGTGTTGAGACTACGTATCACAAACGCTTGTATCTATATGTCGTACTAGATCCGTTTAACAATTATCCTGTAGGTTTCTCTATTGGAAAGTCTGAAACCGAAGCCATGACTATTGATGCGTTCAAAAACGCTATTGATCATGTGCATAAAATTACAGGACAATGTTACAAGCCTTGGCAAATTCAAATTGATAACTTTTTAAGCAAAAGTTTAGCGGGATTCTTTAAAAGTATTTGCAATTATTACACACCAGCTGCTGTTGGGAATGCAAAATCGAAAATTGTAGAGAGATACTTTAAATATCTGAATAAAAACTACTGTCAGTATCAAGCAAACTGGAGTGGTTTTAACCTCAATTCTACCAATAAAAACCAGCCAAACAGCAAAGCACAAAACAAGTTTAAAAAGAAATATCCAACGGAATCTGAAGTACGTGATTTTATCATCAAAATGATGTATACAGAACGTGAAATAAAGCAACAAGAGTGGCTTGAGACGTTCAATGATGGAAATGAGTTTGACAGAATCGAATACTTGGAAGTTTTTGGTGTTAAAAAGCCTGATACCAATAGAATTCATGAAGCTGTATTTTCTCCAACAATCAATGGACAAACGATCGAATATGATACGTTTGATGAGCGTTTCAAAGAAAAGTACATCAAAGATTGGATTACCTATTACGATCCTGCCGATCTAAGCAGCATTTTGGTAACAGCGGACGATGGCCGCTACAAGTTCATCTTAGAACGCAAACATATACAGCCAATGGCGCTCAAAGACAGGCAAAACGATGATGGTTTAAGACTTCAAGATGTATATAACTATAATGATTATGTAAATGATCTCATAAAGCGTAGAAATGAAGCGCATGAAAGAGTAGTTTCTGAAGTATTTGATGAATCTGACGATGTTACTACAGCTCATACCATCATTAAACAGTCTTTCACTGTTAATGGATCGCATAAAAAACACCAAGCTCCAGCATTATCACAAGCAAAAATTCAAAAAGAGAGTGTGAAAATTGCTAAAAAACTAGCTAATAGAGAACTTTTAGAAGCCGAACAATCACGTGCAGAATACTTAAAAGGTAAACAACTCCCAAATATTTTTAATAATGAATGAATTGACAAAAAACAAGATTACTAATGCGCTAAATACTTATTTTGAAACCTCTTCAGAATCTCAAAATAAGTTTAGTAAAAGAAACGACATCAATGTCTCCATTGTTTCTGCAATTCGTAATGGAACTAACACCATAGGTAAGTCCATTATTGCAGACAAATGGTACAATAAAATTGCACAAGCTATCGATTATACATCCAAATCATATTGGGATATTATTAATACTTCTCAATCCGCAGAACTTCTAAATTCTTTTGAAGAGTCACGTCAAAAAGGTGTTAACAGAACCGTAATTGGTGATACTGGAATTGGTAAAACTGAAATTGCAAAAAGATACAAAAATAAGTATCCTGATAACACCTATATGATCACCGTAGGTATGCACTTATCACCAAAGGATTTCTTAATGCAACTGGCTTATGCTATGAACGCAAAATTTACGCCTGGTTCTAATCACAGAACCTTGTTAAGTATTGTAAATAAAATCCAAAACTTATACCTCTCTGGGAACGCTCCATTAATCATAATAGATGAAACCGAGAATTTAAAACTTCAGGTAGTAGGATATATCAAAGCACTCTATGATTACTTAGATACAGTTTGTCCAGTAGTACTCATTGGTACGGATCAACTTATTGACAATATAGAGCGTTGGAATGTACGAAACAAACAAGGTATTCCACAATTTTGGCGTCGATTTAGAGTCGGTGTACGCCATTTACCTACAGTAAAAAACAAAGACATTACAGAAATGCTTGAGGCACAAGGTGTAACAGATCAAGCACTAGTAAACTACCTAATAGAGAACAATTACAATAACTATGGACTACTCAATAATGCCATAGTATACGCAAAGAAAGAAGCTGAGCGAATTGGTTCAGCCTTAACCCTTGATTTATTTTTAACAGTACATGATTTAAAACGTAGAAAGGCATGATACAACAATTGATGAATAGCCAAAAAGAAAGCCAAGAGCAAAGACTAAAGAAGTTAAGTGTTTGGCTGTTAGAGAACCCTGATCACCCCGACAGGCTTACAGTATTTAGAGATAAACTCAAACTAGAACAAGAGCTTGGAAAAAACAAATGGATAGGAATTTCTAAAAAGTAACATTATGGCAGATACAATAAAACAAATGACAGTACAAGATCCACAAGTAGTTGCTTCAAAAGTAATTCATACTACAAAGGATAAAACGTGGACAGACGAAGCAGGGATTGCGATTCCTTTGAATAGAATAACGAAAGCAGAAAGATTAAAAGAGCGCAATGTTGCAAAGCTTTTAAAGTCTTTCCAAAATTACAGAAAACACGGACTTGAAGTGATGGAGCAAGCCATCAAACTATGTCAAGAAACATACGAAGCTGACATGAAAGAGAAAGGTGTTGAACCTGAAAGTTTACAAGTAGGATACACTTTCTACTGCTTCAATAGAATGGTAAAAGTAGAAAGAAGTGTAAAAGGGAATCCAACCTATGACGATGCGACAATGCAAGCTGCTAAAATCAAGTTTGACACATACATGAATGAAAATGTGTCAGGATCTGAAGACTTCATCAAAGACATGATTGTTGACGCTTTTGAAAGTAGAAACGGTCAGTTTGACAAGAACCGAATCAGTAAGCTAATAAGCTACAAAAACAGAAGTAAAAAAATTGTATTCCGAGAAGCTTGTGAACTGCTGTCTACAGCGGTAAGATACCCAAACAAATCTGTTTACTACCGTGTTTGGCTAAAAGATGAACACGGTAAATACCAAAACATAAATGTTCAATATTCAAATATAAAAGCATGAAATTAAATCAAAAACAATTAGAAGAATTTAAAAAGGCAGCAGAACCTTTAATGGAATTTATTAATAACAATTGCCATCCGCATGTAACAGTAATTGTGGGAACAGACAAAGCAGAATTGTTAGAAGGTGTTACGGTACATAATACTGATAAATTTATAAATGATTAGTTATGATTGAAGTAAAACAAGTCTCACCACACAGCATAAGAGTCGGAAACAAAATAATAAAAAAAGATGGTTCAGGAGATTGGCAGGAAGTCACAGAATTGACAGAAAACGAACGCCTAGCTGTGGCAAATTTTTTAATAACAAATCAACTTATAACAATATGAATTTATACAAAGTAAGCTATTTCAACGGGACACAAAAGGCTAGTCGCTTTATAGCTGCGAATACTTCAAGAGAGGTGGAAAAGAAAGTTCCAAAACACACAGGAATCAAGTTAATGCAACTTAATATCGAAGTATTACAATAGTAATAGCCAATTCCTGAGTGGCACACACCAAGGTTCGAGTCCTTGGCAGGATCTAAGTAAAATAAAAGACATTTTGAATGAGTTGGGACTGAAGTTCCTTAGCAGAAAGGTTCGGGGTTTGAGAGAAGTATACCCTCGTTAAATACATTACTGTTAGATGCAGGTTTTATCCTTTGTACTGTACGTAACATGAGCAGTTTAGTCGTTACATGTGTACTCATTCTCATCTATGCACGGTATAGCAATATACCGTGCTTAAATCAAAAGATATGGCAACTCATAAGAAGTTAATGACATTATTAAGTAAAAGAAATATTGATGAGAAAAAACGTCATGAACTTGTATATGCTTTTACTAATGGTCGTACCAAATCAACAAAGGATCTAATTCAAAAAGAAATCAATGATTTATGCTGGAAACTAGAAAATGAGTTCCAGTTCTACACCTACATAGATCCTTACTTAGAAGCTTTCAAAAAAAAGAAGCGCAGTGTTGTACTCGCAATAGCATCAGAAGTTGGGATTAAAGAGCCTAATAGCTGGAGTAGTTTTAACAGCTTCATGAAAAAAAGCAGTGTTCATAAAAAGGCACTTTCAAAGTATGATTTGGAGCAATTGGATGATCTAATAAGACAATTCAAAGCAATAGAAAATAATTATAAAAAATCGGCAAAAAAATCAGGTACAAAAGCCTGGAGTCACAGCTTAGGATTACCCCAAATATCAAGCAATTAGCAATGGCATATAGTAAAAAAAACAAATATAAACGCATCATTGATATACAAGAAATTGTAAAACAATATCAAAATGAAGGACTTAGCAATACTAAGATTTTTGAGCTTCATATAGAGCCTATATATCGTATTTCCAAGCGCACTTTTGATGAGTACCTCGGAGTTCCAGCACAAAGGGAACTAAAAAAGATCATTGAACAAGAAAATCTACAATTTAAACTCTTTGACGATGAAGAATGATTGCAAACATGATAAAATCGAAACTCGTGTAATTGATTGCTCTTGCACGGTAGAAATAGTTGTTGACTATTGCACGGAATGTGGCGCAGAATTTAACAAACGAACTGAAGTTTGATGTATGATTGAAATGAAATTAAATATAGAGAAGCTTCTGCTGATTTCCAAAGTCTTTAATCTTGAATTTGAAAGTAATAAAAACTTGGAATTACCACGAGATAAAGCCGATTTAAGTCTTGCAAAGTCAGTTTATAAAAAGCTAGGAAAAAAGATACTAGAGCGTATTGATAAACCGAAAGATAAGGAGTTTAAAATCAGCTTTAAATATCATGAAGCTTATATAGTTCAACAAACGATTTCAAAAAATCTGTGGAATTTTATCAATCACCCTTTTGAAGCTTCAGTATTAAGATCACAAAATGACGATTTACAACAAAAATTGACAACAAATGTATAGATGGTACACAGTGAAAGGACGTAAAACAGGTGTTTTATGGCTGTTTAAATAGGATTTAAACGGTGTCTTTGTAAGTTTTGAAGTATTGACTGGTGACTTTAATGAAAAGCAGCGAGAGTGGTTATTTAACTATGAAAGATTTCCACATACTGAAAATGCCATCAAGGGTTGGAGTGCTATCAAAAATTTTGAAATTACTCTACTTCAATAAAATTCAAATTAAGAAAAAATTACAAATCAAAATACTAAGTAAATGAAAGAAGAACTCGCAAAACTATACACAAAAGGCTTAAAACGTGGATGGAAACAAGGTTTTCTTGTTGGTTTTCTCGTAGGCGTAGGAACGACATTACTTGTGCTAATATTCATATAGCTATGGAAACAGGACAAGGTATTAGAGTTTATTTACCAAGAGGTAAATATTATAAAAAAGAGAGAGGCGGCCAATGGCATATAGCCACTATTTACGATGTTGAATTAATGCAGTATTACTGGATTAATGATCAAGAAACAGAATGTAAATCAAATTAAAATAAAAACACAATGAAATCAGTATTAATTGAAAGAAGTTCACAAAGATCAAATGTAATTCCAAAAGTTAGTATTAACGACAAAGGAAGTTTCTTTTTTAATCATAAAGCTTTAGAGCTTATGGGAATCAAAGAAAGTGCAAAGCTTCAAATTTTTCAAGACAGTGAAAATAAAAATGTATGGTATATCCATTTTGATAATGATGGCTACGGAAACCTATTAATAAAAGACAGCAAAAAAACAAATCCTTCTGGTCAACTGTCAATGACTGATGTAGCTAATAAAATTAGAAGCCAATTTGATCAAGATCCTAAATGCATCTTGAGATTTGAAATTCAGGAAGCAAAAATCTATGAAGAACAAGAATATTTTCCACTTCATGTGATTAAAGATTCTCTTAGTAAAATAAAAGTATTCGGAAGACCTTCAAACTAGTAATAATTATGCCGACAAGAAAATATAGAAGAACTAGTGACAAAGGACAGCCAACACACTTTGAATGTGCTAAACAAAAATGCAAATGGATGGGAACGTACGATCAAAAAGCATATAAACCAAGAGGTAATGGTTTTACAGATCATGTTTGCCCTGAGTGTGGAAACCTAGAGTTTTATGGTTTAACTGAAGAATATGTGAAATCTAAAAAATTGTAGAGATAGTGTCAGACAGAGATATTGTGAAGCTACACTTTCCTTTAATGAAAGATTCAGATTATGAATATTACAGAGGTGTAGCGCACCGTATAGCGATTTCAATAAATGGCTATACTCCAATTGAAAGCATATCTGTTTATAATTTTTTACAACTATTACCAAAAAAGTAATGAAATATAAAGTAGAAATCAGACCAAAAAAAAGCTCTCAAAAAGGAGCTTTAGAAAGCTATTTGAATTCAATGGCTAAAAAGAACTGGCAGTTTGTTCAGATGAATGAGCTCAATGCGCAAGATGTACAATTCATTTTTGTGTGTAAAAAGTAAAACGTATGATAAAAGTCAAATTATGCCTTGATTTTGGAAAAGGCAAAGATACTCATGTTGAGCAAGTCAGAGCCCACTGTTTTTCTTGCGAAATCGACATGCCTGTGAAATACAATAAAAAAGGAGAACCATATTGCAGTAACTGCGGACTTAAACATTAGAATACAAATGAAGCGACACAAAGAATTACAAGACAAGCGTAAGAAGTTTATCAACCAATATGTTGAAGATAATAATCATAAACAAATGAAAGTCATCATTAGTGAATTAGTTGATAAGCTTTTCATCTCAGAGAAAACGATTTATAATATTTTGAACCAAGAATAATATGATTAGAATTGTAAAACCGATAGATAAATTAAACCTAATTACTGACATTCTATTTAGCATCTCAGGAACAAAACGAGAAGATTACAAATTTATATTTAACGAATATGGAATTAAAAATAATCTCTCTAATTCACCAACGGATGGAGATCTTAAAAAAATACTTCAATCAGCGAGTAATGAGATATTATTTAAAATAGCTGACGACCTTAATATGAGTACATCTCAAATTAACAAGGAAGATATTCCTAATCAACATTTTAATCCAAGCTCTAAAGACTTAAAAGAAATGATCAATTTGATTGAGAGCTTTTTTGATTCAGTACCTGCCAATAGCATAGCCATGTTACAAATACTGCCTATGATAAATAAAATTCATCCTGAAGGTTCTGAATTCTGGAATGATATAAGAAAAAGAAAACTTGAAAAAATCAATTCATAATGAACGATAAGGTTAGAGCAAAAATAGCTAAGGTTTATGAACTAGCAAAACGTGGTGAATATGGTGAAAAAGAAGTTGCTAAGAAAATGTTGAATAAGTTCATCGAAAAATATAATCTTAATCAACAAGATATCGAAAATATCAAAAAACAAGAGTACCGCTTCAAATACACTTCTAAAATGGAAATGTGGTTAATTACTGCCTTGGTTGATTATTTTATAGAAGATCTTAATGGGGTACAAATGTATAGAGATACCAATGGCGTGAAAGAAATTATGATACCCTTGGAATATTTGGATTACGTTACTGTTTTATCTGCATACGAATATTTCAGAAGACACATGCGAAAACAGTTTGAAAAAGCATGCTTGCTTGAAATCAAAAGATGTAGAACACGTAAAACCAAAAACAAAAGGAGAGCTGAATTACAAGAGATATTTTTCTCTAAATACATTTATGCCAGCAATCTGTACAAAGAGCATCAAATTGAACAAATAGACTTATCCAAGGTAAGTAAAAAAGAGCTTAAGGATCGGTTAAATCTTGAAGCAATTGAAGGAGGTGCTTATAATACACAAGTAACAACAGGTCTTTATCTTGAGTAATTATGGAGAAGAAAAAAAGACATTACTGCACGTGCTGTGGTGCTAAGCAAAATGAAACTTCAATGTATGAAGTAAACTATCCACTTTTAAGAAGAAACGCTTGGCACTGCGGCTTCTGTATTAAAGGCACTTTAAAAAATTTCCCCGTGCTATTCAACGTGAGGAAATTTCCAACTACTGGTTTTTACAGTAACAACGGCATCCAGTTTCCTAAAATAGAAGCTCCAAGAGTGTCCGCAGAAATAGACATGCTAGAGAATGAAAATCAGTTAAGAATTGAATAAACAAAACCTCGCTAAGTTGCGAGGTTTTGTTTTTTAAACGGTATTTAAACAGTGTTTAATCAAAGTCAAACTCCTTAATTTCACGTGCTGTATTAAGATGCTCTCCCTCAACGTAATTAAACTTTTCAGGTGTCCTTTTCTCTATCTTCGCTACAAATGAAACCAAATACACATTTACGATCGCATCATCTTTTAACGTCTCTTCAGACACAAGTTCTAATTTTCCAGTTTTTTCCGTTTCCAAATCATAAAGCAAATCAATTGTAACATCTGCAAAATCAAAAAATTTCAAAGCATTATCTAATGATCTACTAATATTGCTAGTATCCAGTAATTGCTCATAGCATAAATGTAAATTCACAGTAATGATACTATCAACATGCGAAATAATAAACTCATAAAGCACAGCTGGAGTCGGTATGATCTCTTGCTCTTCGAAAGCAAAATACTGACCTCGATACAGATCAACCATTTTAACCCTTGGCAGTTTCCTCTCTTGATAGGCTTCTACTGCTTCAGTTGAAGTCAATTTTTCTGTAATTTTTTTATATAATTCTTTCATCGTAATGCATTTTTAATATCTCTTTCTAGCATTCTTTCTATACGTCTGGCTAGTACAGCTGATTCACCAATAAACTGACGCTTAGGAATTTTTAAATTCATTTTTCGGGTATGTGATTTTACTTTGGATTGTCCTCCCCTGGTTCCTCTACTGATTCGCCTGCCATGCGCCCGAACTCTGACAGATTTTTTTATATCTCCACCTTCATTGTGTATTTGCGCATAAGGCACATCTGTTCCTATGACGATGTAACTACTTGTCACTCTCAATTTACGAATGGAACGCTTTAACCGTCCCGATCGTACTAAAGTACTTCCACGTCCTTTTCGCTTTCTTTTTTTCCAACTCACACGTGAGCGATCCACCCAATCTTTCTTAACAAATCGCTCCTTAGAAAAATTAACCGCTATTACGGCCGCTTTTGATGGAAAGCGTTGATTAACCCTGCTGAGCTTGTCAAGTGTTTTAAAAAAATCAATCATAACTTAATTCTGTTGCTCTAACCATTCGTAAAAATGTCTCTTCCATCCACTGCTCAATCTCTTGCTTGTTCATTTTGTTGAGTGTTGTGTTGGTTGTATTGATACCACCCTTGTTAAATGCATCAATAGTAATACTGATATTTTTAGCTCCTGAAGCACTATCAGTGACATCTCCAATTTGCCCACCTGCAACACTTCCTAGAGATTTCTTGTCTTTTGAACCTGTATCACCTCCACCATCTGTTAGCAAACCTTCAGATTTCTTGTCTTCCTGCTTTTCCTTTTTCCAGCTAATGCCAATATCCTTTTTTAGCTCTTTTACAGTATTTCTGTTTTCTTGAGTAGATTTTTTGTATGCAGCATTCTGTCGCTGTCGCTTCTTGTCAAGTTCCTCAAGTTGTCTATCAGCCTCAGTAACTATTTTTTCTTTCATTTTACTTGCTGCTGCACTAAATTTACCGCTCCAGGCAAGTGCTACGGCTTCTTTTACTTTTTTGGCAAATCCAACAATATGCTGACCGATATTTTTAAACTTTAACCAGGCTACTTCAATTCCGTATTTGATGGAATCTACTAAGTAGAAAAAGTCTAATTTCATTTGTGACCATACGACTCCAGCAATCTTTTTAAGAGCCACCCATGACTTGCCCCAACCTTCAGTCATTCTTACCACTTTCACAATAGCCCCAATAAGTGCTCCTATTAGAGATAAAATGAAAACAATTGGATTTTTCTTAATTGCTGTGTTCAATAACCACTGCGCTCCAGTCCATAAAGTTGTTGCTGTTGTTACCAATAATATCTTTGCTCCCATCAGAGCAAGTGGTAAGAGATTAAGCGTAATGGCTGTTGCCAATCCTATCATAGCGCCTTTGAATATTAATGCACCTAATGAACCACTATCGAGCCACTTTGTAAATGTGTTGTAAGCGTTATAGGCAGATACAATTATGCTGTTTAAAAAGTGTAGCCCACGAGCCACCAATGGCAGAATTAATTCACCTAACTTAGACATGGCCGTATTGAATCTATTACGCACAATATCTCCCAATACAGTTACATCTCCTTGCGCATTTTTAAGTGCTGCATCCAAGTCATATTGTGAAGAATCAAAAGCATTCAGTGTATTGTGAAAATCGTCTGCTCCTGTCTTTAATTTTATGAATAAATTTCGAAGTCCTTCAGGACCGCCAATTTTAGCAATCAAAGTATCGATCTGTTTAGGTGTCATCTTTTTAAACTTTGCAGAAACCTCTTGTAAAACATCGCCCAAATCTCTCATGTTTCCTTTGGTGTCGTATAAACTAATACCAATTTTTCGAAGTCCTTTAACAGTGTTTTTTTGCGTCAAACCTTCAAATGCCGATTTGGTCATTGTAGCTGCTGTATTACTATCCTTTGCTATGGATGTAAAAGCAGCAAATATTTTGTTAGCTGTGTCCACAGTTTGTCCTGCACCAGCAGCAGCTCCTGCGTATTCTGTTTGCACTCTTGCAAGTTCATCAAATGTGGTAATCCCCACTTGAACGGTTTTAGCATTACTCACCAAAAAGGAATCTATGTCTTTAACTCCAAGTCCAAAGGCTTTCATGGCTTTTGTTGTTGCGTTCATACTGTCACCAAGCTCTGCGCCTGTAGCAATACTGTATCGTCCAACTTTTTTGAAAATAGCAACCGCATCGTCTCCATATACTCCAGTAGCTGACTGCAAATCGTAAAACGCTTTGGTGGAATCCCGCAAATTAGTTCCAACCTCAAAAGCAGCATCTCTTATGTTTTCCTTGTACGAGGCTAGTTGTTTGGAATTCTTATCGAGATTGAGCTGTTTTATCTGAAGGAACTCATGATTGAATCGTTTCGCTTCGGCATATCCTTTTCCAAATAGCAGTGTAAGTGAAATTAATCCAGCGGCAATCAGGGCATACGGATTTCCAATAAGATCCATAGCTTTTCCAAATAGAGGTATCTCATCTCGCATGGTTCTGAATGCCTTAACATGACTCGCTTTTAATTTGTCAATGTTCCCACGCATTTTAGTAGAAGCTTTTTTTAGCTTCCGTTTGGTGTCCATTAGCTTCTTGTTAAAAAGCTTGTTTTTTAGCTCCATCAGAAGCTCCATTTTTGCTTTTACTCCCATAAACGGTTATTTTTATTTATTGCTGTTATAGAGTAACAGCCCTTTTCTTTTAGATTTCTCATCCTTTAACAATTGCCAGCCCTTGATCTCGATGTGTATATCTCCAAGTCCAAGTTGAACGACAATTGCATGGTTGTTATAGAATGAGATGTATCTAGTTAAAAAAGTAGCTGCTTTTTTATCGTACCCGTAGATCCAAACTTCATCAGGAGATGTTAATACCGATTTCAAATGAGGAAATAGTTGATGTCTTAATTCATTCTTTTTCGTGTAGTTGCTCTTTGTATTACCGTCAAAAACACTCTTCTTCAAAATTACTTTGCGCTTCAAATAATCAGAGAACCCCATAAAGTCAGATCCATTTGATTTGCCATCACCATTAAACAGTTCTTTGATGTTGTCTTTAGTTATGCTTGCATCTAATTTCAAGCTGTTTAAACGCTGTTTAAACACCGAATAACTATCAAGATTATATACCTTATCAAACGACATTTTATTAAGCTTAGCAGCAATCTTATTGGTGTCTGTATAATACTGATCTTCTGTAAAGACTTTTTGTGATTTAAGTCTATTGCTGTTAAATGGAGATTTTTTGAATTTATCTCCAAGTAAATTTTTAGCTGTACTGGCTTTAGAGACAACGGTGTTATTGTCTTGGAAATGTTGCAGAAATTCACATCGACACCCGTATCCATTAGGTGTCCAAATGTCAAGAGTTTCATCGTCGTTCAAATCAAATACAAGTCCATCCAGTGCTTGGTGTTCCGAACGCACTTTGCTATCTCCAGCAGTCTGATACATTACCAAATTGGTAACGGTGTCTTTCTCCTCCAGGAATCGAATTTGTTGTGCAGCTCCTTGTGCTGTAGCCACTGATAAATTGTATTCAGTCTCTAGATAGGTTTTGTTAAAGTCTTCTGTAACTTTTTCTGCTTCAGCTTTAAAATCTGAAAATGAACGAATGTTAAACTTTTCCTTGTCAACTAAAAGTTCAGATAGTGAAGCCAATCGAGCTTCGGTTTTACTAGCTGCAAATTCAATGAGATTGAATTCCATCATTCGCATTGCTAGGTGATCAGGAGTATTGTATGCGACAGAAGTTCTGCCTGTCCATCCTTTGTGCAATCCACTTATTAACTCCTTGGCTTCCAGCGCATGTATTTTTGCTGTAGCTGATAGTGTGTTTTTTTTGTTCCATAGTAGATCTAAAAGCTCGTTATAGTATTGATTTATAAGTCTTGTAAAACTTTTACTGGCGGCTGTGATTCCTGAAGGGCAACACTTAGAGATAGGATACATATTAAGATAGGAGCTTACTACTTTATTGGGCTGTTGGGATTGACTTTTTTTTTTACCCAAAATTGGAACTCCAAAAGTTTTAGTTATCCACTCTTGTTCTACTTCATACTCTTTGGATATACCTTGGACTATTTTCCAAAACTTATCTAAATCCAAATCAAGTCCTTTCGGAAAAACAAAGACATCTCCCTCTTTTAATTCCTTATAGCCTTGATTAATAAGTAGTGGGATTAATTCATCATTAACCAAGAACATAATAAACCGCTTGTCGGCCACAGCTAACCTTTTGTCTAAATTGCGTTCATGCACTTCGGATTGGCTTCTACTGCTTCCATTATTAGTAAGCATTGTACCCCCAACAATCGCTTCACTAATTTCATTATTATTTCTCTCAATAAACTTGTCATATACTTGATAAGCATCGGTTCTATTCGCCTCTTTGAACTCAATTTCTGTTCCTTTAGGAAATACTCCACGTGAGGCTTGAGCAATCTTGCTAAGCATATAGTCAATATTGTCAATTATTTTAGGATCTGTGCTATTTGTTGTAGCAGTTATCATTGGCAATCCGAAACGTTCACAGAATTCAGCCCAACTTTGCGCAACATTGCGTTTCCATATAAGATTTGGAACAATATTATTTAGAATGCCAAGCTCTTTGTCTTCCCCGATCTGAATCACCCAATTTTCATAATATGGATCATCATATCGAATCCCATCCTCTTTGCTTAAGTCTGGAAATATAGTTTTCAAAGTTGGAACTGCGTTTCGCTGGGGAATTGTATTAATTTTTATTTTATTGCCATTGAAACTTTCAAATTCAATAATTTTAGTTCCTCTAAGAATTCTTAAAAGAGCTTCTTTCATGAATTTATAAAACCAAGATTGCCGAAATAGCTTTGTACCTTCCTCATTAATTTTTCCTTGTTGGTTTCTTATTTCAAATTCTGCATTTAAAGTTGAATTTTCTCTGAGTTCCATTTGGGATATTAAATGCCCATCAGTCATTAAATCATCTAATAAATCATGATAAGCTGTTAATCTTGGTTTTTCAGGAAGATCAGCAAGAAGCAGAGAGTTTCTCCATTTTTTTATGTTCTTCCTGCTACGATCTTTGAATTGATTGACAATTTGATCGACAATGTTTTTCATATTTTCAATCTCTCTGCCTTTTCCTGTTGATCTGCTAGATTGAATAGCTTTTGGTAATTTCCTGCCTATTCGGGCGTATCTTTCTTTATGTGGTATAGTCATGCTAATTTTTTATTATAATCGCTTACAGACGAAATTAAACGGGTTTAAACACCAATTAAACACTTGATGTTACCATCTGTTATCCTCATTTTCATATTCAGAAGTTATTTTTATACCGATCTCTGCATTTCCATTTGCATCAGTTCGGCCAGGTAAATCAGCTGTTGCAGATCCCTTTGAAACATCCTTAAGCCAATTCAGGACATCTTGATATCTATCAGATCTATGTTGTGGTATTTTATTTGGTGCGGTTGATGTGTAAAGGTGATACAAAGTGCAGTCGATGGTAATCATTACAATGTGTGCGTTTCTAGTATCGATGCCCTCACCTATTACTGGAGTAAATATTAAGTCAGTATCATATCTCCCAAATAGATAATTTTTAATTTGACTTATTGCCATTTCTTCAGCTCGAAAAAGCTTGAACTCTGAATATTGATCTAAAAGGATGTCTTTAATCTCATCTCTTATGATTACAGTATAATCTGTATCTGTTATAAATCTTGCCATATCTAAAATCTATTAGGATTACTTCTAATTGTATCTTGAATTGAAGTTGTTTTAATTTCAAATTTGCTCACAAAGGTTTCTTTGTTTAATTTGCTTATACCTCCCTGTTGTGCGTCAAGTATATCCACAGGAGTCTTCGAACCTTTTTCAAAAGCAAGTAAATGTTCAACATAAAGCATTACATCAGGATCATCTTTGATATTTTCATCAATAAAAATCCATTTACGTTGATAGATTCCTGTCATTGCTTCAATTCGATCGTATTTGTTTCCTTTCGGATCTTCGTCAGATTCAACAGGTATATGATAGCCTCTTTGATCACCTTCAGCATCAAAATCAGTAACGAATTCATCCATCGCAAAAAGCCCTTCTATGTAATATCTGATGTTGTATTTTGAAAGATTTTTATCTTCATACAAATTGTATAACCATTCAGCTGCAAGTGCTCTAGATTCCTGTCTGTTATAAACAGATAAAACATGATACTCTCTTCTAATTTTCCCCAAGAACATGATGCCTTTATAGTCACCTGTATCTTTGTATGATAAATCGCCGTAAACAACTAAACCATCATATTGTCGGTATTGTGCTCTTTTCTTATAGAGTACTTTATCATTTGAAAACACCTTACCATCCTGAATATGTTTGTGCATGTATTCACGCATGAATGATCTGTATGGAGTTTCTTCAAACTTTCGTCGCCAGTAATTAGCATCTGTTTTTTCCTTCCAGTTTGGCTCAAAGGTTTTAAGATCCTTTACTGCTGGAACATCAATAATATGATGTCTTGGTTTCTCTTTTCTTTTTCTTGCAAGCTTTCTAAGTCTTTTGAATTCTACTCCCAACTTGTTGATAATGGTGTTTTTGTGAAAGTTGTTGTTTTCCACAATCATTCTTTGGTATTTTCCGCCTTCATCAAAACATCCTTTTAAATCTTCCCAAACATAGGCATAAGCATCATCTGATCTTTTGTCATTATTACATCGTTCTTTAGTGTCAACATCACTAACTACAATATAATCTGGCCTGTTATATAGCTCTCTGATTCCACGTGGAGATTGTCCAAAACCAAGAGCCACAAATTTAACTCCATCTGATGTTGTAAAGTCTCCGTCCGACCAACTCCCTTTTCTCATTTTCTTACCATAATCATTGATAAACAGTTGATTGTATTGAAGGTTAGCTTGTATGTCTGATAATAGCTTTTTTGCTTTCTTTTCAGTTTGTCCAACCAGGAGCATAAAGAAGAGCTGTTTTTTGATCATTAGAAACATTGGAACACCCATACAAGCATGAACTGATTTTGCTCCTGATCTAAAAACCTGAAAAAGAATAAAGCAAATTGGGAATGACAATAGTAGTTTAGCAAACAAAGCATGATACCATGCGCACTTTGCCGTGGCATAATGCGGAAAATAATACTCGAACCAATCTGTGTATTTTGATTCAAGTTTTTTGATACGTTTTGCTTTTTCCGCTGGAGATTCTCCATATTTTAATTGTGTCGCCCTCTCAACTCTACGGCAATGCAAATTGTATTCTTCGATAAGCTTTTCATCTTTCCTTTGTATCATACTTGTTCAGCTTTAAAGAGTAGGAATTTTTTATGGTATTCGAGAAATTTAATTGCCAAATCAGGATCTTGATCGATCATCCAGTCATCAAACTCTTTAAAGACAGACAATACAACTTGAACTGATGTTCGAGCACTCAATCCTTCAATGACTTTGTAGATTTTGTACAATCCATCTGCTTCGATTTTCTTTTTTTCTCCATTGGCTATATTCTCAAGCTCTTTGAATAATATTTCCTTGACTTTGTGAGGGGCGGCCAAAGCTTCAGCTCTTCTTGACTCCCAATCGTATTTCTTTTTCCATCTCCCAATGGTTTGCTCAGTTGTATCCAAATCAATTGCAATAGCTTTAGCTGTCATGCCATCGTGGATGAACATTCGTTCTGCTAGAGCAACTTTCTTTTCATTGGTCAATCTTCCCATGCGTCTTTGTTTTCGAACAAAGTTCGAAAATAGTATCTCCTAATAACTAAGCGTTTGCAACTCTTGCAAAGAACTGTGCAAGGGTTGCAAACAAACTTGTCTGACAGATTTTTAGTATAGATTTTTGGTCTATCAAATAGGTATAACATGATTTTAAAGGTAGATCAGAATAACATTCACATATACGGATATATATATGGTGGCGATGGTGTTCGGTTTCTTAGTGAATTTTCAAAAGTCGATGGTACGTATCCTGAGATTGAAGTTTGGATACATTGCTATGGAGGTTGGGTTTTTGATGGTAATATGATTTACAATACTCTAATAGGAGCAAAATCTACAGTAAACACAAACACAATTGGTGTGGCAGCTAGTATGGGAGGTATTATCGCTTCAGCTGGAAAAACACGAAGAATTGTGTCGAATGGTTTTTTAATGATTCATGCGCCAACTGGAGGTACTTATGGAACCGCTTCTGATCATTTAAAAGCTGGTAATCTTCTAACAGAATTAGAAAAACAATTTGTGAAGCTTCTTGTTGCAAAAACAAAGAAAACTGCTAAGGATGTTAAGAAGTGGCTTGTAGGAGATAATTGGTTTTCTGCTGAACAAGCAAAAGCTTCAGGACTTGTTGATGAAATTATTGATCCTGAGGCGATACTTGATGTTGATATAGATGATCCTCAAGAAATAGGATCTGAAGAAATATACAATCGTTTTGCGGCCAGTTTAGATATAAAAGATATCAGACCTGAGGCAAGTGTACCTATTAACAAACCCGTAATTATTGAACCATTAAACAATGATGATACTATGAAAAAAGATGTAATTGATGCGTTAGGACTCAGTGGAGTCACGGCTCAATCTTCTGACACAGCTGTAATCACAGCAATCAAAGAACACTATCAGGCAAAGCAACAAGATTTGCAAAAAAAGTATGATGATGAGAAAACAGATCATGATGCTTTAAAAGCCAAAGTCAAAGCAGACGAAGAAAATGCTTTGAAATCCATTCTTGACCAGGCTCAAAATATAGATAAGAAATTCACTGCGGAAGAGAGATCAACGTATGAGCAAGTTGGAAAGGATGCTGGAATTAAGGCTTTAAATACTGTACTCTCGAAAATCGGAGTGCGTCAAACAATTACAAGTCAAATTCCTTCAGGTGGAAATGCTCCAGTGACAGCTTCAAGACAAGGATGGAACTGGGACAAGTACCAAGAGGAAGATCCTAGAGCACTAGAAGCTATGAAGGCTACTAATCTTGATGAGTTTAAAGCTCTTTTCAAGGCTAAGTATAATGTTGACTTCGAAGATTAGTGCAGCTATTAACCAATAATTCAAATTAAAATACGATACAATGGCAGGAATTAATCAAGAAATATGGACAGACATATTAGTTAAAGAGTTGACCGCTTTAGAACAAGGCGCATTTTTGGCAGACATACCAGATCAATCAAGATTTGTAACATCAGCCAAAAGAAATACAAATGATGTTATTCATTTGGTGGATGTTGGAGCAAAACCTGAAGTGCATACCAATTTCATTCCGAATCCTATCGGATATGCACAAAGAAATGATGGAGATATTCCGATTCAATTGGATACCCACGTAACGGTAGCGACTCAGATAACAGTTGAAGAAACTGAACATATTGCCTACGATAAGGTGAAAGATGTGCAAGATGATCATAAAGTTGCAATTGCAGAAAGAAAGCAAACCAAGGCTGCACACGTCTTAACACCAGCATCAGACTCTGCTCAAACTAGAATCATCACTACTAGTGGTGATAATGATGGTACAGATCGTAAACGATTTACACCTAAAGACTTACTTGATCTTAAAACAATCTACGATGATAAAAAAGTTCCATTGTCAAACAGAACTTTAGTGTTGTCTTCTCAGCACTATAATGACTTATTGTTTTGGTGTGTAAATAAAGATAAGTCAACAAATCATTTGGCTATGGATGAAGCTGGTATGCTAAAACAACGTTTAGAAAGCTTTAAAATATTCATTTTTATTGATGTACCTCTTATCAACGTAAGTACACTGACAAGACGTAGTTACGGAGCACAAGCACAAGCTGGAGATCTTCCTGCTTCATTTGCATTTAATCCTAAAGATGCATTCAAAGCAAATGGAAGAACTTGGAATATTACAGATCCAATCGATACGCAGACACATTCAACAAAATACAATGTTAGACACAATTCTATTGTCTCTCCAAAGAAATTGAGAGGCTTGGCAGGAGTGGTCTCTGCAACAATCTAATAGACTTAAAATAAGACTTAAAAAAAGAAATTATGAGTTCAAACAACTTAGAGAAAGCTGCAAAGGTTTTCGACAATGTAGATGTTGACACTATATGGGTGAATCAACACGGAGAATTTTTCACAAATAGAAGTTTAGCTGTTAATAGTGAAAAAGACCCTAAAAAAGTGATGCCAATCACAAGAGCTGAAGCTACAAAAGCGGCTGCAAAGAGTGTCGCTAAGAAGCTTGTAATTGTTACTGTCGATGGAGCAAAATTAACCTTTGCCGATCTCAAACAAGGAGATACTCCAAAAGAAGGAGATAAAGCAAAAGTAGGTAATAAGAATGCTCAAGGAGAATTCAAAATCTCTGAAGAGTTAAGCTATACTTTTGATAAGTCAGTTTTGACGACAATTACAAAAGCAAAGTAACATGGCTGACTTAGATGGTGTAGATTTAAGAAAAGGTAAAATAGGTGCAAACACTATATCAAAAGATTCAGGAATCTCAGGTATGGTGTTTGCAAGCGTCAGCACAACTGAATTGCCATATAAAACTGTTGAGGAAGTCTACAACTTGACAGATGTCGAGGCATTGGGAATTACTGAAGAATATGATGCTACCAATGGAGTAACGGTTTATCGTCAAATCAATGAATTCTATCGAATGGCGTCTGAAGGACAAAAGTTGTATATCATGCTCGTAGATCGAGTTACACGTATGGTTGATATTTTAGAAGATCCTACAGAAGCTATGGCGAAGAAGTTATTAATTCATGCCAAGGGAGAAATCAGACAATTAGCGATTTCAGTAAACTCTGAAGAGGATATCATTTACTTAAATGGTATGCCTGATGATGTCTATAACTCTATTGCTAAAGCACAAGCTTTAGCTAAGTGGGCTTTTGAAATGCACTTTCCTTGTCAAATATTATTGGAAGGTTATGGGTTTAGTGGAAATGCTGCATCTTGTATTAGCTTGCGAGATCTTCCTAATCTTCAAGCAACCAAAGTTAGCGTGGTAATTGGACAAGATTGGAATCATGCTGATACTTTGGAGAATAATGGACAACTATATGCTGATGTTGGAACGGCATTAGGAACACTTGCTGTTGCTAAAGTAGGTCAAAACATTGGTGATAATGAAGTTTTTGATCTTACTGATGGAGCTCTTGGGAAATGGCTTATCCCTGGTCTCTCCTCTCATCAAAAAAATATAGACGCTTTTTCTGGTTTACAAACCTTAGAGGATAAGGGCTATGTTTTTGGTTTTGCATACGTAGGTATGGAAGGTGTAAGATGGAATAATGATCATGTATGCGCTCCAATTATTCGTGATCAACAAGGAAATGTGAATGAACATACAATGTCGTATGGAAAATTACTTGATCATGCTACAAGGGAGCTTAGAAGAGTTTTGCTCAAAAAGCTCAAAACTAAGCATCCTGTAGATTCAAAAACAGGGAAGTTGCCAATCGGTGTTGTAAAAAATTTTGAGAAAATTGGAAACGAAGTTTTTGAAAAAATGGAAAAAGCTGGACAAATATCTTCAGGTACAACAATTGTTAGTCGTGATAGTGATTTGATAGTTGCTAAAACACTTAATGTAAAGTTTAGAGTTGTACCGTTTGGATCTGTAGATGATATCAAAGGAACTATTAATCTCAAAACACAAGTATAATGGCAAATGTTATTAGAAATAGTAAGGCATACGATAGTGGAGATGTTACAGTATACATCAATGGAGTTGATGTTGATGTTGTAGAGATTAGTTATGGAACTGAGCAAGAACATCAGCTCAATAAAACACTTAAAAATGAAGCAACTTCATGGAGTCAAGGCTTTAAAACACCATCATGCACTATGACATTCATGCTGCACGATATAGCAGCTATTGAATTAGCAGCTGGAGGTGATTTATTATCCATACGTCCATTCGATGTGAATGTAACATTTTTAAATGAATACAATGTGCTCATAAATGATACGATTACTTGTAAGTTTCAAGATCAAGGTCGCGATGTAACAGGAGATATGGGACTCAACAAACAACATACAATGTTTGTTTTAGGAATAGAATTTAATAACTCAGAAAACGAAAATTAATATGGCAAAGGATAAAGATCTAAAAGAGTCAAGTAGTAAAAGCTTAACTGATGCAGAAAGAAAAGCTTTCCTTGAAAAATATGACAGGAAAAAGCTTAGAATTATTGAGCTTCCGTTAGACGATTATGACAGTGAATTTATGGAAGCTGTTGTATTAGTTCCTTCTCGTACTGTAATGGGGCAGTATATGAAATATATTGATCAAAACCCCAAAAGGGCACAAGATATACTTCTAAAAGGCTCTTTACTTAATAACAAGGAAGTTATTATGTCTGATGATGCACTGGCTAATACGGCTGTCTCTCTTATTGCAGAGTTATTGCCGATTAGGGAGGGGCGCATAAAAAAGTTCTAGAAGACTGTTCAGGATTACACTTCAATGACACAAAAGATGCAATATTAAAAATAGATGCGCTTATAAGCCATTTTTTACATGTGCCTTTTCCAGAGAGGTTAACCGATCTTGAGTGGTCTCAAAAATGGGCTCAAGTCAAATTTTTAGCAGAAAAAGGGATTTTAGGTATAAAACCAAAAGACTTAATACAATGACATTAATTTCAATTGATTTAGCTAGTAGATACGCTTCGGCATTTGGTTTGATTGCTAATAAAAATCAAGCCAAGCCGAAGGTGTCTAAATCAGGAAAAAATTACAATTTAGAAACCTATTCTGATATTGATCCTGAATTTGAAAGTATCAAGTTAACGTTTGAAAATAATGAATTCAATTTTGCTTCACTTCCGTTTTTAAAACAGAATGAAGCTCCTGAAGGTAACATATTAGCTCCTCCTCCACTGATCAGTTTTTCAAGAGACAAACAACTCATCGAAACACCAGTTAATGATAGTGACAATGTTGTAATAGAACGTTGGGGAACAAATCCTTGGAATATCCGAATGAGGGGATTGCTAATTGATGTAGAAAACAGACACTATCCTGAAGTAAGTGTTACAAAACTCGAAAGACTATTTGATTACAATGGTGTAGTCGATGCTTCGGGAACTCAGTTCTTTGACAAAAATATTGCCAGCATTTATTTTAAGAGTATTGAAATAAGTGGCGTACAAGGATATCAAGATACTGTACAATATACTTTGGTAGCTAAAAGTATTACTCCAGTAAGTTTCACTCTTAGAAATCCATAAGCTTTGAGGTATTTATATCACAATATTGTACTGAAGGTAGTAATTGGAAATGTAATATTTGATCAAGCAAATAGTATAACTATTAGTCAGTCAATTAAAAAACTTTCAGATACGGCAACCATTATTTTACCAAGAGCCTACACTAAGGCAAACATAAAAGGTAAGGTTACATCACTTGACAAGAAAAACATCACCGATTTCATTAAGGTTGATGATCCAGTTGAGATATTTCTTGGATACGATGATGCGCTTGTGTCTGAATTTAAAGGTTATGTGACACGCATTGGAGCTGATGCACCTCTTGAGATCAAATGTGAAGATGAAATGTACAAACTAAAAAAAAATCATTTCTCTAAAGCATTTGAAAACGCAACTTTAAAGCAATTACTCAAAGTGATCGCACCTGGTTATACTTACGAACTTATTGACAATGTTGTTTTGGGAAAAATGACTATAGATAACAAGTCAGCATTTAAAGTTCTTGAGAGTCTTCGTAAAAATTATGGCTTACATAGCTTCTTTAAAAATAGAGAAGTTTTACACGTTGGTTTTCCAATTTCAATACCTCCAACAGATCCACATCCTGTTGTGATCAACAGAAATGTGAGAGCACTTTCCAATAACTTAAAATTTGTAAAAAAGGATGACATAAAGCTTTTAGTAAAGTATGTGTCTGTCCTTGAAAGCGGACGCAAAATACATGGTCAGTATGGAGATACTGGAGGTAGTGAAAAGGTGATCACTGTGCCAAGAACCACTAAGGCAGAATT
Source organism: Kordia sp. SMS9 (assembly GCF_003352465.1). NCBI lineage: Bacteria > Pseudomonadati > Bacteroidota > Flavobacteriia > Flavobacteriales > Flavobacteriaceae > Kordia > Kordia sp. SMS9. The sequence continues at coordinate 2,991,801 of NZ_CP031153.1, read as the reverse complement.
AGAGCGTCTTGCAGAGAAAGATTATAAGTCACTCAGTTTTGATGGTTATCAAGGTACGCTACCAACTTGGGGAGTTCCTAGAACTAAGGCAGGAGATACTATTGAAATTAATGATCCGAGATATAGTGAACATAATGGCAAATATCTTATCGAAGGAGTGACTATCAAAGCAGATAGAAGTAACGGATTTTTAAGAGAAAACAAATTAGGATTAAAATTATGAAAGTTGCAATTGTAATAGGACATACAAAATTCAAACAAGGAGCTTATTCCAGAGATTTGGACACTACTGAATGGAAATTCAATAAAATGGTGGCTGCTCATTTAAAAGATATAGCAACCATATTTTATTATGACAGTTACAATCTTGGCTATACCTCAATGGTAAAACGAAACGCCAAGAAGATAAACACCGGAAACTTTGACTTAGTATTAGAGTTGCATTTCAATGCGGCCGAATCAAAACAAGCCAACGGATGCGAAGCTCTGTATTATTTTAAAAATCAAAAAGGTAAACGCCTTGCTGATTTTTTTTGCAATCTAATTGAGAAAAAAATGGGTCGAAAAAATAGAGGTGCTAAGGCGCTGTTTGGAAAACACCAACGTGGATTTGCGGCTGTATTTTATCCAAATCCAACGACTTTAATTCTTGAACCGTTTTTCGGGACAAACCGATCTGATGCTAATGCATTTCGCGATTATAAATCAATCGAAAGTTATGTGTCTGTAATTAAAGAAACTATTAAAAAATTCAGCTATGAAGTTTAGAATAATCATATTGCTTTTATTACTATTTACTTCTTGTGACGTAAAGAAGAAGGCAATCAAAAACAAAACAGATACCAAGCTCACAGAGCAAATCGAAACGATCAAAAAACGAAAAGGTGATACAGTCACTTATTCGATTCCAAAAGTTACTTATCGCGACACAACCATATACAAAAAAAACTATGTCACTGGAACAGCACAAGTGCTGCGATTTGACAAGCAAGGTAACGTAGATCTAGCACAATGCATTTCGGGATCTGTCGAAGAAATTACACGTCAAAACAGAGAGCTCATTGAAACCATTAAGGCTAAAGATAAAGAGAAAACTGAAGAGTTTGATAGTAGCTTCATCTTATATGGTTTTTTAGGCATTGGATTCATACTCATTATTGTTGGTTTAGTAATTGTTTTTGTACTTAAACGCTATATAAATGCACGAACTTCTTAGACAACTTATAGGGAAAGAAATTCAAGAAAATGAAAAAGTAGTCATTACTACTGGTACTGTCAAAGTGGTTCGTGAGAATGATTGTGATGTAGATAGAGAATTTAAACCTGAACTCCTTGGTGTTCGTTTTCATTCAATCAAAGATGATCTAGAAAACTTTGTAAAAATTACACCTAAAGTGGAAAGTGTTGTGTTATGCGCAATCATCGAAAATGATATTTCTGAAGCAGTGATAATCTCATATAGTGAAATTGAAAAAATTCATATAAGTACTGATGGAGCAGAATTTGAAATGTTTCAAGGAAAGTTTAAGATAAAAAATGAAAATGCAGATTTAAAATCAATTCTAGAGACATCACATAATGTCTTTAAAAATGTAAAGATTTTAACGCCTTCAGGAATTGGAACTGTAAGTCCTAGTGATAAGACTTTAATTGAACAAAACATTAATAAAATTAATCAAATATTTACTTAGATGGCACTAAATAAAGAGGTATTAAAGCAAGGAATCATTGGGTTGTCTTATTTGATGTTAGCACAAGAAGATCAAGATCACGCAATACAGTTATTTGCCGAAGAGATGTCCACGCTTTTAGACAATTACGTAAGAGGTGGACAAGTCGTTGGAGCTACATCAGATGGAGCAGCAATTGTAAATGGTCAAATCGTATGAGTGATAGAGTTGATTTTTTATTAGATGAAACTGGAGATCTAGCCATTGTAAATGGTGATTTTGTCATCGGCCCAAGTGATCAACAACATGTATCGATGATTGTAAAGGCGCATCAAGGTGAATTTAAAGAGCATCCACTTACGGGTTTTGGAATCTCAAGATATCTAAAAAAGACAAATGCTTTTAAACCTGAGTTTTTGAGAGATTTAAAAGTACAGCTCGGATATGATGGATATCAGAATGCTGAAATAAATCTAGAAGAGGGAATTGAAAAATTAACCATAAAAGTTTAACCATGATTGAATTTATAAAAAGTTATGGCATTGAGTTAATGACTGCTTTGGGCGGGCTATTTGCTTGGGGTTACGAGCGAAAAAAAAGAAAAGCAGATTTAGCAGCAGCTGAAACTCAAAACCAAAAATCAGTTATTGACCTATATCAAGAAGCTCTAGATGATCTTAAAAAAAGATATGATGAAAAATTCATTGCTTTAGAGGTCGAAATCAACCTCTTGCGAAAGAACATAGAGTTGTGGAAAGGTAAATACAGAAAGTTGAAACAAGAGTTTGATGATTATAAGACTCAACACGAATCATAAGCTATGAAAACAGTAACAGTCATAGATCGTCAAAACGTATTTGATATCGCCTTGCAAGTGTATGGTGATGCAAGAGCTGCTAGAGACATCGCAAAAGCCAATCAAATAAATGAAACCGATGATTTAACGCCTGGACAAAAAATAAGCTTGCCTGAAAGTCAATATACAAATACGGATGTATTACAATTTTACAATTTAAAAACAGTAATTCCAGTAACTGACACACATATCCAAATAGGTGTTGGTTACTGGTCAACAGAACAATACATAATACAATAAGCATGAAACAATCTATCGAACATCTTAAAGGATATTTTCAAGCAGGAAATGTTCCTACACAAACAAGCTTTGGAAACTTAATCGATTCATTTGGTCATTGGGATGATATTGCAAATTTAAGTAAAACAGGAAGTTATGATGATATTCCAAATGCACCTATGACATTGGAAATTCCTATCGTAGCTAAGTCAACTATTACTGTTCCAATCGATGGTCAAATAATCTTTAATAGTGAAGATAATTACGGCATTTACATCTATCAGACAGATAAGTGGTGTAAGGCTACATTGTCTGCATTTACAATAGGAGAAACACAAGTTGGAGAAAATCATTTAACGTAAAATAAAGTACCATGAAGAAATCAATAGAAGAATTAAAAGCATATTTTGAAACAGGAGATACACCATCTCAAGAAGAGTTTGGAAATCTTATTGATAGTTTAGCTCACAAGGACGAGCTTGCTCCTGTAGCCTTTACAGGTAGTTATGAAGATTTAACGGACAAGCCTACTGAAGTAATTATTCCTCTTGTAGCTAAATCTACCATCGAAATACCGACTCCTGGACTAATGATCAGAGACAGTGAAGATGAAAACAAATTGAAACTTTATGACGGCGAAAAGTGGTGTGCTTTTGAAATGACTTGCGAAGCAGTAAGCGTTGATGTTGATCACGGAATTCAGCTAAGAAAAGCTGAGTCTGATTATTTGAACTTTGGAGATATTAAGCCTCAACCAAATCAAGATTTTAAAGCAACGATTGTTTTTCGTCCTGATCCAGAACTCACAGATGGAGAAAGTGCTAATTTTATTAGTAGAATGGGAGGGTCAAAAGGAGTAAATTTAAAATTAGTCTATGGTATCAGTGCTCCTGAAGGAGAACCAGTTCCAAACGAACCAAATAAAATAATTTTTCAACTAGGAGATGGAACTAACATTATTGTTAGAGAGATTGGAGATCTAGATCCTAATCAAATTTATACATTATCCATAATTTACTATGGATCAGCTGGACGCTTCGGTCCGATGGAGCTAAATGGAGTTTCAATTTTTGCAAATCCAGGATTTGGTTCTACAATATTTGACGTCAATTACACAATTGATTATGAGACAAATGATTTTACTGCAAGAAATGTTGATGCTCTTTATGGAAACATAAGCTCTAATGGTATCACGGATTATGGAGGTTCATTCGATTTATTTTATATGAGTTATGAGATTGGAGGGATTATACACACTTATCCAATTGAAGAAAGTTCAGGAGATAAAATTAATGCTGATGAAGGGAATACTGCAACCATTCTTGGAACACCTAAATGGATAACTAGACCAATATAGTATGTCAAGATCATTAGAAGAAATACAAGTGCAGATGAGAGCTAAAATAGGAGAAATTCCTGTTTTAGCTCCACTGCTTTCCAATGACTCTAATACAGGGATGTATAGTAATTGGATTTATATAGTATCGTATTCTATTTGGTTACACGAGCAAATTGTTGAAGAGAATGCTGAAAATTCACGACCGCATACACTACGTTGGTATCGTGAACAAGCACTTTCCTTTTTGGATGGTTTACAACTTGTTTGGTTAGACGGCCAGTTTCAATATGATACATCTGATGTTGAAGATGTTGAAGCTAGAAGAGTAATACACAGGTGTGCTGTACTCGAAAGTGTTGATGGCGACTTGATCTTCAAAATCGCAACTACTAATAATGATGAACTTCAGCCACTAGCTGATGATGTGCTAAGTCGATTTGAAGTATACATTAACCTGATTAAAGATGGAGGTAATAGTCTAATTGTAATCAATAGACCTGCTGATTTGCTCAAAATTCAAATGACTGTTTATGTAGATCCGCAAGTGATAGATCTAACAACGGGACAACTATTGAGCGTTAACGGTTCTGAAGTAGTAAAGCCAGTAGAAAATGCTGTTGATACTTACTTAGCAAATTTAGAGTTCAATGGTGCTTTTGTTGTTGAGTACTTCCGTGATGCTATTCAAAAAGCTGAAGGTGTAAAATTGCCTAGTATTGAAAATATTCAATGGAAGTATGCAGGACTTCCATTTGTATCTGTGGCTTTGTGGCAAATCCCTGATGCTGGATATTTTAAAGTAGAAGATCTAATGATAAACTATATACCGTATGATTTGGAGGCATAATAATTACAAGAAACTCGCAAAACGATACACACCGCACGAGTGGCGCACCAATATCCATCTATCTTGGTTATATGCCAAGCTATCGCCTTTAATAAAGTTACAGGAAGATATACTATATCGAATGCAACACGACTGCCGTGTCATTTACATGGAAAAAATGCTTAATGAATGGTTTGGCGTTCAAACGTATGATCCCATGAATCATCAAGAGACAAGAAAAGTTTACATAGGTGATGGATTCAAGCCGAAAAAAACGTACTTATTCCAAGACTATGAGCAAAAACCAGTGTATGTTTTTTTAAGGTCTGAAAACACTCCTGTATTTATCTATGTAGCTGCTGAATTCATTGAGCAGTTTTTCAATTTCATTGTGTGGATTCCGATTGAATACGTTTTCAATGAAACAATTTTAAAAGCAAAAATAAACTATTACAAACTAGCTGGTAAACAGTACAAAATTGAGCGATATTAATTATGTTATTAGCAAATTTCACAAAACCAGGAGGGCTTCCATTTGAGCAAAATACACTTGCTTTTATGCAATTCGCATACCTCGAAATAATCAATTCTTTTATATCACACTTAACCAGTGATAATCAAAATTATATCATTTCAGGATGTGCTGTGGAAAATGGTCAGATATCTTCAGGATGGATGGTCATAAATAAGGAGCTTCTGTTCTTTGAGCAAACAGAAGGAGATCTAAGTAGTAAAATTGCTCCAAATTCAGAATTGTTTGATCAAGTGTTTCAAGATGGTGTTACTCATCAGATTTATACTATTCAAACAGCTATTATTGACGATTTAGGAGTAGAGCTAAATGATTTTATTACAATTCCTAATGCTATGGAATTTTTAACCTCAGTTCCTTCAGCTACAGAATCAGTATCAGGAATTGCTGAAATAGCGACACAAGCTGAAGCAGATCAGGGAGTAAATGATTTAAAAATCATAACTCCTAAAAAGTTAGCAGAATCTTTACCTGTACTATCTCCACCTCCACCACAAGCAACAGAATCAGTATCAGGAATCGCGAGAATAGCGACACAAAATGAATCAAATGGATCTACTGTTGATGATAAGTTTATCACACCTAAAAAATTGAATGGTAGAAGTGCTACAACAACAAGAACTGGAGTTGTAGAATTAGCTACAACCAATGAAGCAATTGCTGGAGTAGATACACAACGAGCTATTACTCCTAAAGCACTTGCAGACGCCTTAGCGTCTTTAATACCACAATCACCAATATTGCATACTGGAACTTATACAATTGGGAACCCTGGACTAGATCAGTTGTATACGGTGAATTTCCCAAATGTACAAACATCCAATTACATGATTGCTGGATCAATAGTTTCAGTAGGTGCTGATTGGAATACAGATAATGATGTTTTCTACGTAGTACGTAATAAAACGAGCTCTTCCTTTCAATTAGCAATTAGAGAGATAGAATCTGTTGTACAAAATATACGATTTGAATATATGCTAGTTCGATTCTAAATCCTAGCAAAAGCATAGTAGAATAATTAATATTAATCCCCCTTAAATTTCAAAAATTATGAATGTTGACAAGCAGACCAAAGGCGGTCTTAAAACGCCAATTAGTTATTATGGAGGTAAACAAAGTATGTTAAATCATATCTTGCCTCTAATTCCAAAGCATGAGATTTACACAGAGCCATTTTTTGGAGGTGGTGCAGTGTACTGGGCTAAAGAGCCAGTCAAATGTGAAGTAATTAACGATTACAATATGAATATCGTTAACTTTTACGAAGTATTAAAGCACAACTATTTTGACCTCAGAAAAAAGGTAGAAGCAACTCTTCACAGCCGAGAAACCTATAAAAAGGCATTAATTATCTACGAATGTCCTTGGTTGTTTGATGAGGACAAGGTTGTAAGAGCATGGGCGTTTTATGTAGTGACCAATCAAGGTTTTAGCTGTAAAATAGGTACTTGGGGCTATGATCGTAAAAAAAGGGCTCATACCATACAAAATAAGATAGATCGTTTTCAAGAAGAGTTATCAGACAGAATGCGTTACACTCAGATAGAGCATAACAAAGCCCACAAAGTAATTCAAAGTAGGGACACGGAAGACACGTTTCACTATGTAGATCCTCCGTATATCGACACTGACCAAGGTCATTATGGTGGCTACACGAAAGAGCATTTTGAGAGAGACTTGGATGCTTTGTCAAAAGTTAAAGGAAAGTTCTTATTGAGTTCATATCCTTCAGAAGTGCTTGATAAATACATCAAAAAATACAACTGGCACACCAAGTCAGTGAGTAAGATATTAAATGCTGGAAATGCAGCAAAGCTTGGGAAGCGAAGAAGGAAAATCGAAGTTTTAACAGCTAATTATCCTATATAAACCAAGCGGGCTTTGTTAGTTGTCACACATCACAAAAAAACACCACAATAGTGTACCCGCTTGGATATACTCTTATGATGTGGTGTTCTTAATGAATGTGTGACGCTGTAAAGATACACATATTTTGTAATCTACAGTGTTTAAATGGTATTTAAAAGCTGTTTAAACACTGTTTAAAATTGGATTTTTATAGAAGCTCATTGAGTGAGTGAATAGTGTATTTTTTGATGTAGAACTTCATGTCAATATGCCAACCAAAATATTTATACGTTTGGCTTTGAAAATTTATCCGTTTCGTTTTGCCGATTATAATTTTCAATTAATTAAATCAAAAAACTCATAGTTTAAACACACTTTTAAATGTTAATATTTTGTTAATTTTTAGTACTATGTTTTGCATAATACCTTTTTTTAACCATATATTTGTATAAGAAAATAATAGGTAATGGAATCAACTTTGACAAATCACGATAAAAATGTGGCGACAGTTTTACATGTAGCGTCGTTTAGTAAATACTTTTTTCCGTTTGGAAATTTTATACTTCCCATCATTTTTTGGACGATGTATAAAAAAGATTCGAGTTATATAGATCATCATGGAAAAGAAGTAATTAACTTTCAATTGAGTCTGCTTTGTTATAAGATTGCCGCAACAATGTTGTGTATTCCGTTTTTTATTGCGGTTGGCATTCACAATGTAAGTACGTGGGATATTTTTTGGTTTCACGACATTTCAATAAATGTGGAAGAAGGTATTCGCATTTTTGGAATATCACTCGTTGGAATTATTTCTGGACTCGGTGCTTTATTATTTTTTGCATTTAACATTACGTATACCATTGTGGCAGCAATGAAAGCGAATGAAGGTGAACGCTATCGGTATCCGTTAACATATCGTTTCATCAAATAACATCACACTTTGGCAAGCTCAGTGTAACATCATCAATCACACTTCGACTTAGCTCAGTGTAACATCAATCATCAATCATCAATCATCAATCATCAATCAAAAAACGAACAGAATCATTAAAAGACACATGAAAACATGAAGATAGAGAACACAAAAGCACAAATGCGTAAAGGCGTGCTAGAGTATTGCATCCTATCCATCTTACGAGATCAAGATGCGTATGTTGCCGAAATACTAGGAACGCTCAAAGACGCAAAAATGCTTGTCGTAGAAGGAACTATTTATCCATTATTGACAAGACTGAAAAATGCAGGTTTATTGAGTTACCGCTGGGAAGAATCAACTTCTGGTCCACCTAGAAAATACTATGGACTCACAGAAACTGGAAGATTATTTTTAAAAGAACTGAATACTACTTGGGACAATTTACAAAATGCTGTATCACTTGTAACACAACAAAAAACGACTACTAATGAATAAGACCATTAATATAAATTTAGCAAATATGTTTTTTCATATTGATGAAGATGCATATAAGACCTTGCAGCGTTACTTAAACGCCATAAAACGCTCCTTTACAGACTCGCAAGGAAGAGATGAAATTTTGGCGGATATTGAAGCCAGAGTTGCCGAACTTTTTTCGGAACGTATGAAATCGGAACGACAAGTTGTTGGTATTAAAGAAGTTGAGGAAGTTATTGACATTATGGGACAACCAGAAGATTATCTCGTAGATGACGAAATCTTTGAAGATGGTCCTAAAGGAAACTATACAAATCAAACAAGAACTGAAACAGGAACAGGAACCACTCGCAAGTTATATAGAGATTATGACAATAAATACATTGCAGGAGTTTGTGCAGGTATTGCACAGTATTTCGGGGTAGATGCGTTATGGGTACGACTGATAGCCGTTCTTATTGTATTTGCTGGAGTAGGATCACCTATTTTTGTGTATTTCATTTTATGGATCATTATTCCAAAAGCGACTACTACAAGTGAAAAACTTGCCATGGCGGGAAAGCCCGCGAACATCAGCAATATTGAGAAAAAAATCAAAGAAGGGCTTGATGATGTTCAAGAAACTATCAACGACATCAATTTTGAGCAAGTTGGTCAAAAAGCAAAAAGTGGCGCGTCTTCCTTCTTTGATTCTATAGGACATATTATTACAACATTTATCAAAGTATTTGGTAAGTTTTTCGGAGTCATTTTTATCATCGCTGCAGCTTCTATTTTAATTAGCTTGATTTTGTCTGCCCTTGGTATTAGCATGTTTGACTTTGATATTTTTCAAGGAGAAGAATCTATTTATTATGAAGATTTAGGCATCTTGAATCAAACACCGCCTTGGGTACTTGGTTTGTTAGCATTGCTAGTTGTTGGAATTCCAGCATTGGTATTATTCATTTTTGGAATAAAAATTTTAGTGAAGAATTCGAAATCTATTGGAACGTCTGCTAAAATTGGACTTGTCGTTTTATGGATTGGTGCCTGTTTGGGTGTTGCGTATATCGCTTCCAGTGCAGCATTGCACCAAAATATTGAAGCAACCGTATCCACCAAAGAACAATTATCCATCGTTAAAAATGATACGATTAACGTGAAAATGGTAAAAAATGAAGATTTTGACGGACGCTTCCAAAGATATGATCATGATTACAATGTAGAATATGACGAAAATGGAAACATCGTTTTGTATTCTCGCTCTGTGCGACTGACTGTAAAACCAACAGAAAACGATAATGCGCGTCTTCGTGTGAGCAAAAATGCTAGTGGCGTTTCCTACCAAAATGCAAGACAACGTGCACAAGGTATTGAGTACAATTATAATTTTGACGGTAAAACGCTCAGACTCGATGGTTTCTTTTTATTCGATGAAGAAGATAAGTACAACAATCAAAAAGTCGAAGTTGTACTGTATTTACCAGAAGGTGCTATTATTTATGCAGATAAAAACACCAAATCATTTCATAGAAACTCTAGAGGCTCAGGACATATTTTAGCAAGAGGTTCAGAAGAACATTATTATCAAGTGGTAGACGACGAATTGGAATGTTTGGATTGCCCATCAACGAAAAAAAGTAATCGTAAAAACAGTACTAGAAAACAACGTGATGCTGAAAAAACAACTACCAATACAAGGAATGCAAAAGATAGTACCGCTGTAAAAAATGATAGTATTTCGGGGAACTAGGTATTAGGTAAAATAATAAATATAGATAATCAAAAATCAATCAATCAATCAACTAAAACAATCAACCAACACTTCGGCTTCGTTCAGTATATATCTGTGGAGTCGAAGTGAAATCAACCAAAAAACCATCATCACATTTCGACTTAACTCAGTGTGAAATCAATCAATCAATCAAAAAATGAGCAATTCACAATCCGACTGAAACTACTAAAACTGAACGAAAAGTTTTGGTAGTTGGATTGTTTGTGAGTACTTTATCATCAACATCAAAAAATCATCAATCAACAAACAAAAACACTAACTATTATGATCACAATAGCACGAATTATCGCCATTGCCATCCTAAGTATTTTAATGACTTCTTGTAATTTTAATTTTGGATCTGGCATTAAAGGAAACCGAAACGTAGTCACCGAAGATCGTGACGCGGAAGAATATTTCACCATTATAAAAGCGTCGGAAGGATTAGACGTATACATCACACAAGCTGAAACCGCTTCTATTGAAGTAGAAGCCGACGAAAATGTCATCGGATTGATTGCCACAGATATCAATAATGGCGTTTTAAAAATTCACGCCGAAAAAAATATTGGGCGTTGTAAGTCTAAAAAAATACATGTAAGCTTGCCAACTATTGATAAAATTATCAGCACGAGTGGCGCAGATGTTTATACTACTTCCACAATTTTTTCAGAAACCATTGAGATTAAAAGCAACAGTGGCGCCGATGTAAAAGTAGACGTAGAAGCGGAAAGTGTATCGTGTTCAACATCAAGTGGCGCAGATATTAAAATCTCTGGAATCGCAGATTCACTAGAAGCAACTGCCAGCAGCGGAAGCGATATTCACGCACAAGATTTAGTGGTGAAAGATTGCAATGCTTCTGCAAGTAGTGGCGCCGATGTAACTGTTCACGTTACTCAAAAACTAGTGGCAAGCAGTTCTAGTGGCGGCGATGTAAATTATTACGGAAACCCAGAGTCTGTTTCAAAAAACAAGTCTGTTTCTGGCGGTGTTCATAAGAAGTAAGTTATTCAATGTACCATTTTTTTGATGTAGTAATGTATCAATTGGAAGATTTGAAGACAAACTCAATTTCACAATGAAATAATTAGTCATCATCAAATACACAACATCACAACCAAACCTCAACCAACGACAAAGCCCTTGAAGTAATTTCGGGGCTTTTTATTTTTAGTATCGTATTAGAAATCTTATTTTGCGGTATAAAACCGTACGAATGCCTTGTAAACTTCATCATTTTTTATTATTCCTGTTCTTTTCATGTTTTTCACTATCAGCGCAAGGGTTGCGGGTAGATGTTGGACATAGTGATTTTCGAATTCGCAATTTACATTTCGCAAACTATCCTGAAAGAAATGTGAAAGTAACTTATTCCACTTTTGAGTCTCCTCGAAAATATTATAACGAACTATTTTTTCATGAAGTTTTTTACGACCAATATTACTTTTTTCACTTGCGTGAAACGCCAAAACTTGCCGATCGGAACGCTTCAAAAGATATTATTTTAATGCCTGAATACAAAGTAGTGGTGAGCAAAGCAAAAGGCGTGTTGGTCTTTACTCCGTATACAAACTTTTTTAAAAATGGCGGATTCACAAAAACAGGCAAAAAAAAGACGATCCATGGAGTTGCTGTTGAAAAATACCGCTTGTCACCTTCTTTTTTAGACATGGAAATTTGGGTTGGCACTCAAGAGAAAAGCAATCGAATTACCGATTTTCTACACGAATTGAACCTTTTAGACGGCATTCCTAAAGAGAAAAAAGTAATCGCCGTTGTTAATAACACAATAGAATATGGCACAGAGTTTATTCGGTATCGAGAAGAAAGAAAAGGTTGGCTAAAATCTAAGTTTGACAGACTTCTCAGCGTTTCAGAAGCTGTAGAACAAGAAAGAGACACATGTTATGAAGCTTCAAGAATGGACACGATTCCTGTATCCACATTGAAAAATATACCCAAAACAACAAAACTAAAATATAAGAGTGAATACAAAACTTCTTTTAAGACCTTTTATGGAAAGAGCGACGCTAAAATAGATGCATACACAGCCTATTGGGACGATAAAAGTGCCATGTATTTACAATTGTATGATGTGACTGATACTGAAGGTGAAAAGTTTATTTTTCTTCAGAATGAAAAAACAGCACTTAAAGGCAGGATTGAGAATGATACGTTTCAAGTAGAAATCGCCACAAAGCAAACGAAAGACAATTGTTCGGTATACGGAACGCCTGTTTTTATCAAAAAACACCAAGAAAATGGACGTGAATTGAGCATGTATATGACTTCAGATGCACGAGCAGGAAATATTTGTACGTTGGTGATCGATGAAAAATCAGATATAGATACTTCGTACTTGTTCGATTCGTATAATTTGCCCAAAGGTGAAGTGATTAAGTTAGATATTTTTACACGATCTTACAGATATACAAGTGAAATAAAAACAGTAAAAGAATCAAAAAAAATCAAGATTGATGTCAAAAATTAAACAAATAATAAGCTTTCTTTTCATCTTTAGTTATACGTTCTTAATAGGTCAGAATGAAATTTTGATTCCAAACAGAGTTGGTGATAAGTGGGGATTTAAAGCCATGAATGGAAATGCTGAAATCAAAGCCGTATACGATAGTGTATCCCATTTTTCACACTATTTAGACGACACAGAAAACTCCAAACAAGCCTTGGTGAAACAAGGAGATTTTTGGGGATTGATTGATATGAAAGGAAAAGCCGTCGTTCCTATAGTATACGAACAACTGAATGAAGCTAAAATTTCAGATGTTCGTGCATATTACATCGCCAAAAACAATAAAGGAAAATTTGGGATTCTACACAGGAATACAAAGCTGACAGCAATTGAATACGATACTTTAAGCGCACATTACGATTATATTGTGGCGCAAAAGGCAAACAAGATTGGAATTTTGGAACTTTCTGGCAAGGTGAAAATTCCTGTTGAATACGATCAAATCAGGTATATTAATGAATTTCAATCTATTTCTAATTTGCGAGAAGATTGGGAGTTTAACGGCAACGAGTTGATTCACGCCAAAGCAAATGTTCGTATCAAACTTCCTAAAACAGTACAACCAAACCAATCTTTTGTGGTTTGGAGCGTGAGTAATGCCAAAGAAACCAAATACCTTGTAACAGAGCGATTTTACGGACTTTTAGCTGGTAAACTTGCTAGAAATGACGATGATGAAGACTTTGAAGAAACTGTGCATGCTATGCCCGATAATCCGAACGAAGCAATAGAAAGAAAACGCTACCAATCGTTGGTTGACAATGGTTATAATTTTCGAGAAAAATACAATTCCTATGATCGGTTTTATACGTTTTCAAAAGAAGATTGGTCTAAAATTGGCGTGTATGATTTGAAGGAGAATCGTGAAATTATTCCGCCACTCTATGCTGATATTCGGTTTCCATCATATAAATCGAAACAATATTTCTTAGTAAAAGCAAATCGAAAATATGGTTTTTTCGATGCAAAAGGAACTGAAGTTTTTCCTGCAACTTTTGATCGTTACGAAAGTTATGAAGGTGTATTTATGTTTGGCGATAAAAAAAACGTACGATTATTTTCTTTAAAAACCGGGAAAAAATCAACGGAAACCTATGAAGTTTTGAAAAGAATCGTATACAATAAATATTCCATAAATGAAGTCACGCTGATGAAAGTCAAGCAAAATGGTATTGTCTTTTTTGTGGATGAAAACATGAAAGCGTATTATGAGAAGTGATGTTTTAATTAGAAGATAAATTCGAAGCCAGCAGCTTCTTGTATGTAACAAAAAAACCGCATAAACATGAATTTTACGCGGTTTTGTTTTTTTATAATATTTGAAATCGCAAGTTGAAAAACAATGATTAAAAAATTTTCAAATTTTCAAATCGAATCATTATCAAATCAAAGGTTACGCTTCAATCATATCTTCAACAGAAGCCAAGTAACGTTCTGCATCCAAAGCTGCCATACAGCCGGTTCCAGCAGCGGTAATCGCTTGACGGTATTCTTTGTCTTGAACATCTCCAGCAGCAAATACACCTGGAATATTTGTTTTGGTAGACTTTGCTTCCGTAATCAAATAGCCAGTTTCGTCCATATTTAAAATGCCTTTAAACATATCTGTATTCGGTTTGTGACCAATTGCGATGAAAACTCCCATCACTTCCAATTCGCGCTTTTCTTGCGTTTTGTTGTTTACAATGCGAACTCCATCAACCACCATTTTACCTAATACTTCGTCTAATTCTGTATTGTACAATACTTCCAAGTTTTCAGTTGCATTCACACGATGTTGCATGGCTTTGCTCGCGCGCATTTCGTCTCTACGCACCAACATGGTTACTTTTCTACATAATTTTGCTAAATACGTTGCTTCTTCTGCGGCAGTATCACCTCCACCCACAACAATTACATCTTGTCCTTTGTAGAAGAATCCGTCACAAGTAGCACAGGCAGAAACGCCACCACCAATTAAACGTTGTTCGCTTTCCAACCCTAAATATTTGGCAGAAGCTCCTGTAGAAATGATCAAGGTTTTTGCTAGAAATTCTTTTTCTTCGGCACCATCACTGATATATACTTTGTGAATTCCTCCTACTTCTGTAGCCAAATCTACTTTCGTTGCAATTCCAAAACGTACATCAGTTCCAAAACGAGTTGCTTGATTTTTTAAATCTTCCATCATCGCCGTTCCGTCCGTACCATTTGGATATCCTGGAAAGTTATCTACTTCTGTTGTGGTTGTCAATTGTCCTCCTGGCTCCATTCCGGTATACATCACTGGATTCATGTCTGCTCTAGCAGCATAAATAGCAGCTGTATATCCTGCAGGTCCACTTCCTATAATTAAGCAATCTAATGCTGTGTTTGTATCTGACATATTCTTTTATCTAATTATTAAACAGATTTATAACAAAAGTAGTTTTTTATCTGAATTCCTTACATAAAATTTATCAACAAAAACTATACAAGTGTTTGATATCTTTATAGAAAAAGCAATAACATACCCAAATGTGTTATTGCTTTCAATATCTTAATACATTGTACTCTTTGTTAAATTGAAGATACACGCATTATTCAAAAATTAATACTTCCCTGGCGGAACGGTCAAATTACATACGACGCCGCCTTCACAATGAGTTACAATACAGGTGCCGCAGGTATCATACGTACAATAGGTTATAGATTCTATACAGGTTCCTATCGGACAGGAAATGTCTGAATTAAGTGTTCCTTTTCCCGTAACGGAATTGCTAAAATTAGAGATTGCATTTTTGCGAAGCGATAACGCTTTTAGATTTCTTTTTTTCATGGTTTCTATTTTATATTTAAGATATTAAAAATGCAGAAGACCATGTTCCTAATTAAGAAAAATATAAGAAAATTATGAAGCTACTCATCAGATTTCCATCACTTTGATACAAAAAAAAGCAATACCATATAAAATACGCTATTGCTTTCTGTACTATGTATATATTGTGTTTTTACACAATTCTGCTTGCCATGCTTACCAAAAAATTAACACCGTTGTCAATATTGGCAATTGCATCTGCCTTAGCCGTATTAGAAGCTGCTGCTGCATTGATTTCTTTCAATACTTTCACAGCATTTTCATTACTAATTTCACTCTCTTTGATGAATTGGTCAATTTCTTTGATACTGATGCGTGTTAGACTCGCAATAGTCGTTTGAAATTCTGTATCCGTTTGTTTTCCAGCTTGTTCCGCTAAGTTATCCCAATCTATTTCGCTCATGTCTTTCTATTTTAATTTTTTGCTTTAATTGCTGATTCTATATTCAACAGTTTGTTAAAACCATTTCCTGTTTTGACTAATAAACTGTCTAAGTGACCCTGTATTTTGCCTACGTTGATGTTGGTTCCTGTCAAATTTTGAATTTCCTGTAAGGTATTTGCTTCAGATTGTTTCAGCTTTACTGCTGATGTAATCAAGTTTTGCAACGTTGAACTTGCCTGTTGATAATTTGCATAACTGTTATTTAACGACGTAATCATTTCGTTGCGTTGCGTATCTAGCAAACCTTGTAGCGAATCCCGTTTTCTGTTGATCACTGGCATGACGCTTTTTAGAATATTTGCCAATTCTGAACTTACGTCAACACCAGCAGGGATTTTCGATTCAAAATTTTTCACATACCTAGGAATGTATTGATTGTTGATAAAATCGTTCACTTTGTCCTTTCGTTCGTCAAATAATCTATTGACCAATGCAATATTTAGCTGATGCATAGAATTTGCCTCCGAAATAACCTCCTGCGACAACGTTGCTGTAGATGCCGGAATGGACGCACAAGCTATCAAACTTATGGTAATTAAGACAGTTAGTATACTTTTTATGAGTAGTTTCATGTGTGATTGTATTTTTAAATTAGTTGTCATCTGATGTAAAGACGGCTTTTATTTTATTGATTATTCCTTGTAATACTGTAAAGATCGCATCCGAAGAAAATCCACCTACAAGTGCCAAAACACAACTATTAAAAACGGTGAGACTTTTTCCTCCATTGTAGGTTGCTACAATTTCTGAAAGAATTAATCCAGACATGATTCCAAGTACAATCAAGCCTACATAATAAATGGATTGTTCGGGCATTAACGTGCCTTTTTGAATACCTTCACTCACGCTTTTTAGTAAATAAAAAACAACACCCAAACCAGAAGTTGCACACAAAAACATTAAATTAAGAAACAAAGGCGTACCATCATTGTCTAAAACTCCTTTTGCGAGTGATGCATTATCAACTTGATCTGAGAGAGAAGTTCCTATAAAAAGTGCCAAAAACACCAATGCAAGTATGATTAAGTTTCGAATGATTGGCAATTTGCTAAATATGGTTCTGCTGTTATCTCTAGCATTTAATGTTTTTAAATACTTGATTGATTTTGGTGTGGCGGGAGCAACATTTTTAGCAAGAATGTTGTGCGCATTAATCAAATCGTCCAAATTATTACTTTCTATCAAAGGATTTAATTCAGTATTAATAACTTTTCCATTTCGCATCGCAAATGATAGCATGTTTTCCAACTCTTCTTTGATTTCATTCATGAGTTTGTCCGAAACTCCTTTATGAACACCTTTTGGTGCTTCTTTTTCAAGCTTTTGAGTAGTGGCTTCTCCAGACTTCGAGGTTTCTAGAGTTGTTGCTTTTGATTTTTCCTCGTTCTGTTGAGGCGTTTTAGGTGTAGGGTCTGAGGTTGACATCGTATATGGTTTTAGTCAGTTTTCCCAAACTTACAATATTAAATGCGTATTTAAAAGCATAACAAATACTCGTTTTCAAATCAAGGGTTTGTACGTAGCTTTTTTAGGTGTTGAGTTTTGAGACGCTTCGCTTTTGGTATTTGTTTTTCGTTAATTTGTTTTTCGTTAGTTCCTAAGAAACTTACCAAGACTTACCACCCAAAACCCAATTTCAAAAATCACTCAAACTTTAAATACTTTATCAAATCTACTTTGGTTGCGTTGAAGGCTTTGATACCTACAACTACGAAAACCAACACTAACAATGTAATTGGTGCAATGATATACGGCCACCAAGGCATGTCAATTCGGTACGCGAAGTTGTCTAGCCAGTTTTGCATCAAATAGTACGCAATGGGCAAAAGAACGATTACCGCAATACCTGTAATTTTGATAAAACTTTTCACGAGTTGCACCATGATTTCTTTGACAGATGCGCCCAAAGTTTTACGAATAGCAACTTCTTTTAATCGCTGCTGAATGGTCAACGTTGCCAACGCGAACAATCCTAATAAAGCAATGAAAATAACCACTAAGGTAAGAATGAAAAAGAGCGTTTGTTGCTTTTTGTAAATGTCGTGTGTTTTGCTGTAATATTTGTCTAAATAGTAGAATGAAAACGGATAGCCAGGTTCTAATTCGGTCGTCCAGAAACGTTCAATTTCTGCCAAAGCTTCTTCTTTTTTTCCTTCTTTTATTTTGAATTGTACTGTACTCATCGCGCCACGAACCCATTTAAAACCTGTATAATACATAAAAAATGCTGGACGAATTTCTTTGTCTAAGCCTTCAATATGATAATCTTTTACAACTCCGACAATGGTAAACTTTTTGCCGTCGATGTTGACTTCTTTATGGATTGGATCATTGGCAATTCCTAAGCGTTTTACTCCCGTTTCATTAAATATAACACTGTTGATGGTGTCGGAAGCAAAATCCTTAGAAAAGTAACGTCCTTTGGCTAGTTTGGTGTTGATCATTTCTAAATGCCCAAAATCGAGCGGAATGAATTTCGAATCTACCGCAATGTCTTTGTGCATCACATCTAACGAAATATCATTATCGTCACCAGGCACTAAAAACGTAGAAGTAATGTCTTCAATATTCGGGTTGTTCTTAAATACATTTTTGATCAAGTTGTATTGTTTGCTTCTGCTTGTTTGCGTGTCATTGAATTCTACCACCAAGATTTCTTCTCCCGAAAATCCTAAATCTTTCGAACTCATATACTCCACTTGTGCATATACCACTAATCCGCCAATAAAGAAAAATCCTGAAATAACAAATTGCAAGCCAAGCATCACATTTCGCACCAAAATCATATTGCCGCTTCTGGAAAAGTTTCCTTTTAACACATGAATCGTCTTAAAATTTGACACATATAAAGCCGTGATAAAACCAATAATTGCTGAAATTGCAATTGCCAAACCGATCACTTGCAGAATGATCGTTGTATTGCTTAACACGAGATTTTTATTGATAAATGCATTAAAGACAGGCAATAACAATTCTACAATAATTAACGCTAGAAAAACAGCAATAATTCCTTGCACTACAATTTCCAATACAAACTGCAATTGCAATCCGAGTTTAGAAACGCCCAAGGTTTTCTTTACGCCTACTTCTTTGGCACGTTGACTTGCAGAAGCTACAGACAGATTGATAAAGTTGATACTGGAAATCACAATAATCAAAATAGATAAACTCAGCATAATTAGGAGTAACAAATAGTTTCCTTTGCCTTCTACCATGCCATCATCGCCTTGTCCGTGTAAACGTAAATCTACCAAACGTTCTAATATCGGAATTGAACCTTGCATAGACACATATTCATCTACGGTAATTCCTTGTTCTTCTGCTTCTTTTTGATAATATTTAGCTACGTAAAGGTCGTAAATTTTCTTTTCAACAGAAGCCAAATCTGTCCCAACTGGAATTTTATAAAATGTATATACGCTGTATCCTCCCCAGTTATCACTTTTGGTCACAGGCATATGTATCATGGCATTTGGCATAAATACCGAAGGTTTTTTTAACTCATATACACCAGTTACAATACGCTCCTCTTTTCCATATTTAATAGTTTTTCCAATGGATTCTTTCTCTCCAAACAATTGTTTTTCCAAGTCTGTTGAAATCGCCATTGATTTCTTTGTTGTCAAGATTTCTTTGGGGTTACCTTTTACGATCGTATGCGGAAAAAACTCAAAAAAGTTAGCATTGGCACGTCCAATCTTCGTTTCGTAAATTGAACGTTCTTTGTAGCGCAATATTTGACTGTAATAGCCTGAATTAACAGAGCAATAATCTATAACTCCCGGAACAACTTCTTTTACAGTCTTCCCTTCTGGTTTTGTGGCGTCATCATATACTTGTCCATCGCCCCATTTGTGAGCTACTTTATAAACCATGTCTTTTTGTGTATTCCACTGATCGTAACTTTTTTCGTCCTTGTAATACAATAACACAATAATCAAACCTACCAATCCGAGTGTTAAACCACTAATATTGATTGTGGTATTTAACCAATTCTTTTTGCTATTTCTAAAGAATAATTTTAGCCAAGTTTTTAACATATTATTCGAATTTTAAGTATTTGATTAAATCAATTTTTGTGGCATTGAATGCCTTTACGCCTACTACAACAAAAACGAGAATGAGCAGTATGACAGGTGTTACAATGTATGGCCAAAGTGGCATATCAATTCGATATACAAAATTATCGAGCCAGCCTTGCATAAAGTAATAGGATATTGGTAGCAATACAACTACAGCAATGATGGTAATTTTTAAGAAGCTTTTTACAAGCTGAAACATAATTTCTTTGACAGAAGCGCCAAGCGTTTTGCGAATGGCAACTTCTTTTAAACGCTGCTGAATAGTTAAGGTTGCCAGCGCAAATAATCCTAGTAACGAAATGATGATGACAATGGTAGAAAGAATCAAAAACATGGTTTGTTGCTTTTCATATTTTTCATATGTTTCGGCAAAATGCGCGTCTAAAAACTGATAATTGAATGGATACTTATCGTCCACATTTTCTATCCAAAATTCTTCTATGTCAGCAATGGTTTGTGAAATATTTTCAGGTTTGATCTTAAACTGTATAGCACTCAGCCATTTTTTTGTCATCGGAAATGTTTTCCAATGAATTAAAAACATAGGATCTATTTTTACATCAAAACCGTCAAAGTGATAATCTTGAATCATTCCGATGACTTCAAATTTACGTTTATCTTCATCGGGTTGCCAACCAAGATTCACTTCTTTTCCTATTGGATCGTTGTAAATACCTAAGCGTTTCGCCGCTGTTTCATTCAGCATGATTGTTGAAATTGTATCAGACGCAAATTTTTCCGAAAACGTTCGTCCTTTTAGTAAATTGAGCTGTGCAAAATCTATATAATTATGGTCAATCGTATTTGATGCCGTATTGAACGATTCGTCTCCATAACGAAGACTCGTTCCGTTTAAATTTCCATCGCCAGGCACAAACATACTTGAAGATATTTCCATAATATTTTCATGATGAATCATACTGCTTTTTAACAGCTCATACTTTTTATATTCGTCTTCAATATTGTAGACATCTACCACCAGCGTTTGCGCTTTTTCAAAACCTAAATCTTTATGAATCATAAACGCCATTTGATTGTAAATAACCAACACGCCAATTAAAAAGAATCCAGAAATTAAAAATTGCAATCCTAGCATAACGTTTCTAGCAATAATTCCTTTTTTACTGCGTGAAAAGTTTCCTTTTAAGACTTCAACAGTTTTAAAATTAGCTAAGTACAATGCAGGAATACTTCCAACAGTAATTGAAGTAGCGATGGCAATACCAATCAATTTTAATAAAACTCCTCCGTTGGTCAAGCGTATATTCTTGTCCATAAATTGATTAAAATATGGTAAAACAAATTCCACTAAAATCAACGCAAATAAAAGTGCTATAAATCCTTGTAGTACAATTTCAAAAACATATTGAAAAATGAGTTGTTTTTTGGACAATCCAAGCGTTTTCTTTACACCAACTTCTTTGGCGCGCTGACTTGCAGAAGCCGTTGATAAGTTGATAAAATTCACACAAGAAATAATGATTAATAAGATAGATAAGCCTAGTAATACCAATAATAACTGATAGTTTCCTTTGCCGCCCGGACCTGCATGATTGGCTTTATGGTGTAACCGAATGGTGCTCAACTGTTCTAACAATACTTCTATGATGCCATACTTTTCTTTAACTTCTTCCAAAGTCATGTTATTTTTTGCCAACTGTGGCTTTACATTTCGCTCAATGATGACATTGTTCATTTTTTGTCGAACCTCATCTATATTGGCATCTTTGGTAATTTTACAAAAGAGTTCATTTTGAAAGTTTCCCCAGTGCAATTCGAATGGTTTGCTAAACTGCATCAACAATTCAGACTCGTAATGACTGTTTCCTGGAACTTCATACACACAAGTAATGATATGATCATTGCCATCAATTTTAACTAGTTCGCCAATAGGACTTTTGTTTCCGTAAAGTTTTTTCGCAAATTCTTTTGACAGCGCAATATGAGTTCGGTTTTCAGCAAATTTTGCAGTAGTTCCTTCTAAAATTGTAAATGGGAAAAAGTCGAAAAAATTTGGTTCCGTTTGCGTCATTTTCTCCGTGTACACTTTCGTTTCTCCATTGAGTAACACACGACTTCTGTAAAATGGAGAAACCAATACTGTTTCTTCTACTTCTGGAATGTCGCTTTTAAAAAGGATCGCTTCTGCAGAGGTACTAGAGAACCAAATTCCATTATTTCTGGATGTGTTGGCCACTCTGTATATTTCGTCTTTATTAGGATTCCAGTCATTATAACTGAGTTCATCATTAAAGTATAATAATACGATGAGTAAACCTGCAAAACCCAGTGTTAAGCCGGAAATATTCACGACTAAATTAAGCCAGTTTTTTTTACTATTTCTAAAAAATATTTTAATCCAAGTTTGTAACATAACGTTCGTTTTTTTGATTGATGAATGATTGTTTTTGTTACTGAACTAAGACGTCGATATCGCGTGTGTTCGTTTTCTCTGAAATGATTTCGCCATCTTTCATCATGACAATTCTACTTGAAAATTGCGCATCATACGAAGAATGCGTCACCATGATAATTGTGGCTCCAGAAGCGTGCAATTCTGCCAATAATTCCATGACTTCATTCCCGTTTTTACTGTCCAAATTTCCGGTTGGTTCATCCGCCAAAATCAACTTCGGATTCGTCACCAAAGCTCTAGCTACCGCAACACGTTGTTGTTGTCCGCCAGACAATTGCAATGGAAAATGTTTTGCTCTGTGTGCAATTCCGACGCGTTCTAAAATTTCATTCACCCGTTTTTTGCGTTCGCTAGATGGTACTTTGTTGTAAATTAATGGCAACTCAATATTCTCATACACAGAAAGTTCGTCGATCAAATTGAAATTTTGAAATACGAATCCAATATTGGCTTTACGCACTAAGGCACGTTGCTTTTCCGAATATTTCGAAACTTCCTCTTTTGCAAATTGATAGCTTCCAGAAGTTGGCGCATCTAGCAATCCGATGATATTTAATAAAGTCGATTTTCCGCATCCTGAAGTTCCCATAATGGACACAAATTCGCCTTCTTTTACGGTTAAATTCAATTTGTGAAGTGCAGTCGTTTCTACTTCTTCTGTTCTGTATACTTTCGTTAAATCTGTTAATGTAATCATTGTTTTGTTGTTTTTTTTATTTCGACTACGCTCAATATGACGTGTTTTTATTTGATTGATGTTCTGCCCACGCTGAGCCTGTCGAAGCGTTCGTTTTTTGATTGATGATTGTTTATTTGGTGTTGGCTCTTGGCTCTTGGCTCTTAAAAATACTTTTTCAATTTAAAATTCAACATTCATAATTTATAATAATCCGACAAGCGTTTCCACTAAAATATATACAAATACTAGCATAATTAGTTCAAGTTTAGTGCTTCCATATCTTTATAATCGTCATAGCTTGACGTAATCACGCGATCGCCCGCTTGCAAACCTTCCAATACTTCGTAATAAAAAGGATTCTCACGTCCGATACGTACATTTCGTTTCACCGCTTTATTGTCTGAATTTAACACAAAAACCCATTTTCCATTCGTGCTTTGGAAAAATAATCCTTTTGGCAATAATACCGCTTCACTGTTGTTCGATAAAAACATTTTACTTTTTAACGACATTCCGCGACGAATTCCTTTGGAAATAGAATCGTTTTCAAACTGTAATTCCACTTGAAAATTACCACTCACAATCTCAGGATAAATCTTTGAAATGCGGATTGGGAGTTTTGTTTCTTCAACTGTTACCGTTCCACGAATGTTTTCTTCAAGTTTAGAAATGTAGTATTCATCTACTTTTGCAACCAATTTGTAACCATCTAAGACGTCAATTTTACCGACATTATCACCTTGATTGTAATTTTGTCCCAAGGTCGGATTGAACGATGACAACAATCCATCTTGAGGCGCTTTTACAATAAAATTCTCTTTGTTTTTGCGTAACAATTCTAAACTTTCTTCCATTTTCTGAACAGATGCATTGATACGAGCCAATTGCACATTTCGATCATTTTTTTCGTTGGAAACTTTCGCTTTAATCACTTCGTTGCGCTCTTTTTGAAATTTATATTCTTGCTCAGAAGTTTGAAACTTGTTGCGTGCAATGACATCTTTTTTATACAAACGCTGATCAGTCGTGTATTGACGTTCCGCATTTTTAAACGAATTGTCAATACTCAACAGTTGTTCGTCTAAATTCAACTGTTGATTCTTTATCGTGACGCGAATATTTCTCAAATTATTAATTTGCTCTACAATGGCAGTTTCTTGCGTCAAATAATTCAATTCTGCATTCGGATTGTACACACGTAATAATGGTGTGCCTTTTTTGACTAGTTGTCCGCTTTCTACAAACACCTCTGAAACCGATCCACCTTGAATGACGTTGATCAATACCGACGTTTTTGGTTCTACGGTACTATTAAATAATAATACATCTTCAAAATCACCTTTCAATACCGTTTTGATTGAAATGGAGTCTTTTTGTAAATTGACTTGCTTTTTGCGTGTAGCGCTCATAAAAATAATGGCGAACACTACGATTGTTGGAATTCCCCAAAACAGCATGCGTTTCGTTTTTTTATTTTTTGGTTGAAGTTGCTTGTCCATCGCTTTTAATTTTGTTTGATAAGTAGAGTGCCATTGTTGTGCCATGAAAAAATAAACACACAAATGACTAAATATCAATTACTTAAAAAATAAGTCGATTTTAGAAGTGTTCATTTTCGAACATTTTTTTGTTCATTATCAAACATCTCACTAACTATGTAGTATGAGAAAGAAAGAAGCTTCCATATTAATTGTCGACGATGACGACGATATTTTATTTTCGGCGCGCATTAGCTTGAAGAAGTATTTTACGGAAATCATTACGACGAACAATCCTAAAAAGATTCGCAATTACATCATTTCACAAACTTTTGATGTGGTATTGTTAGATATGAATTACCGCATTGGCTTTGAAGACGGGAAAGAAGGTTTGTATTGGTTGCAACAAATCAAGGAAATCAGTCCAGAAACGACTGTAATTCTCATGACCGCTTTTGGAAGTGTAAATTTAGCGGTAGAAGCCATCAAGCAAGGTGCCACCGATTTTATTCTGAAACCTTGGAACACCGAAAAGCTATATAGTATTGTAAATGCAGGTGTGGAATTGGCGCGTTCCAAGCGAAAAACAACACAGCTTGAAACGGTACAGAAACAACTCGATAAAGATTTTCACCAACAAACAGAACACATTATTGGGAAATCGGTGGCGATGAAAAAAGCCATCAATTTGGTGCAAAAAGTGGCGCCAACAGATGCAAACGTGTTGATTTTAGGTGAAAACGGAACAGGAAAATATGTATTTGCCAAAGAAATTCATCTGCAATCCAATCGTAAAAATCATCCGTTTATTCATGTCGATTTAGGTGCATTGAACGAAAATTTATTTGAAAGTGAATTGTTTGGCTATGCGAAAGGTGCGTTTACCGATGCGCAAAAAGATACCTTAGGACGATTTGAATTGGCGGCTGGCGGAACGATTTTTTTGGATGAAATTGGCAATCTGCCATTACACCTTCAATCGAAACTTTTAACGGTAATTCAAAATAGAAAAGTGACACGTTTGGGAGAAGGAAATGAACGCCCAATTGACGTGAGAATCATTTGTGCCACCAACGCACTTATTCATGAAATGGTAAACGAACAAACTTTCCGACAAGATTTACTATTCCGAATCAACACGATCGAATTGCAATTGCCACCATTGCGCGAACGCTCGGAAGACATTGAAGTCTTAGCGAATCATTTCCTGAAAAAGTTGAATCAACGATACCGAAAACAATTGACTTCAATTTCAAACAATGCTATTACGGCATTAAAAAATTACAGTTGGCCTGGAAACATTCGGGAACTAGAACATATTATAGAACGCGCCGTTATTATTACCGAAAATACAAGTATTGAAGCGGAAGATTTGCACTTTTCTTCACGCAAAGTGAATACTGCAATGCCAGCGACGTTAAACTTAGAAGAAACCGAAAAAATCCTGATTCAGCAAGCGTTGGACAAACATCATGGAAATATTTCTAAAGCTGCGAAAGATTTAGGATTAACGCGTGCTGCTTTGTACAGACGACTTGAAAAACACCAACTCTAATGAGCAAAAAAATTTACATACAACTCTCCATTCGTATTTTGCTCATTGCAGTCAATGCCATGTTGATTTTTTATTTTTTCCAAAAAGGATATGTAATCAACGGATTTGGGTTTACATTGTTATTAATTTTTCAAACCTTCTTGTGTTTTGATTATTTAAAAAAGCTCTTTTTAGACATCGAAAAAACAGTAGATTGTTTGCTAAACGACGACTTCTCCAATAAAATATCTGTTGAAAAGCAACAAAATATTTTACATGCAAAAACAGCCAAACTTCAAGAAAAATACCGAACACAAAGCCAATTATTCACTTCTGAACAGGTAATTTTTACCAATATTATTGAGAGTTTAACGATTGGCGTTCTCATTCTCCGAAAGGATAAAAATGATGAAATTGAAGTTTTTCAATTGAACAAAGCATTTGTCGATTTCTTTCAGATTCCGAAGTTTTACAATTGGAAATTATTACAAGAAAAAATTACACCGTTGGTCAACATTATTGACGCAAAACCTTGGAAACGCGTGAAACATACCATTTCGCTCACCGTAAACGAGCAATTGGAATCTTTTTTCCTGAAAACTTCCGTGACACATACGAGCGATTACGATTATTTGATGGTAACGATGGAAACCATTCAACAGTTAATTGATAAGAAAGAAAAGGAATCTTGGTACAAATTGATGACCGTCATGTCGCATGAAATCATCAATACGATTACGCCAATTAGCAGTTTGGCAGAAAACTTAGATTCGCTTTTGCAAGATGAACCTGATGAAGATACATTGTCAGAATTATCGCAAGGATTGAAAATCATCAAAAAGCGTTCGTTACACTTGAATAATTTTGTAAATACGTATCGTCAATTATCCGAATTGCCATTGCCTGACAAAAAGGAAATTAATTTTACCGAAACGGTACAACAAACGCTGGATTTGTTCTCGCAAGAATTTAAAGAAAAAAACATTCAACTGCATTTTCAACGTGAAGAAAACATTCAACTTTTGGCAGACAAACAACAATTGGAACAAGTTGTTATCAATTTGATTTCAAACTGTTTATACGCACTCAAAGAAGCTTCAACACCTACAATTACAGTCAACATAAGCCAAGAAAACAATCGCGTACATTTGACGGTTTCTGACAACGGCATTGGCATTTCGCAAAAAATTAAAAACAATATTTTTGTTCCCTATTTTACCACAAGAAAAGACGGTTCGGGAATTGGATTGACCTTAACCAAAAGTATTGTAGAAGCGCATGACGGCACGATTTTCTTTAAATCTGAAAACGGATTAACAACGTTTACCTTGAGTTTTCAAACTGCATAATCTTTCGTGGTTGTTTGTGGATTTGTCAATTTGTTTTTTCTGTTTTTTGTAATTTGAACTGCTACACTTATAAACTATTGCAATGGCGACTAAAAGCCAAAACCAAATAAATAAGGCTATCAATTCTTCATCACACAAAATAATTGTATTTTTGAATACTTAAAATTCTTCCTTTTGAAAATAATAGCAATGATTCCCGCACGATATGCAGCTTCTCGATTTCCAGGGAAGCTCATGCAAGATTTACACGGTAAAACGGTAATTACCCGAACGTACGAAGCTACGGTTGCTACAGGTCTTTTTGAAGAAGTCTATGTAGTGACGGACAGCGATGTGATTCGCGAAGAAATTAGCAAAAATGGCGGAAATGTCATCATGAGTCAAAAGGAACACGAATCTGGAAGCGATCGCATTGCAGAAGCCGTAGAAGACGTGGAAGCCGATATTGTAATCAATGTGCAAGGTGACGAACCGTTCACGGAAAAAGCCAGTTTAGAAAAGGTAATCAACGTTTTTTATGAAGATCCGCAAAAAGAAATTGATCTCGCTTCATTGATGGTAGAAATTACGGATTGGGACGAAATTAGCAATCCTAACACGGTAAAAGTCATTGTAGATCAGCGCAGTTTTGCACTCTATTTTTCACGATCGCCAATTCCATTTCCAAGAGATAAAAATGCAGGTGCCAAATATTACAAACACAAAGGAATTTATGCATTTCGCAAGCAAGCCTTGTTAGATTTTGCCAAATTACCTATGCAAATGCTTGAAGCCACTGAAAAAATTGAGTGTATTCGCTATTTAGAATTTGGGAAGAAAATAAAAATGGTGACGACCACTGTAGAAGGTGTTGAAATTGATACGCCAGAAGATTTAGAACGCGCCAAAAAAGTATGGAACTCATGAAGTATGATGCTATAAAAGTCATCGCGTTTGACGCCGATGATACGCTTTGGGTGAACGAAACCTATTTCAGAGATGCAGAACATAAGTTTGCCAAATTGCTGTCTGCATACGAAACAGAGAATAAAATTGATCAAGAATTGTTTAAGATGGAAATGAAAAACCTTCCAATTTACGGCTACGGAATTAAAGGTTTTGTGTTATCAATGGTGGAAAGTGCAATGGAACTTTCCAATGGAAAAATCTCCAACAAAGTCATTACTGAAATTTTAGAAATCGGTAAGCAAATGATCGACATGCCTGTAGAATTGCTCGATGGCATTCTAGAAACTCTTGAACATTTACACAAAAAATACCGATTATTAGTCTTAACAAAAGGCGATTTACTCGATCAAGAACGCAAATTAGAAAAATCGGGCTTGACCAAATATTTTCATCATGTGGAAGTGATGAGTGATAAAAAAGAGAAAAATTACAGCGATTTATTAGAGCATCTCGAAATTGATGTGAACGAATTTTTAATGATTGGAAACTCGTTACGATCAGACGTTTTGCCAATTATCAATATTGGAGCAAAGGCGATTCATGTGCCATTTCACACGACATGGCAACATGAACAAGTAGCGCCACATGAAGAATCGGAACAATATGATGTCGTCAAAAACATCAGAGAAGTGTTAAACCATTTGTAAATGAGAAAGCTCGATGTACACACATGGAATCGCAAGGAACATTTTGCGTTTTTCAACACTTTTCAAGATCCGTTTTTTGCCGTAGCAACACCGGTGGATGTAACGAAAGCGTATGCATTTGCCAAAACATCTGGAAATAGTTTTTTTACTGTGTATTTGCACGATTGCATGAAAGCTGTGAATGCAATAGAAGCGTTTCGCTATCGCATAGAAAACGAAGATGAAATTGTGGTACACGAGGCTATTCACGCATCAGCAACGATTTTAAGAGAAAATAACGTGTTCGGTTTTTCTTTTATTAATTATGATGCGAATTTTGAAACGTTCAAACACAATGTAGCACAAGAAAAAAACCGAATTTACAATTCAGAGGCACTTTTTCCGCCTAAAAATACGGAAGATTGTGTTTTTGTATCGGCTTTGCCTTGGGTAAACTTTTCAGGTCATAAAGAGCCTTTTCATGGAAAAAAAGAATCTGTTCCAAGAATTGCTTTTGGTAAGATGGAAACAGTTGGTGCTAAAAAAATGATGACGGTTTCAGTTTCTGTAAATCACGCCTTGATGGATGGCTATCATGTGGGGCAGTTTACCGAAAAATTTCAAGAAAATTTATTAAATCACGAAATAAGTTAACAGACTATTTATATTTACAACATTAAACTAACTAATTATGCAGTACAAAAACTTTCCAATGGTTCCCAGAGTAATCTTCGGAAGAGGAAGTTTTAACCAGATACAGGAAATTCTAACGCCAAAACGAATCAATACGAAGGCGCCGTTTATCTTTTTGGTAGATGATGTTTTCGAGCACAATCCGTGGTTGATTGATCGCATTCCGCTTCGTTTTTTAGATCAGATTATTTTTGTTTCTGCGAATGAAGAACCGAAAACCTCACAAGTGGATGCGTTGGTCAGCGAACTGAAATCGCGTTTTACCGAAAATCCATCAGGAATTATTGGAATTGGTGGTGGAACCTTGCTTGATATGGCAAAAGCGGTAGCAATTATGTTGGCAAATGAAGGAAGTGCCGCCGATTATCAAGGTTGGGATTTGGTGAGTAGTGAAGCTGTATATCATGTGGGAATTCCAACAATCTCTGGAACTGGCGCGGAAGTTTCACGTACTACCGTTTTAACTGGACCTGAAAAGAAACTAGGAATCAACTCGGATTATACGCCATTTGATCAAGTAGTGTTAGATCCGGAATTGACGCGTGGTGTGCCGCAAAATCAGTGGTTTTACACGGGAATGGATTGTTATATTCACTGTATAGAATCGCTCACAGGAACGTATTTGAATGCCTTTAGTCAGAGTTATGGCGAAAAAGCACTCGAATTATGTCGCAATGTATTCTTAGAGAAAAACGTGCGTGATGAAGATTCTGAAGACAAACTCATGATGGCTTCTTGGCACGGCGGTATGAGTATTGCCTATTCGCAAGTTGGTGTCGCACACGCCATGAGTTACGGACTTTCCTATTTGCTAGGAACCAAACATGGAATTGGAAACTGTATTGTATTCAATCACTTGGAGGAATTTTATCCGCAAGGTGTTTCAGAATTCAAAAAAATGGTTGTGAAGCATGATATTGACATTCCAAAAGATGTTTGCAAAGATTTGACTGACAAAGATTTCGACAAAATGATTGACATTGCTTTGATGTTGGTGCCACTTTG
This sequence comes from Kordia sp. SMS9, assembly GCF_003352465.1. Classification (NCBI taxonomy): domain Bacteria; kingdom Pseudomonadati; phylum Bacteroidota; class Flavobacteriia; order Flavobacteriales; family Flavobacteriaceae; genus Kordia; species Kordia sp. SMS9. The sequence continues at coordinate 2,960,738 of NZ_CP031153.1, read as the reverse complement.
GGAAAATGCTTTGGGTAAAAACTGGCAGGAAATCATTACCCGTGAGAAGTTGAAGCATATGTATAAGAAAATGTAGCTTCGACTTTGCTCAGCTACCTTTTTAGATGCGTTCTTGCGTACGCAGAACTTTTAGATGACTTTGTTGCTAGATTAGTAGACTTTTTTTGAAACGTCTTTTCGAAAGTTTTGTAGAAACTTGTGGCAATCTGTTTCTTTTGGAAATATAATGTTCTTTGAAACACGACTAATTCCTAATTCCCAAAACCTAATTCCCATAACGTTAAATTACGTCGCTTCGTTTGCAATGACGAATCATAGACAATCAAGTCAATATTGGGAAACTAACCTCAAATACGCAAACACACCTTTTGAATGCGTAAACGAGTTGTTTAGTTCCGTATGGAACAATCGTGTTAATGTTATCATAAATGTATCAGAATTATAAACTTTACGTTCGTATTAAAAAATAATTATATAGTTCAATCCTTGAAACTTCACTACCTTTACAAAACCATTGAAATGCCAAATTAATTTTAAAAATTCCCCAACTATTATGCGTGCCATTTACAAATTTATTTACTTCAAACTTTTAGGTTGGAAAATAAAAGGTTCATTTTCTCAGGAAGTGAAAAAATGTATTGTAGCCGTAGTTCCACATACAAGTTGGCACGATTTCTACATTGGATTGATGATTAGAAGCATCACAAAAACTAAAATAAATTATGTGGGGAAAAAAGAATTGTTTCGCTTTCCATTTGGCTGGTATTTTCGTTGGACAGGTGGCGCACCAATTGACAGAACTCCAGGGCAAAACAAAGTGCAAGCCATTGCTGCTGTGTTCAAAGGAAAAGAAGAATTTCGATTGACCTTGGCACCTGAAGGAACGCGTAAATTGGTCAATGAATTGCGCACTGGCTTTTATTATATTGCCAAAGAAGCTAAAGTTCCGATTACATTAGTAGCATTTGATTTTGGCAAAAAGGAAGTGAAAATTGATAAATTATTCTATCCAACGGACGACATAAAAGCAGATTTTGCGTATATCTACAAATTCTTTGAAGGTGTTGTTGGGAAAATACCCGAAAAAAGCTTTGGATACAAAGGATAAACTTCCATTGAGTTGTGTTCAATTTTTAATGATGTTGAAATTACATGTCAAAAAACATTTAAAGTGTAGAAAATAAGGCACAACCGTATTCTTTTTATGGTAAATCACTCTTTTTTGACTTTGCCAGTATTTGTAAAATTCATAAATTTGTAAGAAAATAATCTAATTCATAAAAGATTAATCGTATTGGTATTGTTAATTTTCCAATTTTATCTTTTATTTAGAGGAACTACAACTTATGAATACACTACAAAAACTACCAATCGTACTATTCTTAGTACTTTTTACATTTTCATGTAATACTGATGAAAATAGTGAAGATGCAATTCCTGCTGAACAAATCGCAAATTCTACATTTACCAAAACAGCATTTTATCAAAACCCTATATTTTTAAAGGGGAATTTTAAAAATGTAAGTACACACAACCATGAAATTTTATTGTATACAGAGACATTACATCAAAAACATATTTTTCATGTGCAAACAAATGAAGCATTCCAATTCAATGAAAAAATTAATGAAATCGCTTATTTAAACGATGGAATTCTTATCAATAATAGTGTTTTTATTGGTGTGAAAGGAAATGTGTCAAATCAATTGATAACTGATGTTAACGCTATTTCTAAAAACAATATTAAAGTCAATTTAACAGCAAAGAGTTTATCGTATTTCTGGACTCCTAAAGAAAATAAAAATTACGAAGATATTGATTATTACAGTCCAACACTTCAAAGACAAGTTCCTGAAATTGTAGATACTGATGGCAAAGGAAAATGTGATCATGGCGGTGAAGGCTCTACTTCTTGCAGTCTTACCAATGGTAACTATGGAAGTTGTTCAGTGTCTTGCGGAACAGGATATTATGCTTGTTGTGTAAAAGGTTCATGGTCCACAAAACAGAGCTGTCATTGTAAACAGAAATAATAAAATTAAAACATACTTTGTGAAACACTGGAATCTTTTTTCAGTGTTTTTTTTGCTCAAAATAATGTAATCTAAATGATTTGATGAGCTCTTGCAACTACAAGAATTAAGAGCGTCGAAAATAGAATACAAAACATAGAACAATTTCGCATTGTCACCATTAAATTTATTGATTTACAATCTTTTATTTCTACAAATTTATCTGATGGAATTCGCTTTACTATCATCATTTAAAGAACACTTTTCAAGAAACTAATTCAAACCTATATTTAATTTTAAGTTCTTGACAGTGAAATCACACGTAACTGTTTGATTTTTAGCATATTTTTTGTAATTTAAAAAATCAATTATAATTACTTACAATAATTGATGCGGCAAAAAGAAAATTCCCTTACTCTCTCCTAAAACTAAAATTACCAAAATTGTCATTTGGAACGTGTGTTGACGCCTCACAATTATGATAAATGGTGGAAATGAATACAAGCACCAAGTAAAACTAAAAAATACATTCCGCGCTTCAATTATATTCTGTAATTGCGTAGTGAGTTGAATAAAAACATGTCAACTTATCCTAAAAATAAGGACATCAAATAACCTAACCAATGAAAAAAATAGTTAAAATCGTACCGATGATCGTACTTGCATTCGCATTCCTACTAATCGGCTGTAATAGCGATCAAGAAACCACAACTGTAAACGAGGAAAGCACTGCCAAATCAAAGGTACCTAACATGGATGCTGATTGGATAGAAATCGGCTATATAAAAGATGGAATGCCATACATAACGTTTGATACGAAAAAAGCGCTAACTACACTGAGCGCAAACATGAAAAAATATGCCAATATTGACGCAAATTATACAAGTGTGTATGTGGCAAGCATTGATGATACATACAATTTATTGTTTGAAGGCGACACATACCGTACTTCTTTCTATGTAAAAGTGATTGAATCACCTTCAAAATTAGAAGTGGCAAATGCTACAACCACGATAGCTGCACATCGTAAAATAACGTGTACAACATCCGAATGTTCTCATGAATCTACTGGATGTGCAGTGAAATATGACCGTGAAAACAATGATTTACCTTATTGTTCTCCGTGTGCAAATGGAGGAAAATGTACCAAAACAGATTTAAGCAGTGCAGAAGCTGCGGAAGCTGCTGCAGGCGTTTTCTAATACTTAAAATATAATGAAAGAAGCTGTCTAAAAATAGAAAAATTAGACAGCTTTTTTATGTGTAAAAATTATTCTTCGTCAATTAAAATTTCCAACAACTGAATCGCCGCTTCGCTAATTTTAGTTCCAGGACCAAACACGGCAACTGCGCCCGCTTCAAATAAAAATTCATAATCTTGATGCGGAATGACGCCGCCGACAATCACCATAATATCTTCACGACCGTATTTTTTCAATTCTGCAATTACTTGCGGAACCAAGGTTTTGTGTCCAGCCGCCAAAGAAGAAACACCTAAAATATGTACATCGTTTTCCATGGCTTGTTTGGCAGCTTCCGCAGGAGTTTGGAATAAAGGTCCGATGTCTACATCAAAACCAACATCTGCATAACCTGTTGCTACTACTTTTGCACCACGATCGTGTCCGTCTTGTCCCATCTTTGCAATCATAATTCGCGGTTGTCTACCTTCTATTTCTGCAAATTTAGCAGCCAATTCTTTTGCTTTTTGAAACGAACTATCGTCTTTGATTTCTTTACTATACACGCCTGAAAATGATTTAATTTGTGCTTTATATCTTCCAAAAACAGCTTCGAGTGCATCTGAAATTTCACCTAAAGTTGCACGTTTACGGGCTGCATCTACTGCTAATGCTAATAAGTTTTCTTCTCCAGATTTCGCAGCTACTGTGAGTTTTGCTAATGCTTCTGCTACTTCGGAAGCATTTCGGTTTTGCTTCAATTCGTCCAAACGTGCCAATTGCGCATTTCGAACGGTTTGATTGTCTACTTCTAATATATGTAATGGATCTTCTTTGTCTAGTCTGTATTTGTTGACACCCACAATCACATCTTGTCCAGAGTCAATGCGTGCTTGTTTACGCGCCGCAGCTTCTTCGATGCGTATTTTCGGAATGCCCGCTTCAATTGCTTTGGTCATGCCGCCCAATTCTTCTACTTCTTCAATCAGTTGCATGGCTTTCTGTGCAATTTCATGGGTGAGTTTTTCCACATAGTAACTTCCCGCCCAAGGATCCACCGTTTTGGTAATTTTAGTTTCTTCTTGGAGGTAAATTTGTGTGTTTCGGGCAATTCGTGCAGAAAAGTCTGTGGGCAACGCAATGGCTTCATCCAAGGCATTGGTATGCAAACTTTGCGTACCACCAAAAGCTGCTGCTGCTGCTTCAATACAGGTCCGCGCTACATTGTTAAACGGATCTTGTTCTGTAAGACTCCAACCGCTCGTTTGGCAATGTGTTCGTAAGGATACTGATTTTGGATTTTTCGGATTGAATTGTTTTACCAACTTCGCCCACAACATCCGAGCGGCGCGCATTTTAGCAATTTCCATAAAATGATTCATGCCAATTGCCCAGAAAAACGAAAGTCGCGGCGCAAAAGTATCAATGTCCATTCCTGCGGCAAGTCCTTTGCGTATGTATTCCAAACCATCTGCCAACGTGTATGCAAGTTCAATATCGCAGGTGGCGCCAGCTTCTTGCATGTGATATCCGGAAATACTGATACTGTTGAATTTTGGCATGTTTGCCGACGTATATTCAAAAATATCCGAAATAATTTTCATGGAAGGCGTTGGTGGATAAATGTAGGTATTACGCACCATAAACTCTTTCAAAATATCATTCTGAATGGTTCCTGCGAGTAATTCAGGTTTCACACCTTGCTCTTCTGCCGCCACAATATAAAATGCCATAATGGGCAACACCGCGCCGTTCATCGTCATGGAAACTGACATTTTATCGAGCGGAATTTGATCGAAGAGAATTTTCATGTCTTCTACCGAATCAATCGCAACACCTGCTTTTCCCACATCGCCTACTACTCGTTCATGATCGCTGTCGTATCCGCGATGCGTTGCTAAATCGAACGCAACAGACAATCCTTTTTGTCCCGCAGCTAAGTTTCTTCTGTAGAACGCATTGCTTTCTTCTGCGGTAGAAAATCCTGCGTATTGACGAATGGTCCACGGTCGGCGAACGTACATCGTAGAATATGGTCCACGAAGATTGGGTGCAATTCCTGCTACAAAATCTAAATGTTCTACATTGTCAAGATCTTCTTGATTGTATGAAGATTTTACTTCAATGTCTTCCGCTGTGGTAAATGACGCAGTTTTGCCTTTTTCAAACGTTTTCGTTGATTGATCAAGCGTGATATGTTGGATATTTTTTCTACTCATTTTACAATCTGATTTTTTGGAAGTACGAATCAAAGTCGTACGCTTTTTGGGAGTTAAAACTCACTAAAAAGGTTTTGTTATTTTGATTTGCCACGTAGAAATAGCTATATATTTGTGCGTCTTCACCTGTCAATAAGTTGGTTCCTTTGTATAAAAAGATGGCTCTAAAAACACGTCCCGTAGGGAATTTTAGAATTCCTGCTCTGCTGAAAGAACTTTCCAAACCTAACATTCTACCACCAGCTTTGTGTCGTTTATTTAGTAGTTTGAGCATCTCTTGAGATACCGACTGATCGATTTCAAAATACGGCATTGTCATAAATTCAATACTCGTTTCTAGGTCTTCGCTTCGCATGATGTATGCGTTTTCAGGACCGTATTTTTTGTACAAATAGCGCGCACGTTCCATTTCTCTAACTTGCGCATTTTCAATACTATTGATGAATTCGAGATATTCACTATTTGAAAACATTTTTACATTTTTAGGGACAAATAGATAGATGTTTTCACTTTCCAAATGCACATACTTTCCATCTACATCTTTAAACGGCACTTTTTTATCGCCGTTGTCACTGCCACATTGAATGCAAAAAAAACTGAGTAATATGATGTATATAAATCTATTCATTGTGGAGTCGTTCTTGTTCTAATTTTGCTGCCAAGCGTTTTGTTAGAATCGGTGCTACTAATACTTTTCGTGCTTGTTTTTTGGGAAATGGTGAAATTTCCAAATCGTTTTTCATACGATCGTTCGGGTTTGGATAGCGGTTTGTACCTAGCAATATTTCTTTTCCCTCGTCAAATAATGTTTGTTCTTTCGCAGCACTTTCTTTGATTTTCCGTTGAATGGTTCCTGCTTTGAGTTGTTTCAGGAATCCGCCATTGCTTTCTATATTTTTAAAAAGTGTCAAGGCTTTTTCGGCGAGTTGCTGTGTGATGTTTTCTATGTAATACGATCCTTCGGTCGGATTGTCGGTTTTGTCAAAATAACTTTCGTCTTTTAGAATCCGCAGTTGGTTTCTTGAGATGCGATCGCCAAATTCGTTTGCGTGATGATATAATGAATCATACGGAAGATTGTGTATAAAATCGGCACCACCTAATACGGCGCTCATACATTCAGTAGTAGTTCGTAACATGTTTACATTGTAATCGTACAGCGTTTTGTTACGCGTTGAAGGTGAAGCAATGATAGTACATTCAGGATGCACATTGTATTCCTTTGCAAGTACACTCCATAATTGACGTAATGCTTTTAGTTTCGAAATTTCAAAGAAATAATGTGTACCAACCGTTACGTTGAGCGTGATGGTATTTGTAATGTTTGCGCCATAGTGATTTAAATATTCATTGACATGCGCGAGTGCATACGCGAGTTGCTGCACCATGGTAGCGCCTGCGTTTTGGTACACATTTACATTCACAGTGAGGACACTACGGAAACCATCAAACTTTAGGATTTGTGCTACCGCTTCATGATCTGAAGTAAGATTTTCAAACCAATTTCCTTTGGACGCCAAGTTTCCTATTACATCTACACCTAAGGTAATACTTGCAGCATTCTCTTTCGCGAAAGCGTGAATATCTGCGCAATAAGCTACCGACAAAAAGTCCATTTCTATATGAATAGGAACTGTTGACACGGCAACGCCAACAAGAACTTCGGCAATTGAGATTTGATCGTTTGTGATATGTAATACCACACTTTCAGCACCTCGCTTCAAAATATTTTTGATCGTTGCGTTTGCCGCACTCGCATTCGTCACCACGATGCGTTGTGTAACTTTCCATTTGGTAGTTTTCGTCGCGACAGCTTGTACTGTTCCAAACGTTTCCCGATGATAGAAAGGTTTGATGTTGATACCTTCCTGCGTTGCCGTTACCAAGGTTTGATTGTAATCGGCACCTTTGAGATCGACTTGTATTTTTTGCTTCCATTGTGCTGCGGAAACGGCATCAAATTCATGAAATAGTGAATTACTCATTTGTCAGATGTTTTTAAGCTATCGGCGTATTCTATGATGTAAATTTCTTCATTTTCCTTTTTCATGAAATAGTTTTCGCGGGCAAATTTTTTGAGTTTTTCCAAGGTGGAAAATTCTTGAATTTCCTGTTTATCTTTTGCAATAGCTTGTTGTAAGTTTGCGTTTTGTTCTTCTAAAAGTTCAATTTGCTTGTTTAATTCTCGATGTGTTGAAAACCACGAATTTGCATCTAAAAATAGCATCCACACAATAAAAATCGCGGAAATGATGATGTATATATTTTTGAACTTTTCCAGTTTCATGCTCCGTTTTGAGATACGATGGGTTTGTGCGTGTAAATGTACTAAATATTAGGCTAATCGTTCGCTGATAATTGTACGAACAATGTCTACGGCTACCGTATTGTAGCGATTGTTTGGGATGATGATGTCTGCAAACTCCTTTGTAGGCTCAATAAATTGTTCGTGCATGGGTTTGAGTGTGGTTTGATATCGCGCCAATACTTCGTCAATATCTCGTCCACGTTGGGTAATATCACGTTTTATTCTTCGGATAAGACGCTCGTCAGAATCGGCATGTACAAATATTTTAATATCAAACATATCGCGTAGTTCTTGATTGGTCAAGATTAAAATTCCTTCTACAATCATCACTTTTCTAGGCAAGGTATGAATGGTGTCGCCTGTACGATTGTGTTTTACAAACGAATACACAGGTTGATGAATTGGATTTCCTTTTTTCAATTCGTGCAAATGTTCGCAAATCAGATCAAAATCAATAGATCGTGGATGATCAAAGTTGATTTTTGTGCGCGCTTCATAACTTAAATGCGAAGTGTCGTTATAATACGAGTCTTGTGATATGATTCCGACTTCATTTTCGGGAAGTTGTTTAATGATTTCGTTGACCACTGTTGTTTTTCCGCTTCCAGTTCCGCCGCCAATACCGATAATGAGCATAGAGTGTATCTTTTTAATTGTGGGACAAAATTAAGTAAATTATTGATTTAATTTAGATAAAAGCGTTGAGATCACAACAAGATATTCTATATATATGAAATTGGTTGAAATTTTATTTTTTTGAGGTTACTTTTTTTACAAGCAGGAATGATTTAAGCAGTGTTTTTATTGGCGAAGTAAGTTCTTGAATCGCTATGCACTTGCAATTCATTTTATAGCATTTATTTTGGCAAAATTATACAGTATAAAAAAAGTCTTGCAATAAGCAAGACTCTTTAGTTGTCGGGGTGGCAGGATTCGAACCTGCGACCTCCGCGTCCCAAACGCGGCGCGATAACCGGGCTACGCTACACCCCGAAAAGTGTTTTGTAGTTTTATAGACATGATGAATATAGAACTACACCCGAAAATTTGGATTGCAAATATAAGATTTTTTCAGAAAGACAAACACAAAAACTATTTATTTTTAAAATAATTTTGAATTATGTGCAATTGAGCATTATGCTTGTTTTAAAAGTAGTGTGTGTTTTATTACTTTTAATAGAAATAAGTATCCTAATTCAACTTAAAATACTGTGTTCTTTTGTTGGCTCTTGTTTTTAATTCGATTACTTCTCGTGGATTTCTCGAAGCACGTTGTACGAGTTCAATCGCTTTTTGGGAATCTACACCGACAAAAGTGTATTGCCCATTTCCTCGTTGTATGATGGTCCATTCAAAACCATATTCTTTTGTAATAGCGGCATTTTTGTAGCGTTCAATTTCATGCTGAGCGAGATCATCCGCTAAATAATTCCATTCGTCATAGTTGTTTGCCGATTTTTTTATCTTAATGAGATAGGTGCCGCGCACTGTTTTTTCGAATTTGAAGAATGAATTTTCATTGTCCCTACAAAAGTCTAATTTGTTATATCCAGTTGCATCTGAAGTCCAAACAAAGGCTATACAAACTTTTTTTCCATTGACCGCAGACGACATGCTAAAGGTTCTGTTTTCTAGCGGATCGCTTAGGTTTTTTATTGGTTGTTTGGCATCAAAATACCAACGCCCATTGGCCGTTTTTCCTTCTTTCCATTTGGAAACAAAGAAGTCATTGTTTTTAGAATCATAAAATAAGGTATCGTCAATTTCGTATTGTTCGAGTCGCATGCCAATGTTTGTAATTCTGTAGTAACCATCCGCTTGCTGTGTGATTTCCCATTGTTGAAATTTGTCGTACCTATTATTATTGGCAAGAAGCACATTTCCTTTGCGATCATTTGCGGCGGCAAGTGACCAAAATTTTCCATTGATATATACTTGCAATTGGTATGTATTTCCTCCTAAAGAACGAACACGCCAATCTGTATTGGTAGCGTTCATGGCAAATTTTTTCGAATTCATATCGTAGCCACTCAATGTATTTTTGGTACTTACTTTGTTGGAAATTTTAGCGAAATGCTTGTTTTTCCAGATTTTAGAAAAGTTATTTTTATTCTGTGTCAACAAATCATCCGTTACGACTGGCGTAGGATTTACCGGAGTATTTTGTTTTTTTGGACGTTCAACATTAAATGTTCTTGGCGTAGACCAATTTCCATAATATCCATTGCTGAAAACGCGTACTTTCCACGTCCAACCAATCAATTCGTTCGTTTTTCTGTGATTTCGTTGTATCAATTGATATTTCGAAACTGGCGTTGTTTTTCGGAACGATTTTCCAGCATCGTTGGGATGCGAAACAAGAATTTCATATTGTTCTGATTTTGGAACATCTGCCCAGTCAAAATCCCAAATATAGGTTGCACTGTTATTTTCTTTTCCGTTTGCTAAAGTTGCATTTTGTTGTGGCGAATTTAACATTACTGTTGGACGTGTTGGTGTTGCCTGTTTGAAGTAAATCGTATTTGGTTTGCTCCATTTGGTCCATTCATTCCCTATTTTTGCACGAACCCACCAACCCCAAGCACCTTTGGCAAGTTTTGCAGGAAGTACTTCTGACAGTTCTAAATTATAATAGTTTTCTTTAAAATATGAGTTTAGAAGTTTGTCTTTTTTGTTACTGTGCTCTACAAAGAGTTGGTATTGTGTCGCATTTGGCACTTTTTCCCATTGAAATTTGATACTATTCCCTTTTCTATTTTCAACGACTTGTCCCGTTACAGGCGCAATTAGTTTTGGCTGAATAGATTTGGTAACTGATTGTGGTTTTGGCTTTGGTTGAGGCTTTGGCTTTTTAGGAGTATACGGAATCAATTTGAACATTGCATTGGAAAGTCCATCGCCATACTTTTGTATGACAGTGCTTCCCATGTTGAAACCTGCAGCGGCAGCAATTGATTTGTTACTGTGTTTTGCTGTAATATAATAGTATCCGTCGCCTGTAGCGCGACCTAGTTTGAATTTTTGATTTTCCACATTGGCTTGATTCCACATTTGAACGACAGCACCATTTTTTTGACTTCCGCCACGAATGTCTATGACTTTGTTACTTTGTTTGGAACGAATGATATAATAACCGTTTCCGACAGCTTCAAACTTAAACAGCGAATGATCTTTTGTATTATATCTTCCTAAAATTACAGCCACACCATTATTTTGAAACGGCTGTTGTGTCTGTAAGACTAGTTGCTTTTTATAACTTTGAATGACGTACCATTGTCCTTCTTTTACAGGTTCTTGTGCAAATATTGGTAAGGAAATTAGACAACAAAATACTACAAAGCAATAGTTTTTGAATGTATGGGAAAATGTGCGCATCGGGAAAATTTTTATTCGGTGTTGTAAATATAGTATTATATATTAAACTCGTTTGAATTCATAAATTTATACAGAGTGTTTTCAAAAACGTTGCCAAATTTTTGATTTCCTGTATTTTTTATGGTTGTATATTTTTTCAAAGTGTGTTTAGGCGATACGAAAATTCACGTCTTCTTTGGTGTTTTTTGAGAACTATCATAAAAAATCAATATCTTGGTTTCCTGAAATAATTCTTCTTTATGAAACGATACTCTTCTTTATTTTTAGGATTCCTTTTTTTGTTTTTTTCTTGCGGAAGCGACACAAAGAAACCTGCAACTCCTTCTGAAACAGCAACGAAAACATCCGAAACGGTTTCCACTAAAAACGTGAAAAATTCTAGCGAAAGCGAGCCAAAACTTACATTAAATGACAAAATTGCGTTTATAAAATCAAACTTTTCTAAGATTGAAAACCAACTTTCTTCATTCGATAAAAAATTTGTTGAAGAAAATGTCGGTGGCGGAGTTCTTAAAAAGGAAGCGTATTATAAGTCAGGAGTTCCACAGAAAGTTATGTTCGGTAATTACGGAGAACACGGCTCTATAGCGCGTACTTTTTATGTGCACAACAATACACTGTTTTTTGTGTTTGAGGAAGAATTTAGTGAAGCTGGAATGAGTGGACCCTTTACAAATAAGGAAAGACGTTATTATGTGTATGATGACGAATTGATTCGTGTGCTAGAAAAAGAGAAAACATCGAAAGAATATAAAAAAGACATGTCTAAAGTTGCAAATGTAGATGTTACGGATCAGTGGAAATCAAAACAAAATATAATTACTGAGTTTGAAAAAACACTTCGCGAAACAAGTGCTTCTTTAATAGCATCAAAAGCTGTTGGTTTAGATAATGGACGTTGGATTAGTACAGACGATCCAAAATCGCGCGTAGAAATTAAAGATGGAAACTTTATCATGTTTTATGAAGGCACCGAAACTTCCCCAGATAGCATTTTTGATTATAAACTTACCGAAAAAGATGGTATTGAGTATTTGGAGTTAAAGAATGCTAAAGGCGAACGAATGATTTACGGATTGCTAGAATATTCAGAGGATAGTATGGTGTTGAGTTATTTGAATCGCGGAAGCACATTGACTTATCGCAAAGAAAAATAAAAGATGATTCACGAAGGCACGCAACCATTACAGAAACGCGGTAGTTATTACCATTTGGAAGTCGCTGCTGAAGTTGTGCATCAGTGGGAAAAGAAACGCGCCACACGCTTAATTTGCACAATTGATGATCATGTAACTTTACATTGCGGACTGAATCATTTAGGAAATGGCGATTTTTACATTATGCTTGCCAAAAGATATATTCAAAAAATTGGCAAAGAAGCTGGTGAAATGATAGCTTACAAATTGGAAATTGATCCAAATCCGCTTGGCGTGGAAATTCCCGAAGTATTGGAAGTGTTTTTAGCCCAAGATCCTGACGCACAAACAATTTTTGACAAGTTAACCGATGGACGCAAACGCACGTTGATTTTTAGCATTTTACGCATTAAAAATATTGATAAGCAAGTAGAAAGTATCCTAAAGTTTCTACAAGCAGAACACGAAAAACAACGCGCCAAAAAAAGTAATTGGTAAAATTTATTTATGACAGAATTTACAGAACGTTATCAAAAACTATCCAAAGCAGCGTTACTAGAAATCATTTCGAATGCTTCCAGTTATCAAGCAACAGCGGTTGAAACAGCAAAACTAGAGTTGCTGACTCGCGGAGTTTCAGAAGAAGATTTGAATGAAGTAATAGCCGTAAATTTAGAACAAGCAGCGCAACAACAAAAGCTTCTGAACGAACAGCAAAAAGCTAAAAAAGCAGAAATGAAAGTTTTTTTAGAGCCTATAAATCCTTTTTTGAAAGGACTTTCAGGACATGAACGTGAAATTCGCATCATGAGTTGGATTTTTACGGCCATCGGACTGTATGCAATTATCGTTTTGATAGAACTGTATAATTTGAATCAGTCATTGATAAACGATTTGTTTAGCATGTCAAGAGGATTTGAAGAAAATTACATCACATTATTGTGTCTTGTGTTTGGATTTATGATTGTGATTGGTGTTGTTTTATTTTGGCTGCGTAAACGATTTGGCTGGATTTTAATAACATTCTTGGCTGTTTTAGGAATCATAGGCAAGCTTTTCAACTTTTTCTATGTTGCGAACAAGGCTTCTTCCGAATTCAAAAGAAATATGGATGCTATTATGTCATCTGATTGGAGCATTATGTTGTACTGCGTGTACATAAGTTTATTTCTATATGTATGTATTTTTTTATTCAGAAGAAAAACAAGGCAAATTTTTAGTGTAACCAGTTCACTTTCTTTTTTAGTATTTATGCTTGCGTTCGTCCTGCAAATAGTAGTTTGGTCAATATTTATAAATTAATCAAGTAAAGTCAATACAGTATCAACCGAAGCTAATAATGCTTCTTCGTTGGCATCTGTTTTAGAGACGACTTTAATTCCGTTGAAAAAAGTATGTAGAAGTGAAGCTAAATTTTGAATGTTTTTTGTTGCTAAAATTTCCCCTGAATCGACACCTTTTTTTAGGAAATCTTCAAAAGTAGCGATCATAAAAGCTTTATTCTCTTTGATGACATTCAGCATTTCAGTGTCATTAGGAACCAATTCTGTTGCTACATTAATTACAAAACAACCTTTGCGTTCGGCATCGCATACGGCCTCAGAAATTCCGCTTTCAAAAAGTGCACGAAATCCTTTTTTTACACTTTCTTGACTTTCTAAAAATGCTTGCAATTGCTGTCGGTTTGTAGCTCTGTAATGTGCAAACGCTTTGTCGAACAACTCTTTTTTTCCACCGTACGTATCATAAATACTTGCACGATTGATGCCTAGATGATTCACCAAATCCTGCATGGAAGTTGCGTAAAAACCATTGCGCCAAAACAAACACATGGCTTTGTTCAGCGTTTCTTCTTCATTAAAATTCTTGACTCTTGGCATACTTTTAAAAATTGTAGCGACGGCAAAAAACCATCGCTACAAAAATACAGATTAATAATTATATGTATTAACTCAACAACGGATTTATATTGATTCCACCATCTACATTGTATTCACCTCCTGTAATGAAAGATGCTTCATCGGAAGCTAAGAAAGCAACCAAATTGGCAACATCTTCTGGTTGTCCAAATCGTTTTAATGGAATTCGCTCTTGCATCGCTTGTGCAAAACCATTCAATTGTGCTTCAGGCATACCAGTTTTTCCAAAAATGGGTGTTTGTACAGGTCCAGGGTTTACAGCGTTCACGCGAATTTTTCTCGGTGCTAATTCTGTGGCTGCAGTTCTTGTATATGAATTTAATGCTGCTTTTGTGGCTGCATACACGGCTGTATTAGGCATTCCTGTATAGGCATTCACAGAAGACAAATTGATGATAGATGCGCCATCATTCAAAATTGGCAAAAACTTTTCTGTCGTAAATACGGCACCTTTGAAATTAATTCCAAACTGATGGTCAAACATTTCTTCTGTAATTTGACCAACTGGTGCTGGCGCAAAAATTCCAGCATTTACGAATAAAACATCTACATTTCCATGTGTTGCTTTTACTTCTGCCACCAAATTGTCAATTGCCTCAAGCGACGTAACATCGGCTACAATTCCTGTAACGCCTAATTCGTTGGCAGCGTTTTCTACTCGTTCGTGTGATCTTCCTGTAATAATCACATTGGCACCTTGTGCTTTTAATTTTGCAGCAGATGCATATCCGATTCCGCTATTTCCTCCTGTAACAACGGCGATTTTTCCTTGTAATGAACTCATTATTTTTTGATTTTTTAGTGTTTAATTTTTATTTTGGAACGATCATTCCGATACAAATATACAGATAACAGAACGATCATTCCAAATAAAATTGCAATTATTTTTTTTACATTTGAAATGCTACTCAAAAACAGACACGACATGACACCAAATTCCTTTATAAAAACACTGACAGTTATACATTTTGCATTGGTTGCAGGATTAACGCTATTTGCAGGCGTAATTTTGTATTTGGATAGAGATAAACTGAATTTTGCTTTTGATACAGAAGATACACTGCTTCTTATTTTTCCAATAATTGCTATTAGTGCATTGTCTGCGAGTAAAATTGTTGTCAAACAACTACTAGAGAAAGCCAAGAAAACTGAAGATTTAAAAAAAATGCTCCCACAATATCAAACTGCGTGCATTGTAAAGTATGTGTTGATTGAAGGTCCTGCAATGTTTGGAATTATTTTTTTTATGATTACTAGCAACGCTGCTTTTGTTGCCATTTCAGGGGCTTTGATTGCTTTTTTGATGTTACAAAGACCGACGAAATCAAAAGTTGAACAGGAACTTGAATTACACGGCGAACTTCGAAATCAATTTATGCGCTATGATGAAGTGATTGAGTGAATGGTTTTTGGGTGTTAAATGTTCTGTTTTTTCATTTAAAGTCTAACATTTTAACTCCATTATTTATTATTCTGAAAGAAAGAAATCATCAGAAAAACCGATGAGATATAGCTTTTCTTGGGCACGTGTCATCGCTGTATATAACCAACGCATGTATTCTTTTCCAACGCCGTTTGGTAAATAGGGTTGTTCAATAAAAACCGTGCGCCATTGTCCACCTTGCGATTTGTGACACGTGATGGCGTAACTGAATTTTACTTGCAATGCATTGAAATATTTGTTGGCTTTTACTTTTAGAAATTTTTTGTATTTAGACGTTTCACTTTCATAATCGTTCATAACTTCTTGGTACAAACGATTTCCGTCTTCATAGGATAATGCGGGTGTTTCGGCATGAATGGTATCTAACAACAATACAGTTTCCAACGGTTTCTGATTGGGATAATCGACCATGCGAATGTTCACTTCCGCAAAGCGAAAACCATACAATTCTTTAATGGAAAAGATTTCCAGTACTTCAATAATGTCACCGTTGGCAATAAATCCTGCTTCGGAAGTTGGTGGCAACCAAAAGTAATTGTTTTTCACCACCATTAAATAATCACCCGCAGATAATTCGTTCTCGTTAAACAAGATACGACTGCGTATTTGTTGATTGTAGCTATTGGCTCTTTTGTTGGAACGTACAATAATTGCCATTTCTTCTTTTCCACTATCCGAATACGATTCACTGATAGCATCTTGAATTTCATAACCATCTATTAAACGGACAACATCAGGAAAGTTGGAGAGTTGAAATTTATATTCTGCATAAAATTGATCGTGCAATTGTTCCCGTAAATTAGTCGCGTTGACTAATATTCCAGAATCTGCATCTTGCCGCACCACTTCATCCAATTCGATCAGCGTAACGTTTTTATCATAATTCAGTTCTAATGTACGTTCGTCTAACGCAGGACTGATATCTAGTTTTACGGGCGGTAACTGCGCAGTATCACCAATTAAGACCAATTTACATTTATGTCCCGAATAGACATACATCATTAAATCATCTAACAATGAACCATTTTCAAACAGTTTGGAATCGCTTGGCGCATCAGGAATCATAGATGCTTCATCTACAATAAAAATAGTATCACGATGTTTATTGGGCTGCAACACAAAGCGTACGCCACCTCCTTTATCTTTTTTTGGGAAGTATATTTTGCGATGAATGGTAAATGCTTCTCGCTTGGAATAATTACTGATAACTTTTGCCGCACGTCCTGTAGGTGCTAATAAAACTGACTTTTTTTTGGTATGCCATAAATGCGTCACCAAGGTTCCAATGGTCGTTGTTTTTCCTGTTCCTGCATATCCTTTTAAGAGAAATAACGCATCAGGATCATCTCCATAAATAAATTCACAAAGTTTGTGCAATACTACATCTTGCTTGAAAGTAACTTCGTGTGGAAATTTACTTTTAAGTAGTTTGTAAAATGTAGTTGCATCCATACGTATTGAAATTATTATCTTTTTGCAGATTTGTATGGGCGAAAATAGAAAAGTAATTCGAATGATTCTGCATCATTTACTTTTTTATAAATATAATATGCTTTTTTTGAGCAAATACTTTTACCATTAAAAAAAAATTGTAGATTTGCGTATATTGATGTTCTTAAAACAAAACTATTCTTAATAGAGATGAAACACGCAAAACAAAAATTCAATTTAGTCTTATCATTCGTAATTGCTTTCTTACTTGCGCCAGCATTAGCCTTTGCCCAAGATAACAAAGTAGTAGAACCTGGTTCATTTGAAACACTCAAAACACCAATAATTTTAGTCGCTGCACTCGTAGTTGCTATTGGACTTTTATTCTTAATTGAAAAATTAGTACCAAGAAAAGTAAGACCTATTTTTTCTGTTGTCTTTTTGGCTGCTTCTGTATTTTTTGGATACAAAACCTACACATCAATCATGGCTCCTGTAGAGTTTAAGCAAAAGAAAGTGAAGCGTTATAAAGAAGTTATTAATAACTTGAAAGATATTAGAGATGCTCAAAACGCACACAAAACCGTTACTGGAAAGTATGCGCCAACCTTTGACAGCCTAGTAACATTTATTGAAAAAGCAAAATTTGCCATTATAGAACGAAGAGATTCAAGTTATACAGAGTTTGATAAAGTATACAAAATTGACAAACTGAAAGAAGTTGTTATTATTGACACTTTAGGTTTTGAACCTGTAAAAGATTCTTTATTTAAAAAATCTGATCGTTACAAAACGATGAAATATGTACCGTTTGCAAAAGATGATAAGCAAATGTTTACCATGAAAGTTGATTCTGTTGAAGTGAACAATTATATTGCGCCTGTTTTTAAAGTATCCGTAGCAAAAGAAGTAATTTTACACGATTTAGATAAAGATTTATTGAAACAAGAAAAGAAAATTGTTTCTGTAGATGAAATTGATGGTCCTGACATTTTTGTTGGATCACTTGATAAAGTAAGTGACAGTGGAAATTGGCCTACAAGCTATGAAATTGGAGACAACAAAAAGAAATAACATAGAACACACAAGTTTTAATAAGTTGTCCATTCAGATTTCTCTGGATGGACTTTCTTTTTGCATCCTACATGCAGTAACAAACGAAATTACGGCATTGCGCCATTTTCAATTTGATGAAGTAACAAATCCGCTGCAGCTAGAAAAAGAAGTAACACATATTTTTGAGCAAGAAGCTTCCCTACTCAATCAACCTTTTGAAGCAGTGACGGTAAGTCACATCAACACACTTTCTACATTTGTACCGAAACCTTTATTTTCAGACAAACATTTAGCAGATTATTTAAAATACAACAATAAAATACTACCCAACGATTATATTACGTTCGATGTTGTAACCAATAATGACATGGTCAACGTGTATATTCCGTATGTGAATATTAATAATCTATTTTTTGAAAAATATGGCGCGTTTCATTATAAACATTTTGCCACTATTTTGTTAGAAAATATTTTTCAATCTGCCACAACTTCCGAAGAAGCAACCGTATATGTACACGTGCAAAAAACACATTTTGAAATTATAGTAATTCAACAAAAGAAGTTACTATTCTACAATTCGTTTGAATATGTTTCTTCCGAAGATTTTATTTATTATTTACTTTTTTCTTTAGAGCAATTACAATTAAACACCAATACGCTTCAACTGTTCTTTTTGGGTGCTATTGATAAAAGTGATGTGTTGTATACAGTCACGTACACGTATGTACGCCATGTTGATTTTTTAGATAAGAAGTATGGCTTTGACTTCCACGAAAGTGTGACAAAACCTAAAAGTCATCACGATTTCACCTTACTAACCAATTTTTAGATGCGAATTATTTCTGGAAAACATAAAGGAAGACGCTTCCAAGCACCAAAGAAATTACCTGTGCGACCTACCACCGACTTGGCAAAGGAATCACTCTTCAATATTTTGAACAATCACTATTATTTTCATGAAATTAGTGTGCTAGATTTATTTGCAGGAACTGGAAATATTAGCTACGAATTTGCATCGCGCGGCACCGAAACAATTACTGCGGTAGATGGCGATTATGGTTGTGTAAGTTTCATCAAGAAAACAGCAGCACTATTAAACCTCAACATTACCGCCCTAAAAAGTGATGTTTTTAAGTTTTTGGACAAAACATACCTAAAGTCCGATATTATTTTTACAGATCCACCGTACGCGTTTACGATCGAACAATTTGAAAAAATCATCCTCACTGTTTTTGAAAGAGAATTGCTTTTGGAAGGTGGTTTTTTAATTGTAGAGCATGCCAAAGAGACAACATTGGACCATGTTAAAAATTTTAGCTTTTCGAAAAACTATGGAAGTTCGGTGTTTAGCTTCTTTGAACTACCAGAAGCTTCTAGCGAGGAAGAATAGCTTTTAGAAATGAATTGAATGCTCATTGAACATAAAAAACCGTCGCAGAAAGTTTTCCACAACGGTTTGTGTTTTTTGATTCAGATTTTATTCTAAATACTAAACTTTACTTTAAAAAGTTCGCAATTGTGCCATTTTTATGGCTGCAATGGCTGCTTCTACGCCTTTGTTTCCATGTTTTCCACCAGAACGATCAATTGCTTGTTGCAGCGTGTTATCTGTCAACACACAAAAGATGACTGGAATATCCGATTGTACATTTAAATCTTTGATTCCTTGTGTGGTTGCACTACATACAAAGTCAAAATGTTTCGTTTCTCCTTGAATCACACTTCCAATAGCAATGATAGCATCTACTTGTTGCGTTTTTTGCATGTGCTTTGCGCCATACACCAATTCAAAGCTTCCAGGCACATTCCAACGAATGATATTTTCAGCTGTAACGCCATTCTCTTTTAACGCTTCAATAGCGCCTTCACACAAACCTTCCGTGATGTTTTCATTCCACTCAGAAACAACAATCCCAAATCGAAAGTCTTTCGCATTTGGGATTGTCGCTTGATCGTATGTAGATAGATTTTTATTTACAGTTGCCATATATATTATTTTAAGGCTTCTGCTTTTCCAATATATACATCTAATAATTTTCCATCAGCTGTTGTTTTGAAAGAAGCATATTCATCTTCAATTCTCTTAAAGTATTCCAACGCTTTTCCTGCTTTTGGATTTTCCATGTTTAACGCTGTAATTCCTGCTTTTAATAAATATATAGGAGTTGTAGCATCGTTTGTACTATGCTGAAACGCTTTTTCATAATATTCTAAAGCTGTATCCATTTGTCCTAGTTGTACAAATGCATCACCAATAGCACCTTTTGCTTTTGCTCCAATAATGACATCATCTGATGAAAATTCTTGTAAGTGTTTGATAGCTTCTTCATATTTGTTCAAATTCAAATACGCAATTCCTGCATTGTAGTTTGCCAAATTTGCAGCACTTGTTCCGCCGTATTCAGAAATAATTTTCAAATATCCGTACTTTCCTTCTCCACCTTCTAAGGCTAAAGTTAATAACGAATCTCTTGTAGCTAATCCTGCTACTACATCTTGACTCAAGTCTGTGTTAACAGCTTGATTGAAATATGTATTTGCTTGAAACACTTCATTAGAAGCTTCTACTTCTTTTGGTGCCGCAAAAATTTTCGCATAAATTAAGTATCCTAAAAGTACTACGGCAATTGCTCCAATACCTATAAAGATAAACTTTTGATTTCTAGCTACCCATTCTTCCGTTTTGGACGCAGTTTCATCTAAAGTATTAAAAACTTCTGCTGTTGTACTTTCTATTTCTTCAGCAGGAACTTCCTTCTCTTTCTCCGCTTTGGTTTTAACTTTATATCCTCTTTTCTTGTAAGTTGCCATATATTGAATATTAATGTGCGCAAAAATAAAATTTTTAAGTAGAATTAAAAGCTTATTTATTTGATATTTTTCAATAATTTGCATTTTTATTGTAATGATGCTTCTATTTTCATGTTTCTAAAGAAATTATCACTGATCAATTACAAGAATTTTGAAACAAATTCTTTTGATTTTAACCCAAAAATAAATTGTCTTGTCGGGAATAACGGCGTTGGGAAAACCAATGTCTTAGACGCTATTTATCATTTATCGTTTGGGAAAAGTTATTTTAATCCGGTGGCTTCCCAAAATATCAAACACGGCGAAGATTTTTTTGTGATTGATGGCACGTATGAAAAAGTTGATCGAAACGAAAATATTATCTGTTCGCTGAAAAGAGGACAAAAAAAGATGGTGAAACGCAATGGAAAACCGTATGATAAACTTTCAGAGCATATTGGTTTTTTGCCATTGGTGATTATTTCGCCTGCCGATCGCGATTTGATTATTGAAGGAAGCGACACGCGCAGAAAGTTTATGGACAGCGTCATTTCTCAATCCAATAAGCAGTATTTACAAAATTTAATTAATTACAATAAAGTACTCTCGCAACGAAATTCGTTGTTAAAGTATTTTGCCTTAAATAGCACGTTTGATGGCGATACACTCAGCATTTACAACGATCAACTGCATGAGTTAGGTTCGCAGATATACGCAGAACGCAGAAAGTTTTTAGAAGCCTTTTTGCCCATTTTCATGACACGCTATAAAGCAATTGCAAACGAAAAAGAAATTGTAAATATCAGCTATAAAAGTCAATTACATGAAAAAGATTTTCGATCTTTGTTAGAAGAAAGCATCCAAAAAGACAAAGTATTGCAATATACGAGTGTAGGAATTCACAAAGATGATTTGTTATTTTCTATCGAAACGTATCCAATCAAAAAATTTGGAAGTCAAGGACAGCAAAAGTCGTTTTTAATTGCGTTGAAACTAGCGCAATTTGATTTTATTAAAAACTTAGCCAATGTTACGCCCATTCTATTGTTAGATGATATTTTTGACAAATTGGATGAACAACGTGTGGCACAAATTATGTCATTAGTAAATGACGATGATTTTGGGCAAATTTTCATCAGTGACACACATGTAGAACGCACTGAAAGCATTGTAAAAGAAATCCATCAATCGTACGAGATTTTTAAATTATAATTCATTTTGAAAAAAAGACACACCGAACATAGAACCATTAGCGAAGTATTGAAAGATTTCGTTTCCGAACATCGACTTGAAGATGGTTTGGACAAAATTGACGCGCGTGATGCTTGGTTACAATTAATGGGGAATGGCGTAAATACGTATACAACCAATGTCATACTAAAAAATGACACATTGTATGTTTCTTTATCTTCTGCGGTTTTGCGTGAAGAATTGAGTTATGGTAAAGAGAAAATCATCCGAATGCTGAATGAAAGTCTTGGCAAGGAATTGATTAAAAATTTGGTACTTAGATAGATTTTTTAGACTTGTTTCCGCTTAAGCGGAAATTTCTTAGACCGCTTCGCTTTTAGATTTTTAGACATCCAATAAAAAAGATAGCGCGAGTCTGAGGCTCACGCTAGCAAAATATATTTTAAAAAGTCTAAGAGCGATCTAAAAATCTAACACTCTAAAAACAAACCGTATCTAATTAAAAAATTTGACGCAACCATTCTACTTTTTTTACATCTTAAGAATAAAAAACTTACAATAATGATTAAATCAATGAGACCATTTTTAATAATAACATCTCTTTTCATAGCTACTCTTCTAATTTCTTGTAATAACGACGATGATTCAAACTCTGATTGCGAAAATGTACCATGTACAACGGAATTTATAACGATTGTTATATCCATAAAAGACCAAAATCAAAATCCTGTAGCTTTAGATTCTTATGAAGTGATAAATATCGAGACTAATGAAGACATGACTATATTACTCTCTGCATCTGGATTTGAAATTGCACAACAACTTGGGCAGTATCCTCTCTTAGATGACGGAAGTCTTGAAGCAAATCAAGAACGACAAGTTCAATTTAAAGGATTCATAAATAATCAAGAGGTCATTAGTAGTACCTATACTGTTAGCACTGATTGTTGTCATATCAATTTAGTTTCTGGAACAGTAGAGCTTACCCTTTAAGGTGTTTAAACTACACAACAATGTAGAAACGCAATAGGTTTTTCAAAAATAAATTTAGCGTTACAGTAGAAAAATGGATTCCTGCCTTCGCAGGAATGACAAAATGTGATCATATAAAAATAGCGCGAGTCTCAGACTCACGCTATCAAAATATATTTTATAAAAAAGTCTAAGAGCGAAGCGATCTAAAAATCTAACACTCTAAAAGCAAAGCGCTTCTAACTAAAAAGTTTCTCTTCCAGCAAAGTGGAAAGCGCCTTCAATAGCAGCATTTTCGTCGCTATCAGAACCGTGAACTGCATTTTCTCCAATAGAAGTTGCATATAAATTTCTAATCGTTCCTTCTGCAGCTTCCGCAGGATTTGTAGCTCCAATTAAGGTTCTAAAATCGCTTACTGCGTTTTCTTTCTCTAAAATTGCCGCAACAATTGGTCCTCTTGTCATAAATTCTACCAACTCTCCAAAGAAAGGTCTTTCGTTGTGAACAGCATAAAATTCCTCAGCATCGCGCTTGCTCAACTGTGTTAACTTCATTGCAACGATGTTAAATCCTGAAGCAGTAATTTTTTCTAAAATAGCGCCGATGTGTCCATTTTCTACAGCATCAGGCTTAATCATGGTAAAAGTTCTTTTCCCAGCCATTATAATAAGTATAAGTAGTTATAAATTCTAATTTTGTAAAATCATCTTTGATTTTCGGTGCAAAAGTACACAAATACAATTTATTTGCAAGCCTATTTTAGTATATTAGCCAGCTATGAAATGAGAAGCCTTACAATCTTCATCGTTTTTATAGTATTTATGATCGAATTACAGAATTGAAACGCATGAATGAAGCTGAAATACAAGGTGTAAAAACACTACTAGCCACACCTAAAAATATTGTCATTATTCCACATAAAAATCCTGATGGAGATGCTATTGGTTCCACGCTGGCGCTTTGGCATTACTTGAAAAAAAGGCAACACAACGCCACAATTATTGCGCCTAACGATTATCCTAATTTTTTAAAATGGATGCCTGGTGAAAACGAAATTATAAAGTTCGATTATGAAAATACGCAAGCTAAAAAAGTATTACATGATGCCAATGTTATCTTTACGTTAGATTTTAATGATTTGAGTCGAATTGGAGAAATGGAATCGGTAGTTGCAGCCACAAAAGCAACTTTTGTAATGATTGACCATCATCAGCAACCATCTAACTATGCGAAATATATGTATTCGGATACGAAAATGAGTTCTACCTGTGAAATGGTGTACAATTTTATTACTTTTTTGGGTGATGAAGCATTGATCAATACAGAAATGGCAACGTGTATGTACGTAGGCATTATGACGGACACAGGCTCATTCCGCTTTAAAGCAACCACAAGTACCACGCACAGAATTATTGCCAATTTGATAGATAAAGGGGCGGAAAATGCTGCCATTCACAATGCAATTTATGATACTAACAGTTTAAGTCGCCTGCAATTATTAGGTTGCGCCTTAAAAAATTTAGTCGTATTAGAAGCTTATAATACCGTCTATATTACTATCAGTAAAGACGAATTGATGCGTTACGACTTTAAAAAAGGTGACACAGAAGGTTTTGTAAATTATGGATTATCACTAAAAGGCATTAAATTTGCTGCAATTTTTATTGAAAATCTCCAAGAACCGTATGTAAAAATGTCATTGCGATCTAAAGGTGATTTTTCAGTAAATGAATTTGCACGTGCGCACTTTAATGGTGGCGGACACACCAATGCAGCTGGTGGGCGAAGTGATGAATCATTAGAAGCTACGGCTGAAAGATTCACCAAAATCTTAGCTGCGTACAAAGACGAATTAAATTAAAAATATGTTGAAAAAAATTGCGCTTTTCTGTCTTCTTGGCATGCTTATCGTTTCTTGTTCAGAACCACAGGCAAGAGAACCTGTGAGCAAAAGTACTGGTTCTTTTTTAAAAGAATCGGTTGCTAGAAACAAAGCGCTCATTGCCAAAGAAGAAGCCAATATTCAAAAGTATATCAAACAAGACAGCACTAATACCTATATCGCTTCTAAAAATGGCTTCTGGTATTTTTACAATACAAAAAGTGAGCAAGAATCGTATTTTCCAAAAAAAGGAGACACGTTAACGTATGCGTATAATATCTTCAGAATGACAACAGGCGAATCTATCTACAAAAAAGAAGAAATTGGCATACAACAATATGTAGTAGACAAACAACAAATCTTCCCTGGTTTGCGTTTTGGTTTACAATTGATGAAAAAAGGAGAAACAGCAACATTTCTATTTCCATCGCATGTGGCGTATGGATATCACGGAGATAACAAACGCATTGGAACCAATGTTCCAATCAAATCTACTATAACTTTACTTGATATAAAAAAAGACAACAAAAACCTAGAAACAGAAAATTAAAATGAGAGTATTTACAACAACAATCACACTATGTCTTGCGATTATCACTTTAGGATTTACTTCCTGTAAAAATGATAAAAATTCAACCAGCACTGATCAAGTTGCTGCTAATGGCGACGCACAAGATGATAAGAATGGTATTTTTGCCGAAATTAAAACGAATAAAGGAACTATGGTCGCTCGCTTGTTCTACAAAAAAGTGCCTGTAACCGTAGCTAATTTTATTGCATTGGCAGAAGGAACACATCCAAAACTTCCGGCAGATCAACAAGGAAAACCATACTATAACGGAGTTTCTTTCCACAGAGTTATGGATAAATTTATGATTCAAGGTGGCGATCCAACAGGAACAGGAAGCGGAAATCCAGGATACCGTTTTGCAAGCGAATTTGACAAAGATTTAAAACACGACAAACCAGGTGTATTATCTATGGCAAATTCTGGTGGTGTAGCTACCAACGGAAGTCAATTTTTCATTACAGAAGTTCCATATCCAAGTTTAGATCCATTAGACTTTGCAGGAAAACCAAAGCCTTGTGAACGTCCACGTGTAAGCTGTCACTCTGTTTTTGGACAATTAGTGGAAGGAATTGCAATACAAGACAGTATTTCAAATGTAGCGGTTAATCCAGGTTCTAAAAAACCCTTAGAAGATGTGATTATGAACGAAGTAACTATCATTCGTGTTGGAAAAGAAGCGAAAGCCTTTGATGCAGTTAAAGTATTTACAGAAGACGAACCGACGCTTTTAAATAAATATGAAGAATTTAAAGAAGGTATCACTGCTGAATTTAACGCAAAAGAAAAAGAAAAAATAAAAGACGTTATTGCAAAATTTGTAGCAGACAATAAAAATTTAGGAGAAGTATTTGAATCTCCTACGGGAATGGTAATGGTTACCACTCAAAAAAATACTACTGGTGAAAAACCAACCGTTTCAAACTATGTAAAGGTAAACTGTACAGGTGCTTTTGAAGATGGAAAAGTTTTTTACACTACGTATAAGGAAGTTGCACAAGAAAATGGACTTTACAATGAAGCATCGGCAAGTCAAGGAGCTTACCAACCTTTCTCATCCATCTACAATAAAAGCGCAACATTGGTTCCTGCTTTTAAAGAAGCATTCTTACGCATGAAATTGGGCGAAAAAGCAAAAGTATTTGTACCTTCTTATTTAGGATATGGTTCTCGTCAATACGGACCAATTCCACCGAACTCAAACTTAATTTTTGAAATTGAACTTGTAGAAATTGACACCACAAAATAATTTACCACAATTATAAACTCACAAAAGCTCTTCTTCGCAGAAGGGCTTTTTTTTGTGAATCAAAAGTTCTTTACAGTGAAAAGTAGTTTTTTCATAAGGGAAAACACTCAAACATTCTTATTCGTTTTCCTGTTTTAATAAAGTAAGACTTAGTTTACATTTGCAGCAATACTAATCTTAAATATAATACTCATGAAAAAACAAAAAATTTCTTTACAATTACGAAAGCAAAAAATTTCATCACTTTCAAAAAAACAAATTCAAGGAGGAGCTGGTGCATATACGACACTGCCAAATCCGTTGCCAATTAGTTTTGTGGTAATTCAATGTGCAACAAAAGAATGTGATATTAAATTATCTGTAAAATTGAATTGTAGCGCATTAACAATCACCTACAAATGCTAACCTTTTTACTTTTTAAAATTGCAAGTAATACCAATTTACACATAAAATGATGTTTATAAACTCGCTCACTTGGCAGTTTAGTTCTTTGCGAATACTTTCCGTAGCTAAGGCTATGCAAACCATTCACAGCATCCTATACAGCCAAAGCAACTTCGTATCCAAAACACCAGTTTAAATGTAAACTTGGTATAAGTTAAAATCCCCATACCATTGGGGATTTTTTACGGGGAAAAACACGGTCGCCATTTCATTGGTTTTCCTGTTTTGAAAAACTACTCACTGAAGGATATTTGCAACGAAACAAAAAATATATATCATGAAAAAACAAATGAAAACTTTAGGTTTAAAAAAGCAAACAATTTCTAGTTTAGAAGCAAGATTTGTCAATGGTGGCGCACCAACAACACACAGTATGATGACTATGCAAAAAGGTTGTATCAGTCAAGATCCTTGCAATCCAGTTCCACAAGATCCACGTCCGATTGAAGATAGTTCTCGTGTAATTCCATGTACAACTGATGGCTGGAATTGAAATTAGAAAAATATTATTGCTAATAATGAATTTAAAAAAAAGCTCCTTTTCGGGAGTTTTTTTGTTTAAAACTACATTGGTTGATGGGATTACCGTAACAGTCATAGATAAACTTTTTTTACCTTTAAGAAGAAAATAAATCACAAAATTATATATCATGAAAAAAAAGAAAATCGCATTGCAACTTAGAAAACAGAAAATTTCATCTGTAGCACAACAGTACCTTATTGGAGGAACAAATGACACTACAGATCATCCATATTGTGTGAGTAAGAAAACTGAATGTGAAGATGGCTGTTTTGATACCTTTAAAGAAGATGGTTGCGATGTTGCTCCGTGAACACTGCAGAATGGTAATATGTATACCTTATGACCTGTTTTCTATGTACAACTCATAGAATAAAAAATAAATAGAGCGCAATTAAGATCTTATTTCGAATCCTAACTACGCTCTATTTTATAAAATTAATGTATTAGCTCCTTATTTTTTTGGAATATTTTTTAAAATTTCCAATACGTATTTCCAATATTTTTGTGCAGAAGAAATACCTGCACGCTCGTCTGGCGAATGTGCGCCACGAATGTTTGGACCAAAACTAATCATTTCCATATCTGGATAATTCGTTCCTAAAATTCCACATTCCAAACCTGCATGACAAGCTGCTACATGTGGTTCTGCACCATTGTTTAATTCTTTGTATAAATTGACCATTACTGGTAAAATAGAAGCATTCATATTAGGTTCCCAACCTGGATATGAACCAGAAAACTCCACTTCGCAACCTGAAAGCTCAAAACTAGCTCTAAGTTTTGTTGCCAAATCCATTTTCCCGCTTTCTACAGAAGAACGTGTCAAACAACCAATCTTAATTTCACCATCTTTTGCAATGACACGGGCAATATTGTTAGAGGTTTCTACCAAATCTTCAATATCTGGACTCATGCGATACACGCCATTATGCGCTGCATATAATGAACGCGTAATGCCTTCTTGCACGCCCAACTCCATCACACCATTAGGTGTTTCTGTGATTGTAAATGCTATTTCTAACTCTTCTTCAATACTTACAAATTCTTTTTTAATCGTATTGATGAGTGTTTGCATCTCAAATTCAAATGCTTCTTGTTGTACTTTATCAATCACAACCGTAGCCGTACTTTCTCTTGGAATGGCGTTTCGAAGACTTCCACCATCAATTTCCACAATGCGCAATCCGAAGTTTTCAAATCCGTCAAACAACAAGCGATTCATCAATACATTGGCGTTTCCAAACCCTTTATGAATGTCCATTCCACTATGTCCACCTTGCAATCCGCTTACTTTTATCGTGTATCCAACTACATTTTCGGGAGTTTCTTCTACCACATACGAACGTGTTGCGGTCACATCAATTCCACCTGCACAACCAATTCCGATTTCATCATCTTCTTCTGTATCAAGATTTAGTAGAATTTCTCCTTCTAGCAATCCGCCTTTCAGTCCCATCGCGCCTGTCATACCTGTTTCCTCATCAATCGTAAATAGCGCTTCTATCGCAGGATGCGCAATATCATTACTTTCCAACACTGCCATAATGGTGGCTACACCAAGTCCATTATCAGCGCCTAAGGTAGTTCCTTTTGCTTTTACCCAATCGCCCTCTACAAACATTTCAATTCCTTGCGTATCAAAGTCAAACTCAGTATCGGAATTCTTTTGGTGAACCATGTCCAAATGCGACTGCATTACAATAGGTTTTCGGTCTTCCATTCCTGCCGTAGCTGGTTTTTTAATGATGACATTTCCAACTTCATCTACAAAAGTTTCGAAGCCTAAATCTTCTCCAAATTTCTTCATAAAAGCAATCACACGTTCTTCTTTTTTAGAAGGTCGTGGAACTGCGTTTAAATCGGCAAATTTGTTCCAAAGTGCATTTGGCTCTAAAGTTCTTATTTCTTGACTCATTTTGATTTTTTTATGGATTGAAAAATTGTTTACAAAGGTAAATGTTTACTCGTAAAATTGATCGTTTTTTGCGAAATACCTTGCAAAATTGTTGTCAATATGACAAAAATATCACGTCAACATCGAAATAGTGATTTAGTTTTTTTACATTAGCTACGTCTCATTTTCCCGAATGTGTTCAAATGTATTGCTTATGACCAAGAGAACAAAAATTTTAATTGCCCTTTCTTTTCCTATACAATTCTTTCTTATCAAATTTCTCAGCTATTATCCCGAGTTTGTAGAAACGTATTACAGCAATGGATTGTATCCGTATATTTCAAAACTTTTTCGCATTGTTTTTGGATGGATTCCATTCTCCATCGGTGATGTTTTTTATACAATCGCAGGAATTTTAATCATTCGCTATATTTATAAAAATTACCGTTTGGTTCGCACAGAATACAAACGAATTTTGATTGACATTTACATCACAATCACAGTGGCATACTTTGCATTTCATTTGTTGTGGGGTATGAATTATTACCGTTTGCCTTTATACAAATCGCTTGAATTGGATCGAAAATATTCAACGGAACAATTAGTAGATTTCACCGAAAGAGTGATCGCGAAAGCCAACGCCACACAATTTAAAATTACACAAAACGATACCGTAAAAGTGGAAGTTCCATACGCAACAAGTGAAATTTTTGAAAAAACCATGAACGGTTATGAAAATTTCAGTGTGAAGCAACCGCGATTTCAATTTACAAATGAAAGCTTAAAAACGTCTATTTACAGTGGATTTTTAACAATTATGGGCTTTAGTGGGTATATCAATCCGTTTACCAACGAAGCACAAGTCAACTATAAAATTCCGGTATACAAATTTGCAGTAACGGCAAGTCATGAAAAAGCACATCAAATTGGGTATTCTGCCGAAAACGAAGCCAATTTTATTGGCTGTATGGCTGCGTTGCATAACGATGATATTTACTTTAAATATGGTGCCTACAATTTTATGACTTGGCATTGTTTAAGAGAAGTATATAACCGAGACAAAGACGAGTACGAACGCTTAAAAGCCACTATAAATCCTGGTATTCAGAAGAATTATGACGAGGTTCGTGCCTTTTGGAATTCACACAAAAACCCGCTAAAACCAATGTTCAAATTCACGTTTGATCAGTTTCTAAAAGCCAACAATCAGTCGAAAGGAATTTTAAGCTACAGCTATGTGGTTTCGTTGTTAGTGAATTATGACAAAAAACACACTATTGTTCCCTAACGTACGAAAACACCGTTTTTCTCGTTACAATAGCATGAATAAAGCCTTTCCTTTGTTGCTCTGTATTTTTTATTTCGCTTGCGCAGATTCGTCTCAAAAAGAAACAAAAACGGTTGCTTCTACAACAACTTCCGAAATCAAAAAGACAATTGCTATTGATCCAAAAACGATTGATTCTACTAAGTTAAACCTCAACTTTACTCCAAAAGGAAACTACGAAGCCATCAAACAATCCATTACGAGAGATCGTTCTTATTTTTCAAAAAAATTACGTCATGGCAAACAAAAAACGATCGATTCTGCGGCTGCATATTTATATGATAAATTACTAAACGAACTGATTCCACATTGGTACGGAACGCCGTGGGATTTTAATGGACATACAAATATTCCAAACTCTGGCGAAATTGCGTGTGGCTATTTTGTTTCTACAACGCTCAAACATTTAGGATTTAAACTCAATCGGTACAAAATGGCACAACAAGCAGGTTTGAACGAAGCCATGACACTTCAAGCCAAAAACAACTTAAAAATATACAGAAACATCTCTCAAAATGATCTCAAAACAAAAATCAATCAAGTCTATCGTGACGGATTGTATTTTGTTGGATTGAGCAATCATGTTGGGTATGTTCTCATTAAAAACAGAGAACTCTACTTTCTACATTCTAGCTATTGTGATAACATCGTAGTCATTGAAAAAGCGGCAACTTCACCATGTTTTCAAAGTGATATGTATGTATTTGCTGAAATCACAACCAACGAAGAACTCGTTCAAAAGTGGATTCAAAATAGTGCAATTCCAATTCAGCAATAATACCAATTTTACTATAAAATGCGACTTAATAAGCGAAGTTGCTTTGACAGTATAGCACGCTGCGAATGTTTTGCATAGCCGTAGCTACGGAAAATAGTCGCAAGGAAATAGAATGCTGAATGAACGAGCTTATCTGTTGCATCTTACAGTAGAATTGGTATAAGGAGTTCTGGCATAAGTCTCAGGCTTATAACAATGACATATTTCTTAAATCTATCGTCTTTTATAAATAACGACTAGTACTTTAGTTGGCTGCTCTCTTTATTTTATACATTTAAAAATCAATTACTTAAAATTTTTATTTATGAAAAAAAAGAATTTAAAAAATTTATCTCTTAACAAAAATTCCATTTCAAAACTTCAGCACTCAACTGTTGGTGGAGTAGAGAAATCGGAGCGAAGAACAAATTGTCCGTATTGTCCACAATCAACAATGGGAACTTCAGTCTGCGAATGGTGCCCTACAATCTGTGGTCCATTCTGTAACGATTGGTAGTATCATTTTAGTGTCAAGTAAGTTTTTGACTTGCTTGACATTAGTTTTAAAAACTGTGATTTTAACAGTCATGTGTGCTGTCGTAAGTCGAGCACTGTCGTAAGTCTGAGATTTATGACAACGCAACGACAAACGTTAAAAAAGTCTTAATACAGTGTACAAAGCACATTCATACCTTATCTTTAAGTTTTTAACTAATCAACCTAAAATTTAAAGTAAAGCAATGAAAAAATCGTATTTGCTGCTGTTACTCCTTTTCTGTAGCCTTACTGCCTTTGCGCAGGATTATTTCCCTAAAAATGATGGCGTAAAAACAGAAAGTCACACCATAACAGCATTTACCAACGCCAAAATTTATGTCACGCCCACACAGGTAATTGACAATGGAACACTTATCATTCAAGATGGAAAAGTTGTTCAAACAGGAGCCAATATTTCTATTCCTAAAAATGCTACTGTCGTAGATATTGCTGGAAAAAGTATCTATCCTTCCTTTATTGATCCGTTTTCTGATTTTGGATTGAAAAAACCGAAAAGATCAGGAAACTGGAGAAATGCACCACAATATGATGCAGGAAGAACAGGATATTATTGGAACGATCATATTCGTCCTGAGACAAATCCTATAGATAAATTTACGTACGACAATAAGAAAGCAACAAGTTTACTAAAAGCAGGTTTCGGAACTGTAAATACACATTTACAAGACGGAATTGTTCGCGGAAACGGAATCTTGGTCGCACTAAATTCAAAAGGCGATAATAGTACACGAATTATAGACAATCGTTCTGCACAATATTTATCATATCAAAAAAGTAATGCTTCTAAACAAAGCTATCCAACTTCGCTAATGGGAGCTATGGCGTTGATTCGTCAAATGTATCACGATGCCGATTGGTATGCAAAAGGCAATGCAAAACGTACCGATTTAGCATTGGAAGCCTTGTTGAAAAATAAAAACTTAATCCAAATATTTCATTCTGGGAACAAACACAATAGCATCAAAACGGACGCTATCGGAGACGAATTCGGAATTCAATATGTATTAGTTGGCGACGGAACTGAGTATGAAAACATCAATGCAATGAAAGCGACGAATGCCTCATTTATCATTCCGATCAACTTTCCAAAAGCGTATGATGTATCCGATCCGTATGCAGCGAGTGTAGTAGAATTGGAAGCGATGAAACATTGGAACCAAGCGCCGTCCAATCCGAAAGCATTGGCAGATCAAGGAATTATGTTTAGCTTTACGATGCACGACACCAAGTCTGGTGCAGAATTTAAAGCAAATTTGCACAAAGCTATCAAATATGGTTTGGACAAAACCAAAGCTTTGGAAGCATTGACCACGATTCCTGCGAAAATTCTACAACAAGAAGACAAAGTAGGAACGCTACAAAATGGACGCCAAGCGAATTTTTTAATTACTTCAGGTGATATTTTTGATCAAAAAACGGTGATCTATGAAAATTGGGTGCAAGGAAATCAAAATGTATTCAAAGACAAATCGCATAGAGATATCCGCGGAAAATATACCTTCAATGTGGCAGGAAATGCCTATGATGTCAACATTGCAGGTTCGCCAGAAAAATTAAAAGCAACCGTCATGAAAGATTCGATGAAGTTAGGTTCAAAAATTTCTTTTAAAAATGATTGGTTACAATTACAATTCACAACCGCAGATACAACCAAAACAGAATTCATTCGTTTAACGTCGCCCGTGAGAAATACAACTTTTTTCTCAGGAAAAGCGTTACTAGCCAATGGATACGAATCTACATTCAACGCTACACAACAAGAAGCTAAAAAAGCAGCCGACAAAAAAGACGGAAAAAAAGATTCCAAGATGGAAGCACCAAAAATGCTGCCTATCTCCTATCCAAATGGCGCGTATGGTTCTGCTAGTTTACCAACGCAAGAAACTGTTTTATTTAAAAATGCTACGGTTTGGACCAATGAAGCCGATGGAATTCTTGAAAATACAGACGTTTTAGTAAAAGATGGGAAAATTTCACGCATTGGAAAAAATCTCAATGCGCGCGGTGCTAGAGTAATTGATGCTACAGGAAAACACTTAACTGCCGGTATTATTGACGAACACTCTCACATAGCTGGATTTACCATCAACGAAGCAGGCCACAATTCTACTGCCGAAGTTAACATGGAAGATGTCGTAAATCCTGAAGATATAGATATTTATAGAAACTTAGCTGGTGGTGTAACTACGATTCAATTGTTACACGGTTCGGCGAATCCAATTGGCGGTCGCTCTGCGATTTTAAGTTTACGTTGGGGACGCTCCGCAGATGAAATGCTCTTCAAAGATGCAGACGGATTTATCAAATTTGCATTGGGTGAAAATGTAAAACAGAGTAATTGGGGAGATACACAAACGACACGTTTTCCACAAACGCGTATGGGTGTGGAACAAGTGTTTACTGATTATTTTCAACGTGCCAGAGAATATGAAGCCAAAAAGAAAACTGGAAACTATCGTTACGATATTGAAATGGAAACGATTGTTGAAATTCTAAACAAAAAACGTTTTGTGTCTTGTCACTCATACGTACAAAGTGAAATCAATATGTTGATGAAAGTCGCTGATAAATTCGGTTTCAACATCAATACATTTACACATATTTTAGAAGGTTACAAAGTTGCTGACAAAATGAAAGAACACGGCGTTGGTGGTTCTACCTTCTCAGATTGGTGGGCATACAAATACGAAGTAAACGACGCAATTCCGTATAACGGTGCTATTATGCATAATGAAGGTGTTGTAGTAGCTTACAATTCGGATGATGGTGAAATGTCTCGCAGATTGAATCAAGAAGCAGCAAAAGCGGTAAAATACGGTGGTGTTTCTGAAGAAGATGCTTGGAAGTTTGTCACACTAAATCCGGCAAAATTATTACATATTGATGACAAAGTGGGAAGTGTAAAAACTGGAAAACAAGCTGATTTGGTCTTGTGGACAGATCACCCAATGTCAATTTACGCGAAAGCACAAACCACCATGATTGAAGGTGCTGTATATTTTGACTTAGATCGTGATGCGTTATTGCGTAGAAACATTCAAAAGGAACGTACTGAACTGATGAATATGATGCTTTTAGAAAAAAATAAAGGCATGAAAACACAACCTCCAAAAAAGAAAGAAAAAGTACATCTTCACTGTGATACTGTTGAATTTTAAATTAGAACTGATATGAAAAAATATATGTATACATACGTATTATGCGTAACTGTTTTGTTTGGAACGTTCAGTTATGCACAACAAACGCCTGCGTCAACTCAATCGCAAGCCATATCCATTGTCGGTGTTACTGCACATATTGGAAATGGACAAGTGATTGAAAATGCGACGCTTGTTTTTGAAAATGGAAAAATTAAAAATATTGGTGCTGCTGCTTCAACTTCAACGGAAGGAAAAGTGATTGATGCGAAAGGAAAACATCTGTATCCTGGATTTATTTCGCCAAATTCTACCCTTGGTTTGGTAGAAGTTGATGCAGTAAGAGCTACGCGTGATCAAGATGAAACGGGGAGTTTCAATCCGCACATTCGCAGTTTGATTGCCTACAATACAGAATCGAAAGTCGTGGAAAGTTGTAGACCAAACGGAATTTTAGTTGCGCAAATTACACCGCGTGGCGGAAGCGTTTCTGGAACTTCTTCTATTGTACAATTAGACGCTTGGAATTGGGAAGATGCTGCCATCAAAGTCGATGACGGAATTCATATGAATTGGCCCAATAATTATTCTCGCGGCCGTTGGTGGTTAGGAGAACCAAGAGGATTGCGTCCAAACAAAGACTATGCAACACAAGTACAAAAAATTCAAAATGTATTTGATGATGCAACTAGTTACCTAAAAAGTTCCAGAAGTCCTAAAAACATACCATACGAAGCGATGGCTGGATTAACGAAAGGAACACAAACATTATTTGTCCATGTAAATACCGAAAAAGGAATTTTAGACGCTATTGAATTTGGAAAGAAAAACAAGGTCAAAATTGTCATTGTTGGCGGTTACCATGCACATAAAGTTGCGACAACTTTACGTCAAAATAACATTCCCGTATTGTTGCACAGAACACATTCAGTGCCACAAATGGACGATGAAGACTATGACATATCTTATAAAAAGGCTAAAATTTTAACAGATGCAGGCGTTTTGGTAGGATTGGAAAATAGTGGACAAATGGAACGTATGAACACGCGTAACTTGCCATTTTTAGCAGGAACCGTTGCAGCTCATGGGTTAGACAAGGAAAAAGCATTGCAGTTAATCACTTCTAACACCGCAAAAATTTTAGGCATTGACGATCGTTTAGGAACTTTAGAAGTTGGTAAGGATGCAACGCTATTTGTAAGTGAAGGCGATGCGTTAGACATGCGTGGCAATATTTTAACGCATGCATTTATCAACGGACGTGACATAAGTTTGGAAACACACCAAACAAAATTGTGGAAACGCTATTCTAAAAAATACAGCAAAAAGTAGTAACTTTATAGGAAAGATTGTTATTGTTTAAAAAATAGACCGTTATGGGAACAATTCGAAAATTTACTTTAGGAATCATGGTGTTTGCTACATTACATTTGGCGGCACAGGAAACCGAAAATATTCAAATGAATGATGAAAATGCTGCGATTGAAAATTTTCAATTGCCATCATTCTCTGAATTGTCCAACAGCATTGCTACTGAATATTCTCAAGTCCGTGACCGCTTGCCAAATTTAGCAACCATTGGTGAACATGTACATAAAGAACTTCGTCGTGGAATGTTAGATATGCATAGTGTATCCACTGCATTTCGTAATTTAACACCTGAACATACGATTCTATCAGACATTACGCCAAGGCGTTTTCAATTGCGTACAACTTTAAACAACATTATGTTTAACGGCTTTGACGCTTTTCAAGCGCATAGTGTAGGTGGATGGCGTGTGTTTGGAGGACAATAAAGCAAACATATTTATATAAAAAATCCTCTTCAATTGAAGAGGATTTTTTGTTGCTATACTTTTCTTTTTCTATATGATTTTTTTATCCTTTTGGAACAACAACTGCGCCTTCTGGACGCTCGTACATTGTATTTTCCATTGTTTTGGTTGTCAAACTTACATTGTCAAAACTTACAGAATTTCTGGCGTCGAGTAACTTTCCTTCTTCATCAGTTTTGTGCCATGTAATTACTTTTGGCAATACAACTCCATTCACTTTTTGCCAATCTTCGTACCGAATGTAGCTTATCTTATTGCTAGGTTTTCCATTGAAATACGTAACTGTATAACCTAACCATTCCATTTGATACGTTTCAGGATTGTAATAAATAAAGTAATTATCTTCTGGAGAATCGCCAACATTTTCTCCATACGAAATTTCATATCCTGGATACAAAATATTTTCATACTCTAAACTTTTGGTGGTATCATACGTAATTCCATCGTCACCCAAAACAAAAGGCATCGCATAGAAATAAAAATATAAATTATGATAAAAACGAGCGTTTCCGCGAAATGCTGTCGAGTCTTTTTGCGCCAACCAAACATCTTTTCCATCATACCCAATCGTATAATTTTTTCCTTCCAAACGCGTTTTGCGAGAATGTAAGTCTGTAATGTGTTTCTCCGTCATTTGCGGCTTTACCATTTCATACACCAAAGTTTGTGCTGCGTTCCACTTATCAATTCCGCCATGGGCATTAAATACTTTTTGTAGTTTATCTGGATATATTTTTGGAATGACTTTCGTCGTTTCTTTCGAGGTTTCTTTCGAAGTATCTTTTGGAGTTTCTTCCTTTTTCTGGGTATTGTTACAAGCAACTACCAAGAACAATCCGAATAGTACTAACATTATTTTTTTCATTATGAATGGTTTTAGTTTGTTTTTAGGTCGAACTGCTTTTGGAATCATTACAGAATTCATTGAGTAGTTGTAAAAATTATAAGTCCGTTCACAAATCGACTTGAAATAGTTCTTTTAGATAGTTGTGAAATTCAGCTTCACTTTGAATCACTCTGGATTCAATCTCATCATTCTTTGTAATCTTTAAAGTATTCCCCGTAATGGTAGTTCTTCCGTTTTTGTTAGGAAGTGTAATTAATCTTTTTCGAGTGAAATGCGAATCGGGACTTGTTTGATGATATGTACACATTTCAGTATATGCAGAAAGTTCTCGTGACTGTGTAGTAAAAATATATTCAGGCAAACGTGTTCCATTTGCAATTTTGCTCACGCGCAAATAATCCGCATCGTGTTTTTCAATAATAAAACTTCCTCTTGGGTCTTCTTGAATGGTATCAAGTTCAAACAATAAAGGTTCAAATGCAAATTCACCAAAACCAACATCTGTCAAATACGATTGATGATCAATGGTAACTAGAATTGCAAAATGATCAAATTCTTGTCCGTAACCTTGCTCTTGATCATACACACGCGCTGAAATTCGCTTGGCATCAAAACCTAACGCAATGAGCAATTCGTAAAATAATCCGTTTAACTCATAACAAAATCCACCTCTATTTCGATTGACAATTTTATCAAAAATCTTCTCAACAGACAGCACAATAGGAACATTTGCATGAATATCTAAATTTTCAAAAGGAACATGCAACAAATGAGCGGTTTGTAGCTTTTTCAACACTTCCAAAGTAGGTTCAAACGAATCTGTGTAATAAATTCTTTTACAATACCTTTCAACGTATATCATTTATTAAAAACTATTTCTTATTGTAATTTGGTCGTAGCAAAAGGTAACAATCGTTCCACAAATAACGAATACGCTACTTCAGAAGGATGCAAATTATCTTCAGCTACTAATGCAGTGTTGACCAAACCTTCACGTGTAATATCTGTAATATTCACAAAGGTGATTGCATTGGCGACACAATAACTTTCCGCAAAATTATTGTACTGATCTATTTCTTGTGAAGTCACCGTTGGATTTCCAAATGCTTGTCCAAACGGAGTAAACGCATAATCTGGAATAGACACTACAATGACATTATTGGCATCACCTTGTGCAAAATTGATCGCTTTTGTAACCAATGCTGGAAACTCATCTTCGTACAACGAAAAAGGACGTCCTTGAAATTGATTGTTTACTCCAATTAATAGTGTAACCAAATCATAAGTGTTCGTTGGGTTTTCATCAGCAATTGCATTCAAAAGACTGGTAGTAGTCCAACCTGTTTGTGCAATGACATCTACACTAAAACTATCAACTACAGGAAAGGTAGCCACAAGACTATCTTTTAGTTGCACAGGAAAACGACAAGTTTCGCAGACGCTTTGTCCTATGGTATAACTATCGCCTAAAGATAAAATTTGATACGATTGCGGGATAACTGGTGGATCTTCATCAGATTCAACAGGTACTGGATTTGGCATATTTGGCATATCTGGCAATCCACCATCTAACGTACAACTAAAGATACTAACCGAAAGTACTACTACTAAAACTCTGATTTTCATATTCATTTTCAACTTTACACAAAAGTACAACATTGCAACCTCAAAAGAAACTATTCAAAAAAAAGTACGAGAATCAGCTAGGATTCTATGATTACACAACAAATCTCTTTCCTATATTTGCAATATGTACAAACAAATTTCTAGCACACAAAATTCGCTCGTAAAATATATGTTGCAGCTTCAAGAAAAATCGCGAAGTCGCAGAAAAGAAGGGAAATTTGTGTTGGAAGGCTTTCGCGAATTAACACTAGCATTGGAAGGAAATTACACAATTGACACCTTGTTGTTTTATCCTGAGATTTGTTCCTACGAACGTATAAAAACCATCTTAGAAAATACCTCAAATACGCCCGAATGTATTGAAATTTCTAAGGAAGTATTTCAAAAACTTGCCTATCGCAGTAGTACAGAAGGTATATTGGCAATCATGAAAACGAAAGTGCATTCGCTTGACAGTATTGCATTTCATAATGAAAATCCGTTAATTTTAGTCGCAGAAGCACCCGAAAAACCTGGAAATATTGGCGCATTGCTAAGAACCGCAGATGCTGCCAATGTTGATGCTGTATTAATCGCGAATCCGAAAACCGATTTATACAATCCGAATATTGTACGCTCTAGCGTAGGTTGTGTATTTACGACACAAATTGCCACAGGAAACACCTCTGAAATCATTGCATTTTTACAAAATAAAAACATTGCGATGTATTGTGCGGCGTTGACTGCTTCTGAACACTATCATATACAAGACTTTCAAAAAGCAAGCGCTATTGTCGTAGGTACAGAAGCCACAGGTTTGAGTGATGAATGGTTGCAAAATGCTACCCAAAATATCATCATTCCCATGCAAGGAAAAATTGATTCTATGAATGTTTCAGTTGCTGCCGCTATCATCCTTTTTGAAGCCAAGCGACAGCGTAATTTTAAGTAACACAGTCATTTGATATAAAATCAACACTCATTTTACATCAAACTTATGCTATTTAGTCAAAAGAAGGACAGCTGTTTAGTAGCAAACACTTGCCACCAAAAGTGAATGGCACACAAACCCAACAATCTGGCGTTCCACAATCGGATGTTTGCGAACACGGTCCAAATCCGCCACCAGCTACGATGTTGCTTTGTTCAGTTTTACTTAAAACTTGTACTTCTTTAATGTTTAAAATGCTTTTCATGATAGTCTGTTTTTGGTTAGATCAATAATTTACATAAAATACTGAAAATCAACGCCCAATTTTCACGTACTAAATGTATGGGAATCCAATATGTTTTTTAGAAACAGCTTTATCTTTTGAAATTCATCGTACATACTTGTTTCTTACATATCTTTATAGTAATTTTAAATGTATGACGGAAATTGAGATTGAAAAAGAAAATGCAGCCATTGCAAAACAGTACAAAGAACTGTTGCGTATTAGTTATCAAGAGCTTACTTCGGAAGATAAAAAAATCATTCGCAAAGCCTTTGATGTTGCCGTAGATGCGCATAAAGATCAACGAAGAAAAAGTGGCGAAGCGTATATTTTTCATCCAATTGCAGTGGCTAAAATTGTAGCTTCTGAAATTGGTATGGACGCCACTTCTATTGCTTCTGCCCTATTGCACGATGTCTTTGAAGATACTGAGTATACGCTCGAAGATATTGAACAAGAATTTGGTGTAGCAGTTGCCAAGATTGTAGATGGACTCACAAAAATTTCGCATCTTAAAAAAGACAAAGATGTCTCGCTGCAAGCAGAAAACTTCCGTAAAATGCTCTTGACAATCAATGATGATGTCCGTGTAATTATCATCAAAATTGCGGATCGTTTGCACAATATGCAGACAATGGATTCTATGCCTGCGCATAAACAAGTCAAAATTGCTTCGGAAACCTTATATATTTATGCGCCGTTGGCACATCGTATTGGGTTGTATAACATTAAAACTGAATTGGAAGATTTAGGGTTAAAATATACAGAACCTGAGGTTTTTAAGGATATTGAAAACAAAATTGAGGAAAGCAAAGAGCAACAACAAGAATACATTGACAACTTTTCTTCTATCATTAAAAATTCGTTGGACAAAGAAGAGTTTGATTACACCATAAAAGGTCGTTTCAAGTCTATCTTTTCTATCCGAAGAAAAATGGTAAAACAAGGCGTAACTTTTGATGAAGTGTATGATAAATTTGCCATCCGAATTATCTACAATACTGAAAATTTAGAGAATGAAAAGTTCATTGCGTGGAAAATATATTCGATTGTAACCGATCATTTTAGACCAAATCCTGTGCGTTTGCGCGATTGGATTTCCTCTCCGAAATCAACAGGATATGAAGCGCTACACATAACCGTTATGGGACCTGAAGGACGTTGGGTAGAAGTGCAAATTCGTTCGCATCGTATGCATGAAATTGCAGAGAAAGGTTATGCAGCACACTTTAAATACAAACAAGGTGAACAGAAAGAACAAGGATTGGAACCTTGGCTAAACAAACTCCAAGAAGCACTTGAAAACCAAACGGCAAATGCAGTCGATTTTGTAGAAGAGTTTAAGCTGAATTTATATGCGAAAGAAATTTTCGTGTTTACGCCTACGGGCGATTTAAAATCGTTGCCAAAAGGTGCAACGCCGCTCGATTTTGCGTTTAGTATTCATACACAAGTTGGCTATCACACGCGTGGCGCGAAAGTGAACGGAAAATTAGTTCCACTCAGTCACGAATTGAAAAGTGGCGATCAAGTTGAAATTATTACGTCAGACAAATCGAAACCAAATGCCAATTGGCTAGACTATGCGACGACTTCCAGAGCGCGCTCTCGAATCAAATCTTCATTAAGAGAAGAAAAGAAAGAGATTGCCGAAGAAGGAAAAGAAATATTGCGTCGAAAACTAAAACAATTAAAAATTCCGTTGGATGAAAAAGCAATCAACGAATTGGTAAGTCACTTTAAGCTAAAAACGAGTTTAGACTTATTTTACCGTGTCGGAATTGGAACGATTGACAATCAGAAGTTAAAGGAATTTGCAGCACAACGCAGCAACAGTATTTTTAAGTTCTTTAAGAATAAAATACGACGTGGTCCTTCTGCACCAAGCGAAGAAATCAACCAGCCAGAAGTGTCCAATCGCTATGATATGCTGGTGTTTGGAAAAGAAGAAGAAAAGCTCAGTTACAAATTGGCAAATTGTTGCAACCCAATTCCTGGCGATCCTGTTTTTGGATTCATCACGGTAAACGAAGGCATCAAAGTACATAAAAAAGATTGTCCAAATGCGGTAAGTTTACAGGCAAATTACGCCTATCGAATTATGATTGCCAAATGGATTGATTCTTCTCAGGAAGAATTTACCGCCATGTTAGAATTTACTGGAATTGACAATATGGGATTGGTGAATGAAGTGACAAAAATCATTTCCAACAACATGCACGTAAACATCAGAAACATTAGTTTTGATACGAACGATGGAATTTTCACAGGAAGAATCATGGTGATTGTAAAAAACAATACCATTTTAAAACGCTTGATCACAAATTTGAAAAAGATCAACGGAATTGAAAAAGTAACGCGTGCGTAATGTTCCAATAAATTAAGTACTAATTGCTTTTTACAG
This sequence comes from Kordia sp. SMS9, assembly GCF_003352465.1. Taxonomy (NCBI): domain Bacteria; kingdom Pseudomonadati; phylum Bacteroidota; class Flavobacteriia; order Flavobacteriales; family Flavobacteriaceae; genus Kordia; species Kordia sp. SMS9. The sequence goes on along the minus strand of NZ_CP031153.1, from coordinate 2,917,459 downwards.
TCAATTTGGTATTATAAAAAACCTCCTTAGGTTTTTTTTGCGCGGTTTGCTATTTTTACAAAAACAAAGATATGTCATTGATTAACAATGCATTATATGAAATCTAACTTTTTAAAGCATTGTAAGTAATTACAAGTTTCTACATTGAACTAGAACGCATTACTTGCGCCAAAACTCCCACCATTTTTTAGTGCTTTTCTTTGTGGTGTTAGAGAGATTCGTTTTTTGTGATGTTTGTTTTTTTGTATTTTTCAACTCTTGCTGCGTTTTACTTTTTCCTTCTTCTATTTTTTGCCGCCTAAGTGTATCTTTTCTACTACTAATTGCACTGTCAATATCTGTTTTCAATCCTTCTGGAATTCGCAATTTTAAGCCTTCCAAATACTCAATATCAAATGGATTTACAACTATTTGCAACCATTTCAAGTTTGGCAAATTGATAAGTGCAAAATCGGGAAGTATTGTGAGTGTATTAAATCGCACATCCAATTGTTCAAGATGTTGAAGTTGCGCAATAGATTCAGGAATCGTTGTCAATTGATTCGTTGCAACATTCAATGTTTTCAAACTGTGAATGTTCACAACACTTTCAGGGAAACTCGTAAATGAATTGTATTGCAAAAACAGCTTTTCAAGATGCTTCAACTCTATAATAGACTTAGGCAATTGATCGAGTTGATTTGAACTTAGGTCTAACTGTTTTAGTTTCGGTAATTTCCCTATTTTTTCTGTTACAAACTGTAGTTTGTTTCTACTTAAATTTAGAAACTCTAGATTTTTTAGCATGTATATCTGCTTTGGAATTCGTTCAAGTTGATTGCTCGAAATTGTCAGGCTTTTAAGTGCTGTAAGCTTACATATTTCTATTGGAATTGTGTCCATCTTATTAAATGAAAAGGAAAGTGATGTTAAGTTCTTTAAGAGTTGTATTGAACTGGGAATGGCTTCAATTTCTTTGCCATAAAATGCAAGTTTTTTAATTTCGTTAAGTAGTACTACTTTTTCCTTTGCTTCAATATCCACGGGAGTATTTCGGTAGCCGTAAATCATGTTGTGTGCAACTAACCAATCAAAAAAATCTTCAAAGTCTTCGAGATTTTCTACTTCAATTTTTTCACCTAAAATAGCAAGTCGTTTTCTTCGTTCTGTTAATGATTCTAATTTATGAAAATCTACAAACTCATTCGCTATTTCTTTTTCATCTTCAGGACTCCAACTTACATAATTTCCAACATTCCAATCGCCAACCTCTAGCAATTTAGAATTGTGAAATGCGGCGCCAAAACCATGTTCTTCGTCCCAAGTACAGCCACCTGTAAAGCCAATCCCTGCGACACCATCTGTTCCAGCGTTGCATATATGTATTGCTCCAATTTCAAAATAATTGATCATATCACGCATCTCATCTACGACAGGAAAACCATGTTTATTGTTTGATGTAAATGTCCTTCCATTGTAACCTTTACGCTCATAGCTCGTTTCTACATACGGACCGTAAAACTCCATGAAATATTCTTCATGTTGTTTTAGGTATTGTATCAAAGTCTCAAGCATTTGATCTGTGTTTGCTACTAAGAAATCATGAGCTTCAAGCTGCGCTTTGCTAGGTTCAGTTTCTTCATCTGTATCGAAAAAATTGACTTCGATCGATCGATTACTGCTATTTTTTTGCAAATAAGGTGTAAAACTTGGGAATAGCTCGTCAAACGTAGTATAATACCCTAATTCTTCATTTTCAGTGAGTTCGAGTTCGGGAAGCATAACAATGGATTGTTTTTATATGGATTAAGCTGAAAGTTAATAAATAATTCCATACAAAAACATTCTATAAGTTAAGAGGTTTCTATAAAAGCTACAAGTACATCAGAGAAAATGACAACAAGCGTTTTAAAATAAAAAAAACTGCCCAACATGATTCGGATTGTCAGACAGCTTTTATGATATTCTACGATTCATTCTTTAATTGCTGCATTGATCTGTATTGCAATTCTCTTTTATTCGTGTTGTCGTTGGACATTGCATACTGCAATTACATGTAGCAATAAGTGTACATGCATCACCTTTGGTATTCAATGGTTGCGGATCAGAACCTACTGGAATTGGATCCGTTCCTCCTTGAATTTTGGAAATATCCAAATGAGAAATCACTTTTTTACCCAATCGTAATTTCGTTTTAAATTCCTTTTTTTTCATATTGGTTACTTTTTAAATAAATGTTTCAATTATTTTAACAATTAAAATCGCATGCAGTACGTACACAACTTGGCGGATTGGTTCCACAATCATGCGATGGAGGACAACCTTCTCTGGTCTCTACAGGACATATATCTGGTTTGGTGAAATGCTCAATCGTAATTTTAATCGTATTGATAATGACATACGTTGCGGCTTGCACAACAGTATCAGTTCCTCCTCGGAGACTTTCGGTTTGTAATTTAGAAATGATGTTTTTCCCTAGATGTAGACGTGAATTGAATTCCTTTTTTTTCATGAGATGATTGTTTTTTAGGTTTGTTAATCGTTTGATTATGCATTAATCATGACAATAGGATTGTCTTCTTTTAGAAAAATGCTTGTTATATACATTGGCAAGTATCTTTAGACAACGAAGTATAAAAAGGCATGCTGTATTTTTAGTACGTATCATACCGCAAAGAATACTTCGTTCACATCAAAAAAGACACAAACTACAGTACCGTTTTACATGTAATTTAGGAGAGTACACATTTCTGATAATCAGAAACATACTTATTAAAAGTACATTTTTAAAAAAGAAAAAGCAAACAAAAGCAGATAAGAAGCTTGAAAATTAGTCATACTTTACGATTGCATTCAAATTCCCGAGACGAATATGCCACAAAATTTGAAAAATAAGTGTAAATTTGCCTTTTAATCTTCAGCCAAGATGCAACAAAACATGGAGGAAAATAATCAGGAAATTGTCAAAAACGTTTTTACGAAGTTTTTAGAGGATAATGGACATCGAAAAACCCCTGAACGCTTTGCGATTCTACAAGAAATCTACGACAGTGAAGAACACTTCGATATAGAGTCTCTTTACATCAAAATGAAAAATAAAAATTACCGTGTAAGTAGAGCAACACTTTACAATACGATAGAACTTTTATTGGACAGCAATTTGGTGCGCAAACATCAGTTTGGACAAAACCAAGCACATTACGAAAAGTCGTATTTTGACAAACAACACGATCACGTAATCCTTACAGATTCTGGCGAAGTGATGGAATTCTGTGATCCAAGAATTCAAATTATCAAAAAAACCATTGAAGAAATTTTTGATATTGACATTCACAATCACTCACTGTATTTCTACGCAACTAAGAAAGAAAAAAACTAGACACAACAACACACTAATATAATTTAAGATAATGGCAGTAGATTTACTACTCGGACTTCAATGGGGAGACGAAGGCAAAGGAAAAATTGTTGACGTACTCACCGCAAACTACGATATTATTGCACGTTTTCAAGGTGGCCCAAACGCAGGACACACGCTAGAGTTTGATGGCATCAAACATGTATTGCGCACCATTCCTTCTGGAATTTTTCACGAAACCGCTACCAACGTCATCGGAAATGGTGTCGTAATTGATCCTGTGGTTTTTAAGAAAGAATTGGACGGTTTGGCACAATTCAACATCAACATTCGTGAAAAACTCATTATTTCTAGAAAAGCACACCTAATTTTACCAACACATCGCTTGCTAGATGCTGCTTCAGAAGCATCGAAAGGAAAAGCAAAAATTGGTTCTACCCTTAAAGGAATTGGGCCAACATACATGGACAAAACGGGCAGAAATGGAATTCGTGTGGGCGATTTAGAATTGAGTAACTGGAAAGAAAAATACCGCGCTTTGACCAACAAGCACGAAGCGATGATCAATTTCTACAATGTAGATGTTCAATACGATTTGCAAGAACTGGAAGAAGAATTTTTTGAAGCCATAAAAGTTTTAAAAACATTACAATTTATTGACAGCGAAGAATATTTACACCAAGCACAAAAAAGTGGAAAAACTATTTTAGCCGAAGGTGCGCAAGGTTCGTTATTAGATATTGACTTTGGAACGTATCCGTTTGTCACCTCATCTACCACAACTGCCGCTGGCGCGTGCACAGGTTTAGGCGTTGCACCAAACAAAATAAAAGACGTTTTCGGAATCTTTAAAGCATACACAACACGTGTAGGTTCTGGGCCTTTTCCAACAGAATTATTTGACGAAGTTGGTTCAGACATGGCACGAATTGGTCATGAATTTGGTGCTGTAACCGGAAGACCAAGACGTTGTGGATGGCTCGATTTAGTGGCTTTAAAATATACAGCTCAAGTAAACGGCGTTACACAACTCATGATGATGAAAGGCGATGTACTTTCTGGGTTTAAAACCTTAAAAGTATGTACCGCTTACACATATAAAGGAGAAACCATTTCGCATTTGCCGTACAATATTGAGCCCGAAAACATTGAACCAATATATACCGATTTTAAAGGTTGGAAAGAAGATTTGACCAAAATGACAGATCCGTCTCAGTTTCCTAAAGAACTCAATGATTATATTGACTTTTTGGAAAAAGAACTCGAAATTCCGATCAAAATTGTGTCTGTTGGACCCGACAGAACGCAAACGATTCATAGATAAATTGTAAATATATTTCAATAAAAATGTCACTTCGAGCGCAGTCGGGAAGTCATGAATTAGCAGTTATTTTCATATAAATCTCGACTGCGCTCGATTTGACACTTTACATCAATATCAAATTCTTATCAAAAAGAATACTCTTGACAGCTTCCAAAACGGAAGCTTTTTTTAAAACTTATTCCAACTACTTTAACAATTTTTATAGTTTTAGGAATGGTTTTTGTTCAGTTTTTCGGTAACTTTGATATTAACTAAAAAAGCGATCATTATGCTGCGTAGTTTCTTTAAAACCCGAAAAAATAGGACGTTCAATTATACACCTCAGTATTACGAGAAAGATAAAGAACGTAAACTACCTGAAAATAATTTCGCTAAGTATAGAAAATCTTGGGAAGAAGCTGGAAAAGCAAGCAGAAACAGAAAAAATGTCGAAGTCTCCAAACGTTTGATTATCATATTTTTAATTCTCGTTTTTATTGCACTATATTTTCTTGACTTTGACCTATCAATATTTACTAGAGGAAAATAATACATGGCAGACATCATACGACTTTTACCCGACCATGTTGCAAACCAAATTGCAGCTGGAGAAGTTGTGCAGCGACCTGCATCCGTGGTAAAAGAGTTACTTGAAAATGCAATTGATGCAAAGGCGACGGAAATCAAGCTTATTGTTAAAGAAGCAGGAAAAACACTCATACACGTTATCGACAATGGTTTTGGAATGAGCGAAACCGACGCGCGACTTTCTTTTGAGCGCCATGCTACTTCCAAAATTCAAGCCGCAGAAGATTTATTTAATTTACATACCAAAGGATTTCGTGGTGAAGCCTTAGCTTCTATTGCCGCAATTGCGCATGTAGAACTGCAAACGAAGAAAGAAGACGCAGAATTAGGCACACGTATCAAAATTGAAGGTAGCAAACTTGTACGACAAGAAGTGATTTCGACACCCACGGGAACTTCCATAGCGGTTAAAAATCTGTTTTATAATATTCCAGCACGACGCAATTTTTTAAAGTCTGACACCGTAGAATTACGCCATATTATTGATGAATTTCAACGTGTCTCTTTGGCGCATGCCGATATTAAATTTATCTTGTATCATAATGGAAATGAATTGTTTAATCTTCCAAGTAGCAATTACCGTCAGCGTATTGTGAATATTTTGGGCGGAAAAACCAATGAAAAGTTAGTGCCGATTCAAGAAGATACAGACATTGTAAAAATTAGTGGATTTGTGGGAAAACCAGAATTTGCGAAGAAAAGCAGAAACGAACAATTTTTCTTTGTGAATAACCGATTCATTAAAAGTCCATATTTGCATCACGCCATTACTGCAGCGTTTGAAGGTTTACTGAAAGAAAAGATGCAGCCGAGTTATTTTATCTATCTCGAAGTCAATCCAGAAACAATTGATATTAACATTCATCCCACAAAAACAGAAATTAAATTTGACGATGAACATTCGCTATACGCGATGTTGCGCGCTACGGTAAAACACAGTTTGGGACAGTTTAATATTGCGCCTGTACTCGATTTTGATCGTGATGCCAATTTAGACACACCGTACGATTATAAAAACAAACAAGCCGCAATTCCAAATGTGCAAGTAGATCGGAGTTTCAATCCGTTTGCAGACGAAAAGAAAATGTCTGGAACTACGGCAATACAACCGCGCTATTCGAATTTCAAAAAAGAATCGACCGAAGGTTGGGAAAGTTTGTATGTCGGTTTGGAATCAAAATCAAATTCAGGACAGTTTTCCACCGAAAATATCGAATTTGAATCGGAAGCAGTCACAAGTTCGTTGTTTGCCAATGACGAACCACGAGAAACTTTAACCTATCAATTGCATCGAAAATATGTGGTAAGTTCCATCAAATCAGGAATTGTCATTATTGATCAACACAGAGCGCATCAACGTATTTTGTACGAGCAATTGTTACGAAATATTACAGTCAGCGAAGCAGTAAGTCAGCAATTGCTATTTCCTGTAAAGTTTACCTTTTCTACGAGTGAAATTGCGCTGTTAAGAGAAGTCAAAGAAAGTTTGGAAAACATTGGATTCATGTTTAGTGACATTACGGAAGATACGATTGAACTTTCGGGAATTCCATCAAACATTTCGGAAAGTGAGTTGCAAATCATCATTGAACAAATGCTGAACGATTTTCAAGGAGAAATTCCCGATACAGGATTCAGTCAAACAGATGTTTTAGTCAAATCATTGGCAAAAAGCATGGCTATTCGATCTGGAAAAAAACTAGAAACCGAAGAGCAAGAAGCATTGGTCAATAACTTATTCGCTTGCAAAGAACCAAGCGTTTCGCCTTTTCAAAGAACCATATTCATCACCTTGAGCGTCGATGATTTAGATAAAAAATTTATATAAATTATGATGCGCATTACAGATACCGTCAAACATTTAATCATTATCAATGTCATTCTTTGGTTTGCTACATTGATATTACAGGAAAGAGGCGTTGATCTATACAGTTTGTTAGCTTTGTACTTTCCTGAAAATCCTAATTTTAAATTTTGGCAACCTGTCTCAAGCATGTTTATGCATTCCATGGGAAGTGTAACACACCTTTTATTCAATATGATTGGATTGTGGATGTTTGGTTCTGCCTTAGAAATGCGTTGGGGAAAAATGAAATTCATCAGTTTTTACATGATTACGGGCGTTGGTGCTGGTTTGGTGTATACGTTGGTAAATTATTTTGAAGTATATACTGCGCAAAGTATATTGTTAGATAGTGGGCTTTCTATTGCAGAAATAAATGAACTGTTTCAATCATCTTATGAAAATTTCTACAATCAACTCAATAGTGGCGTTATTAATGGTAACCGTATTATAGATCCGCAATCTGTATATAACAACGGAATCTCTTTTTACACACCAGCTGTTGGCGCCTCAGGAGCTTTGTATGGTATTATGGTTGCTTTTGGAATGATGTATCCTAATACACCTTTGATGCTGATTTTCCTTCCAATTCCAATCAAAGCAAAATATTTTATTCCAGGCTTATTACTGCTAGATTTTATCGGAGGGATTACAGGTGGAATCAGCATATTTGGTGCGGGACAAATTGCGCACTTTGCTCATTTAGGTGGCGCACTTTTTGGCTTTTTATTAATGTTGTATTTTAAGAAAACTCAGTTTAACAAAAATCGTTGGAACTAATGGATACGAAAACACGTTTATTAATGATGTATCGTGGCTTTAAAGCCCCAGAAAAAGTGATTGCTCTCAATATTGCGATTTTTTTGGTGATGGTTGTATTCAACGCTATTTACTTTTTATTTAATGAATATCCTTCCACTATATTTGGAGATTTTTTTGCAATTCCTGCAGACTTAGGAGAGTTTATTGTAAAACCGTGGACTTTTGTTACCTATGGTTTTATACATGCAGGATTTTTCCATTTACTTTTCAACTGTATCGGATTGTATTTTGTAGGTAGAATTTTTATGTATTATTTCACCGAAAAACAATTTATCACCGTATATGCGTATGGAATTTTTGCGGGTTCAGCCGTGTTTTTAGCTGCATATAATATTTTTCCTGCGTTAGCAAATCAACCGTTTGCCAATTATTTAGTAGGTGCTTCTGGAGGTGTCGTTGCTATTACTATTGCAGGTGCTACATACGCGCCAAATTTAATTGTAAATCTATTCGGCATACTTCCTGTGAAGTACTGGATTATTGGACTTTTGCTCACCATATCCTACATCGCATCTATTCAAGGTGGCTCAAATATTGGCGGAAATTTTGCACATTTAGGTGGTGCCTTTATTGGATATTTTTATATCAAGCAGCTTCAAAAAGGCAAAGATATTGGCATTGGTTTTGAACGTTTCTGGGAGCGTTTGGTGGCGTATTTTACACCCAAAAAGAAATCTCCTTTAAAAACCGTATACAAAAACAAGCAAAATAAACGTTCTACTACCAACAAATCTGCACAAACGGCATCTGAGAAACAGCGAAAGATTGATGCCATTTTGGATAAAATTAGTAAATCTGGCTACGATAGTTTGACCAAAGCTGAGAAAGATTTTTTATTTAAAGCAGGAAAAGAAAATTAATGCATGAGCGAAAAGAAGAAGAAAAGAATACGGATTGTAAGTAGAGTTGTCTTCTTCGTCAATAGTGTGTTTGCCGCACTGTTATTGCTCTCCTATATTTTGCCATACGCCGTTCCGAAAAGTTTTCCTATTCTTTCCGTATTAAGCTTATTAGTCCCTGTGTTTATTGTCATCAATTTTATTTTTATGGTGTTTTGGATTTTGAGTGTCCGAAAACACTTTTTATTGTCGTTGATTGTACTGATTTTGGGATATTCGCATGTGACTTCCATGTATAAGTTTTCTAGCAAATCTACAGAACCTTCTCAAAATTCCTTGTCAGTAATGAGTTATAACGTGCGTTTGTTCAATATTTATGATTGGATTGAAGAAGCAAATATTGACAAGAAAATTATTGATTTGGTTCAAAATACGTCTCCTGATATTGTGGCGTTTCAAGAGTTTCACAAAAATCAAAAAGATGCGTTTGATTTTTATCCGTATCAGCATGTAGTTCATAAAGGAACAAAGAAAACAGTGGGACAAGCCATTTTTTCTAAATTTCCCATCATTCATAAAGGTTCTATTGAATTTCCAAACACTTCTAACAACGCGATTTATATAGACATTGTACAAAATAACGATACCATTCGTGTGTACAATTTACATTTACAATCGTTACATATCAATCCACAAAAAGAAGAATTTTCGCAGAAGAATTCAGAACGTTTGTTGAAACGGATGGCGACTGCGTTTAAAATGCAACAATCGCAAGCAGAATTGTTTGAGATCAATCGTAAAAAATGTACGTATAAAAAGATTATTTTGGGCGATTTTAACAATACACAATTCTCCAATGTGTATAAAAAAATTAAAGGCAATATGAAAGATGCCTTTGTAGAAGCTGGAAAAGGTTTTGGTTCCACCTTAGACTTTTCATATTTCCCAATGCGAATCGACTTTATTTTAGCAGATCAATCTTTTATTGTCAATTCCTTTAAAACCTTCTCGGAACATTACTCGGATCATTATGCGATTCAGAGTATAATATCGCTAGATTAATCGTTTGTAACCTATTATTTTCAAGCGTAAATACTCGTATTTTATTGAATATTCGTTAAGACAAATTTAACATTCAACACGCTGATAACCTCCAATTTATAAACTGCAAGTGTTACACGCCTTCAATTTATGAATTGCAGCTTGCACTTATTGTTTTGCTTTTTTTACTGCCCTACTTTCGAGTCAACATTAACATTAAAACTCATTAGTATGAAGAAAAAAAATCTGAATTTGTTACGACTCAAAAAAGAGCGTATTTCCAATTTTACAGCTGCAGTTGTAGGTGGAAAAAGTGTAGGCTGTGATTATTCACGAGGTTGTTTGAACGATACAAGAAATTGTGACACTAAAGCATTACAAGATTGCACGGTTACGTATGCAGCTTGTATAACTGAAGCTAGATTCTGTGGAATGTTTTAGAAACATGTAGGATATACGAACGGTTTATGATATAACCGATGTTATAAACAAAGCAATACCAATTCGAGTACAGGAAAAGGATAAGAATATTTTTTCTTAGAAACTTGCAACTGTGCTCGAATTTACTATTGTAACGTGCGTTTGAAGTTACTGTTGCTTTATGTTTTTAGGATAATACCAATTCTACTATTCAGCATTCAAAATTTCATCGACATCATCCAACAATCTGCGCTATCTGCTAGAATATGAAATAACAAACCTATTCCGAGGATTCGTGTTTTTTGAAAGAGCAGCATTCCTGCGTAGACAGCCATTGCATAATAACTGTGCAACGGATGAAAGTTGATGCTGCAACGATTCGGATCAAAAATTGGCGTGGCTAGTAAGTGATCAAAATCAATCAGCATAGCGGCTAAAAATATAAGGTAGACTGTTTTCCACTTTTTCGGATAGAAATACAAAGCAATCAAAAGCGGAAAGATAAAATGCAATCCGTAATGCACACAAAACCGCAACATTACAGGATAGTTTGTTGTTCCAAATACGTAAGCGCATTGGTGCCTTCGTTGAAAAGTAAATCTAAGATGCTTACATTGGAAAGAAAACCAAATTTAGAATCAAAGACTTGTGTGTATGTATCAAAACCGTAATCAGGTTCCTTTTTGACATTTACTAACTTTCGAAAATCTTGCAAATCTGCTGTTACAATGGATTGATATTCCTTTGTCTGCGAAGTTTCAATATCCAATTGCAAACAATCGTTGATCATTTGAATTGTATCAAAATTTAAATCCATCAAATATGTGTATCGTTTTTCAAACAACGGTTGCAATTCATCTTCGTAATATTCAAAATACGGTGACGTTCTGTACGCACTTTCTAGTGATCTCCAATGCAAACGTTGCCAAGCAGTTTCGTTGGCAATTTGAATGTCTTTATATTTTTGGTTTTTATCTTTTTTGGAATGACGTACGGGCACATTCAACATTAACTTTCCATTCGCACCATAAATATAGGTACGATTGCGATAGGTTTGCTTCTGGAAATTATCTTCCATTTCATACACCAATGTTTCTGCCTTGGCAAATACTACGTAATGCGCAATGCTTGGAAAATATGTAGGATGGACTAGGCTACTCAATATCTTTGAAGTTTATTAATTTATTAGTTGAATAGTTTACAACTTAAAACATTGCTACATTAACACATTAATAAATTGGTACATTATTTAGCACCTTCTTTCTTACGTTTTCTGTAATAGTTAAATCCAAACCAACCTGCTAGTAAGACTAAAAAGTATGGAAAGTAAGAAATTGGACTTCCTTCGCCGCTAACGGTTGTAAACAAACGATTCCAACGAATTTTATTCAATCCTGTTGCTTTGTAATCCCAACTCATCCAAACGAATACAGGTTTTCCTAACACGTGATCAAACGGTACAAAACCCCAACTTCTGGCATCTTGCGAATTTCCTCGGTTGTCTCCCATCATCCAGTAATAATCTTGCTTAAAAGTATAGGATGTAATGACTTCGCCGTCAATCATAATTTGATTGTCATTTACGGTCAAATTGTTGCCTTCATATTCAGAAATCGCTCTTTTGTACAATGGAAGATTGTCCATTGTTAGTTCAACTGTTTTTCCTGCAAACGGAATTTCAATAGGTCCATAATAATATTCATTCCAATCAAACTTATCGCTGTTTGGGAATACATCTGTGCGTTTTCCCTTTAGAATTTCAGCTTTTTCAATGGAAGCTACATTAGGATGATTTTTAAATTTAGCAGCTGCTTCATCGGTAATTGCTTTGAAAATATATTGATTTGGATTTCCTGACAATCCAAAATCATCCGTAATATCATAACGGTCATGCAAATATTGTTTGTTAAAACTACCTCCTTTGGTATTTACTATATAGGTAAACTGCAACTTGGCACGATCTGGCAATTCGTTTTTCTTACCATCAATATATACATATCCGTTACGTACTTCGAGCTTGTCTCCTGGCAATCCAACACAACGTTTTACATAGTTTGATCGCTTGTCTAAAGGTTTGTCCATTTTGGCTCCTGCCATATTATTAATGTCTACATATTCATCAATTGGCCAATTGAACACCACAATATCATTGCGCTCAATGGTTTCAAACCCTGGAAATCTCCAATACGGCAATTGTGGTTCTTTTACATACGATTTTAAACCTGTAAACGGAATGGCGTCATGCACCATTGGTAAAGCAATTGGCGTCATTGGTGTTCTAGCTCCATAATGTATTTTACTCACAAATAAGAAATCGCCCACTAACAAGGTTTTTTCCAAAGATGAAGTCGGAATCACAAACGGTTGCATTACATACGTATGTACCAATGTTGCCGCCACCACTGCAAATAAGATGGAAGCAACCCACTCGCCTGCTGTGGAACGCGGTTTTAGGCTGCGTTCGTGTACATATTCCACATCTAACATATAATTTACGTAGAAAATGTAGAATCCGAGCGTAAGTACGACTAAGATGGTTTCTGATCGTTCTGTACGCCCAAAACTACGAATGGTTTCTACCCAAAGTACTGGAAATACAATTAAATTTACGACTGGAATAAAGAGTAATAGTACCCAATACCATTCTTTTGGTCGGTTGATAATGCGCATTAAAATAAAGGCATTGTATACAGGAACTAAGGCTTCCCAAGCTTTTCTGCCTGCTTTTACATACAGTTTCCAAGTTCCTAAAAAGTGTATGATTTGTACAGCTAGAATGAATAGTAAAAGTGCTTGCGTAAACGTCATTTTATTGTTTATTTAAGTGGCTGTAATACAGCTAATTTTGTTGGTTATTTTACAAATATATAAGGCTCAAAGGAATATATTTCGTATTTATTATATGTTTAACACGTCTTTCATGCTAAATACGCCTTTTTTTCCTTGAATCCATTCGGCGGCTACTACAGCACCTAACGCAAAACCTTGTCGGTTGTGTGCTTCGTGTTTGATGGAAATACTGTCAATAGCAGATGCATAGGTAATTTTGTGTGTGCCTGGCACTTCGGGAATGCGTTTGGCTACGATTGGAATTTCATCTTCATTTTCTGCTTTACCTAATTTCCAATCATTATAATTGGTATGTTGTAGGATTCCTTCTGCCAGTGTAATGGCGGTTCCACTTGGTGCATCAAGTTTTTTGGTGTGATGAATTTCTTCTACGCTCACGCTGTAATCTTCCAATTGCGACATCATTTTCGCCAAATAGGCATTCATCTCAAAGAAAATATTGACACCCAAACTGAAGTTAGACGCGTAAATAAAAGCACTGTTTTCTGTTTCACACAGTTTCACAACTTCCTCGTATTTTTCAAGCCAACCTGTGGTTCCTGAAATGACAGGAATTTGCTGTTTGATACAATGTGTGATATTGTCAAAAGCTGCTGTTGGAATGCTGAAATCAATCGCTACGTCTACATTTTTGAAGTCATAATTTTGAATGTTTCCCTGAATTTTATGAACGATGGTGTGTTCTCGCGAAAGCGCTAGTTTTTCAATCTCCTTCCCCATTCTACCATATCCTAACAAAGCAATATTCATACGTCTTTTATTTTTGGAATGTGATATTGAGGTTAAAATTTAAAGTTGAGCGTCAACCCAAGATTTCGGTTAAAGTCTATTTGATTTTGATCAATATGCGGACGCAACGACAAATCGTCACTTACGTTGAATTGTAGCAAATGCGCATCAACGTTGGCATCTACAATATTTAACACATACGCAACAACCGTGAGCAATAAGGATAAATCGCGATTTCGTTGGTAGAATTCTTGTGCGTCAATGAGTGCATCGTTGCTGTCAACAATGTTTTGAAATTCGTCATCTGTAAAACCTGCCAAACGTCTTTTGTACGCACGTCGGTAGCGATTGTAATTTTTGTTATTGGTAACGTAGAAATAAATTCCTGTTCCCATCGCTGCATATACAATTGGGATTTTCCAGTATTTTTTGTTGTACGCTTGTCCCAAACCTGGTAAAATTGCAGAGTAAAAAGCTGCTTTGGAAGGCGATAACGGATCCAGCACCTTTTTTTCTTCCACTATCGTAGCGTTTTCTACTTTTAAAACAGATTCCTCTTTTTTAGCTGCTTCCGTCGCTTTTTCTTCTTTAGGTGCTTGTGTTTCTTCTTCCTTTTTTTCTTGTGCCCATGAGAGTTGACACGTAAAAAATACGAGACAGAGTACTATGATGATTTTATTTCCCACCTTTTAGTAATTTTTTGATTCGAGTAAAATCGGCTTCAGAATTGAACGGAATGGTTATTTTTCCTTTGCCGTTTTTCCCTACTTTCACGTCTACATTTTGTCCAAAATATTCAGAGAAATCACGAATTCCTTTGCGCACAAATTTTGGAACATCTTCTTTTTCAGCAGCCTTTGAATCAATATTTTTATCTTGTTTATAGTTTTTAACCAATGCTTCCGTATCGCGAACGGATAAGGATTTGGAAACAATCATTTCATAAATATCCAGTTGATCGTTGGTGTTTTCAATATTTACCAACGCACGTCCGTGTCCCATACTTAAAAAACCATCGCGCATGCCTGTTTGAATGATTGGATCTAATTTTAATAAACGTAAATAATTGGCAATCGTAGAACGTTTTTTTCCTACGCGCTGACTCATTTGTTCTTGCGTTAAGCTGATTTCGTCAATCAATCGTTGATAGGATAAAGCAATTTCGATCGGATCTAAATCGGCACGTTGAATATTTTCCACCAACGCCATTTCCAACGATTCTTGATCGTTTGCAATACGCACATAGGCAGGAATGGTTTCCAATCCGATGAGTTTGGACGCTCTAAAACGACGTTCACCTGAAACTAGTTGATAGCTTTCAAAACCGAGTTTACGAACTGTAATAGGTTGAATAACGCCTAATTCTTTGATGGAAGATGCTAATTCGCGAAGTGATTCTTCATTGAAGTTGGTACGCGGTTGAAACGGATTCACTTCAATCGTATCCACAGACAATTCGACAATATTCCCTACAACTTGATCTGCATTTTTGTCTGAAACTGATGAGATATCATTTTCTGGATCTTTCAATAATGCTGACAATCCTCTTCCTAATGCTTGTTTTTTTGTTGCCTTCGCCATAAATCTTATTTACCACTGTTTTTTTTGATCACTTCGTGTGCTAAACTCAAGTAATTGCTGGCACCTTTGCTACTTGCATCGTAATTGATAATGCTTTCTCCGTAACTTGGTGCTTCACTCAATCGTACATTTCGTTGAATGATGGTTGAAAATACCATATCATTGAAATGTTTTTGCACTTCTTCCACTACTTGATTCGACAATCGCAAGCGTGAATCGTACATAGTGAGTAACAATCCTTCAATATCTAACGCAGGATTGTGTATTTTTTGAACACTTTTTATGGTGTTTAATAGTTTTCCTAATCCTTCCAATGCGAAATATTCACATTGTATCGGAATCATAACTGCATCGGCAGCTGTCAACGCATTTAAAGTTAATAATCCCAGAGATGGCGCACAGTCAATTAAAATATAATCATACTGATCTTTGATTGGTGCAATTGCTTTTCGCAACATGTATTCGCGTCTGTCTTTATCGACCAATTCAATTTCAATCGCTACCAAATCAATATGTGCAGGAATGATGCTCAAATTTGGAGAGCTTGTTTCTATCACTACATCTGCTGCGTTTGCGGTATGTTCTAACACTTGATACGTACCTTTTTCAACGCTTTCCACATCAATACCCAACCCTGAAGTTGCGTTTGCCTGTGGATCAGCATCTATCAGCAATACTTTCTTTTCAAGTACACCTAAAGATGCGGCTAAATTAACGGAAGTCGTGGTTTTTCCAACGCCTCCTTTTTGATTTGCAATCGCAATTATTTTGCCCATGGTTAGTTTGAGGATTTTAAGCGATAAAAATACAATTATTATTGAGTTAATGAAATGAAAATTATTAACAAAGGTGATAATGTTTCGTTAAACTTCAATTAAATTCAGGCATAAAAAAACCGCCTAGAAAAATCTAAGCGGTTTCTTTGTAATGGTATTTGTTTATTTTTCAGGATTATGTATTCCTACAATATAATCTCCTGCCAAATATTTCTTGGCAATATCTTGCACATCTTTTACCGTAATTCCATTGACAGATTCTTCAAATTTCAAGATTCTGTTTGGATTTCTTTTTGTGTAATCTGTCGAATTTAAATAACGTAGCCAGAATCTATTCTTTTTAACATCTTCTTTGTTTTCCAACAACGCTGCTTCTTTTACTTTGTTTAAATCTTTTTCTGTGGGACCATTGTCAATGATCGCTTGCAATTCTCCCAAAGCAGCCGTTTTCAATTTGTCTACATTTTCTGGACCACACGGGAATGAAATTCGCATGTTGTACCAACCATACGGATGAGAACGTATGCTACCTCGAGCGCTTGCGCCGTAGACACCACCTTCTTCTTCACGCAGTTTTTCAATGAGTTTTATGCTTAAAATTTCACCTAAAAACTGCATGGCTCTCGCATCTTTGCTATTGTATTGGGCTTCTCCATTAAAGATGATTTGCACCGAACTTTTCGGATCTGTTCCTTTTTCAATAATTTTTGTGTGACTTCCTGTTAAAGGTCTAAACGAAGAATATTTTGGTTGTTCGTTGGAGTTTTTCCCTGGCAAACTCGCCAAATACTTTTCTGCATATTCTTGTAATTTTTGCTCGTCAACATTCCCCACAAAATAAAAATTAAAGTCGCCCGCATCTGCAAAACGTTCTTGGTATTTTTCATACGCCAAATCGTAATCGCTCGCGTCCATCATTTCAGGCGTTGGAAATCCTTGATATCTTGGATTTTTATCATTCATGAATTTCCCCATTTCAAACTGAAAATAGAATTGCGGACTTTTCATCATATTTGTTAAGAACCCTTTTTGCTTTTTAATGAAAGAATTATATGCTTTTTGATCTTTGTTCAATTTTGTGAAGTATAAATGTGTCATTTGGAACAATTCTTCTAAATCTTTTGGTGTAGCACTTCCGTTAAATCCTTCTCGGTAAGAACCTATATAAGGTGAAACACGCGCTATTTTTCCAGACATCATTTTTCGCAGATCTACTTTCGAAAAACCATTTACGCCAGCTTCTGCCAATCCGCCATTTGCAAAACCAATCGTCTTGTAATCTTCATCATTGTATAAAGAAGTTCCTCCTAAACTGTAGGCAGAAAACAAAATTTCGTCGTTTTTAAAATCGGTCTTTTTATAGATTACTCTTGCGCCATTACTCAAGTTCATTGTCGTAACGCCAATCGATGGATTTGTACTTTTATTAATTACTTTTCCTGGATCTGGTAAATTAGAAATTAAACTATTTCCAACCGCTTTGTCTTCATACGGTTGTACATCTTTGGTTTTCACCTTTTTCAACACTTCCAACACTTGCGCTTCTGTAATTTTTGGCGCGTCTTCTTTTTCAGGACCAGTTAATACAATTACAGTATTGGTATCTCGTATGAATTGATTGATCAGCGTGTTAATTTCTTCCAATTTAATCATTGGCAATTGCTCATTGAAAAATTTATAAGTCCATTCCATACCCGGAATTGGCGATCCTTCTAAAAAATTCCTCACATATCCTCCTACAATACGCGAAGATTCCATTTTATTTCTGTCTTTATAGGCTCTTTCCAATCTTGCTAAAACAGTTTTTTTAGCTCTTTCAAATTCACCTTGACCAAAACCGTATTTACGAACGCGTTCGTTTTCTTCTAATAAAGCTTCTAACGCAGTCAATTGTCCATCGGGTGCAGACATTGCGGTAGATTGATACGCTTCTTTAGTGCGCGCCCACGTTCCTCCGTGATAACTTGAACCAAATACAAATGGTGGATTTTCAGATTCTGTCAATTCACTCAAACGATTGTTGATCATTTGCGAAAATAAATTTTCAATGATTTGTTTTCTATAATCAGCTTCCGTTTTAATTTTTTCTGGAACGCCTAAGTCTTTAAATAACACTTGCACTCTTGCAAAAGAAGCTTCTTTGTCCGTTTCAATAGCGATTAGCGTTTCCTCATGATTTTTTACATCATGCGTCATGCGTGGTTTTGGATTCACCGCCGCAGGAATTTTACCAAAGTGCGATTTTATTTTTTCTTCCAATACCTTTACATCTACATCACCTACAGCGATTACTGCCATTAAATCTGGTCGATACCAATCTTTATAAAAACGACGTAAACTCTCATATTTGAACGTTTCTAACACTTCCTTTTTACCAATTGGCAAACGTTTTGCATATTTAGATCCGTACATGATTTTTGGTAAATACTTTTGCAACATACGTTCGTCCGCGCCTTTTCCTAAGCGGTATTCTTCTAAAACTACGCCTCTTTCATTGTCAATTTCTTCATCCGTTAGCAACGCATTATGCGCCCAATCTTCTATAATTTGAAAGCCTTTTTCTAGCTTTTCTGGATCGTCACTTGGAATTGGTAAAATATACACGGTTTCATCAAAACTGGTGTATGCGTTTAAGTGCGCGCCAAATTTGACTCCGATACTTTGCAGGTAATCTACTAATTCATTTTTCTTAAAATTTTTAGTTCCATTGAAATTCATGTGTTCCATGAAATGCGCCAATCCTAATTGGTCTTCATCTTCTAAAATAGAACCTGCATTCACAACCAAACGCAGTTCGACTTTATTTTCAGGTTTTCCATTATTTTGAATATAATAGGTAAGCCCGTTAGACAACTTCCCCATCTTCACATTCGGATTGGTCGGAATGGTGTTGACTATTTCGTTTATTTCCAAGGTGTTTGAAGCACTTTGCTGCGATTGTGCTGCCACACTTTGCAAACCACTTATACTCAATAGGAACACAGTCCCTAACAAGTAAATAATTTTTTTCATAATTAACGTTTTGATTATATAATTCACCTAAATATATAGGATATTACCACAGCTACACATAAAGCATATTGAATTTTAACATTAATTTGTGAGGATTTTACTCGATTTTAAGGGAAATCCTTGCGATTCTTAAATCTCAAGTGTTTGACGTTAAAAATTCATAATTTTGGACGTTTGCTCATAAAAAAGTTTATTTTTGAGCGAATTTTTAACAGTTGTATGTATCTTGAATTGATCGGTATTTGCAACTTTGTAATGACTTTATGAAGAAATTATTCGTCTTACTTTTTTTAGCACAAATCGCGTTTTCGCAAAACCAGCAAATTCCTGGTAAAAAAACCGTTATCAAAATTGTATATGGTGGAAACTTGAACGTGAACGAAGAAAAATTTCCAGGTGCTAAAATATTTTCCAAAACTGATAAAGGACAGGTGCGTTTTGAGCATGAAGGTATGGATATGTGGTGCGATAGAGCTGTGTTGTTTCAGGATCGAAATTGGGTAAAAGCCTATGGAAATGTCTTTATTCAACAAGGCGATTCCTTAGAAATGTCGAGCGAATACATCGAATACGATGGCGATGAAAAATTAGCGGTTTCCAAACGAAATGTGCGTTTGCAAAATCCGGATATGACCTTGCAAACCGATACCTTATATTTTGACAGAAACGCACAAGAAGCCTATTTCAACACCAAAGGAATTGTAAAAGATAGCGCATCTACGCTGACAAGTATTGAAGGGCGTTATTTTATGCAGCGAAACAAATATCAGTTCTTAAAAGATGTACAAATTGACAATCCTGAATATACGGTAAATTCTGCACAACTCGATTATTACACAGACTCCAAACACGCGTATATGTATGGTCCGTCTACGATCAAAGGAAAAGAATACACGATATTTTGCAAACGCGGGTTTTACAATACGGTTTCTGAAAGAGGCTATTTTGTCAAAGAATCGCGGATTGATTATGACAACCGCATCATCAATGGAGACAGTTTGTATTTTGAAAAAAACACCAATTTCGCTTCCGCGACGAACAATATAAAAATTACGGACACCATCAATAAAATGATTTTAAAAGGTCATTATGGCGAAGTGTACAAAGCAAAAGATTCTGCTTTTATTACCAAACGCGCCGTGGCGATTACCTTGGTAGAAACTGATTCTATGTACATTCACGGAGATCGTTTGGTAGTTACGGGACCCGCAGAAGATCGCATCATTAGAGCTTATAAAAATGTAAAGTTTTTCAAAACTGATATGAGCGGAAAGTGCGATTCTTTGTTTGCAGACAACAAATCGGGAATTACCAAAATGTTGCGTCGTCCAATTATGTGGAATGGTGACAGCCAAATGACTGGCGATACTATTTTCCTCATTTCAAATGTAAAAACTGAAAAGCTAGATTCGTTAAAAGTCATCAACAACGCATTTATTGTACAAAAAGATACGATTGGCGAAAACAATTACAATCAAGTAAAAGGTCAAAATTTATACGGAAAGTTCCGAGACAACAAATTGTATGAAGTTGATGTCATCAAAAACACCGAAGTTGTATATTTTATGTACAATGACAGTGGCGAATTTATCGGAATTAACAAAACCATTTGCAGCGCGATCAATTTGACACTCAACAACAATCAAATAGAAGATATTACTTTTTTCACACGTCCCGATGGCGTGATTTATCCTGACAAAGATTTACCCAAAAATGCACGTAAACTCCGCGGTTTTATTTGGCGTGGCGACGAACGTATGTTTTCCAAAGATGATATTTTTGATGAAGACGACAACAATCTTGTGTTGCCAGTGATTCGCGGACTAAACAATCCGATGGATCCGTTGCAAGAAGAAGAACAAGATTCACAAGACAAGGCATCAAAAACCATACTTAAAGCACTTCCACCAGACAAAGAGGAAAAGAAAAAAGCAATGGAAAAGAAGAAAAAAGTGGTGGCGCAACCGAAAGCTACGGGAAAGAAAGCTGTTATGAAAGAACAATGAGTTAGATTTTTGGATAAAATCAAATTTTAAAAAAAGGGTAACGTATTGTCCAATTTATGCTTAAACAGTAAAACACTTTTCAATGAAAGCATTCAAAAATATGGTAATTAGTCGTTAATTTTTATAAAAACACAAGCGTTTTTCTTACTTTCATCCAAATTATCGCAACTGCACCAATACCATGAAAATAGTTCAAAAAATAATTCCGATTCTCGTACTTTCTACTCTTTTTGCATGTTCTCGCGCTGAACGAAAAGGACTTGCTGAAAACGAAAGAGCGTATGTGACAGATGCTGTAAATGATTCTTGTGTCAATGAGTTTAAATATGTGGCCAACGATCTTATTCTAGAACTTAAAAATATTTCTTTAGATAGGATAGAATTAAAAGCCAAAGAGCAATTGGATAGCGTTTATGGAAGCATAGGTGTATCTAACTATTTTGAACCTCGATTAAAAAAAGACTTAATAAAGAACTACTTTTCTTTAGAAAATAAAATTAAAGATAGTCTTGTCGTGATTGGATCTAATAACTTATGGAATATTGAAAATCCCATGGCTTTTTTTGATTCAAATTCAGTTCATCCAAGAAAGCTAGACTGGAAAAAAACGATCTTGTGCAACTCATTTGAAGCAACTACTGTAAATCATATATTTGGTAAATGGTCTATTGAGCAAAAAATAGTTCCCTGTATTAAATCCAACTGGAAAGAAACAGGTCAGTTTAAAAAGTTTACAAGATCAAAAGATGTAATAGATATATCTCCTAGCTATCAATATCAATTAGAAATAGACTTCAACATTCATCTTTCTATCACTAATAGCGAAACTTCAAAAAAAGAACATTACGTAACAAGTGTAACAGACGTTTGCAAAGGCTACTCTTCCGCAAATTTTGTTGTTTGGTATAAATTAAACGGAATAAAACCGCCATCAGCAACAAACAATGAGCATAAAAAAATAGAAGTTATGAGAACTTTAAAAAAGTCTGAAAAAATTCAGTTCATAAATCCTTTTTTTTAACCACCTTCTATCCGTAACTGCAAACACAGAAACTCAAAACAAAACCTATCAATTTACAGTAATTAACTTTGTATCTTTGTCAACAGGATTTTGAAGGAGATTATTATTGATGAAAGAAGATTTTTTCACATACCAAGCACAAACGACACCACATCCGCTAGCGATGGAAATATCGCATGCAGACGGAAGTTATATTTATGATACGAATCAAAAAGCATATTTAGACTTCGTAGCAGGCGTTTCAGCGTGTAGTTTGGGACATAAACATCCACGCGTTATCAAGGCGATCAAAGATCAGCTAGATCAATACTTACACGTAATGGTATATGGAGAATATGTACAAAAATCTGCGGTGGAATTGACAAAATTATTGGCTTCTCATTTACCAAATCCATTAGAAAAAACATACCTAACAAACTCTGGCACAGAAGCCATTGAAGGCGCGATGAAGTTGGCAAAACGTTTCACAGGACGTTCCGAACTGATTGCCGCCAAACACGCCTATCACGGAAATACACAAGGCGCCATGAGCGTGATGGGATTTGAAGAACGCAAAAGTGCATTCCGACCTTTATTGCCCGATGTACATTTTATAGAATTCAACAACGAAGCCGATTTAGAAAAAATTACTACGAAAACTGCGGGCATTATTTTAGAAACGATTCAAGGTGGCGCAGGATTTATCACACCAAAAAACAACTATCTGGCGAAAGTTAAAAAACGTTGTGAGGAAGTTGGTGCCTTATTAATTTTAGATGAAATTCAACCTGGATTTGGACGTACAGGAAGGTTGTTCGGATTCCAAAATTACAATGTCGTACCAGATATTGTGGTGATGGGAAAAGGAATGGGCGGCGGAATGCCCGTTGGCGCGTTTACCGCTTCCGCAGAAATGATGGATTCATTGTACGATCAGCCGAAACTAGGACATATTACCACATTTGGAGGTCATCCAGTAATTGCGGCTGCCTGTTTGGCAACTTTACAAGAAATCACGGAAAGTGATTTGATGGAACAAACGCTTACAAAAGAAAAACTATTTAGAGAATTATTACAACACAAATACATAGAAGAAATTCGCGGAAAAGGACTCATGTTATCGCTTATTATGAAGAATGGTGACATCGCAAATCAAGTAGTTTTAGCATCTTTAGAAGAAGGATTGATCCTATTTTGGCTACTTTTTGAGCCAAAAGCCGTCCGAATTACGCCGCCATTAACGATTTCTGAAGCAGAAATTAGGAAAGGTTGTGACATCATTATGAAAGTTTTACGAAAAATAACAGACTAAAACCGCATGTGCAAGCGTTATTGCTATCCATACAATCTGCCAATACCAAAGCAACAAACTAACAACCAAATCAATACCAAACGAGAAACAAAAAGTAGTTGTTGATTACTTTGTTGAAAACAATTGGACACACGTCCTCAAATCAATAAGAACATCAACTACATTTAAAGTAACAGAAAACTAAAAGTACAAACTGCCTATGCTATTTAGCGCTAATGAAGATCAAAATTTTGCACTTTCGAGGTTCGAATCGATGTTGAAAACAAACAATGTCTTCTTTTTTGACGCTGCTGAATTCGAAGAAATCACACACCATTATTTAGATGCTGGAAAGGTTGCTCTTGCTAAGAAAGCGATCAAATTTGGACTAGAACAACATCCAAGTTCCGTCAATTTAAAACTGATGGAAATTGAACTGATGGTATTTGAAAACAAACTCGACGAAGCTGAAAAGTTATTAGACGCGTTGTATACGTTAGAACCTTCTAATGCAGAAATTTACATTCAAAAAGCAAATGTCTATTCCAAAAGAGACGAACATTACAAAGCAATCGAACTCCTAAAAATGGCGTTAGAATATAGTGATGATGTTGCCGATGTTCACTCATTGATCGGAATGGAATACCTATTTATTGACGATTTTAAAGAAGCAAAACGCTACTTTATGAAGTGTATTGAGTCAGATATTGACGATTATTCTTCGCTATACAATACCATTTATTGTTTTGAATTTTTAGAAGATATTGATGGTGCCATCAGTTATTTGAACGAGTATATTGACAAAAATCCATACTCGGAAGTTGCTTGGCATCAATTAGGAAAACAATACTACACGAAAAAAATGTATCCAGAAGCATTGGCAGCGTTTGACTTTGCCATCATTGCAGACGATCATTTTATTGGTGCCTATTTAGAAAAAGGAAAAGTTTTAGAAAAATTAGGCAACTACAACGAGGCAATTCACAATTATGAAGTGACATTAAAACTAGACGATCCAACGTCGTTTGCGTATTTGCGCATGGGAAAATGCCATGAAAAATTAGGCAACAACGAGTTGGCTGTAAAATGTTATTACAAAACAGTGCATGAAGATCCGTTGTTAGATAAAGGCTGGACTGCGATTACAGATTATTACATCGGGCGAGAAAATTATCAAAAAGCACTCTATTATATCAACAAAGCCATCAATATTGACACAGAAAATGTAGCGTATTGGAAACGAAGTGCCGAAATTCATCGTGCCTTGCAGTTGTATGAAGAAGCCGATATTGCCTACCAAAAAACAGTAGAACTTGGCAATTACGAACTTTCTACATGGATTGCTTGGGCAGATATTTTAAAACTTTTAGGCGAATACAGCAACAGTACGCACGTGTTATTGCAAGCACTGGAATTTTACCCAGACAACTCAAAAATCGAATACCGTTTGGCAGGTGTATATTTTATTTTGGGCGAACAAAACAAAGGCACATTTCACCTAAAAAATGCCTTGCGCAACAACTTTAAAGAACACTTACTATTTCAAAAATTATTTCCAAGTGTCGTGATGCGTTTGTCTGTAAAAAATATTATTTCAGAATTTAAAAATCCGTACACATAATTCCATACTTTTGCGTGTAGCGTTCATTTTTAAAAAAGATGAACTCAGTACCAATCAAAAACGTATAATCTAGCTACACATGAATAGAAATCTATTCGATTACTTGATCATTACTTTCAAAGGATTAGCCATGGGCGCGGCAGATGTAGTGCCCGGCGTTTCAGGAGGAACCATCGCTTTTATTTCAGGAATTTACGAAGAACTCATTACGTCTATTAATAATATCAATGTTGGTTTGTTTAAAACGCTTCGCAAAGAAGGAATCAAAGCGGCGTGGACACAACTGAACGGAAATTTCTTAGTAGCCTTACTTCTCGGAATCGCAATTAGTATTCTATCCTTAGCCAAACTCATCAAATCCTTACTGAATAGCGAACCCATCTTATTATGGTCGTTTTTCTTCGGATTGGTCGTAGCCAGTATTTTATTTATCGGAAAAGAAATCAAACAGTGGGACTGGAAAACAATTCTTGGTTTTGCTTTAGCAGCAGCACTCGCCTATTACATTACAACCTTACCGCGCGGCACCGAAAGTGTGGACGCCAATTGGTTTCTATTCATCGCTGGAGCTTTGGCAATTTGCGCCATGATTCTCCCAGGAATTTCAGGTGCGTTTATCCTAGTTTTGTTGGGCGCATACGAACCTGTTTTAACTGCAATTAACAACAGAGATTTAAAACTGATTGCTATTTTTGGCGCAGGCGCGATCATTGGTTTATTGCTATTTTCAAAACTATTAAAATGGTTATTCAGTAATTATAAAAACATCACATTTGCCATTTTAACAGGCTTTATTTTAGGTTCTTTGAACAAAATTTGGCCGTGGAAAGTGATTGATGGTACACGAATCGACTCGCATGGAGCAGAAGTAAATGTATATGGAAAAAGCATCTTGCCAACCACTTTTGAAGACATCGGTCAAGGAGAATCCAAACTTTTATTTGCTATCGGATTGATGATTGTTGGATTTTTAACGATCTTCATCATGGAAAAACTCGCCACTACAAAAGAACCAAAACACATCTAAAACTTCATGGAAAGCACACGAACGCTCAAAGATAAAATCTTACTAATTGTCAAAGGATTGGCAATGGGCGCAGCGAACAAAGTTCCAGGTGTTTCAGGAGGTGTCGTAGCATTTGTGGCAGGCTTTTATGAAGAATTTATTTTTTCGCTACAGCGGATTAATGGCAAAGCGTTCAAATTTCTATTTAATGGACGTTTTAAAAGTTTTGCACGCTACATCAACGGGCGTTTTTTAGGATTGCTTATTTTGGGAATGTTGATCAGTTATTTTAGCGTTTCCAAAATATTAGATTATTTCATTCAGCATTACAAACTCTATGTGTGGGCGGCGTTTTTTGGGATGATTCTCGGTTCTATTTACTACATCGGAAAAGATTTTAAACATTGGAATCGTAGAACTATTATTGGTATACTTGTAGGTGCTTTGATCGGTGTTGCTATCAGTTTAATGAATCCTGCCACGGAGAATGATCATTTAGGTTTTGTATTTATTTGTGGAATTATCAGTGTTTCTGGAATGACCTTACCAGGACTTTCTGGTTCGTTCATTCTAATTTTATTGGGCAATTATGTGCTGTTGCTTGTCGATTCGGTAAACGCATTGTATGATACCATTGCAGAAATACTTCAAGGAAGTTTTGACTTTATCAAGAATCCTGAACGCATTCGCGATCTCAAAGTATTGGGTGTTTTTACGGTGGGTTCTGCCGTAGGATTGGTTACATTATCGCATCTATTAAATTATGTTTTAAAACACTTCAAACACTTAACAACCGCCGTCATTATTGGCTTTATTTCTGGCTCGTTAGGTGTTGTTTGGCCGTGGAAAGAAGAAGTGTATAAAACGGACGAACTCGGTGCTACCTTGTTAGATTCTAACGGAAGAGAAATCATTGAAAACTACAAACGTTTTATGCCTGATGTTGGGTCAAGCGAAACGTGGATTGCTTTATTTTTTGTTGTATTTGGGATAACCATTGTTTTAGCTTTAGATTGGTATGGAAAACGAACTAAAAAGATATAAATCACTCTTCGGATTGTTAGGAAGACACATTGCCTACTCGTTTTCGAGAGGTTATTTTTCAAGAAAATTCAAAAACCTACAACTCAACGATCATTTTTATACCAATTTTGACATTCCTACGATAGAAGATTTTCCGAAAATTTTTCAAGAAAACCGCAATATTAAAGGGATGAATGTTACAATTCCGTACAAAGAAGCTGTAATTCCTCACTTAGACAAATTACACAAAAAAGCCAAAAAAATAGGAGCTGTAAACACGATCAAAGTCATGGAAGATGGTTCTTTAAAAGGCTACAATACGGATTGTTACGGATTTAAAAAATCGCTCAAGCCACATTTAAAACAGCAGCATAAAAAAGCGTTGATTCTCGGTACCGGTGGCGCATCTAAAGCGATTGCATTCGTTTTTGAAGAATTGGATATTGACTACAAATACGTTTCGCGAAAGCCAAAAAACAAACAGTCGATTTCGTATCAAGATTTGAGTGAAAACATCATGAAATCGCATCCAATTATTGTGAATTGTACACCGTTGGGCACTTTTCCAAAAATCGAAGATTGTCCAGACATTCCTTACAAATATGTTTCCAAAGATTTTTTGTTCTTCGATTTAATTTACAATCCGTCAGAAACTACCTTTTTAAAACTTGGGCGTTTGCAAGGCGCACAAATTGTGAATGGATCCAAAATGTTAGAGTTTCAAGCAGAAAAGGCTTGGAAAATATGGAATTCTTAAAAAAAATTACACTTTTTACTGCAATTATAGCAGTTTCGCATCTGTAAAACTTTGTCGTTTTGTTTCTTGTTAGTATCTTCGGTACTTAAAGCGTGAAAAAGAACCCAAACATTTACAATGATGTTAGAAGAAAAAGATGATAACCTGCACGAAGATGCAGAAGGAAATTTAGAAGCACAAGCAACCAACGAAGCAGAGAATGAAGTTGAAAATGAACTCGAAATTGAAACTAATGAACGTGAAGTTGAACTCGAGGCTGAAATTGAAGTTGAAACCGAAAATACTGTAGAAGCTACGACGGAAACTGAGACTACAACTGAAGTCGAAAGTGATACTGCAACTGATGGTGAAGCCAAAACTGAGACTGAGACTGAACTAGAAGATACTGAGCAAACCATTGAAGAACATCAAGAAGCTGTTGAGGAAGTGCAAGACAATGCAGCCGAAGAAGCTGAAGATGAAAGTGCGAATGTGCGTCATGAAATTCCAATGTTGGATTACCATTCTATGACGAAAGATGCTTTGGTAGACGAATTGGAAAAATTGGTTCGCAATGAAAAAGTGCAAGCGATTAAAGAGCATGTAGAAAGCATCAAATCGGAGTTCAACCAAAAGTTTACGGAAGTCTTAGAGCAGCGAAAAGAAGAGTTTTTAGCTGAAGGTGGAAATATCATCGATTTTCATTTTTCCCTACCGATCAAGGGAAGATTCAATGTTGCGTATAACGAATATCGAAGCAAACGCAACGAATACTACAAGAATTTAGAGAAAGATTTACATGCAAATTTAGAAAGACGTTTGGCGTTGATTGAAGAGTTGAAAGGCTTGCTAAATGTGGAAGAAAATATCAATACGACGTACAAACACTTTAAGCAAATTCAAGAAGATTGGCGCAACGCTGGCCCAATTCCGAAAGCGCAATACAATAATGTTTGGAAAACATATCATCACCATATTGAGCGTTTTTACGACTTTTTACACTTAAATAGAGATCTGCGCGATTTAGATTTTAAGCGTAATTACGAAGAAAAAGAAAAGATTGTGGCGCGCGCAGAAGAATTGGCAGCGGAAGAAAATGTAATGCATGCGTTCCGCGAATTGCAAAATTTACACCGACTCTGGAAAGAAGAAGTCGGTCCGGTAGCCAAAGAGTTACGCGAAGAAATTTGGAATCGTTTTAGTGCGGCTACAAAAGTGATTCACGATCGTCGTCAAGAATATTTTAAAAATATTGATCAGATTTATGAGCAAAATTTAGTCGTAAAAGAAGAAATTATTGCGAAGATCAAGGAAATTTCTGGAGGAAATTATAACGTACACAATCAGTGGCAAAATAAAATTAAAGAAATTGAAAAGCTGCGTGAAGCGTTTTTTAATGCAGGGAAAGTTCCGCTGAAAGTGAATGAAGAAACCTGGGCTAAATTCAAGCAAGCGGTTCGTGAGTTTAATGCCAATAAGAATGCATTTTACAAATCGTTGAAGAAAGAACAACAAGACAATTTAGCCAAAAAAATGGCATTGATCGAATTGGCAGAATCGTTAAAAGATAGCGACGATTGGTCAGATGTGACACCAAAAATGAAGAAAGTACAAGCCGATTGGAAAAAGATTGGACATGTACCTAAAAAGATCTCTGATAAAATTTGGAAACAGTTTAAAACCGCTTGTAATCACTATTTTGATCGCTTGCATGCACAGAAAAATGCTGCCAATGCCGAAGAAGTGGAAGCATTAGAAAAGAAAGAAGCATTTTTGGCGGATATACAAGCTTTGGAATTATCAGGCGACACAAAAGTAGATATTGCTGTTATACAATCTAAAATTGCTGCTTGGAAAACGATTGGTAGAGTTCCCTACAACAAAAAGAATATTGACAATAAGTTCAATAAAGTGGTGGACGGTTTGTTTAATAAGATGAATATTGACAAGCAAGAATCGGAATTGATCAAGTATAGCAATCGTTTGGAAAATTTAGATCAAGCGAAAATCAATTCGGAAATTATATTTATTCGCAGAAAAATTGATGAAATTTCAGGTGAAATTCGTCAGTTAGAAAACAACTTGCAATTCTTTTCCAACTCGTCTTCCAACAGTCCGATGTTGAAAAAAGTACATCATGATATTGACAAACACAAGAGAAATTTAGATACTTGGAAAGCGAAATTGCAGCAGTTGCGATCGCTTTAATTTTAGTATTGAGTATTGAGATGTTTTGTATTTCGCATTTCGACAAGCTCAATGCTCGTAGATATAAAAATGTAAGACCGTTTCGTTTGAAACGGTTTTTTGCGTATTCGCCTTTTTTATTATTTCTTCCGTCATGCTGAAATTGATTCAGCATCGCATAAAAAGCTAAAAACAATTGCAAAAAAAAGTACTTCTCGATACAATTTTATGTCTATTTCGACTGCGCTCAATATGACATAAAATCACTCGAAATGACGTTATATTATTTGAAGTAATTTAGTGTCTTAGAACGAAGTAATTTAAAATTCAACATTTATAATTTAGCATTTGAAATTTAGAGTTTCAGAATACTTCTCGATACAATTTTATATCTATTTCGACTGCGCTCAATATGACATAAAACCACTCGAAGTGACGTTATATTATTTGAAGTAATTTAGTGTCTTAGAACGAAGTAATTAAAATTCAACATTTGAAATTTAGAGTTTCAGAATACTTCTCGATACAATTTTATATCTATCTCAATTGCGCTCGATATGACAGAAAACCACTCGAAATGACGTTATATTATTTGAAGCAATTTAGTGTCTTAGAACGAAGTAATTTAAAATTCAACATTTATAATTTAGCATTTGAAATTTAAAGTTTTTTAGCTTCTTCCCAAAAAACGTCCATTTCTGCTAAGGTCATATCGGATAGCTGTTTATCAAGTCCAGCAGCTTTTTGTTCTAAATATTGAAACCGTTTGATGAATTTTTTGTTGGTTCGTTCTAAAGCATTTTCAGGATCAATTTTAAGAAAACGTGCATAATTGATCATGGAGAATAGTACATCGCCAAATTCGGATTCCATCGCTTGTTGATCGCCTTTGGCAACTTCTTCTTGAAATTCGGAGAGTTCTTCTTCTAACTTTTCCCACACTTGATTTGGTTCTTCCCAATCAAATCCGACACCTGCCACTTTATCTTGAATTCGATTTGCTTTTACCAATGCAGGCAGACTTTTCGGAACACCTTCTAAAACTGATTTTTTTCCTTCTTTTAATTTTAGATTCTCCCAGTTGCGTTTTACATCTTCTTCATCATTTACCTCAACATCGCCGTAAATATGCGGATGACGACTGATGAGTTTTTCGCAAATTCCGTTGGCTACATCTGCCATGTCAAAATCTTTGGTTTCACTGCCAATTTTCGCGTAAAACACAATATGCAAAAGTAAATCTCCCAATTCTTTTTTGACTTCTTCCAAATCATTTTCTAGAATCGCGTCGCCCAATTCGTAGGTTTCTTCAATCGTTAAATGACGTAGCGTTTGCAAGGTTTGCTTACGATCCCACGGACATTGCTCGCGCAATTCATCCATAATGGTTAACAAACGATCAAAGGCTTCAAGTTGTGCTTTTCTGGAATTCATAAGTTGGATTGTATAAGAATAACAAAACTAGGTATTTTAGAAACAATCTTTGTACTTTTAAATACATAAAAAATACGGTATGAAAACTTCACTTATAAAAATTTTTGACAGAGAAATTGATCGTTTAACTTCTGAAATTGAACAGTATCAAGAGGAAACTTCTCTTTGGAAAGTCACAGAAAACATTTCAAACAGCGCGGGAACTTTGTGTTTGCACTTGATTGGAAATCTGAACCATTTTATTGGCAAACATTTGGGAAATACGGATTATGTGCGTCAGCGCGACTTGGAATTTAGCACGAGAAACGTTCCAAAAGCAACCTTACTTGCTGAAATTACGAAGGTAAAAGAAATTGTGTTGACAGCGTTGATGAACTTTCCCGAAGAGAAATTACAAGAAAAATATCCGATAGAAAAAAACGGAGAAATTCCTTCGTATGAATTGATGTTGCTTCATTTATTATGGCATTTGAGTTATCATGTGGGGCAGATTAATTATCATCGAAGAATTTTAGATTCATAGACTTGTTAGATTGTTTAGAAATGTTAGACCTTTTTAGACTGGCTAGATTCATAGTTGTAAACTAATTGTCATCTTTTTACTCCATTTGAAAAATCATTTATACTGAACTGGTAAAACGCAGCATACTGAACTTTTTGCAAACGCAGCATACTGAGCCTGTCGAATCATTTATATTGAAATTTTAAAAACAAGTATAACAAACTTTTGGAAACACGACATACTGAACCTATGAAACGCAGCATACTGAACTTTTTGCAAACGTGGCATGCTGAGCCTGTCGAATCATTTATATTGAAATTTTAAAAACAAGTATAACAAACTTTTGGAAACACGACATACTGAACCTATGAAACGCAGCATACTGAACTTTTTGCAAACGTGGCATGCTGAGCCTGTCGAAGTATGGCACACTTTATGCCTACATAACATAAATAACATACGGATTCGCAATATTGCTCAAAACTATTCCGTATTTTTGAACCATTAAACGTAACATTATAATGAAAAAAACATTGATCGCACTGTGCATGCTTTTTGTAGCTGCATTGAATGTGCAAGCACAAGAAGTAAAAGCAGCTGAAGAAACAGAAGCTGATAAGCAAAAAAGAGCTATGGAATTGATGTCTATTAAAATAGACATGACTGTAGATAAAGAGCTTTTTATGGAAGTAACGCCAAATACGTATGTATCTGAAGAGCCAAAAGCTGTAATTATGGCTATGATTGTTCCAGAAACGTATGAAAACGCGAAGGACAAATTAGAAAGTAATTTACCGCCAGAATTTAAAGTTGCAGACAAAGGAGAGAAAATGATGAATGGTGTAAATGTTGTGTATTTAAAAGGTACCAGCGAAGCACAAGGCGTTACCATCAATAGCACAGTATATTGCCTAAAACGCGATGCAGATACGTGCATTATGTTTATGGGAATGTCAGAAGTTGGCGCTCCTCAAAATTATGTAGACGCGATTAATGCTTCTGCAAATTCTGTTATAAAAAAGCAATAACATACTTTATACTATAACAAAAAAAATCCAGCGAATGCTGGATTTTTTTTTGACTAAACTTTGATATGTGTGTTATTCTTCTTCAGACGAAGCTTCTGCGGTGAAATCTGTAAATCCTTTAGAATGTAACAAATTGTACCACTGAATTACCTTTTTAATATCACTCGGATACACACGATCTTCGTCGTAATCTGGTAATACTTCTGAGAAGTAATTTGTTAAAACGTTTTTAGACTCTTTATGATTGATAGATGTCGCAGCTCCGTTTTCTTTTTGCTTCACTTTCTCTAACACTTCTCCGAGTGGAATTTCTTCGGTGTATGTGTAAATAGCAATTTCAGATAATAAACTTACATTATGACGCAGACTCACGGATATTTTTTTTCCATCCGATAATGATTCTGCCACAAAGCCATTACGCGTTTGTGTTTTCAATTCATATAATCCTGGCTTTCCAGAAATAGCTAATATTTTTTCTAAACTCATAGTATATATTTTCTACGTAAGGATGGCAAATATACATATTGTACGTATTCCATCACTTTTTTTAACTTTATTTTTAGTGAATTTCAGTTTTGAGATTCTAATTAAGAAACGATCAAAATTAGTAGTGAATGCGTCTCGCTGTAGCGCGAAATCATATTGCTCCTTAATTTGCTTTTCTTTCCTTTTTTCGCTGTTGAAATTTTAGAAGATTTACTTTTAAAACAACTTATCGAATTTTCTTTGCATCTGGAAAACGCATTTTGTAATCTACTTTGATGCGTCCGCGCGAAATATTTGTCAATCTTCCTTTTAATAAACGTCTTTTTAGTGGAGATAGTTTATCAGTAAACAAAATTCCTTCAATATGATCGTACTCATGCTGAATGACACGCGCCGCCAATCCGTCATATTCTTCTACGTGCTTCTCAAAATTTTCGTCGTAGTATTCAATCTTGATACTTTCTGGACGAAATACATCTTCACGCACATCAGGAATGCTCAAACAACCTTCATTAAACACCCAAGGTTCCCCATCGCGCTCCAAAATTTTTGCGTTGATAAACACTTTCTTCATGCCTTCTAGTTGTTTTCTTTGCTCAAGATCTAACTCTTCATCTTCCGCAAAACCTGTAGCATCTACCATAAACAAACGAATAGGAAGTCCTATTTGTGGTGCAGCCAATCCAACACCATACGCATTGTACATGGTTTCAAACATATTTTCGAGCAAGGTGTCCAAATTTGGATACTCTGGCGTAATATCTGTTGCTACTTTTCGTAAAACTGGATCGCCAAAAGCGACAATTGGTAATATCATAAGTTGTACTATTTGTATAGATAAGATTGCAAGATAATCGTTGCACTTATTTCATCTATTAAACCTTTATTTTGACGTTGTTTCTTTTTCAATCCGCTATCAATCATGGTTTGAAACGCCATTTTTGATGTAAAACGCTCGTCTACACGTTTTATGGGAATTGTGGGAATAGCTTTGGTCAGTAAGCGAATAAACTCTTGGATCAACACTTCACTTTCGGAAGCTTCGTTGTTCATCTGTTTTGGTTCGCCAACCAAAAACAATTCCACATTTTCTTTGGCAACATAGTCTTTTAAAAACTTGATAAGATCATGTGTACGAACCGTTGTCAAACCAGAAGCAATGAGTTGCATTTCGTCGGTAACGGCAATTCCTGTTCGTTTCTTCCCATAATCAATCGCTAGAATACGCGCCATATAAATTTTTGGCAAAAATAAGCTTTATATTTTAATGTGTATAAAAATTGATGAATTTATTGCTGTAAGGATAGGAATGTTAGATTTCTATATTATTTTAGACACATATTTTATTCAAAAAAATTCAATGCTAGGCATCCCAAAATACAAACCTCAATATTTCTCTCATGCAATTCCTTTTCTGAAAAAAAACAAACATTTCTTATTACACGTACTAGATAAAAAAATAAGTAACTATTACGTACAATGGAATACTGAATTTAATGAATGGAATGCTGATGGACCTATTATCCTTATTATTGATGAAATTCAATATGAATTCACCGCAGTTCAACTTTGTGATTACAGTATGACCATCAATAAAATTGATCTTTCTAAAAAATTAGATTGGTATGGCGCTGGCGATGAAATGCCTTTAATTTGGAAAGAAAGTGCTTTCAACCATCTAAACATAATTCAAGGAAAAACGATTCGAAACATTTTTCTAATTGAATATAACTTTGTTCTTGAGAATTCAATTGAAAATGAAATCGTAAACGAAAAGGATTATAACTTAGTAGGAATTGAATTTGAATTTCATGAAACCGATAATTGCTTGAGCTTGACCAATGGATTGGATTGTAACGACATAAACCTCTCAAGAATAGAAGAAAGTATCATGTACAGACGTATACAAATTACACAACAATCACTTTGAAAACCGCACGCATCCATTCACTAGATTCCTTACGCGCCATCATGATGATGTTGGGTTTGGTATTGCATTCTGCATTGACGTATAATGTAACGGATCACGGAGATGTTTGGTCGTTAAAAGATCCAGAATCTACTCATATTGCGACCGACTTTTTAATCCTGATGATTCACTCGTTTCGCATGCCCATCTTTTTTCTTATTGCAGGCTTTTTTGGGGCAATGTTGTTTTATGAACGAAGTCCCAAACGCATGATCCATAACAGAATTGCAAGAATTATATTTCCGTTTATCGTATTTCTAATCCTTCTTGCGCCTATGCTCGATTTCTCTTTTGGATTTTCTAGTCAAACACTCAATGGAGAAGAAAATGCACTGCAAAATGCGCTACAACCATTCTCAAATTTCTACTTCTACATTCCAAAAAGCACGTCGCATTTATGGTTTTTATATTACCTCATCTTTTGTACAGCGTTTGCAGTAGTATTGGCTTTATGCTTAAAGAAAACACCTAAAATCACTTCACAAATTAAAACGATTGGCAACTGGATCTTCCCAAAACCGTTGATTCGCATGCTGTTCTTTGCGGGAATGACCTTTGTAATGTTGACTATTTTACAAACGCCGATGGTGGCTTCTTCAACGTCGCTTACGCCAGATGCGCATACATTTATCTATTATGTTTTTTTCTATTTGATCGGATGGATTTTGTACAAATGTAAACAGCATTTACACACCATCAGAAAGTTTGATTGGTTCGCTACAATATCTGCCATTATTTTAGTAGTGACACAAGGATTTATCATTCAATATGCAGATATGGATTTGAAACCAAACACCAATTCACCACTATTGATTGCTTTCAGTGCGTTTACCGTTTGGTTGTTTATTTTTGGAATCACAGGATTGTTTATTCGGTATGGAAGTAAACATTCCAAGCGAATGCGATACATTTCAGACGCTTCGTATTGGGTATATTTAATTCATTTGCCATTGACCGCGTTATTTCCACTCACCGTCTGGAAATTGCCCATTGGTGCCATTCCTAAATTTTTATTGGTAACTACCGCAACAACGATTGTGTGTTTTGTTACGTATCATTACTGCGTTCGGAATACGTTTATTGGGAAGTTTCTAAATGGTAGAAAATACCCAAGAAATAAGTAAAGATAACTTTAACAAACTAAAATTTGGTTGTCTAGAAAATTTGAGATACTTTTGTGAGTGATTGCTCACTATTAAAATGACTGATAAACAAGAAAAAATACTACAAGCTGCATTAGAATTGTTTTCTAATGAAGGATATAACGCTACTTCCACGAGTAAAATTGGAAAGAAAGCAGGCGTTTCCGAAGGTTTGATATTCAGACATTTTACAAACAAAAAAGGATTACTTGATGCAATTATAAAAGATGCAGAATCACGAATTGCAGACGTTATCATGCCAATTATCACGGAAACTGATCCAAAAACTGTATTAAAAAAAGCAATTGAACTTCCTTTTAGCGTAAAAGAAAGCGAATTTGACTTTTGGCGTTTGCAGTTTAAGCTAAAATGGGAAGTGGCATACAACAATCCGCAAAAAATGCAGCCTCTTATTGACAAACTTGCTGGTGTTTTTGAAGCATTACAATACGAAAATCCAAATTTAGAAGCCATTCTACTGAATCAAATTATAGAAAGTATTTCTTCTGAAATCCTTAAAGGAAACCTAAAACAACAACAAGACTATAAATCATTTTTATTACATAAATACAAACTCTAAAAAAATTTATTCACAAAAAAAGTAAGTACTCACTAATTAAAAAGAAGACAATGAAAAAAATAGCATTAATTACAGGAGCAAGTAGCGGAATAGGAAAAGAATTTGCCAAAATCCATGCAGAAAAAGGGGGCGATTTGGTGATTGTGGCACGAAGTGAAGGAAAATTGAAAGCACTTAAAACTGAACTCGAATCTGCACACAATATAAACGTTACCGTGATTGTGAAAGACTTAACAGACTCAAATGCGGCACAAGAAATTTATGAAGAAGTAAAAGCTGCTAATCTGAAAGTAGATTACCTCATTAACAATGCAGGTTTTGGCGGCTTAGGCCGTTTTGACAAACGTGATTTGCAAACAGATTTGAATATGATTCAATTAAATATTAGCGCACTCACAGCCTTATCGCATCATTTTTTACAGGATTTTGTAATGCGGAACGAAGGCAAAATTTTGAATGTTTCCTCTACGGCTAGTCTCGTTGCTGGTCCGTTGCAAGCGGTATATTATGCTACCAAAGCGTTTGTAACTTCGTTTAGCAATGCTATTGCAGAAGAATTACACGACACCAATATTACCGTAACGAACTTAATGCCTGGTGCCACAGAAACAGATTTTGGAAGTACTTCAGGAATGGACAAAACAGAAATATTTGAAAAAACCGCAAGTGCTAGAAGTGTTGCAGAAGATGGTTACACTGCAATGCTCAAAGGCGATTTGGACATCATGTCAGGATTGACCTTTGCACAAAAACTCATGATGAAAATGGCACCTTTTATGCCAAAGAAAGCGATTTTGAAACGCATTCGGAAAATGCAAACCGTTTCCTAAATTTTAAAGAAAAAAGCTATCTAAAAAGCTGTGAAAAATGTCATGCTGAACTTGACTCAGAACATCATTAAACTGATTTTTAAATACTTAAAAAAATAAAGTTTACATTTTAGTGTGACGAATTTTTATTTTTTCAGATAGCTTCTTTATATAATTTCCTACTATGACATAGGATTAATGAGGAGTTTCCGATCTTATAAAATCACAAACTACTCCTTCTGTACAATCAATTGTTGGACAAGATATACACGACCAACAGGATAATATCGTAACAGTTGTTGGTACTGCTCCACCCTGTACCTGTTTTTGACTCAAATTTGAAATCGATTTCTTTTTTAAGTCTAAGTTTTTTAGCTTTCTTTTTTTCATGATCCTGATTTTTAATGGTTTTTTTTCATCTTGGAAACAATCAATAGTAGTACATGACAAGCACGACCAGCACGAAGCTACTCTAATCGTTGGGAAAGTTCCTCCGCCAATTTTTTCCGCTTCAAATTTTGAAATAGATTGTTTTTTTTAGTCTAAATTCTCGATGCTTTTTTCTTCATGGCGACTGGTTTTTTAGGTTAATTAATGGAGTATCAATATTTTTTAGCATACTCTAAAAATTGATATCTTAAATTTCTGCAAATCAACGCTGAGGCAACTGACATTATCGCTGACTTTTTTTGTGTGTGATTTTTTTTAACGTGATTTTAAGAATGTTTTGATATAAAATAGATGGAATGTGTTAGATCTGTAAATTTTGATGAAATAATTCACAATAAGACTTTATCTTTACGCTTTGAAACTGTGCGCAGGATAGCAACGGCATCCTTTTTAAAATTTTGATACGTCATTACGAGGAGGAACGACGAAGGAATCTGTTTGTTTTGTAATCAGATGGTGCTAGATTTCTTGAAGGAATTTAAGAATGAATCACTTTTTAAAAAGATACAGTGGATAGCCTGACAACGCACCCAAAAAATAGAAATAAAAGTTACAAATTTTATAAAACATGACTGCATTAAAAGAAACGATAGAGAATGCTTGGGAACACCGAGATTTATTAAAAAATGAGGATACGCAAGCGGCGATTCGCAAGGTGATCGATTTGTTAGATGTTGGCGAATTGCGCGTTGCCGAACCAACAACCAACGGTTGGCAAGTGAACGAATGGGTAAAAAAAGCTGTGGTGTTATACTTCCCAATTCAGAAAATGGAAACCTTGGAAGCGGGTATTTTTGAGTTTCACGATAAAATTCCGTTGAAACGCGGGTACAAGGAGAAAGGAATCAGAGTTGTGCCACATGCCATTGCACGTCACGGCGCGTATGTTTCCAGAGGTGTGATTATGATGCCAAGTTACGTTAATATTGGCGCGTATGTGGACGAAGGAACGATGGTAGATACGTGGGCAACGGTTGGAAGTTGTGCGCAAATTGGGAAGAATGTACACTTGTCTGGCGGCGTTGGAATTGGTGGCGTGTTGGAACCTTTGCAAGCGGCTCCCGTAATTATTGAAGACAATGCGTTTATAGGATCGAGGTGTATTGTGGTAGAAGGTGTTCGTGTGGAAACAGAAGCTGTGCTTGGCGCGAATGTGGTATTGACAGCTTCGACAAAAATTATTGATATTACAGGCGACGAACCGATAGAGATGAAAGGACGCGTTCCGGCAAGATCAGTTGTGATTCCTGGAAGTTACACTAAAAAATTCCCTGCTGGAGAATACCAAGTTCCCTGTGCCTTAATCATTGGAAAACGCAAAGAAAGCACCAATAAAAAAACATCGTTAAACGATGCCTTGCGCGAGCATGATGTAGCGGTGTAAACTTGTTTCACTCAATTCAAGGATTAAAATTTAATGATTTAAAACATATAGTTATTTTTGAAACGTCATTACAAAGGAATCTGTTTTTTTTAGTAAAAGATTTCCATAAGTTTTTACAAAACTTTCGCAATGACGTTTCAAAATACTTCTCAATGTAAATTTGCCATGCAAATTCATTCAAAGTCACGTTTTAGATATATAAGATTTCGCTAAGTATCCTTAAATACTATATCTAAATAAGAGTGACTTAACACCAATCGCAAAATGATTGACCCGTTTTTGGAAGCCCTGAAGGATCTTCACAAATCAATATTGAGACACTCACAGTGCAAATCCACGTAAGTCCTGGAATTCCACCTTGAATATCTTCAATGTTAGAAATTGTTTTTTTGTTTAATTTGAGGTTTTTAAAATTTTGCTTTTTCATTTGGATAAAATTTAAATGTTTAACTAACTATCTATCTTACAGTTAAGCATTTTCACATTTGTTACCCAAATAGAAGTTCACACTACTTCTTTTTCTTCAAATACTTCTTCTTCAAGTATTTTTTACGATTTATTTTTCGTTTGAAGGCTTGACTGTGTTTGAGTAACACATCTTGTACTTCGTGGAGTTCTTTATTGGCGAGTTCTGCGTAGCGTTTGCTGATGATGTGAATCATTAATTTTGACAACCACAAACGTTTTAAGTTTTCCATGCGTTTGTCTAAATTCATCGATTCAAACTTCATTCGGTTTAAGTCGATCAAATAAAAATCGTAGTGTTGATCGCGTTTAACAATCAACGTGTTTCCGGGAGAATGATCTAAAAAATTGACACGATTTTCATGTAACTGAAAACAGAATTCCGCAAATTGTTCTAAGATAAATCGCCGGTTTTCAAACAACGGATCGTGAATCAACGCTCGGAAATCAAAATCATAGTCAATATGCAAACTCACATAATAACTTTCTTTCAAGCCGAAAGTTGTATAGTTTTCAATATACGCTATTGGAAACGGTGTTTTAATCGCGTTCAGCAATAACTTTTCCGCATATTCAAACGAACGTTTTGCTTTGGAAGGTCGGAGAAATTTATACACAAAACTATTGAATGCTTTCGGCACGCGAAACGATTTGATATTGATCTTTTCTCCGTTTACATCAAACGACTTAATAACGTTGCGTTCGCCTTTGGTTACATATTCACCTTTTGTGTCAAAATCGTGAATAAAAGCCAAAATTGCTGCTTTCTGATCTTGATATTTTGGATGAATGTGAACCGTTTGCATAGTTGAATGATATTCGCCAAAGATAATTAAATACCGTTATTTTTTTAATGAACTCGTTTAAACTTTTAGGATGTAAGCGAAAATTAGAAAAATGTAAACGAGTTGAATTTCTAAACAAAAAACCAAATACATGAAGTGAAATTTTAATAACAGCCGAAAAAATAATACTTTGCAACTGTTCCCGAGATCAATAGGTATTTGCATGA
Source organism: Kordia sp. SMS9 (assembly GCF_003352465.1). Classification (NCBI taxonomy): domain Bacteria; kingdom Pseudomonadati; phylum Bacteroidota; class Flavobacteriia; order Flavobacteriales; family Flavobacteriaceae; genus Kordia; species Kordia sp. SMS9. Next base: position 2,876,187 of record NZ_CP031153.1, on the reverse strand, counting down.
AAAAAATATTAATTATACAGAACAAACGTATTGGAGATGTCTTGATCAGTTCTGTAATTGCCAATAATATAAAGAAAATATTCCCCGAAAGCCGCGTTGATTTTATGGCGTACGACTTTACGAATGGCGTGATTGAAAACAATCCGAATATTGACAATATCATTCCGATTAATGAAAAGGAACTGAAAAAGATTCCAAATTTGATCAAGATGATTCGTAAAGTGCGAAAAGAAAAGTATGATATTATTTTTGATCCGTATTCCAAATTGCAAAGTCGCTTAATGTGTTATTTTTCAAAAGCCGAATATCGCATTGGAAATAAACGCAAGCATAAAAAATTACCGCTTCCCTTCTACTCGCATCCCATTAATTTGCTGGATGAAAAAACACAGATTTGTGGAAAAGCCATTGAAGATCGCATCAACCTGATTACAAGCGTTTTCCCGTTGGAAAATCCTGATTTTGAACCAAAAATCACTTTGACAGAAGCAGAGAAAAACTATCCAAAGCTTGATACATACAAACATCCTGTATTGATGTTGGGCATTTTGGGAAGCACGCCGCAAAAATCCATGCCGTATGAATATATTGCAGCAATTGTGGACTATATTGCTTCTAAATATAAGGTACATATTTTGTTTAATTATGCGCCACATCAAAAAGCAGAAGCAGACAAAATTTATGCGCTTTGTGAACATAAAGAACAAATTATTTTAGATATTTATGAAGATAGTATTCGCGGTTTTGTACGACTGATGCATGCGTGTGATGTAATGGTGGCGAACGAAGGTGGCATTGTGCATATTGCCAAAGCACTGAACAAACCGACGTTTACCATATTTTCACCGTATGTCAACAAAGATCATTGGGCGAGTTTTGAGGATGGAAAACTGCATGAATCTATTCATTTATTGGAGGAGAAACCAGATTTATTTGATACTTTTACCTTTGAAGAGCGTAAGAAAATTGAGGAAGATCCACATGCATTGTACAAACAATTAACTCCAGAAATGATCATTCCTAAACTGGAAAAATTTTTAGCTTTACATTTAAAAAACTGACATGAACCTACTAGATAAATTTCATAATTGGCGTCGAAAACTTCGCTGGAACAAACAATACCGAAGTGGTCGTTGGGACAATTTGCGCAATCCGATTGAAGCCGAACGCTACAACACGATTATTAGATTTATTGAAACGTATGGAAAACCGCAACCTAGCATTCTCGATTTGGGTGCTGGCGAAGGTGTGTTGAATGAATATATTGACGCTGAAATTTTCAGTTATTTCTTGGGAATGGACTTTTCGGAGGTTTCCATTCAAAAAGCAAAAGCTAGAAAGTTTCCAAAAGCGGAATTTGTAACTGCGGATATTCATACCTATACACCAAATCAAAAGTTTGACGTGATTATTTTTAACGAAGCTTTTTATTATGTGCATGAATCTGAGAAGCAAAACGTACTTGATAGAATGCTGGCACATTTAACGGATAACGGAATTTTAATCGTTTCTATTTATCGCGAAGGTGTTGGTTGCTGGGAATATTTTGACAAACTCAAACAACTCGATTTTACTACCGTAACCACCGATCAAGAGAAAACGTATTGGAAGATTGGAGTGTATAAATTATGAATTTAAAATGCTAAATTTTAAATGTAAAAGTGTTTTCTTCAAAAAATCAAATGACACTTTTGTACATTTTTGAAACGTCATCACGAGGAAGCATGACGAAGTAATCTGTGACTTCAAATAACAGGAATGGTGTATGATAAACAGATTGCCACGCGTTTTTCCAAAACGCTCGCAAAGACGTATCAAAAAATTTTAAATATAAAATGCTAAATTTTAAATATAAAAGTGTTTTCTTCAAAAAATCAAATGACACTTTTGTACATTTTGAAACGTCATTAGGAGGAAGCATGACGAAGTAATCTGTGACTTCAAATAACAGGAATAGTGTATGATAAACAGATTGCCATGCGTTTTTCCAAAACGCTCGCAAAGACGTATCAAAAAATTACAAATGTAAAATGCTAAATTTTAAATGTAAAAGTGTTTTGTTTGGCGTTTGAAACTCTATTTATCGAAGTACTTCTCGATACAACAAATCGGAGATTTGCCACTCGAAGTGACGTTTTGAGTTGTTTAAGTATCAAAGCGAAGCGATCCACATTTCGACTCCGCTCAATGTTCATATATTTCCAAAAGCGCTTGCGCTGAGCTTGTCGAAGCGAAGCGATCCTACTTCTCAATTCCAAAATCGGTCCACTTGCGGTTTTCGTCTTTTGTCGTTTTTCTGATGGCTAAATTTTTATTGATCGATTCCTGATTTTTATAACCTCGCGGATGATCTAAGTGTATACAAACTGCGCTGTAGCGAATTTGTTTACTTTTCAATCCGTAATTCATTAAGCGTTCACCGAGTTCGCGATCTTGTCCGCCGTATTGCATGCGTTCGTCAAAACCGTTGATGGCAACAATATCTTCTTTCCAGCCAGAAGCGTTGTGTCCGTTCCAACTTGCATTTGTCGGTGTAATAGCATTTAAAAAGCGTGATTTCAGTCCGGCAGACGTCAGTTTGTTGTTCTTAAACGAAGCTTTCAAACCGTGTTGCTTCAACCATGCAACATCAAAACAATTGCCCTTGTAAATATCTTCTTTTGTAATGCGTTCGGAAATATTCATGGGTAGCATAAAGTATCCTCCCGAAAGGAAAAAACCTTCTTCACGATGCTTTACATGATGTTCCACAAAATCGGCACGCGGAATGCAATCGCCATCCGACATGATAATGTACGGCGTGCTGCATTTTACAATGGCTTTGTTGAGAATTTGCGATTTTTGAAAACCGTTGTCTTCATGCCAAACATGTACAATTGGATAAAAGACTTCTTTGCTGATTTTTTCAATCAAATCAATGGTTTCTTGCTTGGAACCGTCGTCTGCAATGACGATTTCAAACAAGCGATACGTTTGGTTGTTGTATCCGTGTAAAACTTTCGCCAACCACTCAGGAGAGTTGTACGTACTTATAATGATGGAAGTGTCTATTGTTGTCATACCGACTGCAAAGATAAAGTTTTTTAGTAAGTTTGTGCTTTAAATTTATCATGCCAACACTATCTGTCATCATTCCTACGTATAATGAAGCTTTGTATCTGAAAGATGCGCTGTATTCGGTGCAATTTGCCGATGAAATTATTGTGATTGATTCCTTTAGTACCGACGAAACTGTTGCGATTGCAGAAGCGCACAATTGCACTGTGATAAAGCGAAAGTTTGATAATTTTTCCAATCAAAAAAATCATGCGTTGCAATTTGCAACCTGCGATTGGGTTTTGTTTTTAGATGGTGACGAACGCATTACGTATCAGCTTCAACAAGAAATCATAGCAGCAATGCAAGCTGGAAAACACACGGCGTATACATTGAATTTTCCACATTTTTATATGAATCGTTTTTTGTATTATCACAACAATGATGTGACGCGCTTGGTTGTTCGAGAAAAGTGTCATTTTGAAGGAAATGTACATGAAAAATTGATTATTGATGGAACTGTTGGAAAATTGAAAAACAAAGTGTTGCATTACACCTACAAAGGCTTACTGCATTATATCAGTAAAAAAGATAAATACGCGTGGTTTCAGGCAGAACGCATGTTAGAAAAAGGCAAAAAAGCGACGTATTTTCATTTAGCGTTTAAGCCCATGTATCGTTTTTTCCATGAATATATCGTGAAACGCGGATTTATGGATGGCGTTCCCGGTTTGGCAGTTGCTGGAATTAATGCTTATGGTGTGTTTTCGCGCTATGTAAAATTGATTTTACTTCAAAAAGGAATCCGATAAAAGCAATATTAAGTGTAGTTTTGTACTATTCGTCTACAATCTCCCTTTCATTTATCTAAAAAAAGAATTCCAACACGCGATATATTGTAATTTTGAGTAGTGTATTTTTTAATGCATTACCCCTTTTTTTTTACTACCAAAAGAGTTCTTTTCTAAGAACTCTTTTGCCCTAAAGGTGTAAGTTTTATTACTTTTTAGGTAAATACAACCACATTTTTTCAATCGCAACAGCATCCAAATGTCCCATCTTTTTTTCGTCTTTTGTGATGAGATGCAAATGAATATTAGCATCGTGATGTGTAAAAACACCTTTGTGTTCGGTGGAAAAGAAACCTATAATTTCTACTTCTTCGTTGGCGAGTTCGTAATTTACTTGACCTTGATGTGCTTCTTTTGGTGAACTGACTTTGGTGCCTTTCGGCAGATTTTGAATGTGAATCGTAGCAGATTTCATCGTTCCTACAAGTTTGAACGCAAACGGACGCTTGAAGGTTTTCGTTTTTTCATCTACAAAAGCTTCTATGTCTTTTACGGATTTTATGTTTGATGGCAATTCCACTTTTGTCCATTCATTCACATTTGCATACACAAAAAATGGTGCAGCTACATTGAAACGCTTTTCAACAATCATGGTAGAATCAGAAGTTACTTTAGAAACATAACTTTGTCCGTTATTGATCAATAGTTCGCCTGTCAAATAACTAACAGGACCAATACCGTACAAGCCTTTTTTGTTGGAAATGGTGTCCAAATTGATTTTTCCTTGCAACTCGCCTTTCCACATCACGTTTTTCATGGCACTAACAATTTTTACAGCTTCATAAGTTTCCGCTGTTTCTTCTTTTTGAGAAGAATGACACGCTGTAAAACAAATGATGATAAAAACTCCTAAAATACTTTTGAATGTGTACATAACTCGATTTCTTAAACTTTTCATGTTAGAAAAATAAAGACTTTCCTTTTCTCAATTTTGACTTGAATTTTTTTAGCGAATCTTCTCCTTTAATGTCTAAACGTTGTACTTGATAATTGTCTTTGAACGGAAAAGTATTCACACGATTTCCAATGCGCAAACCATACGAAACTTGGTGTTTTACCAATAGATCAAAAAATGTATTTTGCGCAGGGTTTTTCCGAGGAAACTTCCCGTACGGATATGCCAACACATTGCTTACATTCAACTGATTACCAACAATAAATTGTTTGCATTTTTTAAAATCTTCGTCAATTTCTGTTGCGGAAAGTACATCGTATTTTTTATGTGCGAAGGAATGCAAACCAAGTTCAATCGTAGCTTCGTCCATACTTTTCAATTGTGCAACCGACATGAGTTTTAACTGACTCGTATTCCATGCATCCACACCATTTACATATTGAAACGGAATGAAAAAACAGGCTTTTAGTCCATATTTTTTCAATAACGGATACGCCAATTCTAACTGATTCACATACACATCATCAAACGTGATGATGACTGCTTTTTGAGGAAAATCCGAAGGAGATGTTAGTTGTTGCAAGTCGCTAAAATGCAAACTCGTATATCCATTTTCGTGTAGATAGCGAAATTGTGCTTCTAAATGTTCTACAGAAATTGTCAATCCGTTACTCTGAGAAGTTTCTGTAGTAACCGCATGATACATTAAAATAGGCAGTTTTGGCATCTATTTTTATTGAATGATTCAAAAATTGAAAGATTTGGCGTGTCTTTTCAATCTTCATATAAAAATTAATTTCAACAAAGCTACTAAACTTATTCAACTTGCAACAACTAAAAATGTAGCAGTTATGGTATTGGTAAAAAGGGAAACATTTTTTCTACCGTTAAGTATTGATTCACTTTCCCACTGATCGCCTGCTTGTCACAATCTTGAAAAACGCCGTCTTCATTAAGTTGAAGCGTAAATGCATATCCTTTTTTATTTTTTAATTTATCAAAATTAACATCCGACAAATCTATCCATATTAAAAACGGACCGTATGCAGAGCGGAAAAAATAGTGCAATCGTGACTGATCTGCAAACGAGTTGTATTGCGTTCTGCTTACATCAGCGTTTTCTACACTTGTTGCGGGTTGCGCCGCATTATTGATTACTCCCGACAATCGAGCTAATGCTAAATTTTGTGGAGCATTCTTCGGTAATTGTCTGCTAAAATAAGTAGCGCGCACAAATCTGCTTAAAGACAAATTTGATCCTGGTAACAACGCTGGACCATCTTTGTAGGTTTCATGAAGTTCATCCCAATAAACTAAGGAGCCAATTTGCGTGTCAAATTTTGGATCATTCGTCATCACTCGCATTTCATCTTGTGTGTAATGCTTAATGATATGTGGAAAATCGCTGAATTTTTCTCCACTTGTATCAACGTTTGTATAAATGTGCAAACGTCCGCTTATATATTCAAAAACTAGGGAGTTTCCTTTTTTGTCTCCAACAGATAAATGGCAGGTGGCTAGTTTTGAAGGATCATCAGGAATTGTAGTTGTTTGAATATAAATATCTTTCATTGCATACACAGCTTCTTTTACATTTTTACAGCTATCTAATATGTATTGCGCCCAAATGCTCATGCTCATAGGAAACGCATTTTTATGATGTGGTCCATCTGGATATTTTGACGAAGACAACCATAATAAGTTCACGGCTAATCCTTCAGAGTTCAGTCCGTCAGAATTCGAAATTCCAAAATTAGAAACAATGACACTGCTGTATTTTGATTTCCACTTAAATTCTTGTCCTCTTTCTGTTTTTGCCATTGCCTTTCGTTTCACATTTGGCGGCATTACCCATAATTGTGGTGATGGATTTACGGCCCAATCCATATTACGGCCTACATAACTCTGTTTTTCTTTTGGAGTGTAAATGACTCTTGTACACATACTAATTTGGTTTTATTTGAGGTTAATAATTGTTTTTCTTACGATTTTATAAGAAATTAACTTCATTCAAATTAATAAAATACACTTCACAATAAATTTTAATGTTCTAATTGCAACTAAAAATGTTCTGAATGCCATGTATTCTGATATGACTTTCCGTACTGCGTATATTTGCAACTATATATTCTATCTAAAATTAGTACTTTTGTCGCTGTTGCAGAACTTTCAAAGTATAAAAGCAGCTTCATTCATATATGAACACAAAAATTAGTGCTTTAGCCATTACGTATAATGAGGAAGACAATATTTCAACATATATTGCCCAACTTTCCTTTGCTGATGAAATTATCATTGTCGATTCGTTTAGCACGGATAAAACCGTAGAACTCGCTAAAAAGCACAACGTAACTTTATTACAACGCACATTTGACGATTTTTCATCACAAAAAAACTTTGCTATTGAACAAGCTTCATACGATTGGATTACGTTTTTTGATTTGGATGAAGAAGTCCCAAAAGCACTTGCCGACGAAATTGTTGCGACTGTAAATTCAGAGAATCCGATGAAAGTTTATCATGTAAAACGCGATTTTCACTTCATGGGAAAACGCATGAAATACAGTGGATTTCAAACGGATGTTTCGGTGCGATTGTTCCATAAAAAATACGGTCGCTACAACGGAAAACCTGTTCATGAAACGATTGAAACTACCGAAAAAATTGGAAAACTCAAAAATTCAGTAGCGCATCAAACCTATAAAAGTTTTGACAATTATAATGAAAAACTGAGTCAGTACAGTCGTTTGCAAGCGGAAGCTTTGTACAAAAAAAATGTGCGTCCCAACGCGTATCATTTCATCTTTCGTCCTTGGTATCGTTTTGTACACCAATACTTTTTGCGTTTGGGAATTTTGGACGGAAAAGAAGGTTTTATTTTATGTTATGTGCATGCGTTTTCGGTATTTAAACGTTATTTGCAATTGTGGACGCTGTACCGAAAAATTGACTAACTGATGAAAAACGTTTTTTTAGAATCTCACAACATCAAGAACTTGCATTTTGGCTTTGGACAATTCAATTATCATTTGATAAAAGGGTTGTATGAAGCGCAAATTGACGATTTTAAAATGACGCTTCACGCGAAAAACCTCAGCAAGCTTCAAAGCGAATTTGGCGATTATTTTGACTATAAAAAGTATCAATCATTTCGTCGTTATCCGTTGTTACGCATTCGGAAAAAGTACGATTTGTGGCATTCGTTGAATCAAAATATTAAGATTGAACCATATCACGACATTCCGTATTTGCTGACGGTTCACGATGTAAACTTTATTGAAGAAGAATCGAGCGATATGAACCACGAACGCAATATCCGTTTTCGTGAAAAACTAGAAAGAAGCAACGCAATTACGTATATTTCAAATTTCGCGAAAGCATCAACTCATGCACATTTTAACGTGCCAAACGTTCCCGAATATGTGATTTACAACGGAAATCCGATTCGTGACGTGACGCTTCCTGAAAACTATCAGCCGAAATTGGTGTCTGATAAACCCTATTTGTTTAGTATTGGCGAATTCACACCGCGCAAAAACTTCCACACTTTAGTAGAAATGCTCGCACTATTACCAGAATTTAATCTAATCCTTTCGGGAAACAACAATACCGAATACGCTGCTGGAAAACTCGCAGAAACCATTCAAAAACACAACTTACAAGAGCGCGTCATCATTACAGGAAAAATTGGCGACACAGACAAACAATATTACTTGCAAAACTGTGCAGCTTTTGTATTTCCGTCGTTGCGAGAAGGGTTTGGAATTCCGCCAATTGAAGCCATGCGTTTTGGAAAACCTGTGTTCTTATCAAACAAAACATCCTTACCCGAAATTGGTGGCGATCATGCTTTCTTTTGGGATCAATATGATGCAGAATATATGGCGAAAGTTTTAGAAAACGGAATGCACACGTTTGAAACGAACAAAAAAGTCTACGAAGAAGCATACATCAAACGCGCCAAAAGTTTTGATTGGAATGCGACGGCAAAAGAATACGAGAACGTATACCGAAGTTTACTGTAATTTTTCAGGTAGTTGGTTTTAGGCATTAGTCATATTTGACATTCAACAAAAAATTTACTGAACAACAACGCAACCATTTTTGTTGAAAAACATCTACAATGTATAAATTAAAACCAATACCACTATGAAAAAGTTACTTTTTACCACAGTTTTACTAGGAATCCTTTCTGCTTGTAATGTTGATGACGTGGAGTCCGATTTAATTACCGCAACTACCGAAAATACAACACAACAACAAGATATTTGCACTCCAGATCCTACGAATCCTCCAACGATTTTAGGAAGTACTTGGATACGTACAAGTGTTATGATTGAAACACCCATAGATGGAAATGGGGACGGTGTTTTTTCTAATGAATTACTAGCAGAAGTTAATTGCGATGGAGTTATTCTTTTTAGAGACAATTTTAAAGCTTCCAATCCAGTTTATGACAACTTTTTTCTATCTGTGATTGATGATGGAAATGGAAACCTCTCACAACAAATTTCATGTGGAATTGGTGACGGTTTGTTACCTACATATACACAAGAAGGAAATACGATACGCTTTTGCTATTCTGGAACAGTAGAATTTACCGCAACACTTTCTAATAATGAACAAACAATGACATTTGTGTTCCCATCGCAATCGGTATTTTTCAGTTTCAACGAAATTTTAAGAACCGATGGCACTGTGGAATCCTATCAAGGAAATGTGACAATGATATACACACGTCAATAAAAAATAGCACCCTGTAGACATCTTGTAATGTCTTAATTTTATTTAGTATTTAGGCAAAACACCATTGTTGCGAAAGTGACAATGGTTTTTTTATAAGTCAAAGATAGGTTGTACCCAATTTTTAATTCTGTATTTGGATAGAATCTTCTCGTCAATTTCTACATATTCAGAAGTCACAAAAGTTTCTGGAATTTCAATATTGTGTTCGTCTACAACGAGAATGTTTTGTGGATGGTAAAAATCGTAATTGACAATATCTTTATTGGTTGTAATAAGTTTTTTGCGATGTCCCAACGCTTCAAAAATACGGAATGACAAACCAACTTGTTCCGTTCGTTGAATTTCCACAATAATCTTCGCTTTCTGAATCATTTGCGAAACTTCTTGAATACTTTTTTGCTTCGTAATGATCTTTACATATTTCGCTGGCATGTCGCTTCCGTTGTAGACTTGAATATTGTACGTCCAACCGTGTTGTTTCAAGTAGTTGGCTAAATTTTCTATCAGAGGAAAACGGTAATCGTTCGTTGAAATATTAAAAAACTGGTCCTCAAATTCCGCATGATTGCTTTCTTCAAAAATATAATTCGTCAAAAAAGACAAGTTGTATTTCTCTACATCCAATCGGTCATAACTGTATACTGTATCAAACATCGAAATAATGTCCACTTTTCGCGGAAAACGACGCGTGCTATCATAATAATAGGCGATAAATTTTTCAGTGTGACTTTTGATAAACTGTAACAAATCATCCGATAACATATCTGGACGAATGATAAAAATTTCATCTTGTTGCCCAAGTTCTTTTATGGAAGCTTTGATTCTGTCAGTGACAAACGTCTTTTTAAAATTCTTTCCGAAAATCAATTTTGAAAAAAAATTCTGCGCTTTGTGAAGCGTATTTTTATACTGAAACGCAGGTTGATCCAAATACAAAATCTGCGCGTCCACACCTTCGTATTGTTGCAAAGCCTTTTGAATATGGGACGTATAACCAAATGCAAAAGGCGCAATGATGAGTATTTTTTTAGAAGATTTCAACAGAAATTACACAATAATTCCCAATCCGTTGCAATGCGGATAATTGTACACACGCTTTCCCGTAGCTTTCGCAATGTCAATGACAGCACGGCGCACTTCTGGAAAACTTTCCGTATCATGAAAAACAGTACATTCACTATGCTGTGCTGCCCACAATCCGCATTCGTACGTTTCTTTGTAATTGTGTACAATATCTACATGCGAAAAATTGTATTGCTTCTCGTCTTTTGCAATCCAGTCGCGGTAATCTGACCTGATCAACTCAATATTTTTATATTCCGCTAAAGACGCTTTTGTCTTTTCGTAATGATCACCTTTATGATCGGTATGTTCATCCCCAATAAAAATATCAATTCCTTTTACTTCCTTAAAATAGTTAGAAAATACGACCGAAGAATAGCCAAATTCTACACCAAATTCAATACAAGAGTCGCGACCAATATTGAAGCGTTCTAAAATATCTTCAATAATCAATTCGAGTCCTGCCCAAGCAGTCACCATTTCCTTCATCTTTTCTGGCTTGGTCTTTTTGATTGGCACATAGGTTTCTATCGGCAATCTTTTGTGTAAAAGGTATTTTTTAAATTTTGAGCGAAGTCCCATATTTGTGGTTTGTGTTTCCGCAAAAGTATAAAATTCAACCTAAATTTATGTAATTTTGCCAAACAACTACATTTATGAAAGATATTTCGATTGTTATCATCAATTACAACACGGCAACATACACCTTAGAATGTATCAATTCTGTGATTAAATTTACCGACAAAACACTGTCGTATGAAATTGTAGTCGTGGATAACAATTCCAACCCTGAAGATTATGCGCATCTACACGAAAACTTTCCAAAACACGATCATATTTCATTGCACAGAAGCGTGATCAATACAGGTTTTGGTGGCGGAAATATGTTTGGCGCACAATTTACCAACGGAACATATATTTTATTCTTGAATAATGATGCGATGTTGCTCAACGATTGCTTGTTCATTTTACACAACTATATGGAAAACCATCCAAATATTGGTGTGACAACGGCACAAAACTATGACGAACACAATAAGCATGTGATTTCGTTTGATCATGACAAAGGTATTCGCAAGTTGTTATTAGGACGTAGCTTTTTGGAGAAAAACTGGGCTTCACAATTCCCAAAACGCAAAACAGCATATACAGAACCTGTTTCAGTCAACTTTGTCAATGGAGCTTTTATGTTTTTCAGACGAGAAGCTTTTGAAGCTGTTGGCGGATTTGACACGAATATTTTTCTCTATTTTGAAGAAATGGACATCTGTTTCCGTTTACGACAGAAAGGATTCTCAAGTGTATTGGTGCCCGAAGCCAAAATTTTGCATTATCAAGGTGTGAGTACTGGCGTTTCAAAAGCCATTAGCAAAGAAGGCATGATTTCACATTTATATGTGATTAAAAAAAATTATTCGCACGCCAAATATCTTTTTATTAGAACGTATTTTTGCTTGAGCTTTCTTATCAAGCCAAAAAAATGGTTCATGCTTTCGCTGGTTTGGAAAGGCGCACATTTGTCAAAATCATTAAAACAACAACAGCAAATTCGATTTGAATCATGACGGAAGAAATTCTAAAAACCTTGGAACAGTTGCAGTTGGGAAACACCATTTTATATCCTACTGATACCGTTTGGGGATTGGGTTGCGATGCTACAAATCCGGCAGCCGTTCAAAAAATTTATACTTTAAAAAACCGCGAAGAAAGCAAAGCGTTAATCTGTTTGGTCAGTGATACGCGCATGTTGGAACGTTTTATTGAGGAAATTCCCGAAGTTGCGTATGATCTCCTAGAAGCTACTGACAAACCCACCACAATTATTTATGACAATCCTGTAGGAATTGCGGAAAATCTTGTTGCAACAGATAAAACACTTGCCATTCGTATTCCTGATGATGAATTTTGCCAAAAACTCATTCGTAAATTCAAACGCCCGATTGTATCTACTTCTGCAAATATCAGCGGACAACCCACGCCAACATCTTTTGCTGAAATCAGCAACGGCATCAAAAACGGCGTAGATTATATTGTGAATTTAAAAGATGATAAAAAAGCAGCAGAACCGTCAACGATCATTCAATTGCGTACCAACGGAGAAATTAAGATTATTAGGAAGTGATGTTTTGTGAAGTCGGGAGACTTTACAAAACATCACATGAAAACATTACAAAGCATACACAAAAAGAAGTTTAGTAAAGTCTCCCGACTTTACTAAAAGACTTTACAAAAAATACCGAAAACATTCGTAAATTTGCATTCCAATTATAGTGCCGAATGAATTACAAAGAAGCCTTACAACTCAACATATTTTCAACCATTTCCAAAGCAGCTAGTGAATTACAATTAGAAACCTATGTAATTGGCGGTTTTGTGCGCGATTTTCTATTGAAACGTGGCGATGCAAAAGATATTGACGTAGTCGCTGTAGGCAGCGGAATCGAACTCGCAAAAAAAGTAGCTTCACTCTTACCAAACAAACCGAAAGTGCAAGTGTTTAAAAATTATGGTACTGCCATGATTAAAACCAAAGAAATTGAAGTCGAATTTGTAGGCGCACGCAAAGAAAGTTACGAACGCGGCAGTAGAAATCCTGCGGTAGAAAACGGAACATTGCAAGACGATCAAGATCGACGTGATTTTACGATCAATGCCATGGCACTGAGTTTGAACGAAGATACGTTTGGCGATTTGCTCGATCCATTCAATGGTCTACAAGATTTGGCAGATAAACGAATTGTAACGCCGCTCGATCCCGATATTACCTATTCGGACGATCCGTTGCGTATGATGCGCGCAGTGCGATTTGCAACGCAATTACATTTTACCATTGATCCAGTTTCACTCGAAGCAATTACACGAAATGCGGATCGTATCAAGATTATTTCAAAAGAACGTATTGTCGTAGAATTGAATAAAATTCTGATGAGCAACCAACCTTCTATAGGTTTTATTTTGTTAGAAAAAACAAAGCTTTTACCCTACATTCTTCCAGAATTAGTTGCACTAAAAGGAATTGACGAAAAAGAAGGACAACGACATAAAGACAATTTTTATCACACGTTAGAAGTTGTGGATAATATCTGTCCAAATACGGACAATGTTTGGTTGCGTTGGGCAGCGTTGTTGCACGATATTGGAAAAGCTCCGACCAAAAAGTTTACCAAAAAAGCGGGTTGGACATTTCACGGACACGAATTTATCGGTGGAAAAATGGTGTACAAACTCTTCAAGCGTTTGCACATGCCATTGAATGATAAAATGAAATTTGTTCAAAAAATGGTCACGATGAGTTCGCGACCAATTGTACTATCACAAGATGGTGTGACCGATTCTGCCGTACGACGTTTGGTATTTGATGCAAGCGATTATGTAGATGATTTAATGACATTGTGCGAAGCAGACATCACCACGAAAAACCCAAAAAAATTCGAAAGATATCACAACAACTTTAAAATGGTTCGTGAAAAAATCGTGGAAGTTGAAGAACGTGATCATGTGCGTAATTTTCAGCCACCAGTTTCGGGTGAAGAAATCATGCAGACTTTTAACTTGAAGCCTTCCCGAGAAATCGGAATCATAAAACACGCCATTAAAGAAGCAATTTTAGAAGGCGAAATTCCCAACGAATACGAAGCGGCACACGCATATATGATTACCAAAGGAAAAGAATTAGGACTCGTAGAAAATACAGAAAGATAAATGAAGCAGCATTTTCACAACATTGCAAAAGGTAGTTTAATTTTAGTGTACATTGTCATTATTGCGGGCGCAGTGGTACGCATGACAGGCAGCGGAATGGGCTGTCCTGATTGGCCAAAGTGTTTTGGGTATTACATTCCGCCAACGGAAGAAGCGCAATTGCAATGGCAACCGAATCATTTTTATGAAGATGGTATGGTCATTATTGTGGACAAAGCGCTTCAAGTTGCTAAAGAAGATTTTACCACTACTACGACATTCAATATTGAAAACTGGGAAGCGTATACAAAACATGATTATGCAGTTTTCAACGCGTTTCACACCTGGGTAGAATATATCAATCGGTTGTTTGGTGCCTTGGCTGGTTTGGCTACGTTGCTGCTATTTGTAGGTTCTTTTTGGTTTTGGAAAGAGAAAAAAATCATCACATTTTTATCATTTTTTACCGTTGCAGGTATGGGATTTCAAGCGTGGTTGGGAAAAACGGTAGTAGATTCAAACTTAGCGCCGTTTAAGATTACGATTCACATGGTCATGGCGTTGCTGATTGTTGCCGTATTGCTATACATTGTCCATGCCACTTCACGCAAAGTGAAAGCACACAAGCCAGATGCAACGTGTACAAAACTACTCTATGTTGCGATTGTGTTGACGTTGGTTCAGATTATTTTAGGAACACAAGTACGACAGTTTGTGGATGAACAAGTAAAAACGCTGGGCGAAAATGCACAATCGTTGTGGTTGGCAAATCCGGAGTTAGATTTTTACATTCACCGCACGTTTTCTATCGTTGTTTTATTGGTGAATATTTGGTTGTTGTATCGTTTCCGAAAACTGGCTTTAGGCTTTACAAAAATGTATTGGGTATTTGTTTTATTAACGCTGGAAATCCTTTCGGGAATTGCCATGTATTACTTTGATTTTCCGTTTGGTACACAAACCATCCACATTGTTTTAGCCGCAATTTTATTCGGAATTCAATTTTATTTGATCTTAGAAGCCAAGAAAGCTCAAAACAACGTAGAAAGTTTGTAAATTTGCATTCCATTTTTTAAAAGATCATGATTTATAGATTTAGAATAATATTAGATGCAACGGAAGATGTCTTTAGAGATATTGAAATTCAGGAAGATGCAACGTTTGAAGATTTCAGCAATGCCATCACACAAGCGTTTGGATTTGACGGTATGGAAATGGCGTCTTTTTACGTGAGCGATGACGAATGGAATCAAGGTGAAGAAATTTCACAGTTCGATATGGGAGAAGGACCTGATACTCCGAGTCTGATGAACGAAACTACTTTGGACAGCGTTTTTTCAGAAGATCAAACACGCATGATTTATGTGTATGATTTCTTAAATATGTGGACGTTTTTGATAGAATTGGCAGAAATTGCGGATCCAATCAACGGCATATTGTACCCAAATTTGTTGTTTTCTCACGGAATTCTTCCAGACAGCGCGCCCGACAAACAGTTTGAAGCGGACGAAGATCCGTATGGTTTAAACGATGATGATGATTTAGACATCAACGATTACGATAGTTTGAATTTTGACGAAAACTGGAACTAGCTTCGACAAAAGGTCAGCTACCTGTTTTCGGCAAAGGCTCAGCTAGCTTAATTTGGCAAGTTTGATTCGATAATTTTTGGGCGTTCCCATTTTTTAGTTGCTTCTGCACTAAAAAACGGTCAGGCTCTCGGCAGTCGCTTTTTGCAAACTGTCATTCCTGCGCAGGCAGGAATCCATTTTACAAAAGAGCTCCAACAAAGCCTCCATCCTTAACACGAAAGTGCCTTACGAAAATGAAAGTAGCAATAGAACACATCTCACGAAAGTGAAAAAAATTATAATTATTTAAAAATTAGTCATTGCTTGGGCAACGAAAGAGTATAAAGGATTGTAATGTTTTTGAATGAACAATTGATTTTTTTCTCTCCAAAGTTTAGTACTCATTTTATCCACAATAGGAATGAGCATTTTTTCATGATAACAGGCTACAGGACTTGCCTTTGAAACACTTTTTGTAGAAGCGTAGTTGATACACGAACACCAAGTAGAACAACGCTCTTTTAGTTTGCATCCTGCACATTCTGGCTTCTCTTTAATAACGTCTGCTCTAAACTGATTTAATTTAGCACTTACAAATCCTTTTTTAACAGTTCCTAATTGCACATTTGGATCTGCTTGATGCACTGGTTTTACAAATTGCATACAAGGATAAAGATCACCATTGGGCGCAATAGAAATTTGATTGTTTCCAATACTACATTTATTGCCGCATGCCGCTGGTTTTTTTGTATGTGTTTGAATGCGTTCATCAAAACTGCTAAAGTAAAAATGCTCTACATTGTTGCACTTTTCTTCATACCATTTTGACAGTTTTTCATATTCCGAAGCTAAAATTTCAAAATCTTGATACGTCCACTCTGCGGAATAATCTAACGTACAGTTAATAAAATGCAATCCTTGATCGTAAATCCAAGTGATATTTTCATATAGATTTTTTGAAGACGCTGGAGTTACTACACAAAAAGCATTTGTAAAAGGATTGTGTTTTAATACATTTTGTATGGTACGATCCATGATTTTGGAGTAATCGGAATTTCCAATTGTTGGACGTTGTTTCTGCATCGTTTCAGGAGTTCCGTCTAAACTCAAAGAAACCATAATGTTTCTATCGGTCAAATTTTTCATCAAGCTTTCGGTTAGCAATAATCCGTTTGTTGATAATTGACCTACGATATTTACTTCTTCTCCCAATCTTCTTTTACATTCATCATGTATATAAAAGAGTTTTTCTGTTTCCATTAAAGGTTCGCCACCTAAAAAAGCAAGCACTAATTTGGTTGCTTTTTTTCTTTGCACTTCAGCTACTACAAAATCAATAGATTCTTGTGTTGTAGCGTCAGTCATAGAAGCTTTTGTTTTTTCTCCTGCGTAACAGTAACTACAACGCATGTTGCAATCGTGTGTAACATGAAAATTTGCGGTATATTTTATGGATGTACTCATTAATATCTCCCTTCTGATTTTGCCCAATCTATATAGTCTTGAACTAGGTTTTCTAATTTTTCGATAGCTTTTTTTCTAGCATCTCCGCCTCTTTTGACGTAATTTCCCTCTTCATCAATGATTCCACCATAAGAATGATATGAAAGTTCGTCATTGTACATGGATAATGCTGCAATATTTGTAGCATCTTCCTTTACCAATTGTTTCATTTCCTGTAAGTCGACAACGTCATCGTGATAAGCGTCCAAAATTTCCTTTCCATAGTCTTCATCAGCGCGATTTGGATTTTCTTTAATGTACTTTGCTATTTGTTCTCTGAGCGCAGTATTATAATACAAGTGTTGTTTTAATTCTAAAAGTTTGTAATATCCTTTTCGGTTGCTTAGGTTTTTTAGAAATTCTTTTTCAATTGTATAGCGATTCGGATCGTCTTTTATTTTTTCTTTTAATTCGTTATATGCTTTCATGTCTTCTTTAGACAATGAATTCCCTCTAATATTTCCACGCCAAGATTGATAACAATCAGGAGCAGTACTATTATGATCTAACCACACATAGCCAATGTTGTGTTTTTTATTGTATCCTGTTGCATTAAAATGAAGTCCATCATTAGAAACTGGATACTCTTTTACAAGTTCAATTTTGTTAGCTAAGAAAATAGAATCAATAATTTTTATAGCTGTCGATCTGTTAAGTCTGTCTGGTAAACCTGTTCCAAAAGCTGCATAAGTATGTGGGAAACCCAATTCTTTAAATTTTATTGGATTTTCCTTTACTTCATTAGAAGTATTGGTAGTTCCCGAAAATGCAAAAAGTCCAAAGACACCTAAGAATGCAGTGGCATAGTATCCTGTTTTGGTCACATTTTTAGACATTTGAAGCGGACTTTGATCTAAATAAGAAGGATATTTTGGTGTTTTATATCTTCTTTTCGGAGTAACTTTTAATGTAGTTTTCATAGTATCGGTTTCTGTTTTTGCAACAATAAAGATACCAAAAGAGTTTTTTTATAAAAAATTACATGAAATTATGTTGATAGTTAAATGAAAAGTTTGCTTTTGCTTTTTGTTTTTTTAGCTATTTTTGCCAAAAAGTATAGAAGCTTTTTTAAGACTAGAAAATGAGCTTTTACAAAACTTCATTCTGAACGCAGAAGTTCTCACGAAAGTGGAAACATTCATAGAAACATTCTCACGAAAGTGAAAAAAATATAACAATATAAAAATTACACCCTAACGAATGATCAATTTATACAGTGCGCAGATTAACGATATTTCTATTCATAAAGTAGGAAATAAAAGTAGAAACGAAAACGTATTTCTCTCGTCAGATCCGTATCAATTAACGGACGAAATTACACCTTTGTTGAAAGAATATTTTTTTAAACCATTTCGTGAAAAGGAAGAAAATTATTTTCAATTTACGAATGAAGTCGATTTAGAGTTTAATCAGTTGTATACGATTGTCTCGGACGTTTTTAACGATCCGTCTAGCGTGCATGAAAATTCTAAAAAGATTGCTTCGTTGCTGTTTGAACAATCACAGCATCCGCATATTAAAAGTGGCGAAGTGTATGTGGGACATTTTGAAAATGTAGTGATTGATAATGAAAAAGTAGACGCCGTTGGTATTTTTAAATCGGAAATTAAAAACGATTTTTTACAGTTTGAAGAAAAAGGAAGCAATTTGGACGTATTGTTACAACAAGGAGTTTCGTTGAACAAATTGGACAAAGGTTGCATCATTTTCAACATCAAAAAGGAAGAAGGCTATAAAATTTTGTCAGTAGATAGCAATAAATACGATACCAAATATTGGTTGGATCACTTTTTAGGCGTAGATATTTTTGAAGATGAAAACTTCTACACGAAAAAGTACTTAAAGTTCTGTCAAAACTTTGCCAAAGACGTAGTTTTTCCTGCGGAAGATAAGAAGGAAGAAGTGATGTTTATGAACCGTGCGGTGAATCATTTTGCGAAAAACGACACTTTTGAAGAGACTGAGTTTTTAAACGAAGTGATTGACAATCCTGATTTGATTCCTGAGTTTAAGCATTATAAAGTAGAAAAAGGACCAAAATATAGCATTGAAGATGTTTCTGAGTTTCCTATTGCGAACAAAGCGGTTTCATCAGCTAGAAAAAGCATCAAGAATACGATTAGTTTGGACACCAATATTCAAATTAAGATGGACTTTATCAATCCGGAATCTGCAGAGAAATTTGTAGAAAAAGGTTGGGACGAAGAAAAGCAGATGTATTATTACTTGGTATATTTCAACAAAGAACAAAAAGCATAAATGGAAAAGCCTTTACCGAAATAGTAAAGGCTTTTCCATTTTTATTTAATTTCCGTTTCTTCATCCCATAGACCCTCAGATCCAAGCCCACATTAAGGTATACAGAGTGCAACCAGTGGTAGCGTTCGTTCCTGCACACATACCATAACAAGATAAATTAGCACTGGTATTGGTTTCACAATAATGAACAGTATTTCCCCCTTTAATAGAATACATTTTGTTAACCGATGCTACAGATTTTTTGTTTAAACTCAAATTTTTAATACTACGTTTCTTCATAATTTAAAATTTTAATGTTTGATGTTTTATGAAGCCAAAGTATGCAGAAAATGAATTTTCAACGAAGAAAAGAAGTCTCAATGCGTCCGTTTCCTCCCAAAAAAGAAGATTATTGTAACCAATTTATAAAATGATAGTTTAAAAAGTATTCGCGTAAAAAAATCCCCATGTAACATACATGAGGACTTCTTCTATACTTACATTTTTTTTAGAAGAATCTACATTCTTGTGCTCCAAGACCGAAGATGCAAATACAGACTTGCAGATCCATTAAGCAATTTCCTGGTGTTGCAAATCCGCCACAAGCTGTACATACAGCTGGATCTACACCTCCCGTAATTTGCGATTGTTCTTTTTTGTCTAATTCTTTAGCTCCTTCTACTTTTAAGATTTTTTTTAACATGATTAAAAATTTAAGTTGCGCTTACTCTGTTTATGGTAGGTTTTTCAGCTTCCCCCTTTTTCATAGCTATGAATACTCTACCTAAGATACTGAATACCTTGATTTTACAAGAATTTTACTTCATAAATTTTACTTAAAACTGATAGTTTTAGAAAGAAAAAGAGTAAAACCACTTTTGTGCGTCAATTTGTAAAATGACATAATGACCAAAAAAAGCTGCGAAATTTTATTTTCTTAAAGGTTTGCCTGTATTTTGTAACAATTTTACGCTTGTGTCGTCAACTATGTACAATCAATCAAAAAACTACATTACATTGGAAACAATCCTCACACTGCAAAATCTGAGTAAAAATTACAAGAAAGTCAAAGCAGTACAAAACTTATCATTTACCATAGAAAAAGGAAATGTGTATGGCATTTTAGGACCCAACGGAAGCGGAAAATCTACGACCTTAGGAATGGTCTTAAATGTTGTCAACAGAACTTCTGGAAACTTTCATTGGTTCAATGGTAATGTTGCGGTACACGATGCTTTGAAACGCGTGGGCGCTATTATTGAACGTCCAAATTTTTACCCGTACATGACCGCTTACGACAATTTAAAGCTGGTATGTAAAATTAAAAATGTATCGAAAGATAAAATCGACGAAAAGCTGGAACTAGTAGGGCTTATAGACCGAAAGGACAGCAAGTTTAAAACATTTTCTTTAGGAATGAAACAACGTTTAGCCATTGCTTCTGCCCTTTTGAATGATCCTGAAATTTTAATTTTAGATGAACCTACCAACGGATTAGATCCGCAAGGAATACATCAAATTAGAGAGATTATTAAAGAAATTGCAACCCAAGGAACGACTATTTTATTGGCGTCTCACCTGTTGGATGAAGTAGAAAAAGTATGTTCCCATGTGGTTATTTTACGCCAAGGAGTTAAAATTTATGCTGGTCGTGTAGATGAAATGGTAGCAAGTCAAGGATTTTTTGAGTTGAAAACTGACAAAGAAGCTGAACTGCTAGAATTGTTAGAAGCGCATCCTTCTTTTGGAACTGTTAACAAAGAGGAAGACATCATCAAAGCCTTCTTAACAGAACCTCTCAATGCAGCCGATTTCAACAAAGCGATGTTTGCACAAGGAATTGTGTTATCGCACTTAGTCAATCGAAAAGAAAGCTTAGAAGAGCAATTCTTGCAGTTAACTGAAAACCAATCTAACTAATTTTACTACCGACAACTATGTTACGTTTATTACAAATAGAATTTCAAAAATTATGGTTGAATAGAACGAGTAGAATCTTAATCTACGTTTCGTTTATTTTTCCACTTTCCATATTGATCCTTTCGTCTATAAAAATTAACTTTTTTGGGTTGTTTATCATAGACTTATCGGAAACACAAATCTTTGAGTTTCCATACATTTGGCATATTACCACGTTTTTTATTGCCTTTTTCAAATTTTTCTTTGCCATTGTGGTCGTCTCCATGATTGGGAATGAATATAGCAATCGGACACTCAAACAAAATCTCATTGACGGTTTAAGCAAGAAAGAAGTTATTCTCTCAAAGTTTTATTTCATATTGGCTTACAGTCTTGTTGTTACGGCATTGGTATTTGTGATTACATTATTTATAGGTATTTCAAACGCACCTTCATCTGCTCTGTATGTAGACATTATTTTTGATGGTACTGAATTTATTTTAGGATATTTTGTAAAGCTTCTCACATTCTTTAGTTTGTGTTTGTGTGTAGGTGTTTTAATAAAGCGTTCGGCGTTTTCCTTAGGCTTTTTATTCATTCTATATATTGCTGAAATGATTTTTTATGCGCTGACAAAATTTGAATGGTCCAATACGCAAACGGCAGATAGCATTTTTCAGTTTATGCCCTACACTTCTATGTGGAATTTAATCAATGATCCTATAACACGAATGATCAATGTAAACAATCCTGGAGAAATGCGCCCAACAGATTATGCCGTGCATTGGTATGAAATTGTCATTGCACTTTCGTGGGTTGCGGTCTATATCTTTTTATCCTACCGATTACTCAAACGAAGAGATTTATAACAAAATAGTAAACTCGTTTTAACTTTTAGAATGTAAGCGAAAATTAGAAATTTTAAGTACTGTAGAAAGCTTTTTTGAGTTTCATAGTTGCGTTACGAACCAAAGAAAAGGTGAAAACAGCACTTAAAAGAGCCATTTTCTAGCAAATTAAAAAAGTTTAAGCGAGTTTACAGTATACTATTCTCATAGATTTTACAGAAAGGGCGAAGCAATTCGCTCTTTTTTTAGTTGTAATTACTATCTTTGACGGCTATTGAGTATGGAAAATTGCTATGAAGTATCTCACTATATAAATGCCATCTTTATCCCAGAAAAAATTACATTTCTGGCATTTATATAAAATTGTTATTTCAATCCTACTCTTTTTTAAAACAAAACAATTCTCAATACTGTAAAATAATAACCCTATAAAAGAGTTATTACAATGGATTATTGAGCTTTATATTTTAGAAAATATCGATCACAGATGAAAAAAATTTTACTATTCATTCTTATTACTTTACCAACCATTTTATGTGCTCAGGGAGAAGCCTCTAACTGGTATTTTGGACAAAATGCAGGATTACAATTTGATATTGGCACCGGAAATGTAACGGCTGTTACTAATGGAAGTTTAGACACCTTGGAAGGTTGTGCTTCCATTTCTGACATCAATGGTAATTTATTATTCTATACGGATGGAATTACGGTCTGGAATAGAACCCATACCATTATGACAAATGGAACTGGATTAAATGGAGATAGTTCAAGCACATCATCTGCCATCATTGTTCCAAAACCACAAGATCCAAACATCTATTACATTTTTACGGTTGATGAGCCACATCATAATGATGGCGGTATCAATCATGGACTTAATTACACAGTTGTTGACATGTCTGATGGAATTGGTTTTGTAGACAATGCTGAAAAAAATGTACCCTTAATTACGTATGATACAACTGATACACAGGAAACACGTTTTAAATGTTCTGAAAAAATATCAGCTGTAAAAAGTTCAGATTGTGAATCTTTTTGGGTAATTACACACTTCATTGACGACTTTTATGCGTTTAAAGTAGACAACATTGGTGTAGATACGACTCCTGTAGTCAGTACAACACCAACCGAAATTCCAATATCAGGATACAGAAGAAATGCGCTTGGCTACTTAAAAGCGTCGCCGCAAGGTGACAAATTAGCCGCAGCACATTTAGGACTTACTACTGTAGAAGGAGGAAATGGTCCTGGAAAAGTAATGCTCTACGACTTTGACAATAGTACAGGTATTGTAACCAATGAATTAGAATTGTACAACGGTGATGCTCCTTATGGAGTTGAATTCTCTCCACAAGGAACCAAACTATACGCAACTGTCGGTTTAGGAAATAGTGGAACTGGAAATAGTTTGCTACTACAATACGACTTGTTATCCGCTAACATTCCAGCGTCGCAATTTACGGTAGACAACTCTTCAATATATTCCGCAGGAGCAATTCAAGTAGGAATTGATGGTAAAATATACCGTGCACTACTCGATTTTGGCAACATAAACAACTCAGGGCGCTTTTTAGGAGTTATTGAAAATCCTGAAGTAGACGGAGCGTCTGTTATTTATAATGAAAACGGAATATTAGTTGACATCACAAATACCAATACAAATCTATCTCGCATTGGACTTCCGCCATTCATACAATCCTTATTTGCAACACCTGTAGACATTATCCGAAACGGAGTTTCTACCACAGAATTGTCATTGTGTACCACACAAAGTTATTCGCTAATTGCAGATGATATTCCTGGTGCCATCTATACCTGGACATACAATGGAACTCCACTAGCAGAAACTTCTTTTCAATTAAATTTAACAAACGTTACCTTAGCAGATGCAGGACTCTATCAAGTAGAGATAGATCCAAACAACGGCGAATGTCCTTCATTCGGAGAAGCCAATGTGTCCATATTTGAATTGCCCGTAGCAAATCCTATAGATCCTCAACTGATATGCGATGACAATAATGATGGCTTTTGGACGCTAGATTTGGATGCATTAGCTGCAACGGTATTGGGCGGACAAGACGCAATGCTATTCTCCGTAACATTTCATCCGACTCAAGGAGATGCAGACAGCAACACAAATGCACTGACAACTCCGTATACCAATCAAACAGCATACGGATTGGAACCAATTTTTGTTCGTATCGAGAACAATAACAATACAAGTTGTTCTGATACAACAATTTCGTTTGATTTCGATGTTTTCGATCAACCAACAGCAAACCCAGTCATGAATTACGAATTATGTGACGACACTGCCGATGGAGATGATACCAATGGTTTTGTTACGTTTGATCTTTCTACAATAAATACAGAAGTTTTGGTCGGACAAGATCCAATGCAATTCAACATTACATACCATCCAAACCCAGCGGATGCAAATGACTCTATGAATGTATTGTCGACAACATATGTAAACACAACTCCAGGTGGAAACCCAATAACAGCTCGTATTGAAAACATAGACAATCCAAATTGTTTTGATACAGTCACATTCAATGTGGTAGTACATCCACTTCCTGTGGTCATGCAACCTGTGGCACTGCTTCAATGTGATGATGACACGGATGGTATATCTGATTTCAACCTAACAGAAGCCAATTCATTACTATCAAACGATGCTGCTAACGAAACATTTACCTATTATACAAGTTTAGCGGATGCGCAAAACATTTCCAATCCGATCGCAAATGAAACCGCATACAGTAGTAGTAATGGCGGACAAGTTTTTGTAAGAGTCGAAACTGTAAATGATTGCTTCCGAACAGGAGAAGTAAACCTAATCGTTGGCGCAACACAAATTCCTACCACTTTCGGAATAAGCTATGAAGTTTGTGATGATACTGCTGTAGATGGTGACAATACCAACGGAATCGCTACGTTTGACTTTAGCGACGCGGATACGCAAATCAACGCGCTATTCACCGCTGCTGGTCAAAATCTTACAATCACATATTACGAAAACTTTACAGACGCTTTGGCGGAACAAAATGCGATTCCTGACATCAGCAACCATAGAAATGATGCTTCACCAAATGTGCAAAACATTGTAGTCCGTGTAGATAGTGATGTAAACAATGCCTGTCTAGGATTGGGAGAACACATTACACTCACGGTGAATCCACTTCCAGATCTAAATACAATTACGGATTATGTAGTGTGTAGTGATATCGCGAACCAATTCACGTTTGATTTAACGATAAAAGATACTGAAGTAATCAACGGGCAAGCCAACGTTACTGTTAGTTATCATGAATCGCAAGCGGATGCAGATGCAGACGCTAATGCCATTACAAGTCCGTATACCACCTTCCCAAGAACGATTTTTGTGCGTGCTACAAATACCATTACAGGCTGTGCCAATACGGAAATGAGCTTTGATTTAATTATCAATGAAAATCCAGTAGCGAATATACCAACAGATTTAATTGTCTGTGACGAACCGCCGTTTGACGGTTTCACTACGGTAGATTTAACCGTAAAATCGACTGAAATTGTGGGGACACAAACGGACGTATCTGTTCAATACTTTACAAATCAAGCAGATGCTGACAACAATACTAATGCGTTAGCTTCTCCATACGCAAATACAAGCAATCCACAAACCATCTTTGCACGTGTAGAAAATGGACTAACAGGTTGTTTCAGTACGACAAGTTTTAATATTGATGTAAACGATGCACCAGCAGCAAACCCCGCAACGCCACTAGAATACTGTGACACCGACAACGACGGAATCGGTATTTTCAATGTACGCGATTCTGAGAGTGAAATCACAGGCGGCGTATTGCCAGGTCAAGTAACAGTGACCTACCACGAAACCCCAGACGATGCAGATAGCAATGTCAACGCTTTGGCGGATGTGTATAGCAACATCACTCCGTACAATCAAACCTTGTATGTGCGTGTAGAAAATGTCCTTACGGGATGTTACAATGTGGTATCCTTAGATCTAATCGTGCACGATTCTCCTGAGATTGCTGCCTTGGATGCGGTAAGTCTCTCAGAATGTGATGATGATACCAATGATCAAATCGCACAATTCGATCTCACGCTAAGTGAGCTAGACATCCTAAACGGAGAAGACCCAACCACGCATATTGTTCGGTATTACAACACACAGGCAAATGCGATTGCAGGTACTCCTACAGGAGAAATCAACAATGTAAATGCCTATAGCAACATTCCACCGAGTCCACAGCTCATTTGGGTACGTGTGGAAGATCAAGTCACAGGCTGTTTTAGCATCACCAATCTAACACTAATTGTAGATGTGCCACCTGCGCTGACACAATTGCCAAACATAGAACTCTGTGATGCCATTACCTTAGGCGATGGTATCGAAGTCTTTGATCTAACGGCACTGGCAGAAGATCTTTTAAACAATGCTACAGGCATCAGTTTGGACTACTACGCTACTTTAGCCGATCTTACCAGTGACACACCGATTACAAATCCAGAAGCCTATGCCAATACCATCATCAATGTACAAACCATTTGGGTACGTGCCACCGATGATAGTACAGGTTGTCAAAGTACCATTAGCTTTAACATCTCGGTAAATCCACTTCCAAGTCCTACCCTTGATCCAAACGGGATGCTCCTAGCAGAGACCTGTGATGATGACAATGACGGTTTTGTAGCGACAGATTTAGCTGCGCTAGTCGCTGCGATTATCAACAATGAACCAGATGTGATCTACACCTTCCATGAGACAGAAACGGATGCCAATAACAACATAAATGCACTTAGCAGTCCGTATACAAATATCATCATGGACAGTCAAACTATCTATGTATTGGCAACCAATACTGTTACTGGCTGTTTTACAGTGACACCATTACAAATCAACATCATTCCCATTCCAATAGTACCTATTGAAATAGAAGACTTAGAGGTATGTGATGCTGCGGATAGCTTGGATGGGATTGCGATGTTTGATTTAACCCAGACACAGGCAGAAATCTTTGCAGCTCAAGATACGAGTAACCTTACACTGACCTATCACGAGAGTGAACAAGATGCGATTGATGATCTGTCACCAATTGTAAATCTTACCGATTACATCAATATCACTCCAAATCAACAAACCATTTGGGTACGTTTAGAAGATAACACGACCGCTTGTTATGCCATCGGAAGCTTTGACCTGCTTGTGGTGCCACCACCGGTGATTGTCACGCCACAACCTTTCTCCCTCTGTGATGATTTAGAGAGTGGTGATGAGAGTGATGAGATCAGCACCTTTGATCTAACAGATAAATATGATGAGATTACCAATGGAGATACCTCTTTGACACTGACATACTATGCTAGTGATGCAGACTTTGCCGCAGATATTCCAATTGCGGATCCAACGGCGTATCAAAACACAATGAACTTACAGGAGATCATCATTGTGGCTACCAATGCCGCAGGATGTACCACGGATACCAGAATGCTTCTTCGTGTGCTTCCAATTCCAACGCCAAACACCACGCCAACACCTTTAGAGGCATGTGATGATGACACGGATGGTGATGCGACCAACGGTATTTTAATCTTTGATCTAACACAGGCACAGGCAGAGATTGTCAACAATGAAGGCAATGTCACTGTCAGCTACCATACCACTGAGGTAGATGCAGCGGCGAATACCAATCCGATAGTAGATCCAACCATGTTTGCGGTAGACATGGCAACAGCCAATGAAAACGGACAGGTGATCATCTACGTAAGAGTACAGAGTGATATACAAATAGATAGCAATATGGAACCGTGTTACAAGGTGGTAGAATTACCAGTAATTGTACATCCACTCCCAGCACTGACCAGTATGACATTCAGTTATATCTTTTGTGAGTATGACACTGACAATGTGGGACAATTTATATGGGATGATGTAACGGCTTCGTTAGACCTACTGACCGCGCCACAGATGTTAGCAGACTTTACAGTAACCTATCACCCAACAGCGGCAGATGCTTTAGCAGGCACAGCGGCACTTGTGGATGGATATGAGAATATGGGCGAACCAGATACAGTCTTTATCCGAGTGGAGAATACTGCCACAGGCTGTTTCAATAGCAACAACATCGCCAGTGTCGACCTTACGGTAGAACCGATTCCAACGGCAACGGCACCAACGACCTATCAGGAGTGTGCTACTGATGAGAGCAATCAACTCATTGCCACCTTTGATCTGACTAGTTTAGATGCCACGATCATTGGTGGACAGTTAAACATGGAGGTGTCTTACTACACCACGGCAGTAGATGCAGCAGATGATATCAATGCCATTGTAGATCCTACAATGTATATCAACAGTGAAGATGTAGATAGCTTGATGCTCTTTGCAAGGGTAAGACAGACCATTACAGGCTGTCTGTCTGATCCAGTAATGGTGAGCTTGCAGGTGAATCCATTACCTGTATTCACCCTGCCAGCAGATGATATCTTATGTGTGGATGCAACCACAGGCACGACCGATGAGGGACCGATGATTGGGGTAGATTTAGGTGCAGGATACACCTATCTTTGGAATACTCCCAATGGAATAGAAAACACACCAACGGTGGCAGTAACCACGGCAGGAACCTATAGTTTGGTAATTACCGATGGAAACTTTCCAGAGACCAACTGTAGCTATAGCGACAGTGTGACCTATGAGGCATCTTCAGCGCCAGCGACGCTAGATATTCAAATTACCACACCAGCCTTTGCCGATACGCACAATGTGATTGCCACAGCAACAGGCGGTTCAGGCATCTATGAATACCAATTAGATGACGGAGGGTGGCAAGGCTTAGGAGAGTTCTTTGATCTCACGCCAGGCGAACACACGGTAACGGTGAGAGACACCAATGGTTGTGGGGAGCTAATTCGCACCTTTGAACTGATTGATTACATGGAATTCTTCACACCAAACGGAGATGAGTACAACCCAACGTGGAACATCATAGGACTGAGAAATCAGCCAGGAGCAAAGATTTATATCTTTGACAGGTATGGAAAACTCTTAAAACAAATCAGTCCCGCAGGACAGGGATGGGATGGAACCTTTAACGGATCTCCAATGCCATCACAGGACTACTGGTTTAGAGTAGAATATGTAGATCCATTCGATGGAACACCAAAAGAATTTATCAATCATTTTACTTTGAAGAGATAATTTATCATATTTGTCTTAAATAATTATGAGACAATGACTTTAATGAAACATGCAAGCAGGATAAAAAGTATTTTTACACTATTTTTTATCCTGTTTTGTATTCAACTACAAGCACAATTATTACCTTCTTTAATTGGTGATGCAAATGATATCGGCGGCGATTGCTTTGAAATTACTCAAAACATTAACAATCAATCAGGAGCTGTATGGTCTGGGACTCCTATTGACATGCTAGAAGATTTTGTGGTGGAATTCAGAGGCTTTTTTGGAACCAATGATGCAAACGGAGCAGATGGAATTACATTTATTATCAAGAATACTCAAACTCCTGAAATTGGAAATTCAGGTGGTGGAATGGGCTACTCAGGAATTAACAATTCATTAGCAGTAGAATTTGACACGTGGCAAAATAATGATTTGGGAGATCCATTTTTCGATCATTTAGCGATTGTAAGTCTTGGAAATAATAACCATTTTTCAGGTGCAAATTTAGCAGGACCAATTCAAGCTTCTCCCACATCAAATAATATAGAAGATGGTGTAGAACATATCATACGAATTGAATGGACAGCAGCAACGACAACATTAGATGTATATTTTGATTGTTCACTTCGCCTTTCCTATTCAGGCAATGTTGTCAATACAATTCTCGGAGGCACGTCACAAGCATATTTTGGATTTACAGGTTCTACTGGCGGTTCTGTAAACCTACAACGTGTTTGTTTTGATTATGTATCTTTTGCAAATTCACTTGCATTTGGAGATGAAACTATTTGTAATGGCGATTCTTTATCATCTGTTGATGCAACAATCACTGGGGCAACTTCATACGCATGGACACCAACTACAGGCGTAAGCGATCCAACATTACCTAATCCAATATTTACACCGACAACAACAACGACCTACACCGTTGATATTTCTAATAGCTGTGCAGAAGTCATTCAAGAAAGTTTTACAATTACAGTAGAACCTGCGCCAACAGCAAATCCTGTAACGGGTATTACCGTGTGTGATGATGCTACGAATGATGGCGTGGAAATGTTTGACTTTTCTACAGAAAGTGCTACGATTTTAGGATCGCAAGATCCAACTGTGTTTACAGTAACCTATCATCCAAGTCAAGCAGATGCTGAAAACAATACAAACGCACTCACGCTTCCATATACAAATACAAATCAATGTGAAGATATATTCGCGAGAGTAGGAAACAATGCCAGTGCTACCTGTTATAGTACAACAAGCTTTCAAATATGTGTAAATACACAACCTATAGCCAATCAACCGAATGACATGAATGTTTGTGATCCTGATGCTGACGGTACAGAAATCTTTGACTTTTTAACACAAGAAGCCGCTATTTTAGGAACACAAAATGCAGCTGATGTAAATATTACATTTCATCCAAGCACTTTAGATGCTACAAACGATACAAATCTTTTACCCACTTCTTACACGGGAAGCGACTCAGAAACCATTCACGTAAGAGTTGAAAGTACAGAAACTGGAAACGATTGCTTTGCAGTTACCTCTTTTCAATTATTTTTGGATACATTTCCAACGGCAAATCCAGTAGCAAATATTGCAGTATGTGATGATGCATCTAATGATGATGCAGAAGAATTCGATTTTTCTACGTTAAATGCCATAGTTTTAGGTACGCAAAATGCAGCTTCGTATACGGTAAGTTATCACACAAGTCAAAATGATGCTAATAATGACATAAACGCGCTCACATTTCCATTCACAAATACAATGCAATGTCAACCAATATTTGCGCGTGTAGAAAACAATTCAAATGCTATTTGTTATGCTACTACAAGCTTTCAAATATGTGTAAATACACAACCTATAGCCAATCAGCCAAATGACATGAATGCTTGTGATCCTGATGCTAATGGAATAGAAACATACGACTTGTCAACGCAAGAAGCGACTATTATAGGTGCGCAAAATGCAGTAGATGTCAATGTTAGCTTTCATGCGAGCGACCTAGATGCTATCAATGATGTAAACCCTTTGCCTACTTCTTACACAGGAAGCAACTCAGAAATTATTCATGTAAGAGTTGAAAGTACAGAAACTGGAAACGATTGTTTTGCAGTTACCTCTTTTCAGCTTTTCACCGACACTGTTCCTACAGCGAATGTAGTGGCAAATATTTCGGTTTGTGATGATGATTCAAATGATGGTGTAGCGCTTTTCAATTTCACAAACTTAAACACTACAATTCTAGGTACACAAGATGCTTCGCAGTTGTCAATAACCTATCACACCAGCCAAAATGATGCTAACAATAATACAAATCCATTGACTTTTCCTTTCACGAATACAATGCAATGTCAGCCAATATTTGCACGTATAGAAAATAATGTAAATGCTTTATGTTTTAGTACGACTAGTTTTGAAATCTGCGTGAATGAACAACCTATTGCAAATCAACCTGATGATATGGTTGCCTGTGATATAAATGCTGATGGAATGGAAGATTTTGACTTGTCTACGCAAGAAGCGACCATTCTTGATACTCAAAATACGACTGACTTTTCCATATCTTTTCATGCAAATGATGTTGATGCGAGTACAGGTGCAAATCCACTACCAACTATATATTCTGGAACCGATGGTGAGACCATTTCTGTACGAATTGAAAGTACACTGACAGGAAACACCTGTTTTGCGACCACTTCTTTTGATCTTTTGTTTGAAGAATTGCCTTCTGCCAATACACCTACTGATTTAATTGTGTGTGATGATGCAATTGCTGATGGCTTTACTGCGATTGATCTAAATGTGAAAAATGATGAAATTACTGCAGGAATTATGGGGCTATCTGTCACCTATCACCTCACGCAAATGGATGCTAACAATGATGTAAATGCACTTTCAATTCCGTATACCAACATCAGCAATCCACAAACGGTATTTGTGCGCGTAGAAACTGCAAACTCTGGTTGTTACGTGACTACATCTCTAAATATTTCTGTAGAAGATGCGCCGCAAGTATTTCCAGCAATTCCGTTGGAAAATTGCGATACAGATAATGACGGAATCGGTGTATTTAATATCAGAAGTACAGAATCTCAAATTACAGGAGGCATGTTAATGGATATTAATGTCACCTACCACGAAACCCCAGACGATGCAGATAGCAATGTCAACGCTTTGGCGGATGTGTATAGCAACATTACCCCGTACAATCAAACCTTGTATGTGCGTGTAGAAAATGTCCTTACGGGATGTTACAATGTGGTTTCCTTAGATCTAATCGTACACGATTCTCCTGAGATTGCTGCCTTGGATGCGGTAAGTCTCTCGGAATGTGATGATGATACCAATGATCAAATTGCACAATTCGATCTTACAGAAGCTGAAGTTGACATCCTAAACGGAGAAGATCCAACCACGCATATTGTTCGGTATTACAACACACAGGCAAATGCGATTGCTGGTACTCCTACAGGAGAAATCAACAATGTAAATGCCTATAGCAACATTCCGCCGAGTCCACAACTCATTTGGGTACGTGTGGAAGATCAAGTCACAGGCTGTTTTAGCATCACCAATCTAACACTAATTGTAGATGTGCCACCTGCGCTGACACAATTGCCAAACATAGAACTCTGTGATGCCATTACCTTAGGCGATGGCATCGAAGTCTTTGACCTAACGGCACTGGCAGAAGATCTTTTAAACAATGCTACAGGCATCAGTTTGGACTACTACGCTACTTTAGCCGATCTTACCAGTGACACACCGATTACAAATCCAGAAGCCTATGCCAATACCATCATCAATGTACAAACCATTTGGGTACGTGCCACCGATGATAATACAGGTTGTCAAAGTACCATTAGCTTTAACATCTCGGTAAATCCACTTCCAAGTCCTACCCTTGATCCAAACGGGATGCTCCTAGCAGAGACCTGTGATGATGACAATGACGGTTTTGTAGCGACAGATTTAGCTGCGCTAGTCGCTGCGATTATCAACAATGAACCGGATGTGATCTACACCTTCCATGAGACAGAAACGGATGCCAATAACAACATAAATGCACTTAGCAGTCCGTATACAAATATCATCATGGACAGTCAAACTATCTATGTATTGGCAACCAATACTGTTACTGGCTGTTTTACAGTGACACCATTACAAATCAACATCATTCCCATTCCAATAGTACCTATTGAAATAGAAGACTTAGAGGTATGTGATGCTGCGGATAGCTTGGATGGGATTGCGATGTTTGATTTAACCCAGACACAGGCAGAAATCTTTGCTGCTCAAGATACGAGTAACCTTACACTGACCTATCACGAGAGTGAACAAGATGCGATTGATGATCTGTCACCAATTGTAAATCTTACCGATTACATCAATATCACTCCAAATCAACAAACCATTTGGGTACGTTTAGAAGATAACACGACCGCTTGTTATGCCATCGGAAGCTTTGACCTGCTTGTGGTGCCACCACCGGTGATTGTCACGCCACAACCTTTCTCCCTCTGTGATGATTTAGAGAGTGGTGATGAGAGTGATGAGATCAGCACCTTTGATCTAACAGATAAATATGATGAGATTACCAATGGAGATACCTCTTTGACACTGACATACTATGCTAGTGATGCAGACTTTGCCGCAGATATTCCAATTGCGGATCCAACGGCGTATCAAAACACAATGAACTTACAGGAGATCATCATTGTGGCTACCAATGCCGCAGGATGTACCACGGATACCAGAATGCTTCTTCGTGTGCTTCCAATTCCAACGCCAAACACCATGCCAACACCTTTAGAGGCATGTGATGATGACACGGATGGTGATGCGACTAACGGTATTTTACTCTTTGATCTGACACAGGCACAGGCAGAGATTGTCAACAATGAAGGCAATGTCACTGTCAGCTACCATACCACAGAGGTAGATGCAGCGGCGAATACCAATCCGATAGTAGATCCAACCATGTTTGCGGTAGACATGGCAACAGCCAATGAAAACGGACAGGTGATCATCTACGTAAGAGTACAGAGTGATATACAAATAGATAGCAATATGGAACCGTGTTACAAGGTGGTAGAATTACCAGTGATTGTACATCCACTCCCAGCACTGACCAGTATGACATTCAGTTATATTTTCTGTGAGTATGACACTGACAATGTGGGACAATTTATATGGGATGATGTAACGGCTTCGTTAGACCTACTGACCGCGCCACAGATGTTAGCAGACTTTACAGTAACCTATCACCCAACAGCGGCAGATGCTTTAGCAGGCACAGCGGCACTTGTGGATGGATATGAGAATATGGGCGAACCAGATACAGTCTTTATCCGAGTGGAGAATACTGCCACAGGCTGTTTCAATAGCAACAACATCGCCAGTGTCGACCTTACGGTAGAACCAATTCCAACGGCAACGGCACCAACGACCTATCAGGAGTGTGCTACTGATGAGAGCAATCAACTCATTGCCACCTTTGATCTGACTAGTTTGGATGCCACGATCATTGGTGGACAGTTAAACATGGAGGTGTCTTACTACACCACGGCAGCAGATGCAGCAGATGATATCAATGCCATTGTAGATCCTACAATGTATATCAACAGTGAAGATGTAGATAGCTTGATGCTCTTTGCAAGGGTAAGACAGACCATTACAGGCTGTTTGTCTGATCCAGTGATGGTGAGCTTGCAGGTGAATCCATTACCTGTATTCACCCTGCCAGCAGATGATATCTTATGTGTGGATGCAACCACAGGCACGACCGATGAGGGACCGATGATTGGGGTAGATTTAGGCGCAGGATACACCTATCTTTGGAATACTCCCAATGGAATAGAAAACACACCAACGGTGGCAGTAACCACGGCAGGAACCTATAGTTTGGTAATTACCGATGTAAACTTTCCAGAGACCAACTGTAGCTATAGCGACAGTGTGACCTATGAGGCATCTTCAGCGCCAGCAACGCTAGATATTCAGATTACCACACCAGCCTTTGCCGATACGCACAATGTGATTGCCACAGCAACAGGCGGTTCGGGCATCTATGAATACCAATTAGATGACGGAGGATGGCAAGGCTTAGGCGAGTTCTTTGATCTCACGCCAGGCGAACACACGGTAACGGTGAGAGACACCAATGGTTGTGGGGAGCTGATTCGCACCTTTGAACTGATTGATTACATGGAATTCTTCACACCAAACGGAGATGAGTACAACCCAACGTGGAACATCATAGGACTGAGAAATCAGCCAGGAGCAAAGATTTATATCTTTGACAGGTATGGAAAACTCTTAAAACAAATCAGTCCCGCAGGACAGGGATGGGATGGAACCTTTAACGGATCTCCAATGCCATCACAGGACTACTGGTTTAGAGTAGAATATGTAGATCCATTCGATGGAACACCAAAAGAATTTATCAATCATTTTACTTTGAAGAGATAATTTATCACATAAAATAAAAATAGAGATACAAAAAAACCGAAGATATGATGCTTCGGTTTTTTTATGCGGCAAGAATTCGTTACTTTGAAGCATAAATTTATACTGTGTGAATCAACGAACTTACATACATATTTTACTGTTTTTAAGTTGTTTTTTTAGCACAAGCACCATTGCTGCCCAAGAGATTTCATTGTTTCAACAATTTAACGGTCGTTTTGACTATACTGCACTCGGAAATACGCTCAATGTAGTTGAAAATGGTCCAACAGGAGCTTGCGTGATCAATACAAGTTCTAGCGCAAGTCTTACCCTAAATTCTAATCAAACCATGGTGGCCGCGTATTTGTATTGGGCAGGTTCTGACGATGGTGATTTTGATATTGAATTGAACGGAATTCCCGTAACAGCAGAACGCACCTTTAGCGATGCTTTGACTGGAGACCGTACTTTTTTCGCCGCTTTTGCAGATGTAACTACGATTGTTCAAACAGAAGGAAATGGTTTGTACACCGTAAGTGAATTTGATCTGACTTCCGTCATCACTCCGTATTGTCCATCTGGAACAAATTTTGGTGGCTGGGCAATTACGGTTATTTATGAAAATCCTGCGTTGCCATTAAATCAACTGAATGTGTATGATGGTTTGGAAAGTGTGCCCGAAGAACTTGAAATTACGTTAGATAACCTCAACGTTTTTGATAATATGGGCGCAAAAATAGGTTTTATTGCTTGGGAAGGCGATCAAGCATTGAGCGTGAATGAATCGTTGCGCGTAAATGGTTCTATTATTTCAAATTTTCCCTTGAATCCTCCTGATAATGCTTTCAATGGCACTAATAGTTTTACAGGTGCAACCGATTTGTACAATATGGACATCGACTTTTACGGCATTCAAAATAATATTAGCATTGGTGATACTCAAGCTACTATTTCGCTGACTTCAGGACAGGATTTTGTAATGATTAATAATATTATCACAGTATTGAACAGTCAGCTTCCAGATGCCCGAATTACGTTGGATCAACTAGAAGATGCTTGTGATGTACGTGATTTAGATATAACGTACACCGTTTCCAACACAAATAGCACAGCAGAATTACCACAAAACACACCGATAGCATTTTATGCTGATGGAATTTTAGTAGCAACAGCTGTGACTCAAATAGCACTTCCTATTGGCGCAAGTACGCAACAAATGATTACGTTGAGTATTCCTGTTTCTATTTCGAATACGTTTGACTTGTTGATTGTTGTAGATGATGACGGAACAGGCAGCGGAACTGTGGATGAAATTAATGAAGATAATAACGATAGTTTGCTAAGCATCACCTTACCGACTTCTCCTGTGATTCCTGTGTTACCAGCTTTAGTGTTTTGTGATAATGCAGAAATGATCCTGTTTGATTTGACCATTCAGGAAAGTTTGTTCACGGAAGTCCCATTAACTTTTACCTATTACGAAACGCTGCAAGATGCTTCAAACAGTACAAATATCATTTTGAATTCAACTTCATACAGTTCTGGAAATTATCCCACAGAAATTTTTATCAAAATCACCAATAGCAATTCCTTCTGTGAAGCTATTGGGAATTTTGAATTGATCCTTTTAGAAAGTCCAGAAGCAAATCAAACCGACGATTTAGTAGCCTGTAGATTAAACGAAACGGAAAGCGCACCCTTCGATCTGACCACAAATGAGAATACGATCAATCCTGCTTCAAACATCATGTTTACCTATTACGAAACGGCAAATGCAGACGGAACGTTTCAAGATGAAATTAACACACCAACTGCTTTTGACAATACTTTTAATCCGCAAACCATTTATGTAACCGTTGAAAACGAATTTGGCTGTATTGCATCCACAAGTTTCGATTTGCTCGTAGAAGATTGTGAAATTTATATTCCCAATGGATTTTCTCCAAATGATGACGGTAAAAATGATGTTTTTAACATTCTCAACCTAGAAGCGCATCCTAATCATATACTTCATATTTACAATCGGTATGGGACGCTCATTTTTGAGGGAAACCGAAATACATCTCGCTGGGACGGTTTTCCCAATAGAGGTTTTCCAAAAAATAAAAAACTTCCTACTGGAACTTACTTTTATGTACTCTATTTAAATGACGAAAATACACTCGCAAGTCCTTTATTATTAGAACAGACCTATACAGGTTGGGTATATTTGCAGAATAATTAAGTTTAATTTACGTTAATATCACTGATTTTCTGTATTTTAGTATCGATTAATTGCTAATTTTAAAATAAGTCACAAGTACTAAAAATAATTTTAAGGACATTAAATTATGTATATATTTGTCCGTAATTTACAATGACCTAAAGCCACAACGTAAGAACTGCCCATTCTAATCGTTTTAGTCATAAGTAGACTTAACCCCATACCTATGAAAAAAGTTTTTCTAACACTTTTTACTATTTGCGCCTACCAAATAGTTTCTGCTCAACAAGTAACTACCAACGAATCATTTTCCCTACAACAACTCGTAGAACAGTTGGTACAAGGGTGTGTTGAAATTTCCAATGTAAGTTCCAACATTAACGGAAACGTAGATGGCTTTGCAAGTTATGCTGCTTTTAATCAAGGTGGATCTAATTTTCCTTTTGCCAATGGGTTGGTGTTGACTTCTGGTCGCGCGTCCGATGCTGGTAATGGATTGAATCCGATTCCTTTAAACAGTGGATCTACCAATTGGGGAACCGATGCGGATTTGGAAACTGTGTTAGGTGTGAATAATACGATCAATGCGACTTCCATCGAGTTTGATTTTATCGCTGTGACCAATCAAATTAGTTTTAATTATTTATTAGCTTCGGAAGAATATGCAGAAGATTTTCCGTGTCGATTTTCCGATAGTTTTGCCTTTTTAATTAGACCTACCGGAAGTGCTGCACCTTATACCAATATTGCGGTAGTACCAGGCACAAATATTCCTGTGAGCACAAGTGTAATTCACGATGAAATTGTTGGGTTTTGTCCTGCTGAAAATGAAGAGTTTTTTGAAGGATATAATTTAGGAGACACCAATTATAACGGAAGAACAACCGTGTTGACTGCAACTGCGAATCTAATTCCGAATCAGCAATATCATATTAAATTAGTACTGGCCGATGGAACAGATCAAAATGCAGATTCTGCTATTTTTATTCAAGGAAGTAGTTTTAATGCTACTGTCGATTTAGGTCCAGATATTACAACTTGTGCCAATTCGTTTGTATTGAATGGAGATATTGGAAATACCCTTGCCATGTATCAATGGTTTCGAAATGGCGTTCCGCTTCCAGGAGAAACAAATGCTACAATTGATGCTATGGCATCTGGAACCTATCGTTTGGAAATTACCATTCCTGTAGGAACTGAAACTTGTACAATTGAAGATACCGTAGAAGTTACCTTAAATGCAGCTCAAACTGTTGGTCCAATTTCAGATTATGAATTGTGCGACAATACAGGCGCAGATGGTATTGAAAGTTTTGATTTGACCATTAAAGAACCCGAAATATTAGCGACGGTTCCGCCTGCAAATTATACCATTACTTACTATCCTACGCAAAATGATGCAGACAACGAAACAAATGCATTTGCAACTACCATTTCAAATACGACTTCGCCACAAGAAATATTTGTGCGTGTATTAGATACAGATAATGGTTGCTTGGCTTTTACAAGTTTCAACCTTATTGTAAACGAATTACCTGTTATTAATCCGCCAACTCCAATTGATATTTGTGATGAAGATAGCGATGGATTTACGCAAATAGACTTAACCGTTAGCAATGATGAAATTACTGGCATGAACCCTGTGTATGGTGTAACGTATCACTTTTCTCAAAATGATGCTGATAACAATGCGAATCCGATTATTGGTGAATACACAAATTTGACCACTAATGACACTGTATTTGTGCGTGTGATCAATACAGAAACAGGATGTATAAATACCACAACTTTAGACATCAATGTGGGCGTTCCTCCAGCAATTACAATACCTAATAGAAATTTAATAGATGCGTGCGATCCTGAACAAGATGGTTTTGCAACGTTCGATTTAACACAAATCATAGCAGAATATACGACTGGATTGACTGGAATTACCGTCACTGTTCATACCTCCGCTGATGATGCCAATACAGGCGCAAATCCAATTCCAGACATTACCGCTTTTAACAATGAAACGCCAGAACAACAAACTTTATACATTCGTGTAGTAGATAACAATTCAGGTTGCTTTTCTGTTTCACAATTTGTAGTATACAGCAATGCACTTTTAACAGCAACAAACTTAAACGATAGAAACCGATGCGACGATGCGAGTAATGATGGTGTGTTCGCTTTTAATCTTCAATCGATTACAGTTTCCATCCAAAACAACTTATCTTTTGTACAAGTCGCCTACTTTTTAACAGAAAACGATCGGGATAACAACATCAATGAAATTGATCCTACAGTTCCATTCAATAATACTTCCAATCCACAAGAACTTTTCATTAGATTAACTGATGCAGATACAGGTTGTGTAGATGTGTCCAGCATTAACTTAATTGTAAATCCTTCTGTGTCGGCACCAACTATTGGAACGCTTACAGCTTGTGATACTAATTCCAATGCAATTGCCGTAGTAGACTTGGAAATGTTTACTCCAGATATTGTAGGAACAGACACCGATTTTGAAGTAGTTTACTTTTTATCGCTAAATGAAGCTACATTTTTCACAAACCCTATCACAGAACCCATTATAAACTCTTCCAATCCGCAAGAAATATTCTTCCGTTACCGAAACGTCAATACTTCCTGTTCAGACATTGGTTCTTTTATGTTGGAAGTGTTGCCTGCGCCCGATGTAAATGTGCCAAATACGATTTTAATATGTGACGATGATACAGATGGAATTGCGGATGTTGATTTAACACTAAGTCTTCTAGAAATCATTACCGATTTAACAGACATCAATATTTCGTATCACCCAACACTGTCTGATTTAGTAGCAGATGATGGAGAAGTTATTGCAGATCCAACAGCTTTTAATACTGCAACAGGTTCCGCTTTTGTGCGTGTAGAAAATGCCATTACAGGTTGTTTTGCCAGAGTAGAACTGCCAATTATTGTCAATACCATTCCAGAGGTCGTTGCCACAGATATATATCAACTGTGTGAAACAGATACCGATCAAACCGAAAATTTTATCATGGAAACCAGAGATGATGAAATTTTGAACGGTCAAACCAATATGACTGTCTTGTATTATCCTACCGCGCAAGATGCGTTGGACAAAACGAACGAAATCAACAAAACGATTCCGTTTGCCAATCAAACCAATCCACAAACAATTCATGTTCGTATTGAAAATGATACTGATCCTGATTGTTTTGCCGTTTCTGACTTCGTCATTCAAGTAAGTCCTGCACCAATTTTTAATGTTCCAACCGATTTATTTGTGTGTGATGACATCACCAATAATGGAGAAGACACCTTTGATTTATCCATTACGCGTGATGAAATCGCTGCAGGAATTTCACAAAACCTAACGATCACATTTCATCTATCATTTGATGAAGCAGATATGGGTACAAATCCAATTGCAGATTCATTTACAAATACGGTAAATCCGCAAGCTATTTATGTGAGAATCAGTAATGATTCTGAATGTTATACGGTTGCAGATTTCGCCTTAAACGTCATCCAAGTTCCAGAAGCAAATCCTGCGCCTGATGTTACGGTTTGTGATGTAGATTATGACGGACAAGTTGTGTTTGACTTGACAGAAGCCGAATTTTCCATCCTAAACATTCGTCAAGACAATGTAGTCATTACCTATCATGAAACTCAAGATGATGCAGATACTGGAGCAAACGCTGTTCCTGATCCAACAAACTATACCAATAGCAACAATCCGCAACCAATTTTTGTACGATTGATCAATACGATTTCTGGCTGTTATGTAACGGTTCCGTTTACACTCAATGTAAATTTACCACCAGTTCTGAACAACATTCCAGAAGCGACTTTCTGTGAAGCAGAAGTGCCAGGCACCGTCGATTTAGAACAAATAGAAGAAATTATCATCGACGATCCTACGGGAGTTTCTATATCATATTACAATGCTGCTGCCGACGCCGATAGCGATACCAATGCACTTCCAGAAATTTACACGTATATGTCAAATCCTGAAATCATCTTTATCCGAGCGGAAGATGAAGTTACAGGTTGTTACATTGTGCAAAGTATTGAAATTACCATGATTCCAAATCCAATAGCAAATCCTGTAAGTGATATGGAAGCGTGTATCAGTGATAACAGCAACACTACGCAAACATTTAACTTCTCAGAACAAACTGCCACCATATTAGGCGCACAAAATCCTGCGTCATTTACGGTAAGTTATCATGTAAATATTGAAGATGCGCAAAACGACGTAAGTCCGTTAACACCTTTATACAATGCTTTTGACGAACAAATCATCTATGCGCGTGTAGAAAACAATCTCACAGGATGTTATGCCACAACTTCCTTTATGACCATTGTACATCCGCTTCCTGTCGTAGATTTACCAGAAGATATTACCTTGTGTTTAAATAATCTACCATTGACAGTTACGGCAGGCTCTGACATTGGAAACTCGTATGTATGGTCTACAGGAGAAACGACAGCGTCAATTGACATTACTACGATTGGAAACTATTCTGTAACTGTCACCAATCAATTTGGCT
The DNA here is from genome assembly GCF_003352465.1 of Kordia sp. SMS9. Lineage (NCBI taxonomy): Bacteria > Pseudomonadati > Bacteroidota > Flavobacteriia > Flavobacteriales > Flavobacteriaceae > Kordia > Kordia sp. SMS9. The sequence goes on along the minus strand of NZ_CP031153.1, from coordinate 2,833,459 downwards.
GTGAGGCATCTGATAGTTTTACCGTGAGCGAATCGGAATTGGCTACGATTGTAGAAGTTGATGTCGTAAACTTTTCAGACAATAATACCATAACTGTGACTGCCAGCGGAAATGGAGATTACCTATATTCCTTGGACGGCGGAACGCCACAAAACTCTAACGTATTTGAATTTGTTGCGCCTGGCTATCATGTTGTCACAGTTTCTGACAGGAACGGTTGTGGAGAAGTAAGCGAAGAAGTTGTAGTGATTGATTACATCAAATTCGTAACACCAAATAATGATGGATTTAACGATACATGGCACATCATTGGTATAGAAACCTTACCACAATCAGTCGTGTATATTTTTGATCGGTATGGAAAACTTCTCAAAACTTTGCGCGCCAATGATATGGGTTGGGACGGAACGTATCGCGGTCGCAGAATGCCTTCTAGTGACTATTGGTTTTTAGCGGAAATAAAAGACGGACCAGATTCTTTTGATGTAAAAGGGCATTTTACATTAAAACGATAGTTGATTGCTAGACAACTAAAAAATTAGTCAAAAATATGCTATGAAAAAAACTGTTTTCATCTTCATACTGCTTTTTATAAGTATCGCACAAGCTCAGAAAACAGCAATCATTCCTGCCAAAGGTCCAGAAAAAGGAACACTATTTTTAATTGGTGGCGGAATTTCAGAAACGCAAGCGCGTTTATTTGAAAAGTTTGCAGGTGGAAAAGATGCCCCAATTGTCATCATTCCCACAGCAATGTCCGATAACGAAATAGCTAAAAATCCTGATTTTAGTCGTATCAAAAAAAGGTTTCAAAAATTAGGAATTACGAATATCAGCATACTACATACACGAAATACAAAAGAAGCCAATAGCGATGCTTTTGTCGCACCATTAAAAACCTGTCAAGGTGTTTTTATCCTTGGCGGAAAAACCCAAAGAATCACAGATGCATATCATACTACAAAAGTCCACAAAGAACTCAAAGCACTACTGAATCGTGATGGAATTATCGCAGGAGTTTCCGCAGGTTCAGGCGTACAAGCTTCCTACTTTTACGAACACCACTTACAAACTGGATTTGATTTTTTGGAAGGTGTCATCATCATGAATCACTTTTTAGCGAGAAACAAACAATTCAACCACATTCAAGAAATTAAAGAAAATACACAACGCATTGCTATTGGAATTGACAATGGCACAGGAATCTTGGTGCAAAAAAACGTCTTTGAAGTTGTGGGCAATAGTTATGTTGCCATGTTTGATGGTTCATATTACGACAGCATGAATGATACGATTACCAGACTTCCCGCAAATTCAGAACGGTTTTATCTGCTGAAAAATGGCGATCGATACAATCTTGAAAAAAGAAGCATCGAAACCAATTCGGGAATAACGCCAATTGAACTTTCAGACGAAGAACTCCAAAAATATACAGGAATCTTTAAAGCTACCAACAAAGATTTTAGTATTAAATTTCTCATAGAAAATAATACACTCAAAGTAAAAAATAGTTGGGGTTGGAACGTCTATCCAATCTATCCACTAAAAAAAGACACATTCTTTGCGACCAACCGAACGATGTGGTTTCAATTTGTACGTGAAAAAGGGAAGATCGTTGCTGTCAAAAAAATAAAATCTATCCTACAAGACAACGTGATTGTCACGCTAGAACGACAAAAATAGTTTTGGAGATTGTTTTGTTAAATCTATCTCAAAAACATAAAATTCTTCAGCAAAATACTTGACTTTTAGTATTTTAGTCAGCATCACTTTAAAATGACACTTATGAAATATTTTCTAACAATGCTCTTGGTGAGTTTCTCTATTGCGATAACCGCACAAACCAAAAAAATACCACACGAAGAAGCTGTGAAAACAATTGACGGAACGCTAACACGCATGTTGCAATTGCTTTCAGTGGAGAAAGGAAATGCGATAGATACAAAGTCCTTAAAAGAATTATTTTTACCAAACGTAACATTCAGTGTGCGTGCGTCAGATGAAAAATATCCAAATCCTTTTGAAACCGTAAACTTGGAAGATTTTTTAGAATCCCTAAATGATAATTATTACAAACAAGGTTATGAAGAAAAAGAACTAGGGAAAGTCGTAAATGAATTTAACGGAATTGCCAATGTTTTTCAAAGTTTCATAGGCAGCGATTCCGAAGGCAACACCGAAAAAGGAATCAATAGTTATCAATTGGTCTACTTAAAAGATCGTTGGTGGATTGCCAATATGATCTGGACAATGGAAACGGATGAAGTCAAAATTCCGAAGAAATACTTTCACGAAAACTCAAAGAAAAAGCAGTAAAAGTCTATACTTTTCATCACAACATTTAAAAATCATTAGAAGTTACAAACCTCACTCCTTTTCCGTATTTTTGTACGATATGCGTTAAGGATGCTTCGACTTGGCTCAGCAGATAGCAGCAAGTTACCATGTAACGCGTATAGCACGCCGTAAAAGTACACTGAGCTTATCGAAGTGAACTTTTGCAGAACGCCAAAAAAAAAGCACTGACAATATATGAAGTTTAAAATTGTATCTGATTTTGAGCCTACGGGCGATCAACCGCAAGCTATTCAACAACTTACATCCGGACTTGAAACGAACGAGCAATACCAAACATTACTCGGTGTGACAGGTTCAGGAAAAACGTTTACGGTTGCCAATGTGATTGAAAAAGTGGAAAAACCTACGCTAGTGTTGGCACATAACAAAACCTTGGCAGCACAGTTGTATTCAGAATTTAAGCAGTTTTTTCCTGAAAATGCGGTGGAATATTTTGTGTCGTACTATGATTATTATCAACCAGAAGCCTACATTCCAACTTCGGGAACGTATATAGAAAAAGACTTATCGATCAATGAAGAAATTGAAAAGTTGCGTTTGAGTACAACCTCTTCCCTACTTTCTGGTCGCCGCGATGTCATTGTGATTGCGTCGGTTTCGTGTTTGTACGGTATTGGAAATCCAGTGGAATTTCAGAAAAATGTCATAAAATTAGAGCGTGATCAAGTGATTTCGCGTACAAAATTATTGCATCGTTTGGTGCAAAGCTTATATTCACGTACCACAGCAGAATTTACACGCGGTTCGTTTCGTGTAAAAGGTGATGTCGTAGATGTGTTTCCTGGATATGCAGATTTTGCCTTTAGAATTCACTTTTTTGGAGATGAAATTGAAGAAATAGAATCCTTTGATCCAGGCACCAATACCGTGTTGGAAAAATATACACAACTCAATATTTATCCTGCTAATATGTTTGTGACTTCTCCAGAAGTATTGCAAAATGCTATTCATCAAATTCAGGAAGACATGGTGAAGCAAGTGGACTATTTTAAAGAAATTGGCAAACATTTAGAGGCAAAACGCTTGGAGGAACGCACGAATTTTGACTTAGAAATGATTCGTGAATTGGGCTATTGTTCTGGAATTGAAAACTACTCAAGATATTTGGACGGTCGTGCCCCAGGAACACGTCCTTTCTGTCTGTTAGATTATTTTCCAGATGATTATTTGATGGTCGTAGACGAAAGTCACGTAACAATTTCGCAAGTGCATGCTATGTATGGCGGCGATAGAAGCAGAAAAGAAAACTTGGTAGAATACGGTTTCCGTTTGCCTGCCGCGATGGACAACCGACCGTTGAAGTTTGAAGAATTTGAAGCGATTCAGAATCAGGTAATTTATGTAAGTGCCACACCAGCAGATTACGAATTGCACAAAACCGATGGTGTGTATGTAGAACAAGTCATTCGTCCGACAGGATTGTTGGATCCTGTGATAGAAGTGCGTCCAAGTTTGAATCAGATTGATGATTTGGTAGAGGAAATTCATCTGAGAGTTGAAAAAGACGAACGTGTGTTGGTGACGACGTTGACAAAACGAATGGCGGAAGAATTGACCAAATATTTATCGCGAATCCAAATTCGGTGTCGTTACATTCACAGTGATGTGGACACGCTAGAACGTGTACAAATCATGCAGGATTTACGAAAAGGTTTGTTTGATGTGTTGATCGGTGTGAATTTACTGCGTGAAGGATTGGATTTACCAGAAGTTTCCTTAGTTGCGATTTTGGATGCAGACAAAGAAGGCTTTTTACGTTCAAATCGTTCCTTGACACAAACCGTGGGAAGAGCAGCGCGAAATGTAAATGGAAAAGCGATTATGTATGCAGACAAAATGACTAAAAGTATGCAGCGAACCATTGATGAAACCGCATACCGAAGGGAAAAACAAATTGCATACAATGCAAAACATAACATTACGCCAAAAGGCTTGAACAAAGCTTTGAGTTCTATTCTTGGGAAAGATGACAGCTTAGCGTGGGAAGATACGATAGAAGCAAAAGCGGCGGCTGAACCCGATTTGGAATACTTAACCAAAGCGCAAATAGAAAAGTTAATTCGCGAAAAGCGGAAATCAATGGAAGCGGCTGCAAAAGAGTTAAACTTTATGGATGCTGCCAAATACCGTGATGAAATTAAAGTATTGCAGGAAAAACTGTAACAAAACTTTAGTTCGTAACTCCTACTTGTGTAACAATTTACATACTATACACACTTGAAAGAAAAAATCACTTTAGTTATAGAAATCGCAGCAATGGTAGGAGGAATAATTGCGATTGTTTTAGGTTTTAACTCCTCTCCAACAGACTGGATACTGCTTATTATTGGATCTATCATACTTCTGTTAGTAGCATTATGGTTTAAAATAGCTACAATAAAAGGACAGGAAGATATTCATAGTGCTTATCAAAAATATCTAAGAGAATTCAAAAGTAATGCAGATCAAGTGATTGTGAATTTAGACAAAGCAATTATTCAAGAAACAAATCATTATTACACAAAAACAGTAGTAGAAGGACAAGCTGCGGCGTTAAATATCGTTGCTGGTTATGGACATCACAATGAGCAAACTATTAAAAGTACGTCTTGCGATGTAAAATTTAAGGTAAAATATCATAAAAGAACACTCACTTTAAAAACCTCCATTTCTAAAGATGAAACAAACGTTCGAATGCATTTTTACCTTCAAAAAGAAACAACAGCATACATAAATCCGTATGATCCAAAAGAATATTATATTGATTTGGAATTTATAGAAGCGCAATAAAAACGCAAGAGTATCTGTAACGGCAAATAGTACATTTTCCCTTGCGTCTTTTCAACAATTATATATACTAAACAATTTTGCAGTTGAAAACAATAAAAGGTTTCAACACTGATAAAAAAGCATACAAAAATTTCTTTTTGTGTACAGAAAACTGCTTCAACTACTGCACAAATGTAGGAGAATCCGACAGTTTTTTAAAACGTACTTCTTCGGAAACTTAAAAACGCGTAGAACTACCTGTTTTGTAGTAGGTTATCAATAATTTGAATACGGATCTGATAAACTTCAGCACTGCTTTTAACAAAAAATCGCTAATCAATGTTCTTTTACTATATATATTTGCCACATTTTAAGGCATTTGCGATCATTTTTGGGAGTAAAAAGTTGGAATAATTAAGAAATGTAAAAAAAAGTAAATCCATGGAATCTATTGAGAAATACATAAAATACGCGGTCTCGCAAAGAAAAGTTAAAAAGTTCAATATTAAATAATTGTAATGAACTCAAAAAAATCGCACAATCTGTCGAGCGAATGAATTTTGGCAGTATCTTTGCTATTATTAAAACAAATATTAAAATTTATTACCATGAGTAAAGGAACAGTAAAATTTTTCAACGACACTAAAGGATTTGGATTTATCGTTGAAGAAGGTTCAAACAAAGAACATTTTGTACACATTTCAGGATTAATCGACGAAGTTCGTCAAGGAGACGAAGTTGAATTCGAATTAACAGAAGGTCGCAAAGGATTAAACGCAGTGAACGTAAGAGTAATTTAATATTATATATATTTTATTTCTTAATGAAGCAAAAAGTCTATCAATTGGTAGACTTTTTTTATGCCCAATTTTAAAAACAGAACTTTCCCCTTTTTGAGTATCTTTGTCCCATGGCATTAACAAACAACGACGTTTTTAAAAAACTCCGTGTAGCTTTAAAGTTGCGCGATGACGATATTGTAAAAATATTAGAATTGGTAGATTTCCGAATTTCCAAAAGTGAACTAGGTGCATTTTTTCGCAATGAAGATCATCCAAAATATAAAAATTGTGGCGATCAGATTTTGCGAAATTTTCTAAATGGTTTGGTGATTCACTTACGCGGTCCGATGCCGAAAAAGGAAGTCAAACCCAAATCGACACAGTCTACTTCTAAACGAAAGAAATAAAGCAACTTGTATGTTTGATCATATCCAACTGACAGACGCTACATTTGAAAAACAATTTGCAACTTGCAAACTGTCGCCTTCCTTATTTACGCATGAAGCGCATCTAAGATTGGCATGGATTCACATTACCAAATACGGAATTAAGCAAGCATTAGATACTATTCAAATTCAGTTGCAAAATTTTGTAGCACACGCAAACGCAGCAGACAAGTACAATAAAACATTGACCATTGCGGCAACCAAAGCGGTATATCACTTTATCTTACAATCAAAAACGACTACTTTTAAGGAATTTATCACGGAGCATCCAAGGCTTTTATCCAATTTTAGACAATTGATGGAAGCGCATTATTCCCTAGATATTTTCACATCTCAAAGGGCAAAACAATACTATATTTCGCCAGATTTACTTCCGTTTGATTGTTAAAAAGCAACCTAGAATTTATGACTATCTTTCAACTACAAATACAATTTTTATGAAAATCCTCATCATCGGCGGAAACGGAACCATTGGCAAAAAACTTACGGAATATTTTAGGCAACAGCACGAAGTGTTCATTGCAGGAAGAACGACAGGCGATGTTACTGTAGATATCAGCAATAGCCAAAGCATTCAAAAAATGTTTGATCAAGTTGGAACGCTCGATGCGATCATTTGTGCCGCAGGTGAAGCCACATGGAAACCGTTTGACGAACTTTCTGAAGAAGATTATTATGTAGGTTTTAAAAGTAAATTGATGGGACAAGTCAATTTGGTTCGCATTGGGCAAAACTACCTCAACAAAGGCGGTTCCATTACCTTAACCACTGGAATTTTGGCAGATGAACCAGTTCCGATGACGGCAAGTGCTGCGATGGTCAATGGTGCCATTCACAGTTTTGTAAAAGCAGTGATTTTAGAATTGGAAGGCAACATTCGTGTCAATGTCGTTTCTTCTGGTTTGGTGGAAGATGCAGTGGAAAAGTATGATGCATATTTTCCAGGACACAATCCTATTGCGATGCAAAAAGTTGTGAATGCGTATCGCAAAAGTGTGGACGGAAGACAAACAGGTGAAATTATTCGAATATACAACTAATACTATATGAAATGTAAACAGCTTCTACGAGTAGCACTTAGTCTTGTATTTTTTTCTTGCGAGATTAGCATTTCGCCCGCGCTAAAAACACCTTCACACATTACTATTGAAAGTGAAGGATTGACCACAACTGCCGTTACCGTTGAAAATCATTTAGGAAACAAAAAGACATCTGAATTTATTTATGGAGAAGCCTGCAATGTTGTTTTCAATAATATGAAAGGATTTATAGCAACTGAAAATTTGGTATACCCTGAAATGGATATTTATGTCATCAATAAAAAAGGGGACACTCTTTTAAATGAACAAAATCTTCTTAAAAATCAAGATATTAATTTCCAAAAAGAAAAGTTAAGCCTAGAAAGCTACATATTGATTGCAAAGCCTATGTTTGCTGGAAATGAATATCTAATGCATGTGAATATTACGGATACGAAAAGTGATCATTTTTACAACATACGCATGCCGTTTTCTGTGATTGAAAATCCTTTATTCACCACAAAATCTTCTGGAATTACCTACGATTCCATGTATTTATATTCAAAACAACGCGATGTAGGAATTGTGGATGATAAAATATCCATGGAAGAAGACATCTACATCATCTTGAATAATTTCAAAGGTTTGAAAGTGGATGAAAACGGTATGGTTGATATTACATCTTCGCTATCATTAAAAGATGCTACTGGCACAAAAATTATAGAAAAAGAAAATATGTCGCCAGCACTTTTAAATGCGGCATCAGTACAACAACAATTTTCTCCTTATATTGTGATCACTTCTGGAATTGTCACCAATCCAATAACATGCGAACTTAAAGTAAAAGACAATCGATCGGATGCGTTTTTTGAAACTAGGTTTGAGCTAATTGTCGAATAAAACCTTGCGTTGTGACTTAATTCCCGTCATTTTTACTTTATTTACAGAAACATAAGATTTCCACTCTATGAGCATCGAAAGAGACCTAAAAAAGCGTAGCAATAATACTTGCGAATTGTGCAATTCCACTGAAAAACTAGCAATGTATCACGTGCCACCAAATCATGCTGAACAACTGGAAAAATCTATCTACGCATGTGAAACTTGTATTTCTCAAATAGAAAATCCTGAAACGATGAACGCGAATCATTGGCGTTGTTTGAATGATAGCATGTGGAGCGAAGTCAAAGCGGTTCAAATTGTAGCGTGGCGTATGTTGCACCGATTGAAGCATGAAGGCTGGCCACAAGATTTGCTAGACATGATGTATTTGGAGGAAGACGATTTGACTTGGGCAGCAGCCACAGGAGAAGCGGAAGAGGAAGAAAACACCCTCAAACATGTAGATGTAAACGGCGTACAATTGCAAGCTGGAGATAGTGTGGTTTTGATCAAAGACCTAAACGTAAAAGGTGCTGGATTTGTTGCGAAACGTGGAACGCCTGTTCGTAACATTACACTTTCACATGACAATGCAGAACATATAGAAGGACGTGTAAACGGACAACATATTGTGATTATTACAAAATATGTGAAGAAAACCTAATTCTTTACCATACTACATAAAAAAGGCTCGCCAATTTCTTGACGAACCCTTTTTCCATTAACTAACCAATCCTAAATAATTATTATGAAAATTTTTATATTATGAAATTTCAATCAAACGCTTTGGCTTCACTTTGTCTTCTTCACGTTTTGGCAACGTAACATGTAAAATTCCGTCTGTATACGTAGCGTTGATTTCTTCTTTATTTACTGTTTGTGGTAATTTGAAAGAACGTGTAAACGCTGAAAAGCTAAACTCTCTACGCGTATAATTATCTTCTTTCTTTGTTTCTTCTTTCTTTTCTTCTGTGCTAATTGTTAACACATCATGATCGAGTGAAAGTTTGAAATCTTCCTTCGTTTTTCCAGGTGCAGCTACTTCTAATATGAAATTGTCCGCAGTTTCTTTAATATTGGTTGCTGGAATAGTTCCTTTTGTAGCTGTCGCTGGATTTGCCATTCCGCCAAACCAATCTGTTTGAAACAATTCGTCAAAAATTGATGGAAAATCTGCGTTTCTTCTTTTTACTATATTCATCTTATTTGTTTTTTTAAAGTTTGATTTTTCAGTTTTAAATTATTTGTTATTCAAATACGAGTTGTATATGGCAAAAAGGATTCCAAGTAAAAAAATACGTCATTTTGACAGTTTTTTAGAAATTTTAATGTCAAAATGTCATTTTTAGTGTTTCTAGAAGTGACAACGTGGCGAAAATGTGTTTGATTTACATTAATTTTAGTCATTTAAAGCTTTCTATGAAACGTAAAAAAGATATTTTAAAGGGAATTTTTATACGTGAAATTTCTAAAATCACTACAACAAATTTTAAACTCCGCAGAATACAAAGTATGTTCCTAGATCATATTATCATGTCGTTGATATTGATAACGCCAACCGTTATCTTTATTTTTTTTGGGGATTTCAAATCTTTCGACTTTATAAACAAACATTCAACAATAATATTCTCTGTACTTATATTTTTGTGCATGAATAAAGATTTTTTAAAAGCACAAAGTGCCGCAAAACGACTACTAGGCTATCAAGTAATTGATTGTAAAACTAAACAGCCAGCGTCTGAGTTACAATGTTTCCTTCGCAATATGTCAATGATAATTTGGCCTTTAGAAGTGGGTATAGCCTATTTAAATCCATCGCGTCGCTTGGGAGATATTATTGCAAATACAGAAATAATTTCTGTTGATAAAGAAGAACTATCCACCATTTGGAAAGAAATAAAACAACTTAGATTTACAGTAGAGTTTGTCTATATTTTGATAATAGCGATTGTATATTTTTATGTATTAAGTTTCATTTTGTTCTAAAAACAAAGAATACTAAACAATGTTTTGTGTAGCATTTCGATATAGAATTACATTATACATTAAAATACAGCAACTATTAAATTTTGAAGAATTTCATCATCACATAAAAAAAAGACCTTTCTACAAAACTAGAAAGGTCTTTTTATATACTATAAATTGAATTATAACTGTACTATTTTTTACGCCAATACTGCTTGTACTTTATCTGCAGCTTCTTGGAATTCTACTGCCGATTCTACTGCCAAACCTGAATTGTCAATCAATTCTTTTGCGATATCTGCATTGGTTCCTTGCAAACGTACAATGATTGGAACTTTAATCGCATCTCCCATATTCTTATACGCATCTACGACACCTTGCGCTACACGATCACAACGTACAATTCCACCAAAAATATTGATTAAGATTGCTTTTACATTATCGTCTTTTAAAATGATTCTAAACGCTTCTTCTACACGTTTTGCATCTGCTGTTCCACCAACATCTAAGAAGTTTGCAGGTTCTCCACCAGCCATTTTAATTAAATCCATCGTTGCCATTGCCAATCCAGCTCCATTGACCATACAACCTACGTTTCCGTCAAGATCTACATAGTTTAGTCCAACTTCCTTTGCTTCTACTTCAATTGGGTTTTCCTCACGTAAATCGCGCATTGCTGCGTAATCTTTGTGACGGAATAATGCATTTTCGTCCAATGTTACTTTTGCATCTACTGCCATGATTTTATCATCCGAAGTTTTCAAAACCGGATTGATTTCAAATAATGAAGAATCAGAAGCAACATACGCTTTGTATAATGAAGTTACAAAACGCGTCATTTCTTTAAAAGCAGTTCCGCTCAATCCTAAGTTGAACGCAACTTTTCTCGCTTGAAAAGGTAGCAATCCTTGTGCAGGATCTACTTCTTCTGTAAAAATTAAATGTGGCGTTTCTTCGGCAACTGTTTCAATATCCATTCCACCTTCTGTAGAATACATGATCATGTTGCGTCCGGTGGCTCTGTTTAACAATACAGACATATAAAATTCGTTTGTTTCACTCTCACCAGGATAATATACATCTTCGGTTACTAACACTTGGTGTACACGCTTTCCTTCTGCAGAAGTTTGTGGTGTTACCAAATCCATTCCGATGATTTGTCCTGCGATATCTTCTACTTCTTGAAGATTCTTTGCAAGTTTTACACCGCCGCCTTTTCCGCGTCCACCAGCGTGTACCTGTGCTTTAATCACATGCCAACCTGTGCCAGTTTCTTCCGTTAATTGCTTAGCAGCTTCTACAGCTTCTGCTGGAGTTGTCGCTACTTTCCCTCTTTGAACGCGTACGCCAAAACTTGCTAATATTTCTTTTCCTTGGTATTCGTGTAGATTCATTTTACGAAGTTTTTTATAGTGGCACAAATGTAAAAAATCGAACGCACTAAACCCAATTAATTTTGGTTTTTGATAGATTAAAAAAAGAGTCTCTCAAAAGAAAGACTCTTTACAATGATTTACAAAATTTTTTACAACTTCTTATTCGGTACAACCCAAGGTAGAAGCCGTTTGTGTATTGCAATTTTCAGCGCAACTTTTACACGAACAATCGCTCATCGTAGGTCCGTCAGAATCCACATCCGAAAAACCTCCAATCATATTTTGTAATTGACTGATGCTACTTTTGTTTAATGCTAATGATTTGATACTTCTTTTTTTCATAATAAGTGTATTTAGTAAGTTATTTTTAAAAACTTTAATATACTCAAATTATGTTTATTAAATGTAATATCACATATTACAACCAATAAATGTACAATCGCGCGTTTGACATTCTACTGTACAAAATAATGTGACTGGCGGTGGACACACAATAAATGATTCTACTTCACAGCCTGTTGGTCAGCAAGTGACACAAGAGCAGGTACTCATCGTAATTTGATCGTCTGATGCTTGCAATCCTCCATTTTTCTCATGCAAGTGACTAATTTTCTGTTTGTTTAACCCTAAGGATTTGAGTTTCTTTTTTTTCATGATCGTATAATTTATGTTATACTGAAAGTTAAGAAACCTAAATATCAACATGTTACGGTTTTCCTGTAAAATTTATTCCAAAAAAAAAAGCGAACATTGCTGCTCGCTTCTACTTTTAAAAAACTAACTACTTCTAGCACTCTAAACTATCGCCTCCAAGTGTTCTACAACTCATTCTACAACTTACGCAAGTACACGTACTCACAGTAGGTGTTTCTGTACTGAATGGATCAGATCCTCCTTTTTTTGATTGTAATTCACTAATTTTATGCTTGTTCAGCGCTAACGATTTTAATCTTCTTTTTTTCATGATTTTTACTTTTAAATTTTTGGTTTATACAACTTTTCTTTAAAGGTATCGCTTATTTAGCACTGAAAAAACTGGTATATGTTGCATTTTATAAATTGGGCGTATCGCTGCTTACAAAAGCGAACATTTCTGCTCGCTTTTCAATGATATTATTATAATGACATTTACACTTTTAGTTGACAGGTTTCTTGGGACCTCGACAATCTGTTCTACAAGTATCGCAACTACAACCACTTTCCGTTGGACATGTAGTAGTTTCCGCTGCACGTCCACCTAACGCTTGTAATTCACTAATTGTTCTTTTATTCAATTGCAAAGTACTAATGCTTCTTTTTTTCATGGTTTTAAATGTTAGTGATAATTTAGATAATTTTTTGTAGTAATTTTTACTTAAAGTTAATTGTTTTTGGTCTTACTTTTAGGTCCGCAATCGTCTGATGCACATTGCGCTCCTTCACTTGGCTCCTCCGTAGGATGTCCACCATGTATGTGTAATGATTCGAATTTAGAAATTGTTCTAAGATGAAGTACTAATTTTTTTAATTGTAATTTTTTCATGAGTATACATTTATTTTATTTCTTAAATTTAAGACTTCTCACATTAAAATTGCACGAATAGCAGTCGCGTTTTATAAATTTCGATACACTTCCATACAGAAGTTTGATGAAAAACATGAATTGTTATAAATCTAACTTTTTGTGTTATTTTTATATTTTTTAAATAATTTTTTTATTGTAATTTGAATTTAATATAGTTTTGAATTCGAAAATTAGTACCATGAAAGAATCAGATTTGCTAGCTATAGCACAAGAATTTGGCAATCCGACATACGTATACGATGCCGAAAAAATAACGTCTCAGTATGAGCGATTGACAAGCGCTTTCCAGACTGTACCTAAATTAAAGTTACATTATGCCGTAAAAGCATTGTCAAACTTGAGCATATTAAAGTTAATGAAATCGCTTGGCGCGGGATTGGACACCGTTTCCATTCAAGAAGTGCAATTAGGCTTGGCTGCAGGTTTTGATGCAGAGGATATCATGTACACTCCCAATGGTGTATCACTTCAAGAAATTGAACACGCAGCACAATTAGGCGTCAAAATAAATATTGACAATCTTTCTATTTTAGAACAATTTGGCAGCAAACATCCTACGATTCCTGTATGTATTCGTATCAATCCGCACGTAATGGCTGGAGGAAATCACAACATTTCTGTCGGACATATTGATTCAAAGTTTGGAATTTCCATACATCAAATTCCGCACGTATTGCGCATTGTAGCGTTGACAGGAATGCACATCAACGGAATTCACATGCATACGGGAAGCGATATTTTAGACATTGATGTGTTTTTATATGCTTCTGAAATTCTATTTAAAACGGCAACAAATTTTAAGAATTTAGATTTTATCGACTTTGGTAGCGGATTTAAAGTGCCGTATAAAAAAGATGACATTCAAACCAACATCGAAGAATTGGGACAAAAACTAAGCGTACGTTTCAATGATTTCTGTAAAGAATACGGAAAAGAATTATCGCTCAACTTTGAACCAGGAAAATTTTTAGTGAGTGAAGCTGGTTATTTTCTAGCGGAAGTCAATGTTGTAAAACAAACAACCTCAACTGTTTTTGCGGGAATCGACAGTGGTTTCAATCACTTAATTCGCCCGATGTTGTACAATTCGTATCATCATATCGAAAATATTTCCAATCCAAATGGTCGCGAACGGTATTATTCTGTCGTTGGCTACATCTGCGAAACCGATACCTTTGGTAACAATCGAAGAATTAGTGAAATCCGCGAAGGCGATATTTTAAAGTTCAACAATGCAGGTGCGTATTGCTTTTCCATGGCGAGTAATTACAATTCACGTTACCGTCCGGCGGAAGTATTATGGTTCCAAAACGAAGCACATTTGATACGAAAAAGAGAAACATTTGACGATATTTTACACAATCAAGTAGAAGTTGATTTTTCGCTTCAGAAAAAGAAAAAAAGTGTTCCTAAAGCAGTGTGATTTTAGGAAAATCTAAGTGTTGGCAAAGTGTCTGTGTAGTGCAGGCACTTTTTTTTATGTAACATTTTAAAAAATTTCAACTCTTTAGATAAAATAGTATCTTGTAAAAACATTTATAGCTGTTCGATGAAAAAAGTACTTTTATTATTGTTTTTGGTGTGTATGAGTTGTATGGAAGATACAAAAAATGACGATCCCATTTTGTTTGCGCTTTCAGCCGATTCAGAAAAGATTCAAAACGTGATGCAACATCTAGATGCACACGAAATTCAAATTATGGTCACAGATGCTGAAGGCACTAATTTTAGCTTTCAAGTGAACGATTCTGCATATTTTTATCCTGCAAGTAGTGTGAAATTTCCAGTAGCGTTGGCAGCGTTGGAAAAAGTGAATCGGATTCCAACAATTACAAGCGAAACTGCTTTTATGGTGGAAGGCGATTCGGTTCAAACGACCATTCGCAAAGAAGTCCAGAAAATTTTTGCCGTAAGCGACAACGAAGCGTACAATCGATTGTTTGAATTTTTAGGGAAGGAAGAAATTCACAATCAACTGAAAGAAAAAGGATTCTATCCTTCACAGATTGTGCATCGATTGAGTACGCGTGATGCAGCCAATCTTCACACAAAAACAGTGACTTTTAATAAAAAAGATAGCATCCTGTATTTTCAACCGAGCATGCGAAGTAGACCAATCATTCCGCTCACGTTAGAAAAAACGCAAAAAGGCAACGGTTTTTACCGAAATGATTCACTCATTACAAAACCGATGGATTTTTCAAAGAAAAACTATTTGCCAATTTCCACACTGCATGAACTCATGAAACGTTTGCATCGTGCTGAAAAGTATGATCCAAAAGCTCAATTCAATTTGACGGAAAGTGATCGTGAATTTTTACTAAAAATAATGCATGAAACGCCCAAAAAACAAGGATTTACTGATTCGGAATATTATGATAGTTATGTGAAATTTTTCATGTTTGGCGACACGAAAGAAGCGATGCCCGAACATATTAAAATCTATAATAAAGTTGGGTATGCCTATGGGTATTTAACCGATTGCGCGCATATTGTAGATACCAAAAATGATATTTCGTTTACCATCACGGCGACAATTCACGTGAATAAAAACCAAATTTTCAATGATGACACCTATGAATATGATGAAATCGGCATTCCGTTTTTAGCAGAATTGGGCAGACAAGTTCATCAATTTTATCTCAATAAAAACCATAAATTATGAATTGTATGAGAAGCATTTTTTTTCTTTTATTTTTTAGTATTTCCGTATGTAAAGCACAACATGTGTCCATTAAAAAAAATACGATTCAAACCACAAAAGACACCATAGTGTTAAGCATCCAAAACAACATGCTATCGCCCATGTATGTGAAAACTAGTCCCAAAGACAGTATGGCTTATGAGTTTGTGTATCAAAAAATATTACTGCTTCAACCTTTGGAAAAGGTAGAAAACTACCTAAAAATTCCTCGCAAAAAAATTGATGCCACCAAAAGTTTCAAAACTAGCGGATACTTTGATTTTACGATAGGATATGGCGATCCAAGTACGGTACAACACAACGATTCGTATGTTTATTTGCTTCCTTACAAGAAAAAAAGAAAATTGGTGCAAGGGAATTTTGGAAACTTTTCTCACGATCATATTCGTTCGTATCATGCGTTTGATTTTGGAACAAAAATTGGCGATACTATTTATGCCGCTCGTGGCGGAAAAGTGGTGTTCACAAAAGAAGATTCAAAAAAACACGGACGTACGCGCAAGTTCTCCAATTACGCCAACTTTGTCACCATTCAACATGACGATGGCACCACAGCTTCCTATTATCATTTGGATTTTAAGGGTGTTTTGGTAGAAAATGGCGATATTGTTCAGCGCGGACAAAAAATTGGCATTTCGGGCATGACAGGATTTACCACAATGCCACATTTGCATTTTGTCGTACACAAAGCCACCGAAGACCAAGGAAACATTTCCGTTCCGATTGAATTTGAAGGCTATGTTGGAAAAAAATTAAAGCGCGGAAAAAAATACAAACGACGAAACTAACTTTTATGGAAGGATTAAATATCGTAATTATCATTGCTGTACTACTTTTTGTACGATTGGGCATTCGTTTGTTTAAAAATTATCCAAGGTCTGAAGACTAACATCCATCAACACTCCTAGATTATGGTAAAAATTTTTCGCTCTTTTCGCATGCGACTTTTAAAAGAAAAAAAGTTTAGAAATTATATTTTATATGCTATTGGGGAAATTCTCCTCGTCATGATTGGAATTCTGCTCGCATTACAAGTGAACAATTGGAACTCTGACAGAAAAGCCAAAAATGATTTGGAAAACACCTTGCATACTGTAGCTTCCGACCTAAAAAGAGATACAATTACCGCTTCAGAATTGATCAAAATCATTAAAAAAACGCAAGAAACAAGCGAGTTAATTATTGACAAAAAAGTGACTATTGAAAATTTTAAAGATCACCCGAGAACCCGCAGTTTGGTGACTTTGTATCAACCTTTCAACATTCAAACCAAAGGCTACGACATTCTAAAAAACATATCCGATCAAAGAACCAGCGAAAACGATAGTCTTTTTGAGTATTTAACGCAGTTTTACACCTTATATGTTCCCAACTTACAAAAAAGCAATGAGCGTTTGGAAAACGTAGTCTTAGAAAATTTGAATGATTTTAAAGAATTTCCTTGGTTTGTAGATTGGTCGCAAGGAAAAATTACGGATGAAATGATTGCCTATTTTGCGACGAGTGAAGATTACCGAAAGCGTGTTGCTGCCTATAATGTATTGGCTTTCGGAAATCACTACGCACTCATAAGCTCGTACAAAGTCAATGCAAAAATAATGTTGGAAGCATTGGAGAAACGGTTTGGAGAGAAGTAAAACTTTTGCCATACAAACTTTCTGTATTCGTTGAGTTGACAACAGTTTTTTAAGGAAGATTTCATTTTAAGCCGTAAAAAAGTATCTTTAACCGTGTAACCTTTTCAATAGTATTATTCATGAAACGTTTTTTCTTTTTTATTTTCTTACTGAATTCACTCCTAAGTATTTCACAAAATGACACGGAAACAACTGGTTCAGTTTCTGAGATTGGATTTTACACAACACATACTGCTTGGACTGAAAATACCATCAAAAAAGAACTAAAAACTGTTTTTCCAGGTATCAGTTTTGTCGATGATGCACCAGAAATAATTGACAAAACTATGGCGTATGTAGAAGCTATCACAAATGTTGAAGAAGACTATCCTGCGCACGATATGGAATATTTATCCTACTTTGCAGAAGGCTTCACTGAAACGCAAAAAGATAACTTAACAGCTTCTAAAAATGCATTTATTGTCGTATTGTATTATGAAACCAAAGATGTTTTTGGTCACTCTAAAAAATTATTTGATTGGGTATACAACAAAACAAAAAATACAGATTTTTTCATCTACGATGGCGAAGTAAGGGAGTATTTTACACCAAAAACATGGAAAGAAAATCGCGTGGATGCTTGGGAAAATGGAATTCCAAATGCCATACGTCAACTCACACTACATTCTTACCGACAATATGAATTTTGTCGTTCTATCACCTTTGGAATGCAACGTTTTGGCTTGCCTGATTTGGTGATTGAAGATTCTCCTTGCTCCAATGTGAGTAGCGCAAGTGAGTTCCTTACCATCATTGCGCAGTTACTATTAGAAAGAACACAAATCAAAGACAAAAAACTGCTTGTAGATTTGGACGCGATACAAAACACAGAATTTAAAAATATCATTGTGTCTACAGTGAATGACGATGCAAAAAAGAAGGTAACGATCAGTTTCAATACGTCAGTTCCGATGGAAGAAGGTGATCCGCTAAATGAACTATATCGAGTAGATTTTAACAACAAAGCCTTTAAAAATCCGCAAGCATACGAAAGTGAAGTGTACAAACAACTTTTTGGAGTTGAGGACGAAATTACCAATATAAGTCACAATGACGAAATTACGGCTGCAAGTGAACGTGCGAAAGAGAAATTACCAGAATTACGGGCATTATTCAATGAAGGATTAGATCAAGAAACGTTATTGCTAAAAGCTCCTTTTATTACGGATGAAGGCGGCAATGAATGGATGTGGGTTGAAGTTACACGTTGGCGTGGCAGCACAATTGATGGGATTTTGCAAAACGAACCTTATTACATTAAAAACTTAAAATCTGGCGCGAAAGTTACCGTACAACAAGCGGACATTTTCGATTATATACTATACAAAGCTGATGGTACTACAGAAGGTAATGAAACTGGAAAGTTGATTGAGAAATACGGGAATTAATTGCCGGTTTTTGATGGACGAATTACGATTTTTGATGGCAAGTTCATAATACGCGAAAAAACATACCAACACGAAAGAAACAGATTGCCGCAAATTTCCTTGAAATTCTCGCAAAGACGTATTGAAGCGATCTAAAATCGAAAGCACTTGTGCTGAACTTATCTAGGCATTACGGAAAACCACATTGTGTATGTGTGGGTTTTGTTTTACATTTATAAAAAATAAGAGGACGTTTATTATAAAAAAGTTCCTGTTATTTACCAAATTTAGTGTGATAATAGGAATTCCTGTTATACATACGTTATCTGTGATTTAAAGAAAAATGAGATTTATAAAATTACAATATAAATTATGCCAACAAAATCAACAAATGTAAAAACGAATGAATCAGAAAATGACCAAGCCTCATTTTTGATGGCTGGAATAACTTGGCAAGATTCACTTCTTCAAGCTTATCGGAATTATATGGTTGTAACTCAATCTATTTTCATTGCAGTTGGAATAGTTCTGTTTAACTCACAAGCTTCAGCCGAAACAATAAATGACAAAGTCCCTTTTGCTATTCCATTTGCTGTTATTGCAGTAGTAGGTTTGTTAACACTGAATTTTCTAAGTGGAGCAATTATTGAGCGAGCAAAATCAGTTGATTGGTGGCAAAAACGACTGTTGAAATATGAACACTCGAATTTGACCAATCGACATTTTATAACATTTAGAACAGCAAAAGAGCACTCATTTAAACCACCTGAATTAGAAGCGGAAACATTAACGCAAGAAGATATAGACACTCTTTTAAGACCTGATAAGCCTAAAGCCCGTAAAGTATTTGGTCTTTTCGTTCCTGGATTTTATTTCCTTTGGTTTATTATGATTATGAGTTCAATTATTGATTTTCCTTGGAGTGATATTTTTGCATAAAAAAACCACAGATAACAATAGTAACCGTTGCACAACCCTATAATTTCAAAAAGAAAAACAAGGCATTCTTAGCACTTTCAAGAGTACCTTTCTTTTGACTCTCGTTATAGAGTTCTAAAATTAATCCCGCTTACAATCAAGATATAGTTGCCAAATAGTGACTTTATTTTAAAATATCCGCCCTTACATTGAACGAAGCGATTCCACAAACGCTACACGTTCTTGAAATTCCGAAATCATTTCCGCAACCACCGTCGCTGCAGGTTTTATCTCGTGAATCAACGCAGAAACTTGCCCAATTTCCAATTCGCCTTCTACCAAATCGCCTTCAAACATACCGCGTTTGGCACGCGCTCTGCCTAATAAGGTTTTGAGTTCCTCTACGGTCGGACCTGTCGCATATAATTCTTCAATATCTTCGTAGAATTTATTTTTCAACAACCGAACTGGCGCTAGTTCTTTCAGCATCAATTTGGTACTTCCTTCTTTGGCTTCGACTACTTTTTTCTTGAATTCTATATGTGAAGATGCTTCGTGCGTAGCCACAAATCTACTTCCCACTTGCACGCCATCTGCTCCTAAAACCATTGCGGCTAACATGGCTTTTCCACAGCCGATTCCGCCAGCAGCAATCAATGGAATGGTAAACTTTTCTTTTACGGTCGGAATCAAGGTTAAGGTTGTTGTTTCCTCACGTCCGTTGTGTCCGCCAGCTTCAAAACCTTCTGCTACGACTGCATCTACGCCAGCATCTTGTGATTTTAATGCAAATTTTGAACTGCTTACTACATGCGTCACGGTAATTCCGTTTTCTTTTAAAAATGGCGTCCATGTCTTCGGATTTCCCGCCGAGGTAAACACTATTTTCACACCTTCTTCCACAATAATATCCATAATTTCTTCAATATTCGGATACAACATCGGAACGTTTACACCAAACGGTTTGTTCGTTGCTTTTTTACACTTTTGAATATGCTCACGCAATACATCTGGATACATAGAACCTGCACCTAGTAAGCCTAATCCGCCAGCATTACTAACCGCAGAAGCCAATCGCCAGCCGCTTGCCCAAATCATGCCGCCTTGAATGATAGGATATTGAATGTTGTATAATTGTGTGATTTTATTGTGTTGGAACAAAGCCATTCGTTATTGTTTTATAATTTTTTTCGTGATCGTTTCTCCGTTTGCTTCAATACGCAACAAATACATTCCTGCTGCAAGTTCACTTACATCAACGCGTTGAGAACTTGTCGTAGTAGTATACACTTTGATGGTTTTTCCGAGCAAATTTCCCAATGTAATCGTGGTATTTTGTGTTGTTTCTGGCAAATTGATGTGTACGATCGCTTTCGCGGGATTTGGAAAGATTTGAATTGTTGCAGGATTTTCAATCTCGTTTTCGGACAAGGTGATGAATGCCGCTTCAAAATCCGGAATACCGTAGCCTAATTGATTGTTAGGATTGCTATATATAGAAGCACTTTCGCGCACTAACTGCATCAATTCTAAGTTGGTTTTGTTTGGAAATGCTTGAACCATACACGCCATCGCACCTGCAATGATTGGAGAGGAAAATGAAGTTCCGTTCGAAGTGGTAATTCCGCCGCTAGAAGCAATCACATACGTTCCTACACCATGCGCTACTACATCAGGTTTTACAGGAATATTTGGTGTTCTTCCTCTGGAACTAAATGAAGCATAGTTTCCACTTCCATCCACTGCTCCGATGGTAAATACGTCACCATCTGCTGGCGCAGTTACAATACCCCAAGAAGTATTTCCAGAGTTTCCAGCGGAGTTTACCATCAACATGCCTTTTTCTACAGCAATATTTCCACCTCTGGTAATAAATGCTGTATTTCCGTCCATGTCTGCAGTGGTATAATTGTAACGGCTATCGTCAAAGTCGCTATATCCTAAGGAAGTATTCACAACGTCAACACCTAAACTATCGGCACGTTCCACGGCTTCAACCCAATACGATTCTTCCAAAGGTGTTTCGTTTGCCGCATCTTCCGTTCTGAACAGATAGTAACTTGCATCTGGTGCTGTTCCTACAAATTGACCATCTAAATATCCTGCCATATCCGATAAAACATTGGTTCCATGACTGTTTCCTGTGTAGGCGTAAATATCTGGATTCCGATCTACAAAATCGTAGCCATCTAGCAAATCGCCATTGTCACGCAATCGTTGAAACGCAGACATGGTATGTACATTCGGGAAACCACTATCCATCACGGCAACCGTAATACCTTCGCCAGTATAGTCCATTTCATGTAGTTTGTCAACTTTTATCATTGTCGCTTGATTTGCGCTATTGCCATAATTAAACATGACAAGCGTTTCAAACTTCTCTCCTGCTCTTGAATTGTAGGCTTCTGTAGTAGACCTTCCTGACATATTTAACGAACGATCTGCGTATACGATGGCAGTTACAAAAGAAAGATTTAGTAAGTTATCAATATCTGTTTGTGTTCCTAAAACATGTACACAATTGAACCATTTAGATTTTGCTTTGACCGTAATTCCTGTTTGAGTTTTTACTTGTGAAATGTATGTTTCATTCACAGGCACATCACGATTGTCAATAGCAACTCCATGATTGTTTTTGCGATCAATTGCTTTTTGTGTAAGAATTGTGATCGGATTTGCCAACGCTGTTGCTACATTAGGTTTATCCGTAAAGTACACCCAAGCGTGTTGTGTTTGTGCCACTGTGAATTGGGCTATTACTATGATTGCTAATACGAGTAACTTTTTCATATTTTTAGGTATTAGGTGTTGGGTTTTGTCGCTTTGCTGTGTTCTTTTGTTGATTCGTTTTTTTTGTGTATTTGTTTTCTTTACTCAGATGTTTTGTGCTTCAAAGCTGTTCTCGATACAAATTTACTTTACAAATTTACTCGAAGTGACGCTTGCTTTTTCACAAGTTCAAACTCAATTTCAATTTCATCAAGAAATCACACCAGAACCAATGAGTTCATCTTCTAGATACCAAGCTACAAATTGTCCTTCGGTGATGGCACTTTGTGGATTTTCAAAATCTACATACGCGCCGCCTTCTATTTTATAGATGAACGCTTTTTGCAAGGGTTGACGATAGCGAATACGCGCCATGACTTCCATGGATTCGTCGGGTTGTAGTGCTAAATCTTCGCGAACCCAATGCAATTCTTCATCAGACACAAATAAGGTACGTCGGTACAAACCGGGATGCGATTTTCCTTGTCCTGTGTAAATTATGTTTTCTTCTACGTCAGTTTCAATGACAAACAAAGGTTCTACTGTTCCGCCAACTGCCAAGCCTTTGCGTTGTCCTTTGGTAAAATAGTGCGCGCCTTGATGCTTTCCTACTACTTTTCCATCCGTTTGTTGGTAGGTATATTTTTGTGCATGGAATGCTAATTCTTCTTCTTTGCTTTTAAATGTTGGCAATTCTTGTTGATAGCTTTCTATATTTTTTGGCACTTCTACAATAACACCTTCTTTGGGTTGTAATTGTTGTTGTAAAAAGTCTGGCAATTTCACTTTCCCAATGAAACACAATCCTTGTGAATCTTTCTTTTCTGCGGTGATTAAGTCTGCTTTTGCCGCAATTTCGCGCACTTCAGGTTTGGTTAATTCCCCAATTGGGAATAAAGCCTTTGCCAATTGTTCTTGCGAGAGTTGGCACAAGAAATACGATTGATCTTTATTGCCATCGACACCAGCAAGTAGTTTGTGAATGGGTTTTCCGTCTTTTTCAATAGTTTCTTTTCGGCAGTAATGCCCTGTTGCCACATAATCGGCTCCTAAATCTAACGCGATTTTTAAGAATACATCAAATTTTATTTCTCTGTTGCACAGTACATCTGGATTTGGCGTACGTCCTTTTTCGTATTCGTTGAACATATAATCCACAATGCGTTCTTTGTATTGCTCGCTCAAATCTACCGTTTGAAAAGGAATTCCTAGTTTGTCTGCTACAATTAAGGCATCATTACTATCTTCCAACCATGGACATTCATCAGAAATCGTTACCGAATCGTCATGCCAGTTTTTCATAAATAATCCAATGACTTCATATCCTTGTTCTTTCAACAGATACGCGGTTACACTTGAGTCTACACCACCAGAAAGTCCTACTATTACTCGTTTCATTGTTAATCCTTTCTCTTATTTTTTTATCAGACGAAATTTATCTGAATTCTTGACAAAGATACTATCTTTTTCGTGTTTTTTTTGAGTCGATTCGCGCCAAGCATATGTAATCCCAATTCTACTATAATCTGCAACTAATAATTTATTTATTTTTCTACTTCTTCTGCGTTATAAACTAAAACTATAGCTAAGGCTATACTTTGATTTTATGCCTCGAATAAGCGAAAACTAATTTTAATTCTATGCATCGCATTTTATAGTAGAATTGGTATAATACCAATTTACACAAAAAAAAGCCTGAATGGAAAGAACATTCAGGCTTTTTGGTATATTACATTTCTAACTACAATGTAGAAAGTTCAAATACTAAATATTCTAACAATCTGTCTACAGTGTTGAAGCCGTCGTCGTGATTTTCCGTATGAAATGAAGAGTAAAACACGCCGCCTTGCCCTACTAGAAATGTAAACGCTAAGTCTTTATTTTCTGTGATTTCTGTACCTGAAATGTCAGCGTAGGTTACAGGTCCGTTGAACCAACTGATGACACTTGTATCGTTGGCACTGTCTACTACTTGCCAACCTGACAAAAATTGATCTAAGAGAATGGTATTGTTGTTACTGATGGAAATTCCAAAATTAATTTGCAACCAATCTATTAAGTTTTGATCAAAAATAGTTGCTTCTGTTGCTGTGGAACGTCCGCTTCTTTCAGGATCTAAAAAGTCTATGTATTGTTGTCCGTCTCCAGTAATTCCTTCTAAATATATAAATGCCCAATCCGTTGCGTATAAGATTCCGCCATTGCTTACATATTGTGTAATATTATCATTGAATTGTGTAAAGTTTTCACTCAATCCACAGTTTAAAAAGATGATGTCATATTCTTCAAGTAATACCGGATCTGCGATTAAGTCTGCAAAATTGAAATCGACATTTGGCGCCAAAACATCGTCTGTTTTGGAACTAAAAGCACCTGTACTTGCTGCGTGATGGTGTCCATGATGATTGACAACTTCACTACTTCTTCCAAAATAATTTCCTGAAATAATATCAAACAATGGTTCTTGTGTGAACGGATTTACCAAGCCAATGTCATATAACACTGATTCAATATGATCAAAGTTTCCTGTAACTACAGCAATTCTTGGAAAGCTTTCAATAGGAATATCGGGAATGTCAAGGTTTTCATCTTCCGTAACTGCAACAGTTCTTTCAGAACTAAACAATCCTTTTTGAAGTGCGATTGTATATTCGCCTGCGGTTAGATTTGATAGAGTAAAAGTTCCATCAGTTGCTGATAAAGTTTCAGAGATAATTGTGCCTTCTCTACTTGCGGTAATCAATCCATTGACAATAGGATCTGCGTTATTGGGTGCTAAAAATTTTCCTGAAATACTACTTTCTGCCAATGGAGCAGTTTCATGGTCCTTTTCACACGAAAGTAAAAAAGAAAAAATGAGTGCTACAAGTGTTATTTTTTTTATCATTTGTGGTGTAATTTTTGGTTTCGTTGTTGTTCTATAGACGTAGAAATCACTTTGGGGTTGCGTCATCTTATACACTTTAATAAATTCATTCAGAAGCTTTTAAGTGTATACCTTATGTAATTAAAACAATTAAAAGTTTGAAATTCCCCTAATTTGATTTGAAAACACGCAATAACTCCCCAATTTTTCTGTTGATAGTTTTGTGATACGTTGTAGCATCTACTTTTTATTTCATCATTTTTTAGCGTATATTTCGATGAAACAGGCACGGCTTTTGCCTTGCAATGTATAAGTAGCTTTTGAGCGTTAAAATTATAAAGATGAAATTGAAGTTAGGATTTGGTTTAATGATGTATTTTTTGATGGGAAACTCGATGTTTTCACAAAGTATAGCAACCGATAGTTTAGATATTAAAATTGGGCAGATGCTTATGTTAGGCATTGGTGACGATACCGAAATTAGTCCTGATAATAAGATTTTGGCAGATATTAAAGCGCAAAAACTAGGCGGTGTTTTGTTGTATGAGAAAAATATTTCTAAGACAAATTCTGTAACTATTTTAAAAAAATTAGTCACTTCGTTAAAACAAGAAGCGACACTTCCATTGTTGGTCAGTATTGATGAAGAAGGCGGAAAGGTAAACCGCTTGAAGCAGAAATATGGGTTTCCAAAAACAGTTTCTGCGAAGTATTTAGGTGAAGTAAACGATATTGATTCCACAAAGTATTACAGCGACATTGTTGCACATAATTTGTTGGATTTAGGCATCAACGTGAATTATGCACCTGTGTTGGATGTAGATAATGAGGATAATCCACCGATTGGAAAAAATCACCGTGCGTTTTCTAAAGATCCAAAAGAGATTATCAAACATGCACGCCAAGTGGTGAAAAGTCACCGATATTTTAATGTAAAAACGGTAGTGAAACATTTTCCTGGACATGGAAATTCGCGCCAAGATTCACATTATAATGTGACCGATGTGAGCAAGTATTGGCAACAGCAAGAAGTGTTTCCGTATATTAAGTTGTTGTATGAAGGCAATGTAGATGCCATTATGACGGCGCATATTGTCAATGATCAATTAGATGATTCTAAATTACCTGCGACGCTTTCTAAAAAAATCATGACCGATTATTTACGTGGCGATCTCGGTTTTGACGGCGTTATTTTTTCTGACGATATGCAAATGAAAGCGATTGCGGATCAATTTGGTTTTGAGAAATCTATTGAAATGGCGATTTTGGCTGGGGTAGACGTGTTGATGTTTTCCAACCACATTCCCATGAAAGGTCGCGGTATGATTTTACCAAAAGACATCATTGATATTGTCAAAAAGATGATTGTTGATGGGAAGATTTCAGAAAAACGCATTGATGAATCGTATCAACGTATTTTGAAGTTTAAGTCGAACTTGTAAAGTTTTTGTGAAGAGAGTTTTACTCTTTGGTGGAATAGGGTTTTCTTGAGTAATCTTATACTAGCAGTGAGTTATACATGGTGTTAGCAATTAACATCTTAATCATTCGGTTTTGGTTTTTTTGACTCAACTTGCCATCCGATTTGCAATTCAATCTGTAATTCGGCAGTTAACTTTTTTACTACTCTTTCTATTTCTTGGTTGTCCATTTCGCACTCAAAAAAGTTTTTATTAAATAAATCCTCTTTTTTTGAGCCTGGGGCAAGCGAATACCCACCCATACCAGGAATAGGTATCGTAGTGTCATATGTAATTCGAATCACTTTTAAGTTTGAATTATTCTCAAGTAAATCAAAATAAAACTGTTTATGCAATATTACAAGCTTGGGTTCAACAGATTTATTTAATGCTATTTTTTCAAACCATCTGATTACTTCTTGCACTTCGGACACTAATATAGCTGAGAAACATAATTTATTAGAAAAGGATAAATACAAGCTTAATTGATTTATTTCTTGTTGGCAAATATATCCGGTCTGTTCAGATTGATCTTGATATTCTATGTCAAAGTATAAAAAGTCATCGTATATTCCTTTAAAAACCATTTTAGTGTATTTTGCGGTTGTTGCAAGCGTGTTTGTGTAAGATTAGTTCCGTGGTTGAACAACTAATTTAGTAAAAGAAAACGAACTAGATTGTAAGTGGTATTAATTTTAGGATTTTATAGGGAAACTTAAAAGAAAGATGTTTGTAAAAGGGTTGAAAATCAGTTGTTTTTTGGATACTACCGATACTACCTATTTTAGCGATTTCATTGAAAATTCTCAATAAAAAGCCGTTAGAAACGTTCTCGCAGCAATGCAACAAGCTTTCCAACGCATTTGAAACGTTCTCGCAGTGTTGCAGGAAGCTTTCGGGAACTTGCGAAACGTTCTCGCAGTGCTGCAACAAGCTTTCGGGAACTTGCGAAACGTTCTCGCAGTGCTGCAACAAGCTTTCGGGAACTTACAAAACGGTCTCGCAGATCTGCAACAAGCTTTCGGGAGCTTACGAAACGGTCTCGCAGTACTGCAGGAAGCTTCCGCTAGCAGACGAAACATCCAAGTAGAAAAACAGGCATATACTAAACTAGAACTCTTACGAGATGCATCCACAGTATACAATGATAACTGTTGAATTTTATCCAAAAAAAAAGCTCCCCAAAATTGAAGAGCTTTTATATAATGTAAAATATTCTTGCTTTCTAATTTCCTGCTTCAGCAAGAAAGTCTAAAAGCGTTCACACTGAGCGAAGTCGAAGTGAAGCGATCTAAACTCTACTTCCCTTTTGCTTTTTTCTGTGCTTCCGCTTGCTCCATCATCGCTTGCATTTTCTTTTGGAAACGATTTTGCTTTTTCGGTTTCTTTTTGTTGATCTCTATTTGCGCGTGAATCTTGTCTTCATCAATGATGTATTTTTTAATGACTAACATGATTCCGATCGTAATTAAATTCGATACAAAATAGTATAAACTCAATCCACTTGCGTAGTTGTTGAAGAAGAATAACATTAGTAATGGTGAGAAATACATCATGTATTTCATCATTTTACTCATGTCTGGCATTCCTTCTTGCGATGGTTGTTGCATAGAACTCATTTGTTGTCCCGTAGTCATTCGCATGTAGAAGAAAATGGCAATCGACGCTAAGATTGGAAATAAACTGATGTGATCTCCATATAACGGAATGCTAAATCCTTCCGGGAATTTGTAAATGGTATCATACGACGATAAATCATCTGCCCATAAGAAACTTTTTTGTCGCAACTCAAATGCCGATGGGAAGAACATGAATAATGCGTAGAATACCGGAATTTGTAGCAATGCTGGAATACAACCTGCCATCGGACTTACGCCTGCTTTCCCATATAATTTCATGGTTTCTTGCTGCTTCTTCATAGCATCATCCTTGTACTTTGTGTTGATTTCGTTGATTTCTGGACGAATCACTTTCATCTTCGCTTGCGATAAGTACGATTTGTAAGTAATTGGCGATAGTAACAATCGAACCATAATTGTCATCACAACAATAGCGATTCCCGCTGGTAAGAACATACTCAAAAATCCAAACAACGGAATTAAGAAATACCGGTTTATCCAACCAAAAATTCCCCAACCTAAGGGTACAATTTCGTCTAGGTTTCTATCATAAGCCGACAAGGTTTCATAGTCTGTTGGACCGTGATACATGTCCATAGTATAGTTCAATTCGCCACCTTTCAATTCTAAAGGAATCGTGGAACTAAAGTTTTTTAAGAATTCTACATCTTTCTCTGGCATTTCACTGTCCACAATGTTTTGCGACGTTAAATTGGCTCTTCTAAAAGGTGTGTCTGATAGTAAAATTGACGTAAAGAAGTGTTGTTTGTAACCAATCCACGTAACGCCTTTTGGGTTCTCCTCATCATCCGTTTGACCTAAATAGCTGTCTTTCCCATCTTCATATTCGTAATGCACATCGGTATAACGGTTTTCGTAGGTTACACTTTTCGCGTGACGGAAACTTTTCAGCTTCCACTCCATGTTTACGGGTTGACTCGCATTGATAACACCGTTTAGTCCTTGCGAACGCACTGTGAAATCCATCATATAATCGTCTTTCAACTCATACAAATACTCTAAATATTTGTTTGGTGCTACTTTCAACTTCATGGAAAGCGTTTTTGTATCGCCGTTTTCCGTGTATGTAGGTTCAAACGCTAAATCTTTCGTATTGATCACACGATTGTCTGCGGTCGTTAAGCTTAATCCAAATGAAGCATTTCCGTCTTTGATTAAGTATACAGGAAGTGAATCGTAGGTTTTTAATTCCTCAAATTTATCTTTTATCAATTGTCCTTTGACACGTGCTTCTATGATTTGTCCACCTTTGTTACTTATTTTTAAAGAAAGTAATTGGTTTTCAATCGTAGTCACTTGATCCATAGAAACTTTTCCAGCATTGAAGCCAAAAGCACCTGTAGCACTTTTATATTGTGCCACTTGCGTGGAATCGTTCAAATTTAAGGTTGAAGTATCTGGAACTGCTGTATTTGTCTTAGCAATTCCTGTGCTATCGGTGGTAACTTGTTCTGTTTTATTTTTTTCTGCGGCTGCTTTTTTAGCTGCAGCTTCCTCTTCAGGTGTAGGTTTCATGGTGTTTAACCAAAAAACTCCAATTAAAGCTATTAGTGCAAATCCTAATAGTTGTTTGTAATCAAACTTGTTTTCTTCCATTAATCATTTAATTTATGCGAATCTCGTAAAAAGATTTCAATCTATTTGTAATAGACTTCTTTTTTGATTTTTTGTTACTCAAAAAAGTATCCATTTTTCATTTTTATGCCATAGTGGCATCTTGTTTGTTTTCTGCAAAGATCAACGCCGCTTTTACAAATGCCACAAATAGTGGATGCGGATTGGCTACGGTACTTTTATATTCTGGGTGATATTGCACACCGATAAACCACGGATGCGATGGCAATTCTACAATTTCTACCAAACCTGTTTTTGGATTGCGTCCAGTAGCAATTAATCCAGCGTTTTCTAACCTTTCTTTGTAATCGTTGTTGAATTCATATCTGTGGCGATGACGTTCTAAAATCATAGATTTCTCGTAAATGTCATGCACTTTGCTTTCTTCTTTCAACTCACATTCCCAAGCGCCTAAACGCATGGTTCCGCCTTTGTCAGTGATGTCTTTTTGCGCTTCCATTAAGTTGATCACAGGACTTGCCGTATTCGGATTCATTTCTGTAGAGTTGGCACTATCCAATCCTAAAACGTTTCTAGAGAATTCAATAACTGCCATTTGCATTCCTAAGCAGATTCCCAGGAATGGGACATTGTGCTCACGTGCATATTGAACCGCACGAATTTTCCCTTCGATTCCGCGATCTCCAAAACCGGGTGCGACTAAGATTCCGTCTAAGTTTTTAAATTTTTCTGCTATTGTTTTTTCTGTGATGTGTTCTGAGTGAATGGACTCCACATTTACTTTGATTTCGTTTTCTGCACCTGCATGAATGAATGCTTCTAAGATAGACTTGTACGAATCTTGTAATTCTACGTATTTTCCAACCAATCCAATAGTGACTTCACTTTTTGGATTTTTAAGTTTGGTTAAGAATTTATTCCAACGTGTTAAATCGGGCATGCCATCGTCTGCCAAATCGAGCTTTTTCATCACTACGGTATCTAGGCCTTCTTGTAGCATTAAATTTGGCACATCGTAAATGGTTTTGGCATCAATGGATTGAATCACCGCTTCACGCTTCACGTTACAGAACAGCGCTAATTTATGACGCAATTCTTCTGAAAGTTCATGTTCCGTTCTACACACCAATACATCCGCTTTGATTCCGCTTTCCATCAAGGTTTTTACAGAATGCTGTGTCGGTTTTGTTTTGAGTTCACCTGCGGCAGAGAGATACGGCACTAAGGTTAAGTGAATCACCATTCCGTTGCCTTCTCCCAATTCCCACAATAATTGACGAACCGATTCTATATACGGAAGTGACTCAATATCTCCAACGGTTCCGCCAATTTCCGTAATGACAATGTCATAATTTCCAGACTTTCCAAGAATTTGAATGCGTTCTTTGATTTCATTGGTAATATGCGGAATGACTTGCACAGTTTTCCCTAGAAATTCACCTCTGCGTTCTTTTTCAATGACACTTTGGTAAATACGTCCTGTAGTTACATTATTTGCTTGTGAGGTAGGAACATTTAAGAAACGTTCGTAATGTCCTAAATCCAAGTCGGTTTCAGCGCCATCATCGGTTACATAACATTCTCCATGTTCATACGGATTTAAGGTTCCAGGATCCACATTAATGTATGGATCTAGTTTTTGAATCGTTGTTCGGTAACCTCTTGATTGTAATAATTTGGCAAGTGAAGCCGCAATTATTCCTTTTCCCAAAGAAGAGGTCACACCGCCCGTTACAAATATGTATTTGGTTTTTGCCATTCGTGTACTTATGTTGTTGTGTTGTTGTTGTATTCGGCGGCAAAAGTACAAAGAAGAATTTATAATTAATAAAGGTTGAATAACTATTTTTCAAGTGTACTCAACCTTTGCATTTTTTTCTGATAAAACTGATTATCAGGATGCTATGTTTCTTAAAATCAGTCTTACAAAAAGTAGCTTAATTTTTTGATTGTAGTTTTAAGCATTTGCTGTATTGTTATCATCTTCTTTTGGCGTTATAAAACCAATGGCAGTTTCGAGAACCGTATCGAGAATGCTGTTTTTTAAGTGTCCTAATTTTATTTTGGAAACGCCCGCAGCGTATAATCCTTCGAGTACGACCAAATCTTTTTGACTTTCTACTAGCCATTTGTAATCATCGAGCGTAATGTTTCCTTCGGCAAGTAAAGTTGTCCAACGCTCTAGTTTGGCCTTGGAAGCATTTAAGAAGTCTTGCACATCTTTTTTTGATTCTTCTTTTAAATCATCAAATTTTGAACCCATTAAACTTAATAGGTTTCCTTTTAGTTCTTTCAGTAAATCTTTGAAGTCCATGTTGTATGTGTTGTTATGTCGTTATTGTATTCCCAGCATTTGTTGCAATCTCTTTTCGGCAGCAGGATCTTTTTTTCCTTCGTATTGTAAAATTAAATCCAATGCTTCTACTACTTGTCCTTTGGCTTCTTTGATGAAAAAGCTTGACAGTGTTCCTTTTTCTTTCCAGCGTTTTAGAAATCCAGCCGCTAAGTTTTTTTCAGGATTCGCAATCATTTTCCACATCGCGTAACTGATTTGATTGTCTGGCTTATTTTTTTCGTATTCGACCATTTTTTCCAGTTCTGTTTCAAAGTTTTCAATCGCTGCTTTTTGCGAATCGTACGACAGCGTCGCTTTGTCCATTAAGCGTTGTGCATCTACTTTGATTTCCGTTCCTTTTTGATACGAATATTGGTCAAAAGCTGCGGTACGAAGTGTCGCACAAGAGGTAACTAATACCAATGCCAATGCACTAAGATACACTGCATAAAAACGTGTTTTCATAATTGAATGTTATAATTAATAGGTTAAAATAATTCGTTTTGTACTCTTTTGATCGCATCTACATGATAGCGAATGACTTTTTCGCGCCCTTCACGCGTCATTAAGATGGCTTTGCATTCTTCTTCATTGTCCATGAAGAAGTTTTCAGTCAGAATGGCTGGCATTCTAGTATTTTTTAAGACATAAAAGTTTTTTTCTTTGTCTAAATCGCCATCTGAGAAATCGGTACGTAATCTTCTGTTTGGAAATACGCGTTTGTATTCTTCTCCAAAAACTGTGGCTATAGCATCACTTCGGGTATTGCGAACAGAGGTAAATATTTCACTTCCATGTCCGCCACCTGCATTGGAGTGTACGCTGATGTAGAAACAGTTTCGAGAACCGTATTTGTTGGCTCTTCGTACGCGTGTTTGCAAGGTTACATCTCTGTATTCTGGTGCTAAGTTTTCATACGGAATGCGCAATGCGGTTAATTCTTCAATGATTCCATTGACGATAGCGCGATTGAATTCACCTTCAAATAGTTGCGAACCATCATTCCAAATTGGCGAACGTTTTCCGGGTGTTTGATACGTTCCATTAATCAAACCGCCGTGTCCGTTGTCTAATAATACGATCATAATTGTGTGTTTTAAACAAAAAATCCCAAATACAAAATTTATATGGTAAAGACCATTTTAATTTCATTTTGGGGAAAGTTTAAAGATACATATTACACAGAAATTCAGATAGGGTTTTTTTCCCCTTTTTGTGTAGTTGCAATTGTAAGATACTAATTTTATCAACTATTTTTATGATTGATTGCGTAATAATACCAATTTACACATAAAATGATGTTTATAAACTCGTTTTATTACTTTTCAAAATGCTTTTGAATGTTTCGAATCATGGGTTCTAAACCGTTGATTTTGATATCGAGCATTTGTGTGAGTTGTTGCCCGAGTTTGCCTTTCGGGAATCCTTTTTGCTGAAACCATATCAAATAGGCTTCGGGCAAATTGACCAAATACCGATCTTTGTATTTACCGAACGGCATTTTGGCGTGTGCCAATTCTATGAGCAATCGTTGTTGTGTTTCTTTATTTGGTAAATCAGTCATTCGTTGTAGCAGATCGCTTGAAGTTTTTGTATGTGTTAAGTTCTCTTGCAATGCGTTTTTGCCATTGTATTTGTCCTGTGTAATCTCTGGAATAGTCAGAACCTTCATCATACGCTTCTTGCATTTCGCGCAATTCTTTATTGACTTGATTGTAGATTTCAGAGATTTTCTCGCGAATGTTATTTTTATTGAATTTCGCCTGTTTTAATCGCTTTCGAAATTTTCGTGCGTGCAGTTCTGAAATATCAAAATGTAATTGTTCATGTCCCAAAACAGTATCATTGACGCGCTCTTTTAAGTACCAAGATTGCTCTGGATAAAACTGCGCCATCACTCTAGTTTTGTATTCTATTTTGTCACTGTTTGAAAATGTTGTTAAGCTCAATCCGTAGGTAATTCCAGAAGCGGTAATCGCCACAGCATCCGAATTGTAATCTGGCGCACCTTCAAAGTTTCCCCAATGCAGTTTATGATCATGCGACCACGTAATGGTTTCTTCGTCTTGAACGAGGAGAAAAATACAGAGTATGCCAAACAGTTTAACCATTTATTTCCAATGAAATTCAACAATTTTTTCAATATCAGGATGAAGACTGTAATGCACAGGACAAGTATTTGCAGTGTTTTCTAATATTTTTTTGGTTTTGTCGTCCGCTTCAAAAGGCAAGTGAACGTGTACTTCTATCTTTGAAATTCTTCTCGGATTTGACGCCATCGTTTTGGTCACTTCTGCGGTTGTGTTTTCCATATGCACACCTAATTGTGCCGCTTTAATTCCCATTACGGTTAACATACAACTTGCCAATCCTGTTGCAACAGTATCTGTAGGAGAGAACGCTTCTCCTTTGCCATTATTGTCTGTAGGAGCGTCTGTTATGAACTCATTTCCAGATTTTATGTGTGTTGAAACAGTTCTAAGGCTTCCAGTGTAGGTTACTTTTGATGTCATTATTGAGTAGGTTTTATTATTTTGCTTCTTTGATTTCTAATCCGTCGTATTTTACAATGTAAATACCTTCATTGAAGAAACCGCCAAAGGTTTTTTTGCGATAGTTGAACTTGTTTTCTACATAGCTGGTTTCTGTGCCAGTTCGCACACTTTTTGCTAAGTTTTGATCGTACACCAAACGCACTAAGATATCAAATGTAATGTCAAATCCGCGCGTAGCAATTCTACCAGGAGAAATACCATATTCTGCTTTGTAGTTTTTCACAAATTGATTGTCGAGTGATGAAGGCTTGTCTATTGAAGGATAATGAAAATTAAGATTTGCTAAATGACTATTATATATGTTGTCATTGTTATCGTAATTGCTATTTTTATCTGTGGTCAGCAATACAATTTCACGTTTTTCGCTGGTTGCGTACGAGTTTAATACGGAAGTCACGTTGGCAATTAATGATACATCGTCTGTTTCTAAAATCACCCAATTTTCAACGTCTTCTTTTAAATGTGGAAGAATTAAAGTAGGCTTGATATAATTCCCTTCTTCCGGATTGAACACTTTATTATTTGGCAAAATGGATTGCAACGTCGCTTTGATCTTCGTTTTATTCTTATCTGCAATGATGATGACATTTTTGTCTTGCCCATTTTTCTTCATAAATGCCAGCATTTTTTGCTCTAACAGCTTTTTATCTGGAATGGTTTGATACACATTTCTGTGATCTACCTTTTTGCTAGTTAATGGAGAAATAACTGGAATGCCATCCGATTTTAATTCAGCAGCTACGATTTCAACATTCGCGTCTAAAATTGGTCCAATAACTGCATGCATGTCTGTGAAATCATTTTCGGTAACAGCAGCACGTGTGGTGCTTTTCTTTCCGCCATTATCAATCACTTTTACGTTGACAGAAAATCCTAGTTTTTTGATAGAATCCAACGCCATTAAAGAACCTGTATAAAACTCAGTTGCATAGCCTAATAAGCGATCTTTTTTAAGTTTTTCTTTGGTTTGATCGATAGAATCCATTTCCATCTCGTCCAGTTTGAATGGCAACATAATTGCGATGTTCGACACATTTTCAGCGTCTGCATTTTCCAAGAAATTGAACGTATCCATGATAACAGCATCGACAACTTCTAAGTTTGAATCTTCTGTTTTGGCAACCGGAAGTTTTAAGACCATTCCCGCTTTCAAACCATCTTTTAAAGCTGGATTTAATAAGATTAATTCTTCTTCCGTTACACTTAATTTTCGCGTAAGCGTGTACATGGTTTGCTTCGGTTTTACATCGTAAAACACATATTGTTCTGTACTGACAATAGCAGGTTTTTCTGAACGAATAGGCAATTTTATTTCTTGTCCAATTTGCAAACCGTCTTTTATTTCAGGATTGATGTCTTCTAATTCTTCAATCGTTAATCCGTAGCTATGCGCAATTCCCCATTTGGTTTCTTTGGCTTTTACCGTGTATATTTCAAAAGAAGCTTCTTCGGTAGTATCCGTTTCTTCTTCTTTAGTTTCTTCAACAGTTTCGGTTGTTTCTTTGGGTTTGTTTTTAAATTGTGGAATGGCAATGCGATCTCCTTTTTTCAAGCCTTCTTTCGCAACTTTTTCGTTGTATTTTAAAATGTCTTCTTGCGAAACTCCATATTTCTTAGCAATTCCGTACAAGGTTTCTTTTCGTCGCACTTTATGATTGGTAAACGTTACATTTGTGTCTGTAACAACTTTCGTTGATTTGGAAGGAATCACCAACATGCTATTTTTGCGCACGCCTCTTCTTGCTTCTGGATTCAATCTGATAATATCATCCGGACTGATGTCGTACTGTTTTGCAATACTTTCCACCGTTTCACCTCTGGCTACTTTATGATTTGTGTATTGCTGCGCACTCGCACCACAACTCGTCATCAATAGTATTAAAAAAAATCCTAAAAGCTTCTTCATTTTGTATTCTAAGTTTATTATTCCCATTCAATGGTAGCTGGCGGTTTTGAGCTAATGTCATACACTACTCTATTAACGCCTTTTACTTTATTTATTATATCGTTCGATACTTTTTGTAAAAATTTATAGGGTAAATCTACCCAATCTGCCGTCATTCCATCGGTACTTTCTACCGCGCGCAATGCTACTACTTTTTCATAGGTTCGCTCATCGCCCATCACTCCTACTGAGTTTACAGGTAATAAAATTGCGCCTGCTTGCCACACTTTATCATATAAATCCCACTCACGTAATCCATTGATAAACACAGCATCTACTTCTTGTAAGATACGAACTTTTTCCGCAGTGATGTCTCCCAAAATTCTGATTGCCAATCCTGGTCCTGGAAACGGATGACGTCCTAATAATTGTGTGTCCATTCCCATAGAAGCACCAACTCTACGCACCTCATCTTTAAACAATGCTTTTAATGGTTCTACAATTTTTAATTTCATATAATCTGGCAAACCGCCCACATTGTGGTGACTTTTGATGGTAGCACTTGGTCCGCCTGTGGCACTTACACTTTCTATGACATCTGGATAAATGGTTCCTTGTGCCAACCACGTAACGTCTTGTATTTGATGTGCTTCATCGTCAAACACTTCAATAAATACGCGCCCAATGGCTTTGCGTTTTTTCTCAGGTTCGCTTTCTCCAGCTAACGCATCCAAAAAACGTGCCGAAGCATCAACGCCTTTTACATTGAGTCCCATACCTTCATACTGTTGCAACACGCTTGAAAATTCATTTTTGCGCAACAATCCGTTGTTGACAAAGATGCAGTATAAGTTTTTGCCAATGGCTTTGTGCAATAACATCGCTGCTACACTAGAATCAACTCCTCCCGATAAGCCTAAAACGACTTT
The DNA here is from genome assembly GCF_003352465.1 of Kordia sp. SMS9. Classification (NCBI taxonomy): domain Bacteria; kingdom Pseudomonadati; phylum Bacteroidota; class Flavobacteriia; order Flavobacteriales; family Flavobacteriaceae; genus Kordia; species Kordia sp. SMS9. Next base: position 2,795,640 of record NZ_CP031153.1, on the reverse strand, counting down.
GTCATTGCCAAGTTTTTCTTTTAACTCTTCAACGGTTTCTTCTACAAACGCGTTTGGTGTCCAATCTGGATCTACATTGGCAATATGTACCAAGAAATTTTCTAGTAATTGCTTTCCATCTGTAGAATGATATACTTCGGGATGAAACTGAATCGCGTATGTAGTTTCACCTTCTATTTTGTAGGCTGCATTTGCGACATCGTGCGTGCTGGCTAATAGTTTTCCATTGGTTGGTAATTGCTTGATGGTATCACTGTGACTCATCCACACTTGACTTCCCGCAGAAATTCCTGCTAAGAAAGGTTCATTTTCTTCTACAAAACTTAGGTTTGCACGTCCATATTCACGAGTGTTCGATTCGGCAACTTGTCCGCCAGAAAAGTGTGCTAAATATTGTGCGCCGTAACAAACACCTAATAATGGTTTTACACCACGAATGCCTTCCAAATTTGGATGAAAAGCATCTTTAGAGCGCACAGACATTGGACTTCCCGAAAGAATGACCGCTTTATACTCGTGTACGTTTGTTGGAATTTTGTTGAATGGATGAATTTCGGAATAGATGTTCAGCTCTCGAACTCTGCGCGCAATGAGTTGTGTGTATTGCGATCCGAAGTCTACGATTAATACCTTGTCGTGTTGCATACGCAAAAGTAGTATTTAGATTTTAGATTTTAAGCGTAGTATCAAAGATTTTTTAACAGGATATTCACAACGAAAAAACCAATCATTTCGTCGATTGAACGACTAAAAATCAGTAGTACTATTGATCTTTTTTATCATCTAAAGTTCCAATACCAAAAATTCGCCCGATAAAGGTTGTAAATGTTTCACTAATGTGGGAATGAGATGTTCGCCGTATTCCAAGTAGCGTTCACTGAAGTTTTCTCGGCGTTCTTGCAACGAGTTGTTTGGAAATAGGCTTTCTTGTAATTCCGTACTTCTAGAAACTTTGTCTTTTAATACTCGTTTTTGCGCTTTTAATAAACGTTTTTCCAAGTGCTGTAAACCTTTGAGTTGCTTTGTTTCTTGTGCCGCCACCGCTCCAAGAAACGATTTATCGGTTTGTTCGGCAAGTGTGTATAAGTCTTTGAATTGCTGTTTTAAGTGCTCTTTTTGTGGTGTGAAATCTATATCAATGTTGCTTAATTCTTTTACTTTTGCAGCAACGAAATCATCTTTTTTTAGAAATAAATCGCGATTGGAAATGTTGAGTTTTTCCATCTTTTCGGATTGTTTCGCGGTTTTGATCACAGCCGAATTTCTGAGTAGTAACATCGGGAACGTCACGTTGACCGCTTCAAAATATGATTTCAGCTCAAACCAATACGCCAATTCTCCTCCACCACCAATGTAGCATAGATTTGGCAGAATGATTTCTTGATACAACGGACGCAATAATGCATTGGGTGAGAAACGCTCTGGATGTGTGTGAACTTCAGTTTTTATTTGCTCCGAGTTCCATCTCACGGAAGTGTTATTCACACTAAAAACACCTTCATTTTCAAGAATTCGCTCGCGGATTCCGTCGTTGATATAGAATAGATTGATTTCGCGCGGATTGACTTGAATTTTATAGTCAGCGCTTGCTTTTGTTAACTGTTTCGCCGTTTCTAGCACTTTTTTGTGTGCCGTTTGCTGAAAGAGTTCGTTTTCAATAAACGGAATGTACAATTGCTTTAACGCTTTGTCGTTTCCATCTACAATGACCAATCCGTATTGTTTGAAGAGTTCGTTGGCAATATAACGCGTAGCATCCGTTAGATTGTTGTGTTTTATATAGCCATCTTCAAAAAGTGAAGCTAAATATTTTGCATTGTTACTGTTGCCCAATTCTTTGGTGAATACGTTTAATACTTCTGATAAGCCTTCCGTAGACAATTCGCCAACAGCGCCACTTGCCTCACGATTCCAACGGAGTTTTTTTCCTTTGTAATTGAAATAACAGATTTCGTCAAAGTCATGATCTTCTGAGGCCATCCAATAGATTGGCACAAAATGATAGTTAGGATGTTTTTCCTGTAATTCCTTCGCCAAATTAATCGTAGAAATGATTTTATATAAAAAGTACAACGGACCTGTAAACAGATTCAACTGATGTCCTGTTGTAATGGTAAATGTATCCTCGTTGGCAAGTTTTTTAATGTTTTGAATCGTTTTTTCAGAAGCTGCAACATTTTTATACTGCGCCAACATGGCTTTCGATAAAATAGCTCTTTGTGAAGCATCCGTTAAATGTGATTGTTGTTTTTCTTGAAGTTGCGCTTCAAAATTCTCCAATTTAGGGAAACGATGGTAAAACGGTTGTAATGCAGGCTTTTCAGCTAAATAATCACAAATTATGGGCGTAAAATATCCAGTTTCACTGTAGGGAATACATTCAGTTGGCATAGTTGGTCGTCAGTATTATAAAGTTGCAAAGATAGCGTTATTTGATTTCGATTTTCTCAAAATTTCGTTAAGATATTCTTTTTCAAAATTATATTAGTTAGCTTTGAGGTTTATATAACTTATCCAACATAATGAGACGACACTTTTTTACTTTACTTTCATTTTTTTTCTTTGCCACCACAATTTTTGCACAAAATATTCAATCGCCAGACGAATTTCTAGGCTATGAATTAGGCACACGATTTACGAATCATCATCGCGTAATGGATTATTACGAGTATTTAGTAAATAATACGGACATGGTTCATTTGGAAGAATATGGTAGAACAAACGAACATCGCTTGCTGCAGGTTGCTTTTGTATCCGCACCTGAAAATTTAGAAAATTTAGATCGTATTCGTAAAAACCATTTGGCAAATGCAGGACTTGGAACAGCAGAGTCTTCAGCCAATAAAGCCATTGTTTGGTTGAGTTATAATGTGCATGGAAACGAATCGTCTAGCACAGAAGCTTCTATGAAAACCATATACGAATTGGTTACTTCCAAGAAAGCGTGGTTGCAAAATACGGTTGTTATTATAGATCCGTGTATCAATCCTGATGGACGCGACCGATATGTAAATTGGTACAATCAAGTAGCGAGTGTGCCGTTTAATTCGCATCAAAAAGCAACAGAACACAACGAACCTTGGCCAGGCGGAAGACCCAATCATTATTTGTTTGATTTGAACAGAGATTGGGCGTGGGCAACACAAATAGAAACACGCCGACGTTTGATGGTATATAATCAGTGGTTGCCACATATTCATGTTGATTTTCACGAACAAGGCATTAACGAACCGTATTATTTTGCGCCTGCGGCAGAACCTTTTCACGAAGTGATTACGGACTGGCAGCGCGATTTTCAAACACAAATAGGAAAAAATCATGCAGGCTATTTTGACAAAGAAGGCTGGCTGTATTTTACACGTGAACGTTTCGATTTGTTTTATCCAAGTTATGGAGATACCTACCCAACGTTTAACGGTGCTATTGGAATGACCTACGAGCAAGCAGGACATGGTCGTGCCGGATTGGGAATTACGAACGATGAAGGTGATTTATTAACGTTAAAAGATCGTATTCTGCATCATCATACGACCGGATTATCAACCGTAGAAATTTCTTCAAAGAATGTTGCTAAGTTAAATGAAGAGTTCAAAAAATACTTCGCCAAAAAAGATTTTGAATATAAAAGTTATGTATTGGAAGGAAATCAAGATCGCATTCTAAAGCTTACTGAATTATTAGATAGACATGAAATTAGATATGGTTTTTCTAACGGAACTGTAAAAGGGTTTGACTATGAAACGAGTTCTCAGAAATCGAAAAATGTTACGGATGCCTTAGTCGTAAGTACAAATCAGCCGAAAGCCAATATGGTAAAAGTATTGTTTGAACCCAATGCAAAGCTGAGTGACTCTTTAACATACGACATCACAGCTTGGAGTCTTCCGTATGCTTATGGATTGAAAACAACAGCTTCGAAAACAATCGTTTCACCAAATGCAACAATTACTATAGAAGAGTTACCCGACGAACTTTACAAAGCAAATGCATCTGCGTATGTCGCCCCTTGGAATACGATAAAAGATGCTGCGTTTTTAAGTCAGTTATTACAAAAAGGAATCCGTGTGCGTTTTAGCGAAAAAACGTTTGTGTCTAATGGAACTACCTTTGAAAAAGGTTCGTTAATCATCACAAAAAGTGATCATAAAAATACCGAAGCATACGCTAAAACTGTGATTGATTTGGCTTCAGAACACAAAATTGCACTCACTAGTCTTTCCTCTAATTTTTCGGATAATGGTGTCGATATGGGTTCGCCTGATATCAAGGAAATTAAAATGCCCAAAGTAGCAGTAATGTCTGGAAAAGGAACACAATCACTAGGTTTTGGAGAACTTTGGTACTTTTTTGAGCAAGAATTAAAGTTTCCGGTGACAAATGTAAATTCTGAGAATTTCTCAGCAAACACATTGCACTCGTTCAATATTTTAATTCTTCCTGATGGAAATTATGGAAAAATCTTCAATGCAAAACAATTGAAAACGTTGAAAAACTGGATTTCGCGCGGTGGAAAAGTCATTGCTATGAAAGGTGCATTGCGTACTTTTGAAGGGAAAGAAGGGTTTGGTTTGAAGAAAAAAGAACAGGAAAAAGACGACGAGAAAAAAGATATTATCGCGTATGCCAAAGGTGAACGTCAAAATATTTCTAACTACATCACAGGTGCAATTTTTAAAACAAAAGTAGACACGACTCATCCGTTAGCGTTTGGGTACGACGATTCCTATTTTACTTTGAAATTAGGAAGTGCTGCGTATGACTATATTAAAGATGGCTATACGGTTTCGTATTTGGAAGAGAATACTCCTGTTTCTGGTTTTGCTGGTTATAAAGCAAAGAAAAACATCAAAAACACGTTGGTTTTCGGTGAAAAAAGAATTGGAAAAGGTAGCATGATTTATATGGTTGACAATCCTATGTTTCGTGCCTTTTGGGAAAATGGGAAGCTGTTTTTTGCCAATGCAATTTTTATGGTGAATAATAATTCGTTTGAATTGTAGTTAGCGTTGCTCGTAGATATTAGACCGCTTTGCTATTAGATACTAGATCGCTCCGCTGTTAGAGCGCGCTTTGGCACTTTTAGCTTTTAGCTTTTAGCTTGGGTCTTGGGTCTTGGGTCTTGGGTCTTTAAAAGTATTATTTAGCACTTTCTAACCGTCACTTCGAGTGAAATTTCGGAGAAATTTTTTATCGAGAAGTACTTTGAAACTTATTGGAACTTTTGAAAGCCAATTCAACATTTAAAATTTAGCATTTAGCATTTAGCATAAAAAAAACAGATTACTTCGTCGAAAAGTCCTCGTAATGAAGTTTCAAATACTTTTACATTTAAAATTTTACATGTTAAATTTAGAATTCCATAGCATATCTCGATACTAATTTCTTAGCAGAAATTCACTCGATATGACGGTTTATGTTTGATAAAGAAAGGCTCTTAAAGGCGAAGCAATTCAACATTTAGCATTTAGCATTTAGCATTTAGCATAAAAAAACAGGTTACTTCGTCGCAAACTCCTCATAATGAAGTTTGAAACAATCTCAATACTCAATACTAAAATCTCACAACCAACTAAACCGGCTCACCATACAAATCGAAGTCAGCAGCGTCAACAATTTTGATGTCTACAAACTCTCCTTGCTTCACGTAAAATTTTGTAGCATCAATTAAGACTTCATTGTCCACATCTGGTGAATCAAACTCGGTACGACCGACGAAATAGTTGCCTTCTTTTCGGTCAATGATACATTTGAACGTTTGTCCAATTTTTTGTTGATTCAACTCCCAAGAAATTTGTGACTGAATTTCCATGATTTGATTGGCACGATCTTGCTTCACTTCTTCCGGCACATCGTCTTCCAAATTGTATGCATGCGTGTTTTCTTCGTGCGAATAGGTAAAACAACCTAAACGTTCAAAGCGCATTTCCTCAACCCAATTTTTAAGCGTTTGAAAATGTGCTTCCGTTTCTCCAGGATATCCAACAATTAATGTAGTTCTAATGGTCATTTCTGGAACTGCAGCTCTGAATTGTTTCAACAATTTTGTAGTTTTTGCTTGATTCGTTCCGCGACGCATCGACTTTAACATATCGTCTGCAATGTGTTGCAATGGAATGTCTAAATAATTACAGATTTTTGGTTCTTCGTTCATTACGTCTAACACATCCATCGGGAAACCAGCTGGAAACGCGTAATGCAAACGAATCCACTCAATGCCCTCTACTTTTGCCAATGCGCGAAGCAATTCGGCTAAGTTTCTTTTTTTGTATAAATCGAGTCCGTAGTAGGTTAAATCTTGTGCAATAAGAATTAATTCTTTGACACCTTTTGCGGCTAATTTTTCAGTCTCCGTCACCAATTCTTCCATTGGTTTTGATCTGTGTTTTCCTCGCATCAGTGGAATGGCACAGAACGAACACGGACGATCGCAGCCTTCTGCAATTTTTAAATAAGCATAATTTTTTGGCGTTGTAGTGATGCGTTCTCCAATCAATTCGTGTTTATAATCGGCTCCCAACGCTTTTAACAATCGTGGTAAATCCGACGTTCCAAAATATTGGTCTACATCCGGAATTTCCGCTTCTAAATCTGGCTTATAGCGTTCACTCAAACAACCTGTTACAAAAACTTTATCAACGACACCTTCTTCTTTCTTCTGCACAAAATCCAAGATCGTATTCACACTTTGTTCTTTGGCGTTATTGATAAATCCACAGGTATTGATCACTACAATATTACCTTCCTCTTCATGTGCTACGTCTTTTCCGTTCGCTTTCAATTGTCCCATCAATACTTCAGAATCATACACATTCTTCGAACAACCAAGCGTTACAACATTGATCTTATTTTTCTTTAAAGTCTTCGTTCTCATATCCAAAAATTCAGTGCGCAAAGATACAATCTAATTTAAACCTTTGGTATATTTAACAGTCTAAAATCAAAATCGTAAAAGATGAACCGACTGTTTTATAAATTCCCATTGCTTTTTTTAGTGTTTTTGACAAATTGTTCCTCGGAAGCTACTGATGAAATTCCACTAGAAGAAACGCCTGAGATTGTCGATGAATCCTTCTATTTTCCTCCAAATAATTCAGATTCTTGGGAAACTACAAGTGTCAATGAATTGAACTGGAATGCCGATCAATTGTTGCCACTTTTAAATTATCTCGAAGAAAAAAATACCAAAAGCTTCATCATCCTTCACAAAGGAAAAATTGTAGTAGAGAATTATTTTGACAATCATACGGAAACTTCTCCTTGGTATTGGGCAAGTGCTGGAAAAACCTTAACGACAACTGTTGCGGGAATTGCGCAAGAAGAAAGTCTCATTGACCTCAACGACAAGGTTTCTGATCATATTGGAACAGGTTGGACAAGCGCATCGTTAGAAAAAGAGAACTCAATTACCTGTAAAAATTTACTATCTATGACTTCTGGTTTGGATGATAGTTTGGGTGATGGCATTGCGCCAAACGATTTGCAATATCTCGCTGATGCAGGAACACGTTGGGCATATCATGGTGTTTTTGTAAAATTGCAAGATGTCATTGCTTCCGCGAGCAATCAAACTTGGGATGATTATTTTAATACAAAATTGAAAAACCGCATTGGCATGACAGGTGCGTGGATTCAAACAGGAAACGCCAATGTTTATTGGAGTACGACAAGAAGCATGGCGCGATTTGGTTTGTTGATTGCTGCAAACGGACGTTGGAATGAAACACAAATTATCCCTGAGAACTTTCTAGCGGAAGCGACCACAACTTCACAAAACATCAACCAAGCGTATGGGTATTTATGGTGGTTGAATGGAAAAACTTCGTATCGTTTGCCACAAATTCAATTGGAGTTTTCTGGCGAATTGATTCCGAATGCACCGCAAGACCTATTTTGTGCCTTGGGTAAAAATGATCAAAAAATATATGTAGTTCCGAGCAAAGATTTGGTGATCATCCGAATGGGAAATGCTGCGGATGATGAAAATTTTGCACTTTCTGACTTTGATGATGTACTTTGGGGAAAGATAAACCTGCTTATTAATTAAACTCTTACTTATTTCCATTTTTAAAATCACGTAGTTATACGTTTCTTTTTTTGCGTTTTCCACTTTAAATTGCATACTATAAATTTAAAAACATCTAGCTCTCCTCCTACCAGAGCAAATTGTTTTAAATACATAGTATTAATCATTTTTAATAGCCAACATGAAAGGAAACGAAACACTTGCCGGTTATGACATGGCACTCGCCTTGTCGCAAAACACCATTAATTATCAGTTTTCCCAATTGCGCAGACGACATATCATTCACAGAGAATGGGGCGTTTTGGGTGGAAAAACTGCGGATGATACGGATTTCCATATTACAGATCAGGAAGCAGATATCAAAAAAAAAATAAACAGTTGGATCGCCATTCAAAAAGAGATTGAAACAGCCAAAAAAGCTAATAATTGGCGCGAAATCGGAAATTTGATGGATCGCGTTACGTCTGAAAACTTAAATTTTACGTTTGGTTGGCAAGCCGTTTTGGATGCTCCAAAAGTGAGTTTTATTAAAGACAATACGAAAGAAGTCAATCTCGAAATTCGATTTAAAAGTGGTAAATTATACTACCGAAAAGAAGAAACCAAAGCTGTTTCTATATTTGATCTGAAAGATGTTTTATACGTTTTTAAAGTGCCTATTGGGCAAATTAAAGTCTCTAAAGACAACATGATTTTAGATGCTGGAGAAAGCGCTAAAACCATTATTCGTGAAAGCGGTTTGTCTGATGACGATTTTACGATTCATAGTCTATTCTTAAATTTTGAAAATGCAAATATTTCAAGTTTCGACACTTCTAAAAGTATACTGCCAAAAAATAGCAGCGTTGAATTTCAAAATGCCATCACCAACTATTTTAACATGACAATCTCTGGAAGTGATAATCCGTATGTATTGGGTTATGGAATTCAGCGAAAGAAGATCAAAGCTACCGAAAAAGCAATGTTTCAACCAACGGCACTAGCATTTTCCACGTCGTATAGTAATAAAGACAAAAGACCAGGTGATTTTAGTGCGCTCAATTTTTTAATGATGTTGAATGATACCAAACCGCCCACAAATGCTATAGCAGGAATTCTTCCAAAAAGCTTAATTGAATTGGGAATAGATACAGGCAGCACCACTGATGGCGTATTTTCCATTCAAAATAAGCACTTCAACACCTATATCAAATCGCTGGATTCGTATGTACAATCCATTTTTGAAAATCTTGATGGCGTCAAGCTCAGTCACGGTTTTGAAAACAATGTGATGGTGCTCACAAAAAGTGACAAACATATTGATGACAAAATTGAAACTACCTATACCATAACTCGTGAATCCACAGAAAATAAAAAAAATAGCGGCATTACAGTGCGCTATCGAATTGAAATTAAAGTGGAAGTACACGTAATTATGAAGCTTTTTGGAGAGCACGAAGTAAAATACATTTCACTCTCTACAAATGGCGAATACACAAAAGACAGTGTAAAAAATACAGGCGCTGCTGGCTATTTAGATTTCAACATCACCGTTGGAAAAAAAGGGCGTTTCGATTTAGATCACAATTTTACCAAGCCGCTAGTAGCGTATGATGCTGATCCTAACTTTTTTAGTGGAGATGTGTTAACCATCATTTTAAAAGTAATTTCGCTAGTGGTTACATGGGTTTTTGCCATTATAGATGCGATTGTAAACCAAATTGCAGTGGATTTGGGCAAGGCAGGCTCCGCAGATTCTACAAAGTTGATTGACAAACTGAATGATATAGATGTATTAAACCAAACCAACAAAGTCATTCTTCCGCTAGGAAATATATATACTTTTAAAAACTTACGTATTGAAGATAAGCAAGATGTGGTGGCGTACGACATTGCGTATGCTCCTGTAATAGAAAAATAAACGCCTTATGAAAGTAGATCCAAAATTTCAAATCACGAAAGACGACAATGTAACTGTTGACTTTCAAAGCGAATTGATGCAAAACTATTTTCCAGAATCTGCCATTGAAGCTGGAACCACAATTCGCTCCTTAATGGTCGCGCCCGAACAACCTTTTATTTTTTGCCTCACAACAACAGGAAAATTACAAGGTATTTTACGTTCAGAAGGTTCCGCTTCTGGATGGACACAATTGGTATTATCAGAAGGAAAAGTAACGTCATTTGAACTTGAATATAATACGGACGAAGAGTATTTTCAACTTGCCAAGGTAGAAGACAATAAAGTGTGGGTTTCTGATGAAATTCCGCTTGATGCCACACAATTTGAAACACTCGACAAGAGTCTGTCGTGGTCTTCAATGGAAGCTGCCGATGCGTCGGAAGTCATCAATAAAGTCTCCATTGGTGCTGAAAAAGTAGTGTTTTCTACAACGCAAGCACAAAAAGATGCCAACTATTATGTGGCCAATTTGGACGATTTAACACCACAACCGTTTACACTGATTGAAAATGGAATGAAAATTATTCAGTTTGAATTGGGGAATTTTCAATACAACGATGGTGTTTTTATGTTGTATGATATTGGCAAAGAACGCTCGTTTGTATTTCAGTCGTTTCCAGATGAAGTATATGGAAAAACCTCCAAAGCGCGTTTTGAAAGTGACGACACTGTCAACTGTTTTGCTTTAGTAGAATCAGACGATATGAATGATATTGTGTATGCTGCCGGAAAAAATATTCATCAATTTGTTTCTAGTATTGAAGACGAAGAAGTAGATGTTATTAAATTGCCTGGTACGTTTGAAGCGATTACGCGAATTCGCGCCGCGCGCAACGAAGAGTATCATAGTGTTTGGTCGCTCAATGAAAAAGGCTTGCACTATCAAACGAATCATTTTTTCGATCAAGAATCACACGAATTTGTTGCTGATACATGGACACAACCGATCGTGATGGCAGATGACGCCGAACAATTTTGCTGTGTAAAAGGCAATGGCATTCGCAACCAATTATTTTCCATAAACACATCTCACGGAAGTGAACTGACCAGTTTATGGCAAGATGCGACCACCACTTTATGGAATAAGAAAACCTTAACGATTAAAGGAATTGATAGTTTAAAAGAAGTGGCATCGTATTCGGCACACATCCGATTCAACAGTAAAGCCATGAAAACGTTTCAAGGTTTGCAGGTGAAATTGAGCGCAGAAAGCAATTTGTTTGTGTACGTAAATAGTGAAAGTTATCATATTGGACCAAATCATGAAGTAGCTATTCCGTTAAATGTTTCGGCTGAATTCACCGTGATTTGTCCCGTAAAAGATATTGCTTCGTGTCGTATTTTACTCAATGCTGATTTTCTCAAAAAAACGATCGCGATCAATTTGGCACATCAAGTATTGGAAGATTTAGGCACCAAAGTAACTTCCGGAGAAGCGTTGGCCGGAGCACGCAAACAAAACGGTGACTTATTAGTTGCTGAAGGAACAAATATAGACACTTTAAACAGCGCTGCTGCAGGAATTCAAGACATGTTGGCTGCTGCCCAAACCATGGAAAGTGGTGATGCAAAATTAAAACGTTCGTCGTTTACGGTTGGTTCGCTTGTTGCTCCAAATGCGCAAATGCGTCGCAGTGTAGCCACAAGCATTCCACAACATCATGGAATCACTTTGGGCGATTTTTTACATTCCATTTGGGATGGTGCCAAACACGCGGCAGAATTCATCATCGAAAAAGTCAGTGAAGGTGTAAAATTTGTCATTAAAATTGGAGAACAAGTATTTAATTGGATTGCTACAACGCTTCGCGAAATAGGCGCGTTTATTCAGAAAATATTTGATGCGATTAAAGTGTTTTTTAAAGATTTGTTTGAGTTTTTGGCGTTTCTGTTTGATTGGGACGCGATTGTGGCTACTAAAAATGCTTTTAAAAATTTTACTAACTCCGCAATCATTTCTCTTAAAGATGAAATAAAAAACATTCGCAAGTTTGTAGATGATACGCTAGATAAACAAATTGAAAAGTTTTCTCCCGAATTGGTAGATATTCCTGATTCGTTGGGCAAAGTAGATCCTTCGGAACCTTCAAAGAAAAATACAGCCGATCCACGATCGAATTGGTTGAATTCTAAAAAGGAGTATTTACACGATAGTGCTGGAACATCAATTCAATCTCAAATTCCAACCGATTTTACTGAAGTTTTTAAATCGTTTGCGAGTCAACTGAAAGCTATTTTGGTCAAATCTGGAGAAGGTTTTAAACTGCAAATGGATATTATTTTTGATGGTTTTAAAAAGATGATTCAAGGCGAATTGACTTTTTTAGACTTTCTAAAATTGTTGCTTCAAAAACTCGCAGGATTGAGCTTATTTTTAGTCAAACAACTAATGGATTTAATTTTTGTTTCGCTTGATACCTTAATCAGTCTAGCACAGGTTGGACTCAACAAGCCATGGGAAATTCCGATCATTACACCGTTATACAAATCAATCACAAAAAGTGACGAATTAACTTTTTTAGATGTCATGTGCTTATTTGTGGCGATTCCAGCAACGATTCTCTTCAAAATTGGTGAAGGAAAAGCACCTTTTGGCGATGGTAAAACGGAAGAAGAATTTGTGAAACGCGGTAGTACTATTTTTAAACTTAACTTAACTTAAACAATCATGACACAAGATATAAATAACTCAGATCAAACTATCATTGATGATGTAGATAAGATATTTGCTATAAGCGGAATTGCCATTGCCGGTTTAGAACTGTTGTTTTATCCCGTAGAAGAAGTTGCTGATGCTTCTGAAACAGATTTAGGCTTTGTTGGAACGATTAGCAAAGTAGTTTCAGTACTTGGACTTATTGGTACACTTTGGACTATTGGACTTTTATACACAAGAGAAGTAGAAATTCCCGCCGCTTTAAAATGGATTCTAGTTCCCATACTAGTACTCGATCTTTTGTTAATATCCATGCTATTGGGAATGATGGCACTTGACACGGCAAGTCCTGGAAAAGTGGCCAAATTTGCGATTAAATTTTTAAAACCTGGTCTTTGCACACTTGGCGCTGCAGTTATGATTGTTGCTATGGGTTTTAGACCAAAACAATTATTAAAAATGTCTTTTATTGGGTTGGTAATTCATTATTTACCTGCTGGTTTAGGATATGCGCCTATCAACAAACATCCATTTTATGCAATTGTAGTTTTGGTGCGCGCTGGCGGATTGATTACAACGCTTGCAGGAGATGTTATTGAAATTGCCACAGGAGAAAAACCTGATAGTAATACTCCGCAATTGGAAGCGTAATTTTACACATAAAAAAAGCACACCGCATTTCGACTTAGCGCAATGTCTGGTGTGCTTTTTTTAAATTTTATATTTTTTAATTGTGATAGATGGTTTCTTTGTAATTTCCATCATATTTAAAATGAACTTCGCCTTTATGACCGCAACTTGTGGTAAAGTGCATTTTCCAAGTGCCGCCTTTGTACAATTCTTTTCGTGTGATTGTATATCCACTAGCACACAATTCGTTTAACTTCTTTTTTGTTTTCTTAATGGCAATTTCTTTCCCTTTTTGAGTTTTGTAATCCCGTACATCTTGACTGTGACCAGGATTTTGCGCGCTCATTGATAGACTGAAAAATAAAGTAAGTAGCAGTCCTAAGAAAATTGGTTTTGTTTTCATAATGTGTATTGTTTTATGGTTAATGTGGTAGTAGTTACCAATTAACATGCCAAAAAATAAAGTTGCCACTTTTCAACAAACTCATAACTAGAGAAATACCTTTTTTTTATTGCTGTTGAAAGTAGATTTTTTATTTTGAAAGAACGCACATTATTTTTGTTTTGGAGTGAAATGCACTGGATTTCCTATTAATTTTGTTACTTCGTGAAGTGTTTTTAAAATTTACCAGTATTGTCAAAAAAAGAGATCATTCATGTTTACGGAATTAGCGGATTGGGTGCAGACAAGCGCATTTTTGATTTTTTAGAATTGAAGTATGAGTTTACTGCGTTGGACTGGATTGCACCAAAACCGAAAGAAAGCATCAAAGCGTATGCACAACGGTTGATTGACACCTATCAATTAGCTACAAAACCGAATAGTGTGATTGTGGGCGTAAGTTTTGGCGGCATGATTGCTGCTGAAATGCACGAATTGTTGGAAACTAAAAAAACAGTGGTCATTTCTTCTGCAACGAAAAGTGCTGAACTTCCCTATTTGTATAGATTTGCTGGAAAATTGAATCTTGTGCGTTGGATTCCGAAAAGATTGTTGAAACTTAATGTGCATTTAGCTGCTTTTTTCTTTGGCACGAAACAAAAAAAGTTGCTCAAAGCAATTATCAAGGATACCGATTTGCATTTTTTAAAATGGGGAATGTTTGCCATTACCAAATGGAAGAAAACAACCAAAAATGCTGAAATTATTACGATTCATGGTGATGAAGACAAGGTTATTCCTGCAAAGGGACAAAAAAATTATCTCATAAAAAATGGTGGCCATTTTATGATTGTTGATTTGGCTGATGAGGTTAGTAAAATACTTAACAACGAAATAACAAATATCTTACACGTGTAAACACAGTTTCGTGTAACCCGAACGTTAACTTTTTGCTAAAAACCATCGAATTCCATTCAAATCGTTCATAAAGGAATAGAATTTCAGTATTTTTATAAGAAAGCAGTTTTAAGAATCATTTCTGTTAACTATCAAACTATGAGAATACGAATCATGTTGTTACTAAGTTTTCTTTCGTTGGGTGTTTTTGCGCAACAAATAGAAGGTGTTGTGTTGGATGCGGAAACAAAAGAAGCGATTGTGGCTGCGCATATTTCTGTAGATGAAAAAGTGCTCTCAGTAACGAATGCTAAAGGAGCATTTGAATTGAAACTTGACGTAACAAACGATCAAACGAATTTTATGTTCGTTTCTCATGTAGGATATAGTACTCAAAAAGTACAAATTCCGAAAACACCGAACGAAAAGCTGATGATTTACTTAGTTCCTGAAAATACGGAGTTAAAAGAAGTTCAAATTGACTCCAAAAAGAAACTGCAAGCGAAGATTAAATATACTGAAAGTGCATCTTTAGAGAAAGGTTTGTATGGCTTTGCTTCTGGTATTCATAATGGAAAAATATATGTTATTGGTGGCGAAAACTCTGAAAAAGTAGATCGCTCAAAAGCAGCGATTCGCGCCACAAATGATAAGTTTATTGAACCAACATTTGACAACCTTATGAGTCAAATGGATTTTGTTTCAGGTTCTATTGAAAATGTTTCAGGCGCAATGATGATGTATGATATTGAACAAGATGCTTGGACAACTTCCGATTTGGAATTTAGAGAAAGAGCTGCGCACAATTTACACATTTATAAGGATGAAATTTATGTACTAGGTGGGAAACGAATCGCGGGAAATAATGTATACTTGGATGATGTGATTGAAATTTACAATCTCAAATCGAAAGTCATCAAAGAAGATACGCCAAATCCACACCAAGCCGTAAATTTTGCTTCTTTTTTGTACGGTGATTATTTGATTTTAATAGGTGGTATTAAAAAGATTACTAAAAGAGGCAAGAAAGAATACACAAAAGACATTCATTTTTATAATATGATCTCTGGTTTGTGGTATAAATTAGGCGAAATGCCCACCGCAAAAGAAACTAACGGCGTGTTGATTAATGATGTGATTTATTTGATGGGCGGATTTAATAAACGACCTTTGAATACGATTGAATCTTTTAATTTAAAGACCGGAAAATGGCATGTAGAAGGTAAATTGTTTAAAGGAATGGAACGACCTGCCATTGCCAACAATGGAAACACCATTTATTTGTATAATGACCAAAGGATATCTACCTATAATGTCACTACAAAACAACTCAATGAATACTTTATTGATCTTGATGTGGAATCGGCTACACTATTTTATTACAACGACAGTTTGTACTTTATTGGCGGAAATATTCAAGATGGTTTTTACAGCAAACCTTCCAGAAAAGTATATCGTATTAACGTGAATGAGTTTTCAAAAACTCGGATACGAAATTCTAAAAAAACGCAACGAAAAGGGAATTCGTAAGAACCTTTTTAGTTGGAAACTGTTTTGTGTTTGTGTAATGTTATTTAGATTGTATGCACAAACGATTTGAAGATACTGAAAATATTTGGCTAAAAGATGGATATTTTTTATACCTAAATACTCGAATTAAATTCGGGTGTTTTTCTCTACAAAACTGTAATGTAATGAACAAGATTCGATCTAATTGATTATTTCATAACTATCATATTGATTTCCCTTTTTACCTTTTCCTTTTTGTTTAGTAAACCTGTAAGTAAAGGAAACATTAATTTGTCGAACTCTATACTGTAATTCTAGGTCTCTTTCGAAGTCAGTTCCAAAAGTTATCACCAATCGCTTATTTGAATTAAACAAGTCTCTTACATTGACAGCTATAGACCCTTTTCCATCGAATAAGGATCTACTTAAGCCGAGGTTCACGGCATAAAAACCTCTTCTTCTATACTGTCCTGTTTCAATTGGTCCTCTGTAGTAACTTTGAATTTGAAACTTCGTCGACTTAAAAAGCGTAAAATTAGCATTATATCGCGCTGTAAATAGCAATCCATCTCCGTCAAAACTGGCGCCTCTAAAAGATCCTCTTTGTCTGAATCCATTAAAAATTACTTCTGTCCACATATTCCACCATTCAGTAGCTTTAAGCCACATACCAATTTCTCCTCCGTAAGCTGTATAATCTCCAATGTTAGCAATAGTGGAAGCAAAAAAATCTTGAGTTTGATTTCCAATCGTAAGCTGTTGTCGTTCTACAAAGAACTCTACTTCATCATTTGTTTTTCTATAGAATACTGTAGGATAGAATCCTAAATTATTAGATGCTTTGTAGATATAGTTTAGCTCAGTGGCAACAATAAAGGAAGGATTGATATCGGGATTTCCCACAAAAATATTACGTTCATCAGTAAAGGTGGAAAACGGAATAATCATCCAACTTCTTGGTCTGTTTACCCGTCGTGAAGCAGATACCTGTAATTCGTTTTTCTCATTGACATTGTAAGAGATAAATGCCGATGGGAAGAGATTTGTGTAATTTTTTGCATCTTTAAAATTGTTTCTTGCAGAAGTTATATCAATATCAGAAATTTCAGCTCTCAACCCCAATTTGAAAGCAAGCTTTTTGTATTTTTTAGAGATCTGACTATAGAATGCATGCACGTTTTCCGTGTATTTGGTCTGGTCTGTAAATTCAGGAATGATAAATGCATCTCCTTGGGAAGTGCTTCTTTCTACTGAAAAATCATTTTCAATTCGGGTAAGATCACTGCGATAGCCCAGCTCGAAGGTTACATTTTTCTCCAGCGGTAATATGTAGTCCATAGAAATCACATAACGACTCATCTCTTCATCGTTGCCAGTTATATCTGTATCTAAATTTTGTTGTACAGGAAATATATCTGAAGAAGAAATAGCTGCGTCTTCTTTTAATTTTGTGTATTCGGCACTTGTATTAATAGATAATTTGTGACCTTCTTTCGCAAACTTCTGATCAAAAGTGACACTTCCTTGAACAAATGTATTGTCCTCTTCTTCATCCTCATCTCTAAGAGAACTGTTAGACAAATTATTATTGGTAAAATCTCTATAAGTTGTTTCGTTAAAGTTGTCAGATCCCGCTTGCCTAAAAGTTGCACTCGCAACTAAGCTTGTCTTTTCATTGAAGTTTTTGCGTCCACCTACATTGAACAAATAATAGCTTTGATTACGAATTCTGTCAGATTCTTGATCACTAGTTTCTGAGGTATTCACCAAATCGATCAAAGAAATATTATTAATGGCTTTTGGTTCTGAATATCCAACACCTCCATTCAAATACCATGATCCTGTTTCTCCCGTTTGAGAGACATTCACATTGGTTCCAACATTTAAGCGATATCCTGTAAATACTTCCAAACTTGTACTTAATTGTTTTTTCTTTCCTTTTTTAAGAACGATATTAATAATTCCTGCAGATCCTTGAGCTGCATACCTAGAAGATGGGTTTGTAATGACTTCAACGCGTTCTATAGAACTAGCTGGAATGGTTGAAAATAAATTTGCTGTAGAAGCTAAACCATTGGGGCGACCATCTACCAAAATACGAACATTAGAATCTCCTCGAATGCTTATACTTAAATCGGGTTCAACTTGAACAGATGGTAAGTTTTGCATAACTTCAGCCAGCGTTCCACCTCTTGCGGTAATATCCTTTGATACATCATAAACTTTCTTCTCTAAGTCAATTTTATAACTCGAAGGATTACTTTTTACGACGACCGCATCCAACGCAACGGAGGAAGATATTTCAATAATACCCATATCTATTTTCCTTTTTTGACTAGCGTCTAAAGTAATTAGCTTAGGTTTTACGCCAACAATAGAGACTTCCACTGTGTAGATTGCTCTAGGAATTTTTAATTTAAATTTTCCATCTTCACCTCCAATAGTTCCAAAAACTTTTAGTGAATCTTTTTTATTTTTAAAGACAATGTTTGCGAAAGCAATTTCATTTCCTTGATCATCTTTTATTTGTCCTTTTACCTCAGCATTTTGAGCATAAAAAGAAATAGTTACTAATAGTGACAATAAGGTTATTAATTTCTTCATTTTTATTTATTTAAAAAATTATTTCTATCCAATTTATTTCACTCTTATTTTTGGAAGTATAAAAGTGTTTTGTTTACAATTTTATAATTCCTGAAATATAACATATCCATTCGATTTGTTGTCAATTTTTGAAAGAATTTTTACCTACATATTGTGTGTTTTTGCAACTAAATATCGACTATTGTTTTTTATATCTATGTGGCGAATTTAAAAAGTTGAAAAAAATTTTATTCTTTTGATGCTGATTTATAAAGCTTTACGATTTATTTTAGTGAGACCATGAATACATTTTTACATTTCTCACATAGGAACTTTTCGGTAAACTCTTATTCGCCAAAGGTCCCGCAAAATCTTTATTTTCTGGTGCCCATATATTGAAATAAAATTGCAATGGTAAATCTGGAATCAAACTTGGCATCCACGTGCTTCGCACATGAACAAGAACGGTGTCAACATAAAACCTTACTTCATGAGGTTCCCATTCTATACTGTATGTATGATACGCTAAAGACGCATCAAAACCAAGATCAATTTTTATAGGTGCTGCTTTGTTTCCATAGTTATACATAACTCCATCAACTCCGGGATTGTAATAAATATTAAACATCACTTTCGTAGTGTCATCTCCTAA
Source organism: Kordia sp. SMS9 (assembly GCF_003352465.1). Lineage (NCBI taxonomy): Bacteria > Pseudomonadati > Bacteroidota > Flavobacteriia > Flavobacteriales > Flavobacteriaceae > Kordia > Kordia sp. SMS9. The sequence continues at coordinate 2,776,366 of NZ_CP031153.1, read as the reverse complement.
AAACTCAACATCTATTTCTTGCCAGGGATTGTATCTAAATAGGAAAAAGGCAGAAACGATTCCACTGCCTTTTGCTGGTTTCATTTCAACTTCAAATCTTCCGTATCTATAGTTATTTTGTGTCACAATAGAAGCAGAAGTAAATTCCCGATGAGCTGTTTTTTCTTCTTTTAGAACAAAGCTACAACCTGCTTTTTCTTCTAGTAAAAAATTATCTTTTGAAAATAAACACAGATTTCCTTTGAAGGTATCTTCAAGTTTAGTCCAGATTGATTCATTAAATGAAGAAAAATCATCTTCTAAAATTTTCGTATACTTCCCTACTAATCGAGCATTTTTTAATGGATATTCTCTTTTTTTTACATAGTGGCGTTTGTTAAAAGGTATGATCCATGGTGACAAATCAAACTTTATTTCTGTATAATCTCTAGCTTGAACTGGAACTAATGTTACTTCTTTTAAATTGAGCAGCTCGGTATCTATACTCTTTTGAAGCAACTCGGACTTCGGAAGTGGGAAGCTTGGTGTTTCACAATTTAAGAATTCACAGATTTCTTGCCAGTCGTTTAATGTATGCATGTCTAGCATCATACACCTGTTTTGTTTAATTTCTGATATGGATTTTACAACCTCTTGAAATAAGTAATTCTGAGTAGTTTCAACCTTTTCAGTTGCGTCTTTGACAACTATGAATACTGAATTGGATGGTAATTTTTTCAGTGCTTCAGGTTTCTTAAGAATCTCTTCAAATCCACAAAAAGCTTCAAATTGTAAAGGGTTACCTCTTTCAATTGATTTGTTTACATCTTCTGTAAAATCTCCATACGTATTCATACAGCATCGGTATCCTAGAATTTTCAATACTTCACCTAATAGGATTGAGGAAGTACTGCTTTCTGCCACAACAAAAACAGGAGTTTTTCCTTTTTTCTTATCAAACCTGTCATTCGTTTGGTTAAGCATTGTTAGAATTGAATAAACGTTATCTGAGTCAATATCTTCTCGCTGATTGATAATGGGTTTTTTGACAGCATAGACATTGAGTTTGGAAAAAATAAAGTTGATCCAAACATCTACCGGACTCCGAATGGGTAATTGAGCAAGTAACTTTTGAGCTCCTTCTAAAGACAAAACATAACCAGAAAACCACCATAATCCTTTGTGTGGTTGTACTAAATTTTGTGAATAATTATCCTTAACCATTCCTGTTTTTACTTCCTCATAGGACAAGTATAAGAAATCGAATACTGGCTTATTTGAATTCTGTGGTAATTCTCTCCAGACTTGATTTAAGACCTTTGCAAAGTCTTTTTCAAAGAAGATATCATCTTCTAAAATTAAAGCGTATGCACTATTTTCTTCGACTATCTTTCTCCACATTTTAATATGTGAAAGTCCAATAGCTGTTTCTGGTCGCGTCAAGTTTAGTTTTAGATTTTTGGATCTAAGTATTGAGAGTAACCTTGGGTCTGGATCTACATGATAGTACTCTTTTAAAGAATATTCTTGTAAAATCTGAGAAGCATCTACTTGATCCAGATCCATTTTAGATCCATTGATTGCGGAGATTCTTTGCGTGAAATGGCTTAGATTTTTCATACCTTTCACTTTTTGATACTTTACCTCTTTCAGCATATTGGTCCATCTCTTCTTCTGATGATCCAAGTTTAATACATAAATAGCATTGATAGTTTCTTCATTGTCTCCAAAAACAGTGAGAGTTTCCTGTTTGGAGAATTTTCTAGATATATATTTTGACAGATGGTTAAATTTCCGCTTTAATGTAGTTCCTGTTTTAATATTCATATATTAGGAATTGTCTTTTTTTTTCAAAGAGATGTAGTGCTACCATTTTTTACATTATGATTAATACCCATTCTACTTCTTCTAATGTAATGATCAAAGGTTCTATCCCTTTGGCTCTTCTCCCTAGATTTTCTATTACTTTTTAAGGATACTTTTTCTTCAAGTAATGGGATAAGAAAATCAAAAGAATGTTTGTTTCCTCTTGCAAACGGGAACGTGATTATTGTCATTCTTGTTGAATATGGTTGCTTGCAATCAGATCTTGAATTTTGTATCCAAAAAAGAATAGAATGGCTATATTCAATGTATTGAATACAATAAAAATTACTGGAATTAATATCAAACTCAAACCGAGATTTTGCAAAATAGTTTCTATATACGCTATTCGATCATGATGTAGATAAAAGAGTATAGAAATAACGATTAGCTGTATAATCATCATTTTAAGAAATACTTTCTTAGACTGAATTAAATAGCCCGCTATAAACCCAATACTCACTGTTGCTAGGAGGATTATATAATAGTCTTCTAGGAAAATCTGAGGTAATACTGCCATAAAATATAGCAGATATTCTTTTATTAATTTCATCATTTGGATCGAATGGTATACATGATATTTTTAAGTTGATTTGGATCTTTGGAAAATTGTGTTTCTTTGAATTTTCCTTTTTCCCAATGAAGAAGTTGATCTTCGTAATTTGGAGAATTCATTTTGCCACTTTGTCCTCCAGCGAGTATGCTATACCCTTTTATGTTGTTTTTTTTCATTTCATAAACAGATCGAAAAACTGGGTTAGCTACTCCTTCATTTAAGCTGATAGTATTTTTGTTTCCCCCTTGAAATGGCATTTTTTTTCCAAAACCGGGTAAGAATGAAGCGTTAAATACGAAGAATCCATTTTTATATTTTTCAATTGATTCAAGATTTTTTTTGGCTAAGATCATTGAATCTGTTCTTATTAAAATACGGGACAGTAGTTGTTCTTTTTTAGGCTGTTTATTTCCAACTCCAGCGTTTATATAATTTAAAAAGGATTTCATGGAAGGTGCCTGCCTCACATGTAGCACAGAGTTTGCATATTCTTTCGACTCTTTTTCTACATGTTGTCTAAAAATATCATAAATGAATGCATTTCTAGAATCGTAGGTCATATCTGCATTCCAATCTTCAAATACATCCATAATGTATTGATATTTTTTGTCAAAAGTGACCTCTTTAAAAACTTCCTTGGCATGATAATATGAAATATCTACTTCATCCAATTGCATTTCTTTCATGCTAGAAAGGTTCCAGTTGTCATTCTCTTGTAAAATACGATCAATACGATTTACTCTGTAGTCATTTTTATGCCAGTGTGCGCCATAATATTTATCATTTTGGATTGGTTGTTGATTGGCAGAAAAAAGATAATTTGATGTTGGGTTTTCTTCGTATACTAATTGATTTGAAAACTCAAGCTTTAGTGGCTCTTTTGTTCCATCTAGCAAACCTCCTTCAAAACCTTGAGGTCTTATTGGTAATTTCCCCGCTGTAATGATTCCTATTGTATCATAAATATCTGCATATATAAAATTCTGAGGAGGATAGTCATAGTCTTTTAGAGCAGTGGTGAAATCTTTCCAGTTATTTGCTCTCATTGCATTATACACAGCACCAATAGAATGACTTTTTTGTTCTGGATGCCAATATTGGGCATAGGAAACATCGCCCTCTTTTTTTACAAAACCATGAACGGTTTTTTGAACTTTGAAAGTAATTTTTGAACGACCTCTTACATCAATATGATATTCTTTTTCTTCAAAAGGAATCCAATTCCCTCTGTAGAAATATAAGCTATCTTTTTCTGTTTGCAACAAATAACGATCAGTCATGTCCCATTCTCCATTGGTTATTCCCCAAGCTATTTTCTCATTATGTCCACTAACTACCAAAGGAGTTCCTGGAATACTATACCCATATACTTGTATTTGACCGCCATGTAAACCAACTTCATAAAACGATGCTGGAAATGTTAATCGCATGTGTGGATCATTGGCTATCAGTGCCGCATCGCCTTTTGACTTCTTGCTATTTACCACCCAGTTATTACTTCCAATTCCGGTAACAAACGGTGAGCTTTTAGCTTTGCTGTTAACAGATACATTCGTTACTGGTTGCTCGTGTATTTGAGTCGTATCAATTTGAGAGGATAAGATGGTTTTTAAATCTTTTGGACTTTTAGGGTATAAGATATGTAACAGTTCTTGAGGTAATTTATCTAACAATTCCTGTCGCTCTACATGGTAATCAAAATACGCCAAGTTTCTACTCATATACCATGTTGCCAAAATAGAATATTCAGGTTTCCAAGGTTGAGGTTCAAGTCCAAAAATGGTATATAAAGGATCGTTTATTTTGTTTTCTTTTAGATACGTATTGATTCCCAAAGCATAACTATTTAAATAGGTATATACGTCTGTACTTTGTCGTTTGTATTCTTCTAGAATCTCTTGGGATTTTCTTTTAAATTCATATGGTTTCCACAATTTATCAGATCTGATTCCTCGCACTCCAATCATTTCAGAGAGTTCTCCTTGCACTAATTTGGCCATTAATTCCATTTGAAAGTAACGATCTTTGGCATGCATATAGCCCAATCCAAAAGCAACATCTTCATTATTTTTTGCATAGATATATGGAATCCCAAATGAGTCTACTTTAATTTCTAAATCCTTGTTGTATAGTTTTAGAGAGGTAATGTCTTCGTTGTTATCAATTCCGATAACTCCAGATTTGAACGATAGTAACGAACCTATACTGTTTATTGGAAAATATTTATAGTTGGTTACAAAAATCCAAATCATGCATAAGAGAAGGACAAAGCTTAATTTTATAATTCTCATTTTTTGGTGATTTTCTTTTGAGTTGATACTTGATTTAAGGTTCCGTAATTCATTTGAAACAATCGATCTGCTTCGTTGTAATAATTGTCATCATGAGTGATCGCAAAAATGGTTTTTCTTTCGTGTTTTACGATCCAGTGAATGATTTCTGTATAGAATTTTTTTCGAAACTCTGGATCTTGGTCAGCTGCCCATTCATCTAATACTAATATGGGACGGTCTTCTATGATTGCAGTAATTAAGGCCAATCTTTTTCGCTGCCCAGTTGATAAGTTTGTGGAGGAAAATTTATTATCTTTTAAGGTCACTTTTTTGTCCAATTCAAATAACTCAAGAAGCATTTGGATTTTTTCAGTATCAATGTTTTCAATTCCATAAAAAGCATCAAAAAGATAGAAATCATTGAAAACTGGAGTAAATAATTGTCTGATTGACTTTGGATTTTGATCGATTAATTTTTCATTCAATACAATACTTCCAGCATTTGGAGTGTACAGACTTAATAATGTGTTGATAAAGGTGGTTTTTCCAGAACCATTTCCGCCATAAATAAAAATAATCTCTCCCGCAGTTATGGAGAAATCTATAGGACCAAGTGAAAAGGAATTATCTTCGTATTGATATTGATACCCTATAAATTCAATTTTCTTAAATTCCTCATCGTTCTCCAATAGCTTAGGTAAGTTGACTTCGCTTTCATCATATTGTAACTTTTCTTTAAGCTTTTTAAGTTTCCTAAGAGAAATGTATGCAACATTTAACGTAGGAATGCTCAACATGATATTCACTATTGGACCAAGCAAATACAGCAATGCAAATACAAAACTCACTTGAATTCCCAAGGAAATATCAAAGTAATTTCCTGAAATAATTAAAATAACTACAATAATGATATAAAAGAGTATTTGACTGACTAATTGACTATTTAGATAGCCTACTAAAGCTTTTTTATTTCTTTGCTCACCTTCTATAACAATTGGAGATAATGCCCATTCATACAAATCGTCACCCTTTTGAGGATTCACTTTTATTTCTTTATTTCCATGGAGCACACTATTGAAAACTCGCATAAAGTCTTGCTCGAGATTTCTAACACGTTTAAAATCTTTATTGCTTGTTTTTGAATTTCTAAAATAAATGAGTATTCCTAGAAAAATACAGCCTAGACTTATTAAAAAATATACAGGAGATAAATCATACATGTAGATGAAACAAGTAAGAACTAGAATGATAGAGGTAACTAATCTAACAATGACTAAGGATGCGTTGGTAATACTGCCCACATCTGAAGTGAGTGCTGCATAGATTTCATCTTTGAGTAAAAAAACTTTTAAGTAAGGTGCTTTCAAAATACTTTTGGTAATACTTTTTCTAATATCCCAAAATAATTTTTGAGATAGTTCTATAATTCCCTCTGACAAGAGCCTTCTTATTACAAAAAACAACACAATAGTTATTGAAAAATAAAGCAAATAGTTATGTTCTTTAGGCATTCTATTTGCAATAGAAAGGTTGATAACACTATTTGTTAAAGCGATAAAGAAGAAACTTGAAAGCCCTGATATGATTCCTAAAACAGAATATAATATGATGCTTTTTTTAGAAATTTTTATCATGCAATGAGTGTCTTTATGAATGGTTTTGGTTTGAGACTAGATTTCATAAAAAACTATATGGTTTTTTTATGGTTTTTATTGTCCATTACTTTTTGATTCTTGGTAATGACTAAGTGCTTCTTTTGTAATTTAATTTTAGAGTAATCTGGAATATCATCAGTTACAATGCAGTCTGGATAAATCATTACATGGTCTCCGATATGAATAGGACCTAATAAACGTACACCACCAGAAATATACACATTATTGCCAATTGTGGGATGCCTTTTTCCTTTTTTGTTAAATGTTATTTTTCGAGCGCCTAATACTACATTTTGTAATAAAGTACAATCATCACCAATGATAGAGGTGGCACCAATCAATGTATTAATACCATGATCAATCACAAATCGTTTTCCTATTTTCGCTTCAGGGTGAATTTCTATGGCACAAGTAACTGCAGCATATTCCGATATTTTGAAAGCGCAAAATTTGTGAAGTAAATTTTCATCTTGTTCCTCTAAATAGAAAAGAAAATTTGCTATTCGATAATAAAAAATCACTTTAAAAGACTTCGATAATGAATAGATAAACTGGTCATTTAATGCGATTGGATCTTGTTCGACACGCGCTTTTAAATCTTCTAAAATTACCTCCGATAATTCATGAAGTTCAAGTTTTGATATTTGAATGTGTACAGGTTTACAAAACGTATCTAACACTTGCAAAATATCATCTATAACTTTTTCCTTGTTAATTGATTTTTTATCATTCATATTAGTTAAAAAAGGGATATCTATTTCTGAATATCCATATTCATCACTATGCCTCATTATGTAACTTATTGTTATTAAAGTAAAATTTGATCAAATCATTTCTGTACTAAAAATAATTCCGTAGAATTGATTGAAATAATTGATGCTTTTATGCCTTTTTTTAGCTTAAAATTTCTTTTTATAATTCTTGCTTCATCCCATACATTAAGATGTGAAAAAGGTTTTATTGTTGTTTCTTCTTTTTCAATTACTAAAGAAAAACTTTTTTAGTATAAAGAATTTTTATTTGATTCATTAATAAATGAATTTGAGCACTAAAGGAAGGGAGTTTCTTTGTAATTTATCATTTTTAAGATTGTTTTTGTGCTATACAAAGCATTGTCATTAGGCTATCGTAACTTCTTGATACTTCTTGTGTATCTTTTAAGGTGAAGCCATAATGATCAAATAAGGCAGCAATTTCCTTTTTTGTAAAGTATTTACATCTTCTTTTTCCTCCATCAATATATTCTACACGACCTTCTTCTACTGAGGTATCATCTTCTTTAAATACGGCTAAATAAAACCATCCTTTTGATTTTAGAAGATGATGGATTTGATGGAAGGTTATTTCATAATATTCTGGTTCAAAATGATGCAAACATCCATTATCTAAAACAATATCGTACTTTTTACTCCTCGTGTATTCCGTAAAGTCTCCTACAAAAGCATGAAACTTTTCTCCATATTTTTCTTTTAGAATAGACCAATTGTCATTTTCAATAACATCAATTCCTGTCAGACTATGTCCTAATTCTAAAACAGTTTCAGAAGAACGTCCTGTTCCAATTCCTATTTCAAAGACATCTTTACTTGGTAATGAAGTATAATCATTGAAGAAAATTTGAATTCCCTTTTTCAAATAGTCCATGCCGCTCCAAGTATCCAACCCAGCAGAATACCGTTTTTTATAGGTGTCTATCGCCTCTAAATGTTTGTCTTTTTGATCTTGCGTAATGACAACTTTCTTTTTGGGGATTTGACGTTCTATATAATCCATTAAACTTTTTGGCCTAATGTCAGACCAAATGGTTTTGATATGCTCTAAACAGTCTTCTTTGGTACCTTTGGTTCCTTCTTCTTCCCATCCAATTGGGAGGGATTTGTCTGTATTCCAGATGGAATATTGTTTTTCGCTATTTACTACTACTGAATATAATGTTTCTTCCATAATTTGTTATGCTCTTTCTGGTAATCCAACTACGTGGAAATGGTGATCGGTTGTCTCGTTAATTCCTTGCTCCTCTAATACTTGACTTTCTGTTTTTCCGGTATATCGTAAAACAATTTCATGATTATCTATATAATTCTCAAAACCTGTTCTGTGGTATAAGGTTAATTTGGCATCAGGTCCTTTTTCTAAAAATCCAATTTCTTTTTTGGCTTTTAAGTCGATAATAATTTGTTGAAAATCATAGTTAAAAATAACTTCTTTACTTACATAATAAACGAAATCTCCACTTTGAAAGGTTTCTAATCCTTCTCTTTCTGCGGTTGTTTTGTGAATGGCTCTGGTCATTTCATCATAAATGTATAGCTGAGAGAAAAAATGCTGATGTTCTTTTGGTATTTTGCGCTCTAAGAAACTTTGCCACCATTCTCTCATGACAGATTTGGTATCTTCATGTGTGTATAAATAACGAATGGGTTTGCTAATTCTCGTTACGTCTAAAGTGCTTACAATGTCCATCTTTAAATTGTTGATTCCGTTTGAAAAATCGTCATCCCGATTGCTTATAAAATCATTCAAGTCGAGCAATACCTTAGATTGTGTAATGTTTAGAAAGACACGTAGTGGGTTGAAAATATTTCTAAAAAACATCAACTCTGCTCCCAATCGTGCCCAAAATAAAAAGTGGTGCATCTTAACATTGTCTTCATACGACATGGTATTTGTTGACAGAATAGATTCGTAATCGTAATATTCATTTTTGAAAGTTACGAAACCGTATTTTTCTCTATTTTCATAATACTCTGTATTTGGTAAAAGTAATGTATTATATGTTGCTATTCTGGATGTATAGGCAGCCGTTTTATCATATCCTTCTAAAAAGGAATCGTACGTTTCTCCAGGAAGTTGCCAAATAAGTTCCGCATAAGAGTTCATATTTTGATCGTCTAGAAATTTACATAAATCTTCAAAGGCATTGATCTTCATATTCTTTCTTTGCGCTAACTCAATGGTTTTGTCATCGAGTGTTTGTAGTGCCAAAGTAAAGTCGGTTGCAAATCCAGCATCTTTTACTTTCTTCACAATATTGTAGAATATTTTTCCTTTATTTTTAGCCCATGATGGAAATAAATTGGTTGGATATCCATAGGTTTTATTCAAGTAAATAATGTGATCCATAATCTCTTCATCTTCTTTTATCATTCCAAAGTTTGCATCTGCCAAAGCAATATTCTCCACTTTTAATTTAGCAAAAAAGGTTAACTCGTCTTTGATTCGATCCATATCAAAACGATACAATTTGGCTCCTGTTGCACCTCCCCAATAACAAAAAGAACAGTTGTACGGACAGCCTCTATTGCTTTCCATTGTAACAGCATCATATAAGAAATTTCCTTTCTCATCTAGCATAGGAATGGCTCCTGTTAAGAAGGGTGAAGGAATTTCGTTCAGATCTTTCATTCGATCATTTGCCTTAGTTGTAATGATTTTGTCTAATTCGTCTCTGTATGAGATGCTATTAATGGATTCTTTTTTGCAGTTTCCATCTTCTTTATAGGCTTTGAGTAAGTCTGTAAATGTTTTTTCTCCTTCTCCGTTGACAATTATATCTACATGCGGATACTCTGTAAAGACTTTATCTCCCTGTTTTGCAACATGTACTCCTCCCATAATAACGAGACCTTTAGGATGCACCATTTTAAAAGTTTCTGCAACTCTTCCAAAAACAAAATAATTCCATCCATACACTGAGAAAGCTAAAATATCTGGTTTGTATCCGTATACAATATCATGTATCATATTCAAAGTTTCTTGTCCTCCTCCATAATTGAAAATTTGAATATCAAATTCGTCTTCTATTTCTTGGTATTGATACGCGTATGCTTTAATATATCCACAGGCGAGTGGCATACTTAACAATTCCATATCCCATATTCCTTTGTGTACAAGTGCTACTTTTGTTTTTTTCATATCATGATTTTGTTTTAGTAATTGATTTTCAGACAATAGCTTGTGCTTCTGTTTGATAAATTAGGGTACAATCAATCGCTACAAAATGTATTTGAGTGATTGTAAAAAAATTAATTTTTAACAATGAAGTAGTTTGAAACCCTTATTCAAATTGTTTTGTGAGTTTCCTATACTTTTTCGATGGAAGCAAAAGCTGCATGTCCAGAAGCTATGGCTGCCAACAAATAGTTAGTTTGTGAAGGCATCTCAGAGTTATTTTCGTACGTAATTAAATTTAGCAACGGATCAGTTGCAAAGCAATGTCCTGTAGTCGCAATATTATCGTAAAAGTGTTGGTGTGATTTGTAGCCTAAGCGACTTAAATTAATGTTCATAATAGGCTTAAAAACATTGGTCATAAAAACCTTTTCTATTTTGGTTTTATCGAACTCATCAGTAGTACGTAAGTTACTGTGAACTTCATTCAAATGAATAAAATGACTGTCTCTATTTTCCATCACGCCACTCATCAGTTTTGTATCGGTAGCTACACAGACATTTTTGAGTTTGTATCCTTTTTTTTCTTCAGACGAGAGTAAAAAACTAGAAGCACAATCACTGTAAATTCCAAATTGATACATTCGATCAGAATCTTTAGGTACTTTATCAGATGCTACCACCAATATGTTTTTATAAAGCTTTTGCGAAATCAATGCTTCTGCCACTCGCAAGACATGAAATATAGACGTACAACCTCCAATATTCTGCCCAATAATCTGAACCTGTGAGATATTATTCTTAACAAGAATATTTCCTAAACTTGTGTTCACTTTGCTAAAATCAGTTCCAGGTGCAGAGCAGCAAAAAAAAACAAGCTCTATATCTTCAGGTGCAATAGAAATAGTATTTAGTGTTTTAGCAATGGTTATTTCTGCTTGTTCAAAAAGAGTTTTTTCTGCTTTGTGAAAGTTTCCCCAATTCCAGTAATCTGGCTTATCTGTAAGACCAAATTTTTTTATTAGTTCTTGAAATTCTTCTATTTCTCGAAAATTATATTTTTTTTCTCCAAGTGTACAGGAAACCCCTGACATATATATATCCATAGTTAATTAAATACGTTAATAAATTTTTCTAAAAACTTCTTGAAACTCCCAAAGGTTGCATTTTCGTATAAATCTAATACAGAAGGAGCTACTTCAAACTTTCCTTCAATTTCTCCCATTAAAATAGCTGCATCTAAAGAAGTTGCTCCCATATCGAAAAAATTACTATCGTTTTGAATGGAGTCTACTTTTAGAATATTCATCCAAATTGCTTTCAGATCTTTAGTAAATTCGTCTTCTTCCTCTACAATAACAGTTACAGCTTCATTATCAACTGAAGTTTCTTCTAAGAGTTCTTTGTAATTCTCATGTAAATATTTGGTATTTACCTTTCCATTTACGGTCAGTTCAAATTTGTCAATACGCTGTATTTTATGAGGCATACTATAATCTTGTAATTTTTTGGAAAGATGTTTTCTTATTTCCTCATCCAAGTTTGTATCTTCTTTTGATTGATAAAATGCAATCATGTATTGAAGTTTCTCTTCAAAGACAGGAATGACTGAAGCTTCTAAAACTGCTGGCATTTCCTTAATTTTCTTAATGATTTCTTCAAGTTCTATACGGTAACCATTAATTTTTACTTGATTGTCTAAACGTCCTTTAAATGCTACATTTCCATCTGGCAACCAACTCCCTAAATCTCCTGTTTTGTACATTCGAGTGCCTACTCCATTAAATGGATCTGGTAAAAACTTTTCTGCTGTTAAATCTGGGCGATTGAGATACCCGTACGAAACTCCTTTTCCTCCAATGTAAATTTCTCCATTTTCGCCTTCTTTTACAGGATTTAATGACTCATCAAGAATATATATGTACAGATTTTGAGCCGGCTTTCCAATATTCACTTCATCATTACCTACAAAACATTGTAAGCGTGTAGTACCTATGGAACCTTCGGTAGGTCCGTAACAATTGTAGAACTCTTTATTTCTTCCCCATCTATCTACCAAATCTTGGTTACATGCGTCACCTGCACTTACAACAGTTTCGAGTGCTGGTAGTGGATATTCATGATTTAATGTTGTTAAAACCGCTGCTGGCATTTTCATGAAAGCAATGTCTTGATCTTGTACTAGTTTCAGAAGTTCGTTTCCTAAGGTCAGTTTTCTGTTTTTGATCATGACTACAGTTCCTCCTTTGGCTAGGGTTCCTGACCACTCTGGAAGTGATGCATCAAAACCTAAAGAGGCAAATTGCAGTACATTTTTCTCTAGTGGCCACTCTTCTTTAATTTCCTCTAATAAATTTTCAACTCCACCATGGTTTACTAATACTCCCTTTGGATTTCCTGTGGTTCCAGATGTATACAGAAGATACATTCCATAAGCTGGTAAAATACGAACATTTACAGGTGTATAATCGGGCTGCGTAAAATCTAATGTATCTACGCAAAGAATCTTGTGTTTTGGATAGTCTAACTTGTCAGCCAATGCTGATGTTGAAAGTACTATGGCTGGTTTTACGTCGTTTAAAATGTAAGAGATTCTGTTTTCGGAATGTACAGGATCAATGGGTACGAAGATGCATCCGATATTTGAAACTGCAAGCAAGCTTACAATACAATCTACGGATCGGTCTATATACACCACAATATATTCCTGCAATAAAACTCCACGATCTAAAATATGGTTGGATAATACATGAACTTGCCCTACCAATTCTTTGTAGGTGATGTAATTGTCCTCTACACGGACAGAAGGTTTTTCAGGAAATTTTTCTGCATTTTCCTTTATATAATCTATAGAAGCTTTGAACATAGTTACTATTTTTTTTCTATAATGTTAATCATTCTTTCTGCTAGTAATTCAGCAGTCTTTAAATCTGACGCATATACTTTTGATTTACCGTCATCAGTAGTCTGCGCCATCAGTCCTACCCAAGAACCAAGTCTATTAATTTCGCTCTTGGAGTTTGTATATCCTGTCCCTAAACCAACCCAAATCATTCCTTGTTGACACGCATACAAGAATAATTGAAGTAAGGTTCCAAGTTTATCGCCACTTGGTGCTCCTGAACATGTAAAAGCAGTTACATATTTGTCTTTCCACCGTTGAGAAGGAAAGAATACAGAACTTTTTTCCATAAATTTTTTGAAGTCCGACGAAATTCCTCCAAAATAAGTAGGACATCCTAAAATTAATCCTTTGGCATCGGAGATTAGTTTCCAGTTATTTTCTACTTCTTCAACAGAAATTATATGAACCTCAACTCCTTTTTTTTGAATAAATGAATATATTGTTTCAGCAATTTCTTTGTTGCTTCCTGTTTTAGAATGATATACAACAACAATCATTTCGCTGTTTGATTAAGAGATTCCAATATTTTCTTTTTTTCTTCTTTCAGTGCTCCTGATTGAAAAACTGTTAATACGGTTGCATCTTTACCTAGTTTTTTTGCGATTTTTTTTGCTACAAATAGGTTTGCCGCTGAAGAACTTCCTATGAATGTTCCTGTTTTTGCGTAGAAATCTATCATTTCTTCTTGTGATTCCTCAAAAGAGGTTAAGTAATGTTCTACTACTTCATGCTCACGCTCTTCTACAAACTTTTGTTTTTTTCCACATCCCAATCCACCTGAGCCAGAGAACTTTGGTAACGCATTTGAAGGACCATCATGCGCATACGGCATTTCTTTGGGCATATTCGTGTAAAGTTGCAATTGAGGATACTTTCTTTTTAAGGAATCATATACACCAATCAGCGTACCACCTGTACCAATAGAAGTGACCCAAGCGTCTATGGATTCGTAATTTTGATCTAATACTTCTTCACCTGTTACGTGATAATGAAAATGATAGTTTGCTCTATTTTCATGTTGGTACAGAAATTTCCATTCAGGATGTTCTTTCTTCAATTCACGGGCTTTTTCTATCACTCCGTAAAAGCCATATTTTTTGGCATCTGTCAAAATTATTTCTGCTCCATTACCTCTAAGTACGTCCAAGACACTTGTTGGTGTTTTATCCATAAGAACCAACACCGTTTTGATTCCGAGCAGATAACACAACTTTGATAATGCCATAGACAAACCTCCACCGCTATATTCTAAAACGGTAATTTCATTGGTTGGTTTTTCTAAGTTGTCTAAAAGTTTCCAAATCATTGCCAATGCGACTTTTGCTTTAATTGTTTCACCTGGATGATTGTACTCACATTTTGCTATGATCCGAGCATGGTCTTCGGGTGTTTCTACTTCAAGAAAAAGAGGTTCTGCTAGGCTCTTATAAAACTGTTGCAGTGCTGGGTACTCTTTTAGTGTTTTTTCTTTAAATCCATTCGGAATTCTCATTTTTATGTTTTTTTAATCTATATCTTCTGCTAACCGGAAACCCATTACATAGATTTCGCTCATATATCTTCCATGACGTCTTTTACATCTGGCTAAATCTCTAAATCGAGTAAAACTTCCTCCTCGCGCAACTCGATATGTTGTTCTTTCGCGAGTTAAATCGTCAGCAATTAATTCTCCTCCATCGTAGGCATGGTAAAAATCACTTACGTATTCTTCTACATTTCCTGCCATATCTGCACAACCAAACGGCGAATTTCCTTTTGGGAATATTCCGATTGGTGTGGATCGAAAGATGCCTGATTCAACGGTATTGCAGTGATCTTTTTCAAAGGTATTTCCCCAAGGAAATTCAAGTCCATCCGAACCACCTGCCACATACTCCCATTCTGCTTCTGTGGGAAGTCTAAATTTTCTTCCTGTTTTTTCAGAGAGCCATTTGGCATATTGTACACAAGCATCTGAACTAATGGTGTGTACTGGATGATTGGATTGACTTGTTAGAAATTGCCCAAGTGGCCACGTAGTGGGGATTTCGGCGTAGTCAGTATCCTTTAAAAATTCCCAGTATTCTTGGTGAGTTACAGGATATTTTGCTATTTGAAATTCTTGTATTGTGGCGGTGTATTGTGGTGTTTCTTTACGAATCCATTCATCAATGATTCCATAGTTTTTATAGGTTTCTACTACCTCATCCACTTCACTTACTTTGAGTCCTAAAAGTCCAGTCCATGATGGTATTGCGATCATTTCTGGATTTAAAACGTTGATTCTAGGATCTCCTAACAAGGCTAACAACTGCCCGGCCACAAATCGACGTGTAAATGGCTCCTCTGCGTTTTCAATTATGGAAACCAATTCCTGTTCCGACAGTTTTCGTAAAGAAGCATATTCTTCTTTAGGGAAATCTATAGAACTGGCTTTGTACGATTCCTCTAATCCCATGGCAGCTCGCATAGAAAGATCACATATTTTAGTTTTTGTAAAATCGTTTACAAGTGGTGCTCGATCATTTAAACTATATTCTAAAAGGTTATTTTCCATGAGTTTTGTTTTTATTTACTAAGTTCAATATCATACGCTTTTCCATCATAACAACTTGCAATAAAGAGTTTTCGTGTAGTATCATACGTCATAGATGATATTCCAAAATCGCTGACTCTCATGTGTGCTACAAAAGCGTCTTTTTTCATATCGTATACAGAGACAAATCCAACATAATCTCCTAGTGCGATTAGGCTTTCAGAATCACTAGAAATACATTTGATTGAATTTTTATGACTTGTATCAACTACCTTTACTTTTCCATCTTCCCAAATTCTTAGTTTAAGATCTCTTCCTGTGCTTGCGAAGTTTCCATTTCCGATTGCCACCGCTCCGTTAGCGATTTTATCATGTCCATCAGTGATCACTTTTTGTGATTTGAAAGTATTGACATCGTGATATGCCGCAACTCCTGCTGCACAAACCGTAAATATAGATTCCTCCGATGCTGCAATTCCTTTGATGGCGTTTTCATGAAATTTATATGTGTTTTCATATTGCACGGAACCATTTTTGTCGATCGTCAATACTACAGCTTCTCCATTGTAGGTTCCAATTGCTAATGCATCTTCTCCGTTGCTTTTAAAGTTGACAGCACAATTTAATGGATTGGAATGTTGGTAATATACCTCTCCTGTCTCTGCATTGAAGATTTCACCTGTCTGACCTCCAGTAATAATATTTCCTTTGAAATCAATGATAAAATTGCATAAGCTTCCAACTTCCGCGATTTTATGTCCATTTTTAAAAGTGTATCCTGCATCACCAATCGTATAGATATCTCCATTAGATTCCCATACTGCGTTATACCCATAGGTACACTCTATATTATTATCTGCCCATTGTTTTGTTTTCAAATTGAATTGAGCATACTTGTTCCCAAAGGTTCCAAAAACAACTTCTGAATCATTGAGAAATGCACAAGATCTTGGCCAAACCATGTTGTCAAATTGGTGGTTTGCCTCTAAATGAAGCATCCCATCTTTATAATTCCAAATCTTAAATGATCTGTCGTAACTACAGCTGATAAGTTTTTGCTGTTTTTCTGAGTATTCAAGGCTTTTAATCCCAGCTTTATGTGCATTTACATTAATAGGTTCTCTTTCTTCTGATATGATTACAATTTCACCTTCATAATTTCCAGCGAAAATAGTTCCATCGCCACTAACAGCAATAGTGTCTGTATCTACTTCATCAAATGAAAGGTCTCTAATTACCTCTCCTGATTCATAGTCCCAAAATTTTACCGTTCCGTCATCCGAACTACTTATCAAAACATCTTTGTTTTTCATCCATTCTACAGAGTTTACATCTAACTCATGTCCTTTAAGATTTTTTATTAATTGCCCGTTGTAATTAAAAATTTTTATTGTAGCATCTCTTGAACTGGTGGCAATTAATTCTTTTGTGGGATGAAATGAAATTCCTTCTGTGTCGTCTGTGTGTCCTGTTAAAATCGATTGAATTTGCATCGATGGAATTTTCCATACTCGTGTAGTATAGTCAGAACTCGTAGAAGCTAAGTACTTTCCATCTCCATTGAAGACACATTGGTTTACTAGGTGGTCGTGACAACCTCTTGCAATTGATCTTTTGGTTTCTGCATCCCAAAGGATTAGAACATTGTCATATCCTGCGGTTGCAACGTATCTGTTGTTGTGGGCGGAAATTCCGCTAATCGGTGATCTGTGTGTAATCATTTTGCTCTTTTTTTTATATTAAATAAATAGATGTTTTTATAAGGTATTTGCATTCGATAATTTTGAATGATCTTTTTTTAACAATTTCTCATGTAATTATCGTTCGATGATATGGTTGATTTTTTGCTGAATACTTTTATTGTTTTCTGAACTTCAGGTTAACTGTACTTAGAATTTTTTTTGTGTGAACTAAGCTAGATTGCATTTTTATATTGTTAGCGCAACTCCTTGGCTTTTGTTATGAGAGTATGAGTTAATGTGTTCATAAACAGGTGTAATTCTATGAATATTTACAGCAAATTCTTTTGTATTAAAAAGATAGCCTTTATTGACTTTGTCTTTAAAACTCTTTATTTCTTCGGATAGTCTGCATTTTTATGTAAAATACTTTAGGGATTTTAGTTTGCCAATACCGAGTAATGTGACTAAATTTTCTATCCTACTTTCAATAATTGAGAAGTGATTGTTTTAAAGTTTGTCTTTGTTACATTACCCAGCCAATAGTTCCCAATGCGGATTGATATATTCTAGCAAACGCTCGTTGTTTTCAATATTTAAAGTTCTGAATAGATCAAAAACTGGATATGCCAGCTTGTAAAAATGAATATCATTAGCTTCTGTCTCCCAGAAAGAGGCTTGAAAAGGACTGTATACTTTTTGTAATGAATGAGGTTTTAATCCTTTAGGCGCTAAATCACCAAAAGCTATTTGTTTTCTTAAACTATGGATTCCTTTTTTTGCTAATTCTTTGTATCCTAATTCATGAAGAAGCACTAGGGCATGTGAGTGCGTTATTTGATGTAATTTAGTGCCTTGAAAAAAGTGAAATTTATTGTTGATTTCTTGGTTAGCTTTAAGGTTTTTTTGATTTTTTAAACAAAACAATGCAGCCTCATAAACGTTATTGAAAGTAGGAATTTGTGATAAAGAGATATTTGTTTCTTTATAATTAGAAATATTCCAATATCGATCTAACAAACCATCATTTTGTGCGCTTTTTACAACGCTGCAAATATGGCCTATATAACTATTTGGAATTTCATAATTTAGAAAATCAATTGCTTTTAATGCGAGTGCTCCATAGATAACGCCATGAGCTCCCGAAGATAAGTTATTGATATTAATCTCAATAGCATCTAAAAGAGGCTGAAGGCTTTCAGTAGTTTGTTTACTCGTAGGTTCATCTTTAAAAATAATTTCATTACTCTTTAGAATTTTATCTATCCGTGAAATCGCTGCGTTTTTTGCTTCTTCACTTAATGGGTTTAGATCTATAAATAAAGCTGTTGTAATGATGGCAGCTCCCCAATGACCAAAAAACCAATTTTCAGTTTGAGAAGAATCTGCCATTGCAAACAAACCTTTGTGTATTAATTCCGAAGTAATCATATATGTTTTTTTATTGAATATTAATTAATTGTCATACGTTGATATCATACGTTTTTCCGTCATAACAGCTTGCTATGAATTGTCCTCTTGAGTAATCAAAAGTCATAGAAGATATTCCAAAATCACTTATTCTTATATGTTTTACGAAAGCGGCTTTCTTCATATCGTATAAAGAAACAAACCCTACATAATCACCTAATGCAATGAAGTTTTCAGTATCACTAGAAATACATTTGATTGAATTTATATGATCAGTATCAATTACTGCTGCTTTTCCATCTTTCCAAATTCTTAATTTAAGATCTCTACTAATACTTGCAAATTGTCCGTTCCCTATTTTAACACATCCATTAGCGATTTTGTAATGTGCATCACTTATCACTTTTTGTAATTTGAATGAATTGACATCATGATATGCCGCAGCACCTGTTGCACACACTGAAAAAATGGAGGAGTCTGAAGCTGCTATGCCTTTGATAGCATTTTCATGTAAAGAAAATGTTCCTTCATAGGCAATCTTTCCTTCTTTGTCTTTAACTAAAACAACTGCCTCTCCTGTGTAGGTTCCTACTACTAGAGCATCTTTTTCGTTGTGTTTGAAATTTACTGCACAGTTTAATGGACTTGAATGTTGATAATAAACTTCTCCCGTTTCTCCATTGAAAATTTCTCCAGTTTGTCCACCTGCGATGATACTTCCTTTAAAGTCAATTATAAAATTACATAGACTTCCTACTTCTGCCTTTTTTTCTCCATTTTTAAAGGTAAAACCGGCATCTCCTATTGCATAAATATCTCCATTTGATTCACAAACAGCGTTGAATCCATAGGTAGGTTCAATATTGTTATCTACCCATTCTTTTGTTTTCAAATTGAATTGAGCATATTTATTTCCAAAGGTTCCAAAAACAACTTCTGAATCATTTAGAAATGCACAAGACCTTGGCCAAACCATGTTGTCAAATTGGTGATTGGCTTCTAAATGAAGCTTTCCGTCTTTAAAATTCCAAATTTTAAAAGATCTGTCATAGCTTAAACTAATGAGTTTTTTCACACTATCTGAATACACCAATCGCTTGATACCTGCTTTGTGAGCTTCAATATTGATTGTTTCGGTATCATTTGAAATGATTACAATTTCACCTTCGTCATTTCCTGCAAAAATGGTTCCTTCTACTGCAACTGCAATGGTATCAGTTTCAACATCATCAAATGATAAATCTCTGAGAATTTTTCCTGATTCAACGTCCCAAAACTTTACCGTTCCATCATCTGAACTACTGATGAGTATGTCGCCATCCTTCATCCATTCAACAGAAATTACATCATCTTTATGTCCTTGTAGACTTTTGATAAGTTGTCCTTGAAAATCGAATACTTTAATAGTAGTGTCTCTGGAGCTAGTCGCAATCAGTTCTTTGGTTGGATGAAATGAAATTCCTTCAGTATCATCAGTGTGTCCAATTAAAATTGATTGAATTTGCATGGATGGAATTTTCCATATACGCGTTGTGTAATCTGAACTTGTAGATGCTAAATAACTTCCATTTGAATTGAATGCACATTGGTTTACTAAGTGGTCGTGACAACCTCTTGCAATAGACCTTTTGCTTTCTGCATCCCATAAAATTATAACGTTATCATATCCAGCAGTAGCAACATAGGTATTTTTGTAAGCTGATATTCCGCTAATTGGAGATTTGTGTGTAATCATTTTTTATTTTTTATCCTTTTGGTTCTAAGTTAATTTGATGACCTGCAATATATTTCTTGGCTTGTAGGTAATTTTGGTTTCCTTCTTTTATGTACGATTTTGTATTTATCATTTCTACAACTTTAACCCCATTTTTTTCGAGTTGCCCTTTTTTATCTAGGTTATTAGAATGTAGAATAATTTCTGTTACTCCAAGTGCTTTTAGCATCTTAGCTGCCACAGAAAAATCTCGTAAATCATGATCAAATCCTAAGGTTTTATTTGCTTCAAATGTATCAATCCCTTTAAGTTGTAATTCATAAGCATCTATCTTGTTATACAATCCAATGCCTCTTCCTTCTTGTCTTAAATAAATTAAAAAGCCTCCTTTTTCATGGATCAAATCCAATGATTCTTGTAATTGATTCCCACAATCACATCGTTCAGATCCGAATACATCTCCTGTAAGGCATTCAGAGTGCATTCGTACAATTGGGAGTTTTTTTCCCCATTCTCCTAGACCAATAACAATGTGTTCTTTGTCTGTTTCAAGATATTCTTTATGGAAAGTAAAAAAGGCTCCATCTATCTTTTGCGTCACTGTTTCAATCGGTATGACAACCCGGTTTCTAATCTGTTTGTCTATTTTTTGCTCCATTTAACAATAATTGTTTGAGGACAACATTAATTTGTTGTGTTGACTTACTTAAAATTCTTAATGTGTTACTTTATTTGATGTAATTCGTTAACAATAGAATTTTCTCATTTGTTTAATTTTCTGTTTCTAGCTTCACCGTTTAAACCATTTGAAAAATGTATAAACACGTATACATTTAAACGATTTTTTATAGGTTTTTTTTATACGATAGCTATTAAAATTTATTACTATATTTTAGTTTTCAAATTTATTTTATAATCAAATTATGGCAGTTTTTTCATCCATGTCCCATCTGCAAAAAGTCTGTCTGGTGCTCCAAAAACCTCATTTACAGCTCGTACAACTCCTGGCCATTCTTGTTGGTAATCATGTCCTGAGATGATGGTTTTGCACTTGGGTAAAAACAATTCTATATTTTTTTTCACATCTTCATAACTATGGTTTGCATCTATGTATACAAGATCGAAGTGGTTGTTTTCAAATTTATCAGCAACATTTTCACAATAATCCCTATGCAAGACAATGTGATCAAAATACCTTGTATTTAGTTTAAATTCTTGCTCAACATCCACCCAGTCTCTATTGGAGATTTCATTAAATTCTTCTACTCCTTCAAAAGGATCAATACATTGAATTTCATCAAAGATCATTTGTGAAGCAAAAATTAGTGTTGATTCTCCCATATACGAACCGATTTCACACATTTTTAATGGATGAGTTCTTGTTAATTCGGAGGAGACATACTCACAGAAATCGTATAATCCTTTCACATACCTGTTTGACTTACTATTGTTCCACTCCGGATGAGGATTGAATCTTAAAGTTTTCATTAGTTAAATTTTAATAGTTAATTATCGTGAACTTTGTTTATTGCTAAATATTGAATTGCTTTTTAAAGTTAGTAGTTACATTTTCAACATCTTAGTTTGTTGTATTCTTATCAAAGGTTTTCCTTTTGATAGGTTTCAATTGCTGGTTTTATAGTAATTGATTGTTTTCTCCTGGAAAAATAGTTACAGGTTGAAATTCTTTGGCTTCTTCGGGCGTCATGAATGCGTAGGATATAATAATTACAATATCGTCTACTTGCGCTCTTCTAGCGGCAGCTCCATTAAGGCATATAATACCTGATCCTGCTTGCCCTTTAATCACATAAGTTTCTATCCTTTCTCCATTGTTATTATTTACTATCTGTACGCGTTCGCCTTCATACAGGTTTGCAGCTTTCATAAGATTTTCATCAATGGTTATACTTCCTATGTAGTTAAGATTAGCTTCTGTAATTTTAACTCTATGGATTTTTGATTTGTAAATTTGTAACATCATAAGGTTTTATTGTTTTTAGTACAGAACTACAATTTTTAATTTTTTTTCTTATTTGATTTTAACTAATAGTTTCTCTATCTGGTTCGTATAATTTTTCTATTATTACTTTAGGATCTGAAGTAGCGCGATGAATCATTTGTTCAAAAATCATATATAGATTTTTCATTCTTTCTTGGGGCAGCAACATCTCTAAATGTCTTACATGCAACCAAATTCCATCATCAAATTTGTGTATATCAATAGCTAGTTCATAAACAACATTGTCGTCATTTATCAAGTTTGTATCTATATTTTTTACACTTCCATCATGCGTAAAATAATTGATATGAACTGGCACATGGAAAGACAATGAGTGATTACAATCATAATGCATACGTTGTACGGAATACATGGAATGTTCTGATGCTTCAATAATTGCTTTATCAACTTCTTTTATGTAGCTTGAAAATGATTGATTTTTATTGACTTTTGTTTTTATAATAACACCACTTGCCAACCATCCATAGATTTCATTTAATTCTTGATTTTTTCTAAGTGTATCTGGGTATGCAACAAAAATATCTTCTTGCTGTGTAATATTTGAAACCCATATTTTGATAATAGCTGTAATAACACTAAATAAGTTAGTGCCCATTTCTTTGGCAAGGATAGATAACTTCTGAGTGATGTCTTTAGACAGTACTTTGTTAAATGATTTTCCTTCAAACTCAGAGAATCTATTGATCACATAAATCAATGAAGTTTCCATTTCAACTCCTAGTGCTTCAACTTTTGACACTACTGTCTCTTTTTCCTTGTTTCTTCTTTTTTGATAATTTTCAAAATTTTCAACTGTGGCAAGAGTTAGGGCGGGCAAACTAGCCCCTGTACTACTCTTCCAATAGTTAGAACTTCTCACTTTTTCACTTTCATTTACCTGGCTAATAGAATATGCAAAGTCTTTAAAGTAATACGATATAGGTTTTAATGTAGCTTCTCTTTGAAAAATGTACGAAGAATAAATTTCGAATAAATCGTGTACCGGATTTCCTCTTCCTCCTGTTAATATATGCGGAATGGTAAAGCAAATGAAATATTGATTTTCTGGAATTTGAATCACCAACACTCTAAATAATGGAGTGCTCCCCAAA
Organism: Kordia sp. SMS9; assembly: GCF_003352465.1. Lineage (NCBI taxonomy): Bacteria > Pseudomonadati > Bacteroidota > Flavobacteriia > Flavobacteriales > Flavobacteriaceae > Kordia > Kordia sp. SMS9. The sequence continues at coordinate 2,752,812 of NZ_CP031153.1, read as the reverse complement.
TCAAAGGGACGTTTTTTATCTTCTTCTAGAAATGCTTTGATCAAACTTTCATTTGCTAAATCTTGGTATTCCACAACATAATTAACGTCTTTAAATCCACATATTTTTTGTTTTATTTTGCCGTTATCTATAATAAAAGTAGTCCTCAACAACTCATGTCTTTTTACAAGATCTGCAAGAGCTAATTCAAAAAACTCTTTGTTGAGGTACTGGAGCATGTGCGTAATTTGCAGGTTTTGTTGTAATGCAGACTGATCTTTAATTTGGAAGTAAATCCACTCATCAATTTGTGCATCAAGGACAGGATAGTATGGTTGCGTTGGCGCCTTATGCAGCACAAAATCTAATTGCTGATTTGTACCATTTACAAGCGTAGCAATTTCCTTAATGGTAGGGTGGGCATAAAATGCTTGAATTTTAATACTCTTTCCTGTCTTTTCCTTAAAAATAGACATCACACGAATCATCGTGAGACTGTTTCCTCCTAGGTTAAAGAAATTATCTTCAATTCCTACTTTTTCTTTTCCTAGAATTTCTTGCCAAATTTCAGACAAACACTGTTCCGTTGGATTGGTAGGTGGTTTGTATTCTTTTTTCAATAAGGCTTCATCAAAAACACTAGGTAGTGCTTTGAAATCAACTTTCCCGTTGGGTGTAAGTGGAATATACTCTAGTTCTACAAAGAAACTTGGCACCATATATCCTGGCAACTTACCTTGCACAAAATCACGTAGACTTGTTTTATCTATTTCTGTTCTGTTTTCTTTGGTGTAATATGCTACAAGAGCCTTTTCTCCATTCAGTTCTAGCACATGAGCAACAACTTGTTTGATGGATGTACTAAATTGTGAAATATTAGATTCTACTTCCCCTAACTCAATACGAAATCCTCTAATTTTTACTTGAAAATCTTTTCTTCCTAGAAATTCTAATTCTCCATTACTTTTCCACATCCCTATATCACCTGTATTGTACATTTTAGAATTCTTATCAAAAGGATTTGAAACGAATCTTTCTTTTGTCAACTGCTCGTTATTAAAGTATCCTTTACTGATTCCATCACCTGCAACGTAAATAGATCCAGCAATTCCTGTTGGTAAAGGATTCAATGCTTCGTCTAAAACGTATACTTTATAGTTATCTAAAGGGGTTCCTATATTTGAGGTTTCTATTGGTAGATTCAATTTTTTCATACTTGCCCAAATTGTTGTCTCTGTGGGACCATACATATTCCATAATTCTGAACAGTTTTCTAACAACCAAGCGGCAATGGTCTCACTCATTTGCTCACCTCCAGATAATATTCTTAATTGATCGCTTCCTTTCCAGTTTGCATTCAATAACATTTGATAAAAACTCGGTGTAGCTTGTAAAATTGTGGGTTGTATTTCAGATAATTCTTCAATAATTAAGCTAGGGTCTTCCAAGGTTTTAAAGCTTGCGATATACACAATTGCTCCCGAAATTAAAGGAGTAAAGAAGTCTAACACAGATGGATCAAAAGAGTAGGTTGTTACAGAAAATAAGGTGTCATTTATACCTATTCCCAGTTTTTTTTGAATTCCTAACAGTGAGTTCGCTACTGCTTGATGGTGTGCTTCTATTCCTTTTGGGTTTCCTGTTGAGCCTGATGTATATATGATGTAAGCCGTATCAAATGGAGAAATCTGAATTGATGTATTGCCTTCTAATTTCAAACTCTCTTTAAGAACATCTTGAATCAAATGAACGGAAGCACCATCTAAACTATTTAACGAATACTCTTCTTCTTTGAAGACTATGTTTGCCTTACTGTTTTGAATCACATAATTTACCCGTTCCTCTGGATAATTTGGATCTACAGGGATGTATGCTCTTCCCGATTTTAAAATTCCCAGTAAAACCACAATGAGTTCGGCAGATCGATTGAGTAGTATTGCGATGGGCAGTTTATCATCATCACCATGTGTTTTAGATATGAACTCCGCTATTTGATTGGATCGCTTATCTAACTCTAGATATGTATATGACGAATCGTCATCTTTGAGGCAGATCTTATTGGGATGCTGACTTACTTTCTCTCTAAAAAGGTCTATAATGGACTTGTTTTTTGAATAGTCTGCTTGTGTCTGATTAAAGCTAGTTACTACCTGCTCTTTTTCTTGATCTGATAAATAATTGATGGCATCAAGTTGAAGCTCTGAATTTTTTGAAATTTCTTCAAGCAGATTTTCCATGTGATCACACAAACGAATCGCAGTCTCATCATTAAACAAGTCTGTATTGTATTCTAAATCTAAAAACAGTTGACCTTTCTTGTCAAAAAAGTTAAAAACCAAACTGAACTTACTCGTTTTGTGTTCTATATGGTTATATGTTTCAATAGTTAAATCTGAATTGATTTTTTTGACTTCATTATCGTTAATATTATCAATATTGTGCAGTTCAACCATTACCTCAAATAAGGGGTTTCGACTCAATTCTCTTTTAAGATCTATTCCTTCAATAATCCTTTCAAAAGGGAAGTTCTGATGAGAAAAGGATTTGAGTACAACATCTCTTGTTTTGAAAAAAATAGAGTCATACGTTTCTTCTGAGCCACCTTGAATCCTCAAGGCCAAGGTATTTAAATAATACCCTATTTGATTTTCTAATTCACTGCTATTTCTACCAGCAATTACAGTTCCAAGAACAATGTCTTTTTGTGCAGTGTATCGATTCAATTGAATGTACACAAGAGACAACAAACTCATAAAAAGCGTTCCATTGTTCTGTTGACTATGTTTTTTTACCCATGCAGTTACTTTTTTACTGAAAACCTTTGAAGTGGATTTTCCATTGTAGGATTGCAATTGCAAATATGGCTTATCTACAGGTAAATTGACAACAGGAATTTCTCCTTTAAACTGATCTATCCAATATGCTTCATCCTTTTTCGCTTTCTCTGAAGTAAAGTAATTATTTTGCCAAACAGCAAAGTCTTTATAATGAAGTTGTAAAGGTGGTTTTACGAGTGGTTTATTCAATACATTCAGCTGATAGAAAGAAAAGAGTTCATTGAAGAATATACCCATAGACCAACCATCGCTTATAATATGATGCATGGAAAAAAGAAAACAATATTCTTGATCCTTTAGATGGTACAATTTTGTTCGTAATAGAGGTGCCTTCTGTAAATCAAAAGGTGTTTTAAAATCGTTTTGAATTGCTTCTTTTACTGAGTCCTCTGGAGAATTGTTAGTTCTTAAATCAACATAGTTAAACAGTTCATCTCCAATTACATTCTGAAAAGGAAGAATGGCTTGTTTGATTTCATTTTGATCGTTTTCAATAAAATAGGTTCTAAGCGACTCATGTCTTTCAACAATTGAAAAAACTGCTTTTTTCAAAGCATTTATATGTAGATTGCCTGTCAGTCTGTGTGCTCCCGTAATGTTATATGCAATACTAGCATTTGGAAACTGAGCCAATATCCAAAGTCGTTGTTGAGAGAAGGACAAAGGATAAAATTTAGATGCCGAAGCTTTAGAAATTTTGATTCTTTTTTTAGAATTGTAATTTTTTAAGTACTCAATAATTTTGGCTTTGTTTTCTTTGATAGTAGGTATAATGGAATCGTCATAATCTTCACGAAGAAGAGACAATTCTAAATCTTCTCCAGACAATTCAACAATAATTCCTCCTTCTCTAGCTTTTAAAAGTATATCAAAAATTCCATCCATATTAAATTATTATTTTCTTAATTGGTTTAGTTGTAGCCTCAGAGGTCATACCTTTAAGGGAATTAGATTTTTCTATTTCTTGCGATAGATTTGCTATGGTTGGGTTGTCATAAAAAGTAGACCAATCTATTTCATAATCGTATTTTTCAAGAATCCTTGATGCCATGGTCATACCTGTAATACTATTTCCTCCTATTTCAAAATAGTTGTCAACGAGACTTATGTTCTCTAAAGCAAGTGTTTCTTTAAATAAATGAGTCAGCCAAATTTCTACTTCGCTTGAAGGCAAGAGTTTTTCCTCAGTATCTACAATAGATAAAGTAGATGGTAATTTATCTTTCAGCACATTTCCGCGCTCGTCACGAAATATCTTCTCTACAGGAATGATACGCAATGACAGGAATAGATTTGAGAAATAGCGGTTTACCTCATTTTTCAATGATTTTTCTGCTATATCTGTACTAGAAACAACATATAGTAAAGATGCTAACTTTTCATTATGGGTATCCAAAATGAGTTCACAATCTTGAATATCTTGATGTTTTAATACAATATTTTCTATTTCTTTGGTATATAACCTAACACCGTCAAACACATAAATTTTATCAGTATTTCCTAAAAAAGAAAATTGACTTTTCGATTGTTTTTTAGCAAATGAATCTGTCTTTATAACCCTTTTCTGCACTTTGTTAATGGTAAGAACTTCACTTGCCTCAAAAAGAGGATCGTCAGGATTCACTTCCAAGAATATTTTTCCTGTAGCATTTATGGGTAAATGATTGAGTTCATCGTCAAGAATGAAAAATCTTTCAGCAGAAGTCATGTGAGAAAATTGCTGCCTCATTGTCTCATCAAACTCAAAAGCCGTATGTTCATAATCAAACAGAAAGTCTACTTCTTTGTTTAGAATACTGATGTCTTTGGTTATGTTTTCAAGCAACTTTGTAAAATGTCTGATTATTCTAATAGCATCTTTCTTTTTGTGCTTTTGCTTATCAAAAGAAAACTTTAATCCAAGATTGTGATCTGTTTTTATGAACGTAAAACTCAATTCTGTTTTTGTAGCTTCAACATCAGTATCTTTAATTTCGTTGGTAGGGAATTTTTGATCGTTACTAGAGTTAACTAAACGAATAATAGTGTTGAACAAAGGGTTTGTTTTGTTGATCTTAAAATCGTCAATCAAATGTGTGTAAGGATAATTGGTATGATCAAAATCTGTAAATAAATTATTATTAACCTCGAATAAGGTCTCCTTAAAGGTTTTTTCTGCTTCAATACTCACGAAGTTGACCAATGTATTGACAAAGAATCCAGCTACGTCGGTAAAGTCGGCTTTATTCCTATTCGCAATAGAAGTTCCTATATATAGATACTTTTCTTTTGTATAGTGATTTAAGAGAAGTGATAGCGAAGAAAGTAAGAAAGAGAAAAGGGTTACTTGCTCTTTTTTTATGTTTTCTTCTATTGCTTTTACCAAGTTATCATCAAAGTAATAACTCAATACGCCAGCTTCCTTATTGGCATTTGGATTGTGCGTCCCAATACGAATTCTAGCGAGCTTCCCTTTGGACAATCGGTCATTCCAATACTGTTTATCTGAGGTATATTCATCGGATGCGAGATAGTTGTTCTGCCAAATTGAAAAGTCTTTATATTGAAAACTTAGTTCCTTCATCTGGCGATTCCTGTCATGATAAATGGTATTGAATTCTCTATCGAGAATCGAATTTGACCAACCATCTGTGATGATATGATGCATTTTGATATTCAGGATCATTTCATCTTTCAAATGAAATAATTGCATTTTGATGAGTGGTCCTTTTTCTAAATCAAAGTCATAATTACTTTGCTTTTGAAGAAGGTAGAGTTGTTTATTGGTCTCCTGACTGAGGTTGTAGTAATAAAATATATCCTCTAACTCATCTAACTCCTTGATTACTTGAAATAATTCATCTTTTTCTTTTACAAATACAGTACGTAAAGATTCATGTCTTTGTAAAATTAAAAAAACACTCTCCTTTACATGATTGATGTCCGAAGTATTTGGTAATATGAGGTTGTGCTCTAGAATGTATGGATTCAGTCCAACTTTATTCTGACATTCAATCCAAATAGCCTTTTGCCCTTGAGACGCCAACACTTTATTTGTGGTTAACTCAGATTTTCTTTGAACATCTGGTGTTTTCGAATCGATTAACCCTGCTAATGTTTGTATGTTCTGTGTCTGGTAAAACTCATTGAATGTGATGGTAATAGATAAATCATTGTACACGCTATTTAGGATTTTCATGAGTAACAAACTATGTCCGCCTAGTTCAAAGAAATTATCTGTAATTCCTACTTTTTCAACTCCCAAAACTTCTTGCCAAATTTCCACAAGCTTTCTTTCTGTTTCAGTACTTGGAGCTTCGTATTGGTGTCGAATGATATCTGTGGCATGTACTGCTGGTAATGCTCCTTTGTCTATCTTACCATTGGGCGTTAATGGAATCTCATCTAACAACATGAAGTAGCTTGGTATCATGTAGTTTGGCAACTTCTTTTCTATATACGACCTAAGATCTGATTTATCTATATTTATTTTGCTTACGTAATATGCAACGAGTTCATCTTGAGCGTTGCTGATATTGAGAACTACTTGTTCGATTTCTTCTGAGTATTCTAGGATTTTTTGTTCTATCTCTCCAAGTTCAATACGATAGCCTCTTAGTTTTACTTGCGTATCTTTCCTGCCTAAAAACTCTAAATTTCCATCAGGAAGCCATCGCGCTAAATCGCCTGTATTGTACATGCGTGCGCCATCTTTAAAAGGATCGTTGCTGTACTTTTGTTGCGTTAGTGATGGTTTGTTGAGATAGCCTCGTGTGACACCAGCTCCTGACATGTATAAATCTCCTGAAACTCCTACTGGAACAGGTTGTAATTCCTTATTAAGTATGTAAACAGCCGAGCCATTGATAGCGTTTCCTATTGGAATAGATACTTCGTACTTTTCCTCTTTTGATAATTTATATGATGTACTGTACGTAGTATCTTCTGTAGGTCCATACAGATTGCGAACTTCCAATCCTTGAGATAAAAGTCGCTTCGCTATATCTACTGGGAAAGCTTCTCCTGCTAGGTTAACTACAGTAGCATTAGCTAAACTTACACCATTGTCCAACAAATAGCGAATGCTTGAAGGAACCGTATTGATCAGCACCTTTTTATCCTTATTAATTTCATCTGCAATAGCCAAGGCATTTGGTAAAATCTTTAGTCTCTTCCCAATGCTTAATGGATAGAAAATCTCGTAGATAGAAAGATCAAAACAATGCGAAGTGACTCCATAAACGACCTCAAAACAATCACTTTCAAATTCTTCTTTTGCCCAATTTAACATTGCAATCGCGTTGCCGTGTTCAATCATGACTCCTTTAGGCTGTCCTGTAGTTCCAGAAGTGTAAATGATATAAGCCAAGTCATTTGGTGTATTTTTATTCTCTAAATTTTCTTTGTGAAATTGTTGTTCGTGTTTGTCAAATATTTCAATCGCCTGTTGATCAACCACGACCTTACAATTGCTGTCTTTTATGATGTACGAAATGCGTTCTTCTGGATAATTAATATCGATAGGAATATAGACCGCTGATGATTTTAATACTCCCAGAATGGAGATAATCAATTGCGCACTTCGATCTAATTTCACTCCTATAAAATCGTTAGGTTGAACCTTATGTGTGTGTGTTAAATACTGAGCAAATTGATTCGCTTTTTCATTGAGTTCTTTATAAGTGAGTTGCTGATTCTCAAACTCCAAAGCTATTATATCTGGAGTCGCTATCGCTTGAGCTTCAAACATACTAATCATAGAAGGAACATTCACAGCATTAGTTTCTTGGGTTGTTCCGAAGTCAGTAATTAATTGTTTTATATGCTCATCAGATAAAATGGATAAAGAATCAATAGTTTCTTCTGAATTCGTAACCCCAGCACTTAAAAATTTCTTTAGATGTGAGCACAAATCTTCAATCTGATTTGCTTGATATATATCTGTGTTGTATTCCAATACCACGTGGATTCCTTTGTGATCCTCACTGAATGAAAAACTTATATCAAACTTACTCACGTCTCTTTCAATATCGCTGTAAGGAGTGATGTGCAAGCCTTCTAAGGCAACTGCTGTTTCTCTTTGGTTTTGCAATACGACCATCACATCAAATAGTGCCGATCTTGAAGTATCGCGCTTCAATTTGAGCTTTTCTATTAATGAATCAAATGGATAGTCTTGGTTTGTGTAGGCTTCTACTAGTGTTTCTTTTTGGGTTTCTACCAACTCTTTGAAACTGTTATTGCCTTCGAACCTCGTTCGTATCGCAAGTGTGTTCAGATACAATCCAACTTGATGCTCTAAAGCTTCGTGGGAACGTCCTGCAATTGGAGCGCCTATGATGATATCACTTTGATTGGTGTATCTGTATAATAGTCCGTTCACACCTGCCAGTAGCGTCATATACAAGGTAGCACCTTGCGCTTTACTGAACTGATTGAGTTTCTCACTTAGTTCTTTGCCAAAACTATAGTGCTTGGTGCTTCCGTTGTAGGTTTTTACCAGTGGACGTCTTTGGTAACTTGGCAGTGCTAATACTGGAAGTTCTCCTGTAAACTTTTCGAGCCAGTAATCTTCTTGTTTTTGAATTGCCGCTTGTTGCTCCTTACTTTGACTCCATACTACATAATCTTGATATTGAATAGTAAGTTTAGAAAGTGTTACTTCTTCTTGATTGATGAGCTGCTTGTACACCTGCATCAATTCTTTGGTGAGTACTTCCATAGACCAACCATCGCCGATGATATGATGAATGGCAAATAATAAGTAGTATTGATCCTTTGATACTTCAAGCAGCCTTGCACTTAGTAGTGGTGCTTTACTTAGATCGAATTCTTCTTGGTAGAATGATGCTATTTTTGCCTCTAGTTCCTCTTGATTGATTTGTTGCGTGTCAAGGGTAAAGTTTAATGCTTTTGCTGAAAGTATCTTTTGGTAGACTTCTCCATCTTTTTCCACAAAATACATTCGTAAACTATCATGGCGTTCTATTAAATAGCGGAAAGATAATTCTAAAGCCGTAGCATCCAAACTTCCTTCCATCTTTAAAACTCCTGGAATGTTGTAGGCTTGTCCGCCACCTTCAAACTGACTTAATACCCAAAGTCTACCTTGTGACGAAGTCAAAGGATACAATTCCTGAACTGGTGCTTTGGGAATGGATTTGTAATTGGTCGTGGTAATTTCTTTACTGAGTCCTTTAATGGTGGGGGAAACAAAAACTTGTTGTACCGTAAGACTACTTTGCAGTTCTTTGTTAATCTTATTGATCAGTTGAGTAATCTTTAAACTATGTCCGCCTAGTTCAAAGAAATTATCGGTGATTCCAACTTTATCTACTCCCAAAACTTCTTGCCAAATTTCTGCAAGTTTTCTTTCTGTTTCAGTACTTGGAGCAATATATTCCCTTTCGCCTAAACCTTCTATAGAGTATTTTGCCATCGAATTCCTATCTACTTTTCCGTTTGGAGTCAAGAGTAATTCGTCAACTCTTTGGAAATAATTCGGAATCATATATTCTGGCAAATATGCTCTTAAAAATTCTGTCAAGTGCTCTCTATCAATTTCATTTTCACTTGTATACAAGGCTACTAAGTATTGTTCCCCTTTATACTTCACTGCATCTACTATAGCCTGTGAAATTGCCTCTTGTTGTACTAGTGCTATCTCTATTTCACCTAATTCAATTCGATATCCTCGAACTTTTACTTGCGTGTCCTTTCGTCCAAGAAAATCAATATTTCCATCAGGAAGCCATCGTACTAAATCGCCTGTTTTGTAGAGTCGTTCACCTGATTTAAAAGGATGAGTAATGAACTTTTCTTCTGTAAGTTCTGGTTGGTTCAGATAGCCTCTTGACAATCCTACTCCTGAAATACACAGTTCGCCTGTTACTCCTATAGGTTGAAGCTCTAATTGATCGGATAAAACATATACTTCTACATTATTTACTGGCTTTCCAATAGGGATTTGCAACCCTTTATATTGTTTATCTATCTTAGTAATCGTAGAACTAATCGTTGTTTCGGTTGGACCGTATTTATTGTAAGCTGTAACTTCATTTGCTAAACCGTTCAAAAGTACGGAGTTGAATGGCTCTCCTCCTGAAATCAATCTTTTTAAGGATGTTACCTTGTGTAAGTTTGGTATTTGTTGCAAATAGCTAGGCGTAGCATGAAAGTGTGTTATTTCATACTTATTCAGGTAATTGTCAACAATAGAAGTAGGATTCAATTCTTCTTTTGGAATGACCACAAATAAAGCTCCTGTTAACAAGCTCAAAAAGATTTGCTCCAAAGAAGCATCGAATGCTGGATTTGAAAACTGAGCTATTTTGTCTGAAGCATCAAACTCAAATTCAGCTATTTGGTTTTTTATGTAATTCACTAAGCTTTTATGCTCAATAAGCACGCCTTTGGGTTGTCCTGTAGAGCCTGAGGTATAAATTACATAAGCTAATTGATCAGAACTGATTGCTACCTTTGGAATCCTCGTGTCTTTTTCCTTAGTTTTAAATTCATTAAGGTATTCTTCTGTAATTGTCAATATACATTGACTATCGTGTTTGATGTAATCTTTTCGCTGTTGCGGATATGTTGGATCTATTGGTACATAAGCGCCACCTGTTTTCAATATCGCCAACAGACTTACAATGAGCCATTCACTTCTTTCTAATGCTACCCCAATTAAGGATTCGTTCTCTATCGTTGTATTTGATAGCAGATCGTTTGCCATGGCATTGGATAAATCCTCCAACTCTTGATAAGTCAGTATTTCTGTATCATCAATAATAGCTGTAGCTTCTGGCGTCTTTGCTACTTGCTCTCTGAACAAATCAATCACAGTTTTGTCCTTTGGATATGCTACCTTAGTGTCATTGAAGGTCGCTAATAGTTGTGTCTCTTCTTCCTGAGATAAAATTGTTAAAGATTGAATACTTTCTTCTTGATGCTCTAGTGCAGAAGTGATGAATTGTGCTAAGTGATGGTATAATTGGTCAATCAGTTGCGCATCGTAGATGTCATTATTGTATTCTAAACGTAGATGGATGCCTTCTGTATCTTCTGTAAAAGAGAAGCTGATATCAAACTTACTTACGTCTCTTTCAATATCGCTGTAAGGAGTGATGTGCAAGCCTTCTAAGGCAACTGCTGTTTCTCTTTGATTTTGCAATACAACCATCACATCAAATAGTGCCGATCTTGAAGTATCGCGCTTCAATTTGAGCTTTTCTATTAATGAATCAAATGGATAGTCTTGGTTTGTGTAGGCTTCTACTAGTGTTTCTTTTTGAGTTTCTACCAACTCTTTGAAACTGTTATTGCCTTCGAACCTCGTTCGTATCGCGAGCGTGTTCAGATACAATCCTACTTGATGCTCTAAAGCTTCGTGGGAACGTCCTGCAATTGGAGCGCCTATGATGATATCACTTTGATTGGTGTATCTGTATAATAGTCCATTCACACCTGCCAGTAATGTCATATACAAGGTAGCGCCTTGCGCTTTACTGAACTGATTGAGTTTCTCACTTAGTTCTTTGCCAAAACTATAGTGCTTGGTGCTTCCGTTGTAGGTTTTTACCAGTGGACGTCTTTGGTAACTTGGCAGTGCTAATACTGGAAGTTCTCCTGTAAACTTTTCGAGCCAGTAATCTTCTTGTTTTTGAATTGCCGCTTGTTGCTCCTGACTTTGACTCCATACTACATAATCTTGATATTGAATAGTAAGTTTAGAAAGTGTTACTTCTTCTTGATTGATAAGCTGCTTGTACACCTGCATCAATTCTTTGGTGAGTACTTCCATAGACCAACCATCGCCGATGATATGATGAATGGCAAATAATAAGTAGTATTGATCCTTTGATACTTCAAGTAGCCTTGCACTTAGTAGTGGTGCTTTACTTAGATCGAATTCTTCTTGGTAGAATGATGCTATTTTTGCCTCTAGTTCCTCTTGATTGATTTGTTGCTTGTCAAGGGTAAAGTTTAATGCTTTTGCTGAAAGTATCTTTTGGTAGACTTCTCCATCTTTTTCCACAAAATACATTCGTAAACTATCATGGCGTTCTATTAAATAGCGGAAAGATAATTCTAAAGCCGTAGCATCCAAACTTCCTTCCATCTTTAAAACTCCTGGAATGTTGTAGGCTTGTCCGCCACCTTCAAACTGACTTAATACCCAAAGTCTACCTTGTGACGAAGTTAAAGGATACAATTCCTGAACTGGTGCTTTGGGAATGGATTTGTAATTGGTAGTGGTAATTTCTTTACTGAGTCCTTTAATGGTTGGGAAAACAAAAACTTGTTGTACCGTAAGACTACTTTGCAGTTCTTTGTTAATCTTATTGATCAGTTGAGTAATCTTTAAACTATGTCCGCCTAGTTCAAAGAAGTTATCGGTGATTCCAACTTTATCTACTCCCAAGACTTCTTGCCAAATTTCTGCAAGTTTTCTTTCTGTTTCAGTACTTGGAGCAATATATTCCCTTTCTTCCAAACCTTCTATTGAAACTTTTGGCAGTGCTTTTCTATCAATCTTACCATTAGAAGTGAGTGGTAAGGCTTCCAGTTTTATAAAGTACTGCGGAATCATATATTCTGGAAGATAAGAACGAAGCGTTTCTTTAAGGTTTGTTGAATCAATCGCGCTTTCTGTTACTAGATAAGCAACCAAGTATTTGTCTTGACCTTCCTCTTGTACTACAACTACAGTAGCATCTACGTCAGTTTGTTGATTCAATGCGTATTCAATCTCTCCGAGTTCAATGCGATAACCTCTGAGTTTTACCTGCGTGTCTTTTCTTCCTAAAAACTCTAAGTTTCCATCAGGCAACCATCGGGCTAAATCTCCCGTTTTGTAGAGTCGTTCGCCTTTTCTAAAAGGATGAGATATGAACTTCTCGCCTGTGAGTTCAGGTTGATGTAAGTAACCTCGTGATAATCCAGCTCCAGAAATACATAATTCCCCTATAACTCCCTTGGGTTGTAAAGTGTGCTTGTAAGAGTCTAGGATGTATATGTGTGTATTTGCTATAGGTTTACCTATAAGTACAGGAGAATTATCATCTTTAGATACACTGTAATTAGAGGCAACTACTGTATTTTCAGTTGGACCATAATTATTGTATAATTCACAACCTTCAACATTTTGAATGGTTAATGCTTCTCCTCCAGCCAATATCTTTAATCCTTTGGGTAAAGATGTGGTCTCTAATTCTTGAACAACTTTTGGAGATAAAAAACAATGTGTAATCTTGTTTAGTCCAAGAAATGCAGATAAACGCGAGGTATTTAGTCGAATTTCATTGTCTGATATTGGAAATAAACAACCTCCAAAACAGAGGTAGGGAAAAGTTTCCCAAACAGAGGCATCAAAAGCCATAGAAGCGTATAATGTTGCTCTGCTATTGTTATTAAGATTGTATTCATTTTTGTGCCAAAAGCAAAGATTGACTAGACTTTTATGCTCAATAAGTACGCCTTTGGGTTGTCCTGTAGAACCTGAGGTATAAATTACATAAGCTAATTGATCAGAACTGATTGCTACCTTGGGAATCCGCGTGTCTTTTTCCTTAGTTTTAAATTCACTTAGGTATTCTTCTGTAATTGTCAATATACATTGACTATCGTGTTTGATGTAATCTTTTCGCTGTTGCGGATATGTTGGATCTATTGGCACATAAGCGCCACCTGTTTTCAATATCGCCAACAGACTTACAATGAGCCATTCACTTCTTTCTAATGCTACGCCAATTAAGGATTCGTTCTCTATCGTTGTATTTGATAGCAGATCGTTTGCCATGGCATTGGATAAATCCTCCAACTCTTGATAAGTCAGTATTTCTGTATCATCAATAATAGCTGTAGCTTCTGGCGTCTTTGCTACTTGCTCTCTGAACAAATCAATCACAGTTTTGTCCTTTGGATACGCTACCTTAGTGTCATTGAAGGTTGTTAATAGTTGTGTCTCTTCTTCCTGAGATAAAATTGTTAAAGATTGAATACTCTCTTCTTGATGCTCTAGTGCAGAAGTGATGAATTGTTCCAAGTGATGGTATAATTGGTCTATCAGTTGCGCATCGTAGATGTCATTATTGTATTCCAAACGTAGATGAATGCCTTCTGTATCTTCTGTAAAAGAGAAGCTGATATCAAACTTACTCACGTCTCTTTCAATATCGCTGTAAGGAGTGATGTGCAAGCCTTCTAAGGCAACTGCTGTTTCTCTTTGGTTTTGCAATACGACCATCACATCAAATAGTGCCGATCTTGAAGTATCGCGCTTCAATTTGAGCTTTTCTATTAATGAATCAAATGGATAGTCTTGGTTTGTGTAGGCTTCTACGAGTGTCGCTTTTTGGGTTTCTACCAACTCTTTGAAACTGTTATTGCCTTCGAACCTCGTTCGTATCGCGAGTGTGTTCAGATACAATCCTACTTGATGCTCTAAAGCTTCGTGGGAACGTCCTGCAATTGGAGCGCCTATGATGATATCATTTTGATTGGTGTATCTGTATAATAGTCCATTCACACCTGCCAGTAACGTCATATACAAGGTAGCGCCTTGCGTTTTACTGAACTGATTGAGTTTCTCACTTAGTTCTTTGCCAAAACTATAGTGTTTGGTGCTTCCGTTGTAGGTTTTTACCAGTGGACGTCTTTGATAACTTGGCAGTGCTAATACTGGAAGTTCTCCTGTAAACTTTTCGAGCCAGTAATCTTCTTGTTTTTGAATTGCCGCTTGTTGCTCCTGACTTTGACTCCAAACTACATAATCTTGATATTGGATAGTAAGTTTAGAAAGTGTTACTTCTTCTTGATTGATGAGCTGCTTGTACACCTGCATCAATTCTTTGGTGAGTACTTCCATAGACCAACCATCGCCGATGATATGATGAATGGCAAATAATAAGTAGTATTGATCCTTTGATACTTCAAGTAGCCTTGCACTTAGTAGTGGTGCTTTACTTAGATCGAATTCTTCTTGGTAGAATGATGCTATTTTTGCCTCTAGTTCCTCTTGACTGATTTGTTGCGTGTCAAGGGTAAAGTTTAATGCTTTTGCTGAAAGTATCTTTTGGTAGACTTCTCCATCTTTTTCCACAAAATACATTCGCAAACTATCATGGCGTTCTATTAAATAGCGGAAAGATAATTCTAAAGCCGTAGCATCCAAACTTCCTTCCATCTTTAAAACTCCTGGAATGTTGTAGGCTTGTCCGCCACCTTCAAACTGACTTAATACCCAAAGTCTACCTTGTGACGAAGTCAAAGGATACAATTCCTGAACTGGTGCTTTGGGAATGGATTTATGACTTGTATGTGCAAGTAAACTTAAAAGTTGTTTTTTTTCTGCTCTGATTTTATTAATCAATTCAGGTGTTAAAGCACCCTTAGGAGCTGCAACTTTTAGTTCTCCATTTTCTTCTCGTAGTTGAACTCCGAGTTCAATAAGTTTTTTTATTAATTCCAATATTATTTAAAAAATTTTAGATGGTGATTTCTTCATAATTTTCACTGTTATTTACATTTAAGGAGATTACTTTGATAACTTCAGAAATACTTTGTATTGTTGGTTTATTAAAGAACATTTTTACTTGGAGTTCAATATCAAATTCTTGTTTGATTCGATTTCTTATAGCAATAACTTTCAAGCTATGTCCGCCTAACTCAAAGAAATCATCTTGAATTCCTATGTTTTCAACTTTAAGAATATCTTCCCAAATAGCTACTAAAGTTTCTTCTGTTTTATTTCTTGGAGCTACATATTCTTGTGAAGTAAATTTATCAACAGTGAGTGCGACAGCCTTTCGATCTACTTTTCCATTTGGAGTTAAAGGTAATTTATCAACTCTTTGGAAGAAATTAGGCACCATATATTCGGGTAGTTCAGAGCGAAGGGATGCTTTTAAATTTTCCTTGTTTATATCTAATTTACTCACCACAAGTGCTGTAAGATATCTATCATTTTGATAGTCAATTACATCTACTAAGGCTTCAGATATTCCAGAAACCTGAGTTAGCTTGTGTTCAATCTCTCCAAGTTCAATACGATAACCTCTTAGTTTTACTTGAGTATCCTTTCTTCCTAGAAAGTCTAAGTTTCCATTAGGTAGCCATCGTGCTAAATCGCCTGTTTTGTATAATCGTTCACCTGATTTATAAGGATGAGCAATGAACTTCTCGGCTGTAAGTTCGGGTTGATGTAAGTAACCTCGTGATAATCCCGCTCCAGAAATACACAACTCGCCTGTTACTCCTATAGGTTGTAATGCTTGATTCTCTGAAAGTATGAATACTTGTGTATTAGCTATTGGTACACCAATCGAGATAGACTCTTTGGAAGTCTCTTGCAATTTGAAATAGGTGCTGTAAGTAGTGTCTTCTGACGGTCCGTATAAATTATATACGTCCATTTTGGAAAGTGGTAATTCTTTAGTAAACTTTGGTGGAATGATTTCTCCTGCCATGTTTAAAACTTGCACAACATTTAAGTCTATATTCTGACTTATTAATGAGTGTACAACAGATGGTACTGTATTGATTAGTACATTGCTATCTTCTTTTAGATATTTAGGAATCTGCGTTGCATCTTCTAAAACTCGTACTTTCTTTCCGGAGCACAAAGAGTAAAATACTTCATATACCGAAAGATCAAAACTGTAAGAAGTTGTAAAATAAATAATATCAACTTCCTTGGCATCAAAGGTGTTCTTAGACCACTGAATGAGTGATGTCACACTTTTATGCTCAATAAGCACGCCTTTGGGGTGTCCTGTAGAGCCTGAGGTATAAATTACATAAGCTAATTGATCAGAACTGATTGCTACCTTGGGAATCCGCGTGTCTTTTTCCTTAGTTTTAAATTCATTAAGGTATTCTTCTGTAATTGTCAATATACATTGACTATCGTGTTTGATGTAATCTTTTCGCTGTTGCGGATATGTTGGATCTATTGGCACATAAGCGCCACCTGTTTTCAATATCGCCAACAGACTTACAATGAGCCATTCACTCCTTTCTAATGCTACGCCAATTAAGGATTCGTTCTCTATCGTTGTATTTGATAGCAGATCGTTTGCCATGGCATTGGATAAATCCTCCAACTCTTGATAAGTCAGTATTTCTGTATCATCAATAATAGCTGTAGCTTCTGGCGTCTTTGCTACTTGCTCTCTGAACAAATCAATCACAGTGTTATCCTTTGGATACACTACCTTAGTGTCATTGAAGGTCGCTAATAGTTGTGTCTCTTCTTCTTGAGATAAAATTGTTAAAGATTGAATACTCTCTTCTTGATGCTCTAGTGCAGAAGTGATGAATTGTTCCAAGTGATGGTATAATTGGTCAATCAGTTGCGCATCGTAGATGTCATTATTGTATTCTAAACGTAGATGGATGCCTTCTGTATCTTCTGTAAAAGAGAAGCTGATGTCAAACTTACTCACGTCTCTTTCAATATCGCTGTAAGGAGTGATGTGCAAGCCTTCTAAGGCAACCGCTGTTTCTCTTTGGTTTTGCAATACGACCATCACATCAAATAGTGCCGATCTTGAAGTATCACGCTTCAATTTGAGCTTTTCTATTAATGAATCAAATGGATAGTCTTGGTTTGTGTAGGCTTCTACTAGTGTTTCTTTTTGGGTTTCTACCAACTCTTTGAAACTGTTATTGCCTTCGAACCTCGTTCGTATCGCAAGTGTGTTCAGATACAATCCTACTTGATGCTCTAAAGCTTCGTGGGAACGTCCTGCAATTGGAGCGCCTATGATGATATCACTTTGATTGGTGTATCTGTATAATAGTCCATTCACGCCTGCCAGTAGCGTCATATACAAGGTAGCGCCTTGCGCTTTACTGAACTGATTGAGTTTCTCACTTAGTTCTTTGCCAAAACTATAGTGCTTGGTGCTTCCGTTGTAGGTTTTTACCAGTGGACGTCTTTGGTAACTTGGCAGTGCTAATACTGGAAGTTCTCCTGTAAACTTTTCAAGCCAGTAATCTTCTTGTTTTTGAATTGCCGCTTGTTGCTCCTTACTTTGACTCCAAACTACATAATCTTGATATTGGATAGTAAGTTTAGAAAGTGTTACTTCTTCTTGATTGATAAGCTGCTTGTACACTTGCATCAATTCTTTGGTGAGTACTTCCATAGACCAACCATCGCCGATGATATGATGAATGGCAAATAATAAGTAGTATTGATCCTTTGATACTTCAAGTAGCCTTGCACTTAGTAGTGGTGCTTTACTTAGATCGAATTCTTCTTGGTAGAATGATGCTATTTTTGCCTCTAGTTCCTCTTGATTGATTTGTTGCTTGTCAAGGGTAAAGTTTAATCCTTTTGCTGAAAGTATCTTTTGATAGACTTCTCCATCTTTTTCCACAAAATACATTCGCAAACTATCATGGCGTTCTATTAAATAGCGGAAAGATAATTCTAAAGCCGTAGCATCCAAACTTCCTTCCATCTTTAAAACTCCTGGAATGTTGTAGGCTTGTCCGCCACCTTCAAACTGACTTAATACCCAAAGTCTACCTTGTGACGAAGTTAAAGGATACAATTCCTGAACTGGTGCTTTGGGAATGGATTTGTAATTGGTAGTGGTAATTTCTTTACTGAGTCCTTTAATGGTTGGGGAAACAAAAACTTGTTGTACCGTAAGACTACTTTGCAGTTCTTTGTTAATCTTATTGATCAGTTGAGTAATCTTTAAACTATGTCCGCCTAGTTCAAAGAAGTTATCGGTGATTCCAACTTTATCTACTCCTAGAACTTCTTGCCAAATTTCTGCAAGTTTTCTTTCTGTTTCAGTACTTGGAGCAATATATTCCCTTTCGCCTAAACCTTCTATTGAAACTTTTGGCAGTGCTTTTCTATCAATCTTACCATTAGAAGTGAGTGGTAAGGCTTCCAGTTTCATAAAGTACTGCGGAATCATATATTCTGGAAGATAAGAACGAAGTGTTTCTTTAAGGTTTGTTGAATCAATCGCGCTTTCTGTTACTAGATAAGCAACCAAGTATTTGTCTTGACCTTCCTCTTGTACTACAACTACAGTAGCATCTACGTCAGTTTGTTGATTCAATGCGTATTCAATCTCTCCGAGTTCAATGCGATAACCTCTGAGTTTTACCTGCGTGTCTTTTCTTCCTAAAAACTCTAAGTTTCCATCAGGCAACCATCGGGCTAAATCTCCCGTTTTGTAGAGTCGTTCGCCTTTTCTAAAAGGATGTGATATAAACTTCTCGGCTGTGAGTTCAGGTTGATGTAAGTAACCTCGTGATAATCCAGCTCCAGAAATACATAATTCCCCTATAACTCCCTTGGGTTGTAAAGTGTGGTTGTAAGAGTCTAGGATGTATATTTGGTAATTACTTAAAGGTGTTCCAATTGGAATGTATGGAGTTTTGATAGCCTTTATACTATCAACTTTCATGTTGGTGGCGCAAATAGTACTTTCTGTTGGTCCATACGCATTGACTATTTCCACTTTGTTTTTATGATACCATTCAATTGCTGTCGGTTGAATTCCTTCAACTCCAATCAATATTTTTTTCAAATAAACCTCATCATACGTAGCCAATTGATTAGAAATTTCTTTTAAATGCATTGGATGAATATAACAGTGCGAAATTTTATTCTCAAATAGATAATCCGCATACTCCTTTGGGTTATATACAACCTCTTCATTTGGAATGAATAAAGTACTACCTGAGGTTAATGATCCCATAATTTCAAATACAGAGACATCAAAAATAGTCTTACATGTAAGTGTGGTATTTGATATTTCTAACTGATAATCATCTAAGAAATTTACTAAATTCTTATGTTCAATCATTACGCCTTTAGGTTGTCCCGTAGAACCTGAGGTATAAATGATATAAGCTAGTTGAGTTGAGTTGATTTCATTTTTTAATACAGTTGCATCTTTCTTTGAAGATTGGAATTTTTTTAGATATTTTTCATCAATAACAATTTGACAATTACTGTCTTCTATGATATATTCAATGCGCTTATCTGGGAATGATTGATCAATAGATACATAAGCACATCCAGCCTTAAGCACTGCCAACATACTAATTACAATCCTCTCACTTCGATCTAATAAAATTCCAATGATGTTTTCCTTCTCTACTGTTCCTTGTGATAGAACGAAATTGGCTAATTCATTGGAATATTCGTCCAATTCTCTATAAGTAATTTTTCGATCTTCGTATACTACTGCTATGGTATCAGGATTCTTTTTAACCTGCATTTTGAACAGGTCTATAATAGTATGATCTTGTATAGGTTTAGCTGTGTTATTAAAGTCTATCAAAAGCTCTTTTTCTTGCTCTTGAGTCATACATGGAAGTTGCTTGTAAGAAATTTTTGGAGTGGTGACCAATGCTTCCAAGATTTCAAAGTACGAATCAAGCATTTGCCACATGGTATTCTCTGCATATATATCACTATTATATTCCCATTCAACAATAATAGTTCTGTCAGTTTCTTCCATTCCTTCGAGCAACGCTTGCTCGTATGGCGTAACCACTACTACATTGATATCAAATTTGGCAGATAAATTATGTGAGTCTAAAATTTCAAGATCCATATCTGGTAAGAACAAGTTTCTTGAAGGTGTATTCATGAAACTAAAAATATACTGGAACAATGGCATTATCCCTAAACTTCTTTTTGGAGCGACATGTTCCACTACTTTTCCGAATGGTGTGTCTTCGTAGGTATAGGCTTCAAAGCATGTTTCTTTTACTTTTTCAAGAGCATCTGTAAAAGTATCTGAATCTTCAAATTTTGTTCTTAGGGTAATGGTATTAATGACCATTCCTAATATATTTTTTATAGATATCAAGCGTCTGTTAGCTACGGCAGTTCCAACACAAATGTCTGTTTCATTACTAAATCTACTTAGGGTAAGCTTAAAGGCTGTCATCATCGTGATGAACAAAGTAGCACCGTTGTTTATACTGTAGTCACGTATTTTATCAGATAACTCTGCATTAATCGTTTTGATCAATAGTTTGCCATTTCCGGTAATTAGTTTTGGTCTTTTTGCTTTTTGAGGAAGTGGTAATACGGGGATATGTCCTTCTAATTTTTGTTTCCAAAAAGCCATGTGTTTTGTCAATCTTTGATCGTCAAAAAACCCTTTTTGCCAATATGAGAAGTCTTTAAACTGCAATTCAGGAATCGTCACTCTATAGTTCTCATCCTGCATTAGTTCAGTATAAATATTAATATATTCTCTTAACAGAATTCCCTGTGTCCATCCATCGTGAATTAAGTGGTGTTCGCACAAAACTAACACTTGATCTTCTTCAGATCTTTTGAGAATGGTAATTCGCAATAACGGGCCGTTTTCTAAGTCAAAAAATGTATTTCCTTCTTCAAAAATGAAGTCCTTTAGTGCTTCATCCTGCTCTTCTGGCACTAAATGCTCTAAAGAAATGAGAGGCACTTGAAATTCAAATGGTTCTAAAATTTTCTGATAAGGAACACCATCAATTACTGGAAAAACAGTTCTTAAAACCTCATGTTTTTCTGTTAACAGCGTAAATGCGCGTCGGATTCGATTAATGTCCAACTTTCCAGTCATCTTAATGGCTCTAGGAACGTAGTAAGATTTGTTCTCTTGATTTAGTTGATCTAAAAACCATAATCGTTCCTGTGGATAGGATAATGGATACAATTCCTGTTCGGGAGCTTTTTGTAATTGGAATTCGTAAGAAACTTCTTTTGATTTTATGACCTTAACAATTTCATGTATTGTGGGAGCTTCATAAAATTCTTTTAGTGAAATATCTTGGTTTCTTTTTTCTCTTATGGTTCCAATAAATTGGTTTGCAAGCAGAGAATGTCCTCCTAATTCAAAAAACTTTGTATGGATACCTATTTTGTTAATATTTAAAAGCTCTTTCCAAATATCTGCTATTTCTTTTTCTAATGCGGTTGAAGGAAGAATAATTTCCTTGTTTTCAGCAGTGTTTTTAGGTAATGGTAATTTTTCAATGTCAACTTTTCCACTCGTATTTAGTGGCAATTTATCAAGAACCACGATATGATTTGGAATCATATACGAGGGTAATTTTTTCTTAATCTCGATTAATAAATAATTATTGTCTAGTCTATTATTACTTGACACATACGCTATAAGTGAGGGCAAACTTTGTAACTCTTTTATGGTAACATGACAATTATTAATTGAAGCATCAATAGATTTGATGGTTTGTTCTATTTCACTAGCTTCAATTCGATAGCCTCTAAAGCTTAGCTGCGTGTCTTTTCTGCCATAAAAAATGAGCTCACCATGTTGATTCCATTGGCCTAAATCACCCGTTTTATATACGCGTTCTCCATTAATTTCAACAAATAACGATTTTGTTAATACTTCATTATTTATATAATGATTTGACAATCCTTTTCCTCCCAAAACAATTTCTCCAAGTGTCCCTTTAGGCAATAATTGATTGTTTTTTACAATAAATACCTTTCTATTAGAGATTGGCTTACCAATAGGAAGTATATTATCTTCTTTTGCAACTTTATGATAGGTAGCACAAACTGTACTTTCGGTTGGTCCATAAGTATTATATACATTAACCGTGTCTAATAAGTTTAATACTTGCTCTCTTTTTAACACATCACCACCACTTATAAGGGTTTTTAGCGAAAGCGTATAGTTCTTTAGATGGTCATTTAAATAATTGACCACAAATGGATTAGTACTCAGAAGCGTCACTTTATGAGTACTACATTCTTGTACTAATTTATGGAAATCTTTAGGTTTTTTTGAAATAACTAATGTTCCGCCGACACTCAGTATAGGGAATATTTCTTCTATTGAAGTATCAAATACAAAAGCGGATTGTTGAATTACACAATCAGACACATTTAAGGTAAAATACTCTGAAAAAGTTGTTGTGTAATCAATTAATGATTCATGCGTAATAGATACACCTTTAGGTTTTCCTGTAGAACCTGAGGTGTAAATTATATATGCCTCATCTTCTGGCAGAATTGTAATTTCGTTGGATATTTTTGGTGTTTTGTTTTCAAGAATAGTTTGAATCAAAACAGCATCACAAGAACATTGAACCGTAGGATTATCGGTAAGCAACAATTTAATGTCACTATCTTCAATAATGAATTTCTTCCTTTCATCAGGAAAAGTTTTGTCTATGGGAACATACGTTGCGCCCGACTGTAATATTCCTAATATTGTGGGAATAATATTTATAGACCTATCTAATAAAACACCAACACGATTTCCTTTTTTAATACCATACTCTTGAAGGTAATTAGAAATGGATGTTATTTTTTTATCAACTTCATTATAGCTTAATTCTTGATCGTTATAAATTAAGGCTTTATTTGATGAAAATTGATTATTATTTTCTTTCCAGAGTTCTGGAAAACTTCTATTCTTACGCGTACTAATTTTACCTACTGAAATACTTTTTACTTCTTCTATTTGTTCTGAAGTAGTAATAGTAATATCCTTCAATTTCTCCTCAAGTAGAGTAGTCGTATTTTTAAGAATATATTCTAGAGACTTTATAAATTCATCTGCAATGTATTCTTCCACATGGCTACCGTTAATATCAAAGCGGAATTTTAACCCTTCGGTATTATAATCCATGATATGAACCGATATTGGATCTTCTTCGCTGTAGTTGGACAAAGCTATAATTTCAGCTTCGAAATCAGAAAAGGTTTTTTGATAATCAAAACTCTCATAAGACACCCTGACGTCGTAAAGCCTATTTCCTTCGTAAGATAAGGCTTTAAGAATTTCTGCTTGCTGAAACTTTTGATGCCTGAGCATGCTAAAAGCTTCACTTTTTATTTGTTTTACAAACTCTAAAAAAGAGATATCTTCGCGTAATTGTATTTGTAAAGGAAGTAAATTAATGAAAGGACCAAAAACCTTTCTGTCCGATCTGCTGAGTCTATTAAGGATAGGAGTTCCTATGTTTATCTCTTCCGTGTAGTAAAATTTTGAAAGAACAATTGAAAAGCTTGCCAACAAAATATGAAATACACTTACTCTTTCTTCTTTAGAGAGTAATTGTATCTTCTGAAGATATTCCTCTGGCAAATATATTTCTTTATCATAGAACTTATTCTCTTGATGTTGTTGATTAAAAATTAGTTCTGGAAAGGTTGTATATTTATTTTTCCAATATTCTTGGTCGTTTAAGTAGCCTTTTGATTTGTAATATTCTTCTTCTTCTTTTACACATTGCCTAAATTCTTTAGGTTTAGAATCGTTTTGAAGAATGGTTTCACCTGTCAATGCTTTATAATTACTACTAACTCCATTAAATAATAATTGAAAAGAATACCCATCAGCTATTAGGTGATGCAATTTTGTGTACCAGATAAACGTATTGGGACTGGTTTTTATAAGCCAAATACGAAATAATCTTTTTTCTGTACTTACATTAAAAGATTGTTTAAAGTCTTTTTGAATTAAATGTATTGCTTCCTTTACACCATTTTTTTCAAAACAGTGAATATCTTCTTCAAAAGGTTTTTCATTTACTAAAGAAAACGGGATGCCTTCTGCTTCACGAAAAAAACTCTTTAAAATAACATGCTTATCGGCGAATGCAGAGATCGCTTTTTTAAATAAATAACAATCTACATTTCCTTTGATAACAGCATATCCTCCTATATTATATTTAGGAGATTCTGGAGTTAATTTTTGATCAAGCCATAGATATTTTTGAAGAGAAAAAACTCTATTCTTGATCATATAATAGATGTTTTTGATAAAATATAAGATGGTATTGTTGCCATTATATTCTGCTGTAATGAGTCAATTCGAACTATAATTTTGTTGTGATTATCTGCTTTAATAATTTCACAATCTAATCCATTTAGAGGACCATAAGTAATTTTTTTAACTTCACCGATTTTAGGGAGTTCTGCATGAGTTTCTATATCTGAAATATTCTTATCTCCAATAAGTAACTTTAGTTGGTTGATTTCTTTTTCAGTTACCCTTGCATACTCTTTTCCAAATCGGATATATGTACAAGCTCCATTTACAGATAATGCTTTATGGAATTCTAAAGAAGAATTAACATTCACAAAAACATAAGATGGGAATAGTGGTTTAACAATTATTTTCTTTCTATCACTCCACTGTTTTATTGTTTTAGTTTGCGGTAAAAAAGATTCTAAAGAAATATCTTTTAACGACTCATATACTTTTTTCTCACAACGAGATTTCACGTATAATATATACCAACCAATTATAAAATTCATAACAATGCAAAATTTAAACTTAGAGCAAAGCTTCGCTTCCCTCACTCACATGAAGTTCTTTATAGTAATTATTTTATAGGGGAGAGATCTTTAGGAAAAGTTACAGGAGTTTATCAAAAGATGATAAAACTATTAACTCTTATTCGTAAATATGGCAATTTTTTGCTTATTAGCAAAAAATTACTTCAAAAAAATATTTAAAAATTAGATAATTACGTGAAAACCGTAATTATTAGGTTACTTTAATTTATTTCCCAAGCAACTTAAAGGAAGTAATACCAATTTACATTTAAAATGGTGTTTTGGATACGAAGTTACTTTGGCAGTATAGGATGCTGTGAAAGGTTTGCATAGCCTTAGCTACGGAAAGTATTTGCAAAGAACTAAACTGCCAAATGAACGAGTTTATAAACATCATTTTATGTGCAAATTGGTATAAGTGCTCGCAAGCTTCCAAAAAAGGTTCTGAAATTGAAGTATTGTTACAAATAAGACATTTTCAAACTCCAAGTTATCTTGACTGCGCTCGATTTGAAATTTTACGCAATTATTTGAAAATCAATTTAATATGAATTTATTTATATCATAGAAATCACATTAATTATACGTTTTAGGTGCTTTTCGCTTTTTGGAAGCTTGCTCGTATACATACGCAAACGCTAATAATTGATTCTCCGTAAACGGTTTTCCGATAAAAGTCAATCCTTTTGGCTCCCCTTTTTCTGTGTAGCCCATCGGAACGGTTAACGCTGGATATTCCGCGACTGCCGCGTACGCCGCATGATAGTTGTTAATGGATAAAACGCCGTCCAAATTGTGTTCGTTCATTGGTGTGTTAAAAAAGGTTTTTCCATTTTCATGCAAGGTTTGTTTCATGTCTGAGAATACTTTTTTGGAAGCCTTGTCGCTGACAATTCCATAGAATAATTTTTGTCCGTATGGCATAGCGTTCACGGAATCTTTTTTGTTGAAATCGATCACATCCTGCACTGATTTGAAGGATAATGCTTTGTTTCCATGTGTTGCAAAATAGTCTGGCAAATCTTTTTTCATATCCAAATTCAACAAATTGATAAACTTTGGCAAACCTACTTGTGGCGTTTCAATTTCGATGATTTCAGCACCTTGCTTTTTGAATACTTCAATGGCCGCTACATACAAAGAATCTTCCAACAAACGTTTGATCGCACCAAAACGTTTTCCTTTGAGCGTTGCATTTCCGTTTTTGATGGTATTGTAATAGTAACTTCCATGGTACTTAAACGATTTGCTTTTACTATCGGTATTGTCATATCCGTACAAAGTTGCTAAAAGAATGGCATTGTCCACCACATTTTTAGTCATTGGACCTGGTGTATCTAGCGTACTTGAAATGGGTACAATTCCTGAACGACTTAATAATCCGATGGTTGGTTTGAGTCCCACAACAGAGTTTTGACTTGCAGGCGATAGAATGGAACCTGCTGTTTCCGTTCCGACAGCTGCTACGGCAAAGTTTGCTGCCACTGAAACCCCACTTCCAGAACTTGATCCGCCCGTATCGTATATTTTTCTTCCGTACGGATTTAAGGTTTGTCCGCCAATGGCACTGTATCCGCTTGGACAATCGCCACAGAAAAAGTATGCCCATTCACTTAAATTTGCCTTTCCAAGAATGATGGCACCATCATCTTTTAATCGTTTTGTGATAAACGCATCATTGGTCATGTTATTTTTTAATGCAACTGCACCTGCTGTTGTTGGCATATTTTCGGTGTTGATATTGTCTTTTAACAAAATGGGCATTCCAAAAATAAGCGGCTTTAGTTTTTTGTTTAGAAAATCGCGATCGCGTTGTTTTGCTACTGCAATAATATTAGGATTGATACTAATGACAGAATTTAACGACAAATCGTTGTCTCGATCGTATTTTTTGATCCTGTACAAGTAAAATTTAACCAATTCTTCGTAAGTAAAAATTCTTTGTGTGCGACTTTCTTGCAATTCTAGGATATTTTTTTCGAGGATATATGGTTTTAACCGTTGGTAATCTGCTTCTGTAAAATCTGTCATTTGCTTGGAAACTACAGCCCAAACATCTTGATTTTCAATATTTTTAGAATCTAATACTTTAAATTCTCTAAATTCTTTGACACTGATATCAGAAATATCATTTTCACTTTGTACTTTTTTTTGGGTATGACAAGCTATTGACGAAAATAGAGCGAGTACGAATATAATTTTCTTCATTTTGATGCGTTATTTAAGGATATAAAGATACAATCAAAAAGTTTAACGGTTTGGAATTCTTGTTTTTTTAGCTTCTAAATGTCATACTCATTATTGTTTTTATATATTTGTCATACACGAAAAAAAAATTTTATGAGAAAAGTAGTTTTACTTCTACTGATCGGATTTGTATACTCATGCTCAGATGAGGTACAAATTCCAGAGATAATACAACCTTGCCAAACTGTTGCTGCTTCTTTTGCTTCAGATATTACAAGTAATTCAGCCAGACTTAATTGGTGCGGAACTGTTAATGAAGCAGGTGAATGTTTGCCCGTTACTGGTGTTGCGTGGACCGCTTCTTGGGGAACGCCAGGATTCGATCCAGATGCAGGTACTATTATCAATACTACCATGACGAGTGCCAACATCAATCTTTTGTCTTCACAGACTACGTATGAGTTTTATGTAAAGTCTGATTGTGATTTAGCCAACAACGAATGGTTTGGTCCTGTAGCATTTACAACTTCGTGTCCAGCACCTACCGATTTAGGCGCTACTGATATTACGCAAACTACCGCTTTATTAACTTGGATGCCAGGCGGAAGTGAAATTGCTTGGGAAGTAAAATTTGGATTGACAGGATTTAATTTGGAAGAAGCAGATGCGTTTGCCACTGGAAATAACTCTCAATATCCTGTAACGAATTTACAACCAAATAGCGAATATGAATTTTATGTAAGAGCTAATTGTAATGCAGTTACTGATGGAGATCAAACAGGAAGTTTTAGTGCATTTTCTGGACCTTACAGATTTGCAACATGTTTGCCTCCTTTAAATTTAGTATATGATACGGTGACGCAGAATTCAGTTTCTGTTGATTGGGACTCAAATTCACAAACTACTTGGGAAGTAAGTTATGGTGAAGCTGCAACTTTTACGCCAGAAACGGGAACAATTGTTACGGTTAATAATTCCAATTTCACAGCCAATGGATTATGCCCAAGTACAGAATATGCATTTGCTGTTAGAACTTTATGTAGCACAACGACACAAAGTCCTTGGTTGGGCTTCGGAGGAAATGTAATAACACCAGCACTTGGTTATACTGGAATGTACACGTATGAAGAGATTGGAAATACAGATGAACTCATTTTTGGAGATTCTGCAACGGTAGATATTGTAAGCGTTTCTGATACCGAACGAAGCATTACGGTAAAGTATTTGGCTAATTTGGATGTGATGAATACACAACCAACCATGACTTTTAATTTTACTTTAAATTGTGATGGAACCATAACTGTTACCGACGATCAAGATACGAACTTTAACTGCGGTGGCGACAATGTTTTGTTAGGTCAAGGAATGGCAACACCAACAGCTTACAACTTGGTTGATGATACTACGATTGACATTCGATTTGTAGAAGATACAGGAAGTATCATGTGTGTCAATGCGCCTTTATCAGAAGTAGTAATTCGATTGACGAAATTGTAATAGACAAAAATAATATAAAAAAAAGCTGCAAGTTTCTAGGAACTTGCAGCTTTTTTGTTGTGCATTATTGTTGTAAGTCTGAGACTTATTATTTTTTAAAGAATGAATCTACGAATTCAAATTTATTGAATACTTGTAAATCTTCAATACCTTCACCAACGCCAATATATTTTACTGGAATTTGGAATTGATCAGAAATTCCGATGACAACACCTCCTTTGGCAGTTCCATCTAACTTTGTAACCGCTAATGTCGTAACTTCTGTTGCCGCTGTAAATTGTTTGGCCTGTTCAAAAGCATTTTGCCCTGTAGAACCATCTAACACTAATAAAACGTCATGTGGAGCGTCGTCAATTACTTTTTGCATTACTTTTTTGACTTTCGTCAATTCTTTCATCAAGTTGACTTTATTGTGCAAACGTCCTGCAGTATCAATAATAATGACGTCAGCATCTTGTGCCACACCCGATTTTAAAGTATCAAACGCTACAGAAGCTGGATCGCTTCCCATGCTTTGTTTTACAAGTGGGACACCTACTCTATCTGCCCAAACTTCCAATTGGTCAATCGCGGCTGCTCTAAAGGTATCAGCTGCTCCTAAAACGACTTTCAACCCTTTTTTGTTGAATTGATACGCTAACTTACCAATTGTTGTTGTTTTTCCAACACCATTGACACCAACCACCATGAGCACATACGGTTTTTTATCGGCTGGAATGGTATATTCAGTTTCTTCACCAGAATTTGTTTCAGACAATAATCCTGCAATTTCTTCACGAAGAATTTTATTCAACTCGTCAGTTCCTAAGTATTTATCTTTGGCAACTCTTTCCTCTATACGATCAATAATTTTCAAAGTGGTATCAACACCAACATCGCTGCTGACTAATACTTCTTCTAAATTATCTAAAACTTCATCATCTACTTTGCTTTTTCCAGCAACCGCTTTGGTCAATTTAGAAAAGAAACTTGATTTGGATTTTTCCAAACCTTTGTCGAGGGTTTCCTTTTTTTCAGATGAAAATATTTTTTTAAAAAAACTCATAATGTGTGGTACTATTTTTAATTTGATACACTATCATATTGATTGTGTAAAACGCAAAACAAGATAGTTAAAATTCGCGTATGTTTTGCAGTGTATTTTATACTGTTAGCTTGTCAATTACCTTGCCCAATTCACAAACCTGTAAAACTGTCATAGTCTGATTTGGCAGAAAAGTATAAAAACAAAAAGCTACTCTCTTTCGAAAGTAGCTTTGGTATTTGTATAAAATGTATACTTATTTTTTTAACCAATCGTTTACCTTATCTGGTGACATGATTGATTCTACAAATGTATAAGCTCCAGTTTTTGGAGACTTTACCATTTTGATTGCTTTTGTGAGTCTTTTTGATCCTGTTTGTAAGGATGCTACTGATTTCTTTGCCATGACTTATTATTTTATTTCTTTGTGAACAGTCATTCTCTTTAAGATTGGATTAAATTTTTTAATCTCTAATCTGTCTGGAGTATTTTTCTTATTTTTTGTAGTGATATAACGAGAAGTTCCTGGTTGTCCAGAAGCTTTGTGCTCTGTACACTCTAGTATCACTTGAACTCTATTGCCTTTCTTCGCCATTGCTATTGGTATTTATAATATGACTGAATTACTTGATAAAACCTTTCGCTCTTGCTTCTTTTAGCACAGCGGAGATTCCTTTTTTATTAATTGTTTTTAATGCTGAAGTAGATACTTTCAAAGTAACCCACTTGTCTTCTTCAGGAATGTAAAAACGCTTTTTTGTAAGATTCGCATTAAATTTGCGTTTCGTTTTATTCATTGCGTGAGACACATTGTTCCCAACCATTGCTTTCTTTCCTGTTAATTCACAAATTCTTGACATCTGTACTAAACTTTATATTGTTACTCAAAAACGAGGTGCAAATTTACATTTTTTTATTTTCTCAGCAAATATTTAGTTACTGTTTTTTAAAATTTCTTCCAGTAACATTTGAAAAGCTTTGTTAACCGCTTTATTTACGACCTTTTCCCGCGGTTGCCCAAAGTTAAATCTCTGCGAAATAGTTCCATTAGGTGTTTTAATTCCAATAAAAACGGTTCCCACCTCAACATCAGAGTTTCCTTTGGTCGGACCTGCGTTTCCTGTGGTAGCAATTGCATAATCTGCATGATATATTTTTGCCGCGCCTTCTGCCATCGCTTCTACCACTTCTGCACTCACAACCGAATGTCGATCTATTAGTACTTTGGGAACGCCTAAAATATCGATTTTGGATTGTACCGCATAGGTTACTGCACTTCCGTTGAAGAAAGCAGAAACACCCGATTCTTCTGTAATTTGTGAAGCAATGCGTCCGCCAGTGCAACTTTCGGCAGCAGCCAACTTCAACCCTTTATCAATTAAAAGATCTCCAATTTCTGTGATGATGTTACTCGTTCCTTCTATTCCTTTAATAATGTCACCAATTATAGGATACAGTTTTTCTGCATAATCATCTACCGCATTGATAATATGTTCTCTGTCCTGTCCTTTTCCTGTAAGTCGCAAACGCACTCTTCCTACATTTGGCAAATACGCAAGTTTGATGAAATTTGGCAACTTATTTTCCCAATGTTCAATTTTCATGGCAATGCTACTTTCGCCCATTCCATACGTAAGAATCGTTTTGTGATAGATAAAAGGACGCTCAAATTCTTTTTGAAGCTTCGGAATGATTTGATGTGTCATCAATCCGCGCATTTCATACGGAACGCCTGGCATAGACACAAATACGGTACTGTCTTTTTCTAGCCACATTCCTGGCGCAGTTCCATATTTGTTATGTAATATTTGCGCTTTCGAAGGCACTAACGCCTGATCTCTATTCATGGTAGAGATGGTGGAGGAAGTCACATATTTTTCAAATAATTCTTCAATATGCGTTAATACTTCTTGATTTTTCACCAAGGTATCCTCAAAGTATTCGCAAAGTGTATGTTTGGTAATATCGTCTTTTGTAGGACCTAATCCACCAGTGATCAACACCAAGTCTGCTTTTTTTCTAGCCGCTTCTAAGGCTTCTAAAATGTGTTGTTTTTCGTCTTGAATGGAAGTGATTTGATGTACTGAAATTCCAATTTCATTCAATGCTTTGGAGATGAATACCGAATTGGTATCCACAATTTGTCCAATAAGAATTTCGTCACCAATCGTAATTATTTCAGCAATCATACGCTAGTTTAGGTTGAATTCTTTCTTTAGTTGCTCAATATTCATATTGATACTACGTTGCACTTCACTAAAAGTATTGGTGATGTCTGCAATATTCGTTTCTGCTTTTGCCCAACTAAGTATTTGCAAGTTTTTTTCGTAAGATGATTGCATGCCTAATAAGTCTAAATTTGGCTTTATTTTGTGACTTACTTGGTAAATACCGTGGTAGTTTTTTGCAGTTACTTCTTTTTCAAAAGTAATAAGATCTGCGGGAATTTCTTCAATAAAAGCTACTACGACTGCTTCTATAAAGTCTTGATCGCCATCAGAAATTGCGCTTATTTTTTCTAAATTATATGCCATTTTTTATTTTACTAATATTGAAAATAATTGTTGTCCCTCTAAAAATCCTGTCAGTCGGTCGTTTACATTCACTTTCCTAACTCCTGCAGGTGTTCCTGTAAAGATAATGTCACCTATTTTTAAGGTAAAGTATTGAGAAACATACGCAATCAGTTCGTCAATTTTCCACAACATTTGTTGCGTATTGCCTTGCTGCACGATTTCATTGTTTTTTTCAAGTTTGAAATTCAAGTTGTTGATATCTTCAAATTGATCTTTGGAAATCCATTGTCCCACAACCGCCGAACCGTCAAACGCTTTGGCTTTTTCCCAAGGCAATCCTTTGGCTTTGAGTTTCGATTGTAAGTCGCGCGCTGTAAAATCAATACCTACACTGATTTCATTGTAATATTTGTGCGCAAATTTCTGATCAATATATTTTCCTAATTTATTAATTTTTACCAAAACTTCAACTTCATGATGAATTTCTTCTGAAAAATCAGGAATAAAGAATGGCTGTTTTTTTAATAGAATAGACGTATCCGATTTCATGAAAATGACTGGATCTTTGGGTTTTTCATTTTCAAGTTCTGCAATATGTTCTGTATAGTTTCTTCCGATGCAAATAATTTTCATCTGCTTACTTTTATGTTTATGTTTTTTTGTGACGCATCTCACACATCACTTTGTTGACTTAATTGGTTAGTTTCACTTTAAACGCAGGCGCGACAATTTCATTCTCTTTAAAATTAGGTTTTGGCATTTTTAACTTTTCCACTTTTTTCCAGCCATTGACCGACATGTAATACGAAAACGATTCTCCTGCTTTTTCTACGATACCTGTAAAAATTGGCGCGTAACGTCTTAGTCTTACATTCTGCTTTCTTACAGAATCATTCATTTGTAGGTTGACAATTTCTTCTACTACATTTTCTTTGATGAATAAATGTTCAACCACTACAAAAAATCCTTCTCTCGGCACTTCAATGCCATTTGCTGGCATGCGCGCTTTTATCCTTCCTTGTTTATAGGTTACATCTACAAGTATTGGATCGAGCAAATCGTCTTTTGGCATTTTGTCTGCTGTGGCAGAAAGAATTCGCAATCGAAATTTGGCATCGTGCCTTCCGTCTTTATAGAAAAAAACGGTGACTTCTTCCAAGTAGTTTTCTTCGCCTAACTTTTCAATGAACGGATAATATCGCGCGAGCATGGAAGGATATTTACCTCCACTAAAATTTCCAAAACCGATGATTTGCTTCCCGCGAAACGGATTTACTCGTTTTCTTTTTTGTCGCTCGGTATGCGTTATGTGTACTGTGCTCAAGAATTCGAGAGAAGGTTTTAGGTAAATAACCAATCCCTTTTTTTGCCTGAGTTCTATTTTTTTATCTTCAAAACCTACGCACGATATATTTACGATTTTCCCAAGCCATTCGTCAGGAACTGTAAATTCAAAATTACCTTCTGCATCAGCTGTAGTTCCTCTTTTTTCTGAAGGAATAATTAAATGTGCATACGCTACAGGTTGTTTTGTTTCTTCATCGAGAATGATGCCAGCCATATTTTTTTGCGCAAAGACAACACTCAAATTTAAAAATGTGATGAGGATGATGGCAGTCTTTCTCAAGGGCGTTTTTACTTTTTAAAATTTCGTGTTTAACTTTCTTAATTTAATCGCTGTCAATACTTTTTTGGTGTACAACGGAAAATTCGCGTTGAGAATCCAACCGAAATACCCAGGTTCATCTTCCAAAACTTTTTCTACCTTTTTTCCTTTGTGCTTTCCAAACGAGAAAATTTCCTCATCATCTTTATCAAAAATGATAAATCCTGCAAAATCGGCAGTTTTTTTACGTGTTGTGAATTCACTCAACTTTTTCACATCATTTTCCAATTCTTCATAGCGATCCAATTGCGATTTCAACACTTCATACGTCGCATTTGTGTCTGCTTCTGCTCCGTGTGCGCCTTCGAGTTCTTTTCCACAGTAAAATTTATACGCGGCAGAAAGTGTACGTTTTTCCATTTTATGAAAAATAGTTTGCACATCGACGGAAACTTTGTTTTTCATATCAAAGTCAATCTCGGCACGCAATAGTTCTTCTGCCAACAATGGAATGTCAAAGCGATCTGAGTTGTAACCAGCCAAGTCACTATCCTTGATCATGTTATAAATTTCTTTGGAAAGTTGTTTGAATGTTGGTTCGTTCGCCACTTTATCATCCGTAATTCCGTGAATTTCAGATACCATGGGAGGAATCGGCATTTCCGGATTTACCAACCATGTTTTGCTCTCTTTGTTTCCGTTAGGATACACTTTGAGTATTGAGATTTCTACAATTCTATCTTTCGCTACTTCTACACCTGTTGTTTCTAAATCGAAGAAGCAGATCGGATTTTTGAGTTTTAATTCCATTATTTTATTTAAAACAGTAAATTTACCACTATTACAGAGCAAATAAAATTATTTTACCGTTTTAATAATTATTTTAATCTATTCTTAACACTCATAGGAAAACAGGTATGTGGAAGTCAATTGTAATGTGTCTTTTTTTGTGTTTTTGTTGGAATTTTTCCATGAATGCACAATCGGAAGCTATCGAAATTGTGGAAGTGAAAGAGAAAAAGAAAATTTTGTTTTATGCTATAAATCATACTGAAATAGCGAAAGAAGTTTTTTTTAAGGTGGATGGAAAAGGCTTTCGCAGAAGCAGTTACCGACCTGTCATTAAGAAAGTTCCTGCGCAGAAAAAAATATTGCTCGCAACTTTGATTCCTTTAAAAAATGCTACGCCTGAATATACTTATTTTCATTCCTTTGATGATGAATTGCAAGAAGTTAATGTGGAAGTTAAAAACGTAAGAAATTGGAAAGCTCTTGAAAAAGTAATTGACAAAGGAGAAACAATCATTTTTACGAAGGAAGAATGTGGCAAATGTGAAAAATTGATTGGCATGTTGAAAGCAAATCGCATTCCGCACAAAGCGTTTAACATTTCTGAAAGTGAACGTTTTAAAGAATTTTTCTGGAACACCGTTTCCAAAATGAAACGTCGAGATGTCATGATTTCTTCCATTCCCATTGCGATTGTGAAAGGAAAATTGCATGAAAGTTTGAATTTGATTTCTTTTATTGAGATGCTTAAACAGTAGATCGCTGTTAGCGAATTTTCTTATACTGTTTTTTGAATCAAAACGTAAACTGATAAACTTATAAACTCCTATTTTGTTGATTTGTTTTTTTGACATTTCACAGATGATATTCGTCAAGCTGAACTTGATTCAACTTCTCAAAAGAAGCTAAATATTAATAGATAACGTTCAAAGCACTTCTCGATACATTTTTCCCTTAGAAAAATACTCGAAGTGTCGCGTGGTGATTCAATACAAAAAACTAGCAACTAGCAAAAAAAGAGTCCCCGTTATTGAGAACTCTTTCTGTTATATGATATATGAATATTGACTGCTAAATATCTCTATCGCTGTCCCACGCTTCTAAGTAATCCGCAACTTGTTTTACGAATTGTCCACCCAACGCTCCATTTACAA
This sequence comes from Kordia sp. SMS9, assembly GCF_003352465.1. Taxonomy (NCBI): domain Bacteria; kingdom Pseudomonadati; phylum Bacteroidota; class Flavobacteriia; order Flavobacteriales; family Flavobacteriaceae; genus Kordia; species Kordia sp. SMS9. The sequence continues at coordinate 2,716,950 of NZ_CP031153.1, read as the reverse complement.
CTCTGTGATCGTATGAATGTGATAAGAACATTTTGTAACGAATTCCGATGAAATCGCCTTCTGGAGTTTCAATCACCGCAGGTACTTTTCGGATCGCTCCTAACGCTAAGATTCCAACTTGTGGCTGATTGATAATCGGGGTTCCCATGATGCTTCCAAAGGTTCCAACGTTCGTAACTGTGTACGTTCCGCCTTGAATTTCATCTGGCTTCAATTTGTTTTCTCTCGCTCTTCCTGCCAAATCGTTGACCGCTTTTGCCATTCCGACTAAATTCAACTGATCTGCATTTTTGATCACAGGAACAATGAGGTTTCCATCTGGTAATGCTGCCGCCATTCCTAAGTTGATGTTTTTCTTTTTGATGATCGTGTCACCATTTACAGCGATGTTCATCATTGGGAAATCTTTCAACGCTTTCGCCACAGCTTCCATGAATATTGGCGTAAATGTGAGCTTTTCACCTTCACGTTTTTCAAACTCAGCTTTCTTCTTTTTACGCCAGTTCCAAATGTTTGTCACATCTACTTCTACAAAACTTTGTACGTGTGCCGAAGTTTGTACCGAAGCCACCATGTGATGAGCAATGAGTTTCCCCATACGTGTCATTTCAATGATTTCATCGCCACCATTTACAGAAACTAGTGTTGCAGGTGTTGATTTTGCCACTGGTTTTGCAGCTTCTTTTACGGCTGCTTTTGGCGCTTCTGTTTTTTGCGGTTGTACTTGTACAGTTCCTTTATTTTTTATGTAATCGAGAATATCGTTTTTGGTCACTCTGCCATCTTTTCCAGATCCTGCAATCGCATCGAGTTCTTCTACAGAGATGCCTTCTTCTTTTGCTATGTTTTTGACTAATGGCGAGTAGAATTTTTCAGAGTTTGAAAAATCGTTGGTTACCGTTTCTTTTGCTGCAGTAACTGTTTTTGCAACTTCTGCTGCTGCTAGTGTTTCTACTACTTCTTCAGCTTTTGCTGTGGGTGCTGCTTCCTCACTTCCTTCGCCATCTGTTTCAATGATTGCAAGCGTTTCTCCTACTTTTACTACATCGTCAACATTGTGTAATATTTCAACTAAAACACCATCTACTTCACTTGGTAATTCAGAATCTACCTTGTCTGTTGCAATTTCTAATACTGCTTCGTCAGCTTCAATAGTATCGCCAACTTCTTTGAGCCATGATATAATTGTTGCTTCTGCAACACTTTCTCCCATTTGTGGAAGTTTTAGTTCAAATTTTGCCATATCCTTAATCTAAAGATGTTATTTTAATTTATTTTGCGAAAATACTAAATAATATCGTTTTTTGTTGAATTATTTCTAATTTACTTCGACTTGCTCAACTTCCATTCTTTGACTCGTTCAGTAACAATACTTCTCCTCTACTTTTAGACGAATCGCTTCCGAGGATAAAAGTACTGCTTTTTGGGTATATTTTGTAATATCCAAACTGTTTTTCAAAGATTTGAATACTGTCTTTTAGGTTTACAAAATGAGTATCTAGGAGGATTTCAACCTTTTTTTTACCTTTTAGTTGACTCAAAAAATGTCCCAGATTTTCAACACGTACGCAATTTATAGGATGATACAGGTTTGAAATTTGCTGGAAACGTTCTACCGAATCGCTCACAAAAACACATTTATGAACTTCTTTTTGGGTATTTTTTTCGGATGGTGCTACTAACGGAATCAATCTCGCGCCAAGCGTAACCGCCACATCATACACCAAATTCCGTTGAAAATGTTTTTTATAAAATAATTGCATGGCGCCGTAAAAGCGTTTGGCGTAGGTTTTGTCTTTTAGCGTACTTTCTCCTTTGTAATGAATGACCGTCGTTTTGCCATAATAGTAGTTTTGAAAACCCGCTTTTTTGATTTTGTACGACAAATCAATGTCTTCGCCGTACATGAAATAGTCTTCGTCAAATCCGCCAACTTGGTCGTACACACTTTTTTTCATCATCATAAACGCACCGACGAGAATGTCTACTTTGCCAATTTCGTTTTCTTCTAAGCTTGAATAGTATCCTGAATTTTTAGTGCCCATTATTTTTTTGACAGAAACCATCGCCGTGGGAATGTTTCGTTTGCTTTCGGGCAGAAATTTTCCGCTTCCATCAATGAGTTTGCAACCAATAGCTCCAACGTTTTTTTTGCTTTGCGCGAATTTTATGAGTTGTGTAAATGTATCTTCGGCAACGATTGTATCAGGATTTAAGATACACACATATTCGCCTTTTGCCAGTTTTACTGCTTGATTGTTTGCTTTGGCGAAACCTACATTTTCGATATTTTCGATGAGTTGAATTTCTGGAAATGTGCGTTGCATCATGTCGCAACTATCGTCAGGCGAATTGTTATCAACTACAATAATTTCTGCGTCCATTTCCGCAATAGCGGCTTGCACACTGCGAATACAGGCTTCTAAAAAGTAACGTACATTGTAGTTGAGAATGATGACCGAAAGTTGCATACGAATTGAAAATTAAGAGCTTTTTAGCGAGTTTTCAAACGGAACTCGGTTTAAGATGCTTCTTCCCAAGGTAACCTCATCTGCATATTCAAGTTCGTCACCAACGGAGATTCCGCGTGCAATGGTAGACGTTTTGACTTCGTAATTTTCTATTTGTTTGTAAATGTAGAAATTGGTTGTATCGCCTTCCATCGTGGAACTTAGTGCAAATATGATTTCTTTGACTTTTCCTGCTTTTACTTTTTCTACCAAACTCGAAATCGTCAAATTATGCGGTCCAATTCCGTCTAGCGGTGAAATTTTTCCGCCCAACACATGATACAAACCTTTGTATTGCGCTGTACTTTCTATTGCCATCACATCGCGAATGTCTTCCACGACACATACAATATCTTCCTGTCGATTGGCATTCATACAAATATCGCACACTTCTACATCGGAAATGTTGTGACAGTTGTTGCAATGTTTGATTTCCGTACGCAAGTCTTGCAACGCGCTTACTAAATGCAAGGTTTGACTTTCTGGCTGTTTTAAGAGATGTAATACCAAGCGCAATGCTGTTCGCTTCCCAATTCCGGGCAACTGCGACACTTCATTGACGGCATTTTCTAAGAGTTTTGAGGAGAATTCCATTTGGCAAATTTACCATTTTTTTAATTCTGAAATTGAAAATAAAGTTGAAATCAAATGTTGAAATCACAATTCAACAGTAAAACTCAAAAGAATGACATCCTTGAGAGACTAAGAGTTAGTCGGTTTTTATAAAATTAAAGGGCAAGCTACGATTACCGTTTTCATCTTACGTCTTTATCAGATGTTTCTACTGTGCAGATCTCTAGCGGAATGATGAATAGTCAAAATATCTATTCGCGAATCATTTACAACTTTATATATAATTCTGTAGTTTCCTTCGATCAACTCGCAAATGTTTTTATTTCCAATTTCAGAAACTGTTTTTCCTGAATATGGTTGAGATAACAGTATTTTTGTTCGAAATCTTATTCGAACGATTTGAAGTTTGGCGTACTTTTTAGAATCTTTGGAAATATATTCAGCAATATCTTTTAAGTCAGAAGTTGCTTGAAGTGTCCAATTTATTTGAACCATTTTTCAATTTCATTATCAAGTTCAGATTCAGAAATAACTTCTCCTTTTTCAGACTGTTTGTTTCCTCGATCAATTTTTTCAACTAAAATGAGTCTTTCCACTAATTCATCAATTGAAAATTCCTCTGGAAAACTTTCAATTTGTTCTCTTAATTTCGATTTAGTCAACATAGCTTTTAATTTATAATTCTAAGATACAAATTTAATATTTATTCGGCTGATAATTAATGTAAGACCATCAAAATGCAGTTCGCTTTCCAATACCTGAAAGTTGCGAAATTTCGCTAACAGCATTTTCTAAAAGCTTTGAGGAGAATTCCATTTGGTAAATTTACCATTTTTTGAATTCAGAATTATGAATTCAGAATTTTGAATTATTAAATTTTCAATCTTTTAAGCATTCAATCTAAAAAAGTCACAGAAGTTTGTATTTTGCAATCCACAAAATTTATATATGCAGCCAATTCACATTTTACTACTGATTGCCGGATATTTTGGCGTTTTGATTTTAATTTCTTATTTCACAGGAAAAGACGACAGCAACGAAACTTTTTTTAAGGCGTCACGAAAATCGCCTTGGTACGTGGTCGCTTTTGGAATGATTGGCGCCTCACTTTCGGGCGTTACGTTTATTTCCGTGCCTGGTTGGGTAGATAATGCACAGTTTGGCTATATGCAAGTTGTGTTTGGATATTTGGTTGGGTATTTTATCATTGCGTATGTGTTAATGCCTATTTATTATCGTTTGAATGTGACGTCGATTTACCAGTATTTGGAAGATCGTTTTGGCGTAGTGAGTTATAAAACGGGCGCTTTTTTCTTTTTGATTTCTCGAATTTTGGGCGCATCGTTCCGATTGTATTTGGTGGCAATTGTATTGCAACGCTTTGTTTTTGAGGAATTTGGAATTCCGTTTGCGGTGACCGTGATTCTTTCTATTTTGTTGATTTGGCTGTATACGTTTCGTGGTGGAATTAAAACCATTGTTTGGACAGATACGTTGCAAACGTTATTTATGCTGATTGCTGTTGGTGTTGCTATATATATGATTTTGGGGAATTTGGATCTGAGTTTTGGGGAATTTTGGTCTTCTGAAAGTTTAGATCAATACAATCAAATTTGGTTTACGGATAATTGGCTTGCCAAAAACTATTTTCTAAAATCTTTTGTGGGCGGATTGCTGATTGCGGTGTGTATGACAGGACTCGATCAAGATATGATGCAAAAGAATTTGACGTGTAAAACGCTCGGCGATGCTCAAAAAAACATGGTTTCGTTTAGCATTGTACTGATTGTGGTGAATTTTATCTTTTTGCTATTAGGAGCACTTCTTTTTATGTATGCTTCCAAAAACGGAATTGAAACACCGTTGATGAATGGAAAGCCAAAAACCGATTTACTATTTCCTGAAATTGCACTGAAAGGCGATTTGGGAATTTCACTTGCTATTGTATTTTTACTTGGGTTGATTGCGGCCGCGTATTCGAGCGCCGATTCTGCGTTGACTTCTTTAACGACTTCGTTTTCTGTCGATTTTTTAGGGATTGAAAAGAAACCGAAAGACACCCAAAAAAGAACACGTCAATTGGTACATATTGGCATGTCGGTTGTGTTAATTATTGTCGTGATTATTTTTAAAATATTAAACAACGACAGCGTTATTGACAGCATTTTAGTAATTGCAGGCTATACCTACGGACCTTTGTTAGGATTGTTTGCTTTTGGAATTTTCACCAAATACAAAGTAATTGACAAATACGTTTGGATTGTTGCCATAGTGTCTATATGTCTTACGTATGTAATTGCAAATGCGGGAACGTATTATATGTATTTCACAGCAGATGTTGGTGCACTTTCGGATGCAGCAAAATTAGCCAAAGATAATTTGTATCAATTTGGGTATGAATTGCTCGCTGTAAACGGATTGCTTACATTTATTGGTTTAGTACTGATTAGACGCCAACATGATTAAGGTACAGGCAACTTCACATTTGATGTCTTTTTCCTGCAATTCTTTGATAAAACTAGGATTTTCGGTTCCTGGATTAAAAATGATGCGCGTTGGCTGTAATGAAAAAATATATTCATAATACGCTTCTTGAGCCGTAGGATTCAAATACAAGGTAACTGTATGAATGTCTTCGTAGGGTTTCAATGTTGTATCAATGGCAACACCATTTATTTCTCCTTCTTTGAGACCAAAGGCTACGACTTCATGACCGTTTGCTACGAGTCTATGTACAGCTTTATGAGAGAAGCGATGCGATTTTGTAGAAGCACCAAGCACTAATGTTTTCAATAGATTACGATATTATAGGTTTACGATTTAGGTATGCTTACTGGTAATGAGCATGCAAATTTAGTGATTTTTGATCTGTGACTTTGATATTTGTTAAAATATGTTAAAATTCACTCCAATGAGTAACACAATCCTATTTACTTCGTCAGGTATGCATGATTCCAGTTTGCTGGAACATCATCAAAAAATAAAAAACGAACTAATTACATGAAAAAACTATTCTCACTATGCATGTTAATGCTTAGCATTGGCCTGTATGCTCAAAACCCAGTCCCCAAAATCGGAACCGTTCAAGGAAAAGTAATGGATGCCACTTCTGGCGAAGCCATTCCTTACGCAACGATTGTCATTAAATCGAAAGCTGATAGTAAAGTACTTACTGGAGCGATTTCTGATGATAACGGAAATTTTAAAATCGAAAAAGTTCCTGCCGGAGCTTTAATTATTGATATTCAATTTATTGGATATGAAACAGTTTCAAAAGAAGTTACGATCACAAATGATGCTAAAGTTGCTGAACTTGGCACCGTTTCACTTGCGGAAAGTGCTACGACGTTAAATGAAGTGGAAGTTGTGGCAGAACGAACTACCATTGAACAAAAAGTGGACAGAAAAGTAATTACCGTTGGAAAAGATTTAGTTACTGCTGGACCGACAGCTTCTGACATTATGAACAATTTGCCTTCTGTAAACGTAGATCAACAAACAGGAGATATTAGCTTGCGTGGAAATCAGAACGTACGTGTGATGGTAGATGGGAAACTTTCCACCATCCCCACAGCACAATTATTACGTCAATTGCCTTCAAATTCCATCAAAAAAATTGAATTGATCACAAATCCTTCTGCAAAGTACAATCCTGAAGGAATGAGTGGAATTATCAATATTGTATTGCGTAAAAATGTAAATATTGGGTTTAACGGAAATGCTACTATTGGTGTAACACGTGAGCGTGAAGCAAAGTTTAATAGTAATTTAGATATGAACTATCGCAACGGAAAGTTTAACATCTTTGGTAACTATGGAAACAATATTTCGAAGAATAGAAACGGTGGAAACATCTTTCGCCCTGACGAAAATTCGGAGCAATTTTTTGACAATTTAGACAATAATAAAAACCACTTAATAAAATTTGGTATTGATGTGTATTTGAATGATAAAAACACGGTTTCATTCTTTACGAATCAAAACTTAACTGACAGCCGAAGCGAAGGTTTTGTAAACATTCTTTTTTATGAAGATGCACAATTTAACAACTCGCAAGATTTCTTAGCTGTGAACGACAATTTAGCATCGCAATATAACTTCAATTACAAATACGACATTACCGAAGAAGGTGAAAACATTGAATTGGAAGTGGATTATAATGTATTTGATGCGGAAAATCAATTTGACTTTGTTTTTGCAGGATTTAACACATTTCCAGATTATATTGATGAATCTGACACCAACCGAGATCGTACCACAATTAACTTGGATTATGTACGTCCGTTGAAGAATCAAGCAAAATTAGAAGCTGGTGCCGAAGCGCGTTTGTTTAACTCTAATATTGATTATCAATCTACAGGATTCTCTTTTGATGAATTTGGAGATTTACGCAGAACGCCAAGTACTGATTTTGACTACAGTAGAGACATCTATTCTATCTATGCAACGTATGGAAAACAATATGAAAAATGGTCGTACCAAGTTGGTTTGCGTGCAGAAACAGTTCAAGTAGATGCCAATGCCTTATCAACGGAAGTGGAAACGCCTGATACTGAAAATATCATTTTTGAAAATGATTATACACAAATATATCCATCTGCATTTTTCACCTATTCTCCATCTGAGAAAAACTCATACCAATTAAGTTATAGCAGACGTGTAGATCGTCCTGGAATTGGTCAGGTGAATCCAATTAGAGAATGGGCAACACCATTGATTACTTCTTTTGGAAATATCAATTTACAGCCACAATTTACCAATTCTATGGAAATGAATTACACGCGTAAACTTGGAAATAAAGGAACGTTTACGGGTGGTGTTTTCTACCGAATTATTGAAGATGAAATTAACCGAGCAGTTTTTGTAGATCGAACAGATTTAAACAGAATCATCTTGACACACGATAACTTTGACAATACTACTGCATACGGATTTGAGCTTTCAAGCAATTTAAGGCCGACAAGCTGGTGGAGTTTTAATACAAGTTTCGATTTCTTTTCACAAACACAAAAAGGAATTACAGAATCGTTAAATGCGCCAACAGATGTAGCGACTACCGATAATATTGTTCGTGAAACAAGAGAAGTAGACAACCAAGCTTGGAACTTTAGAATGTTTAACAACTTTGCAGTGTCTAAAAAGTTAAACTTATCTGCTTTTGGTTTTTACAGAGGTGCTGTACAGGGAATTCAGTTTAAAATGGAGCCAATGTATTTTGTAAATGTGGGAGCGCGTTATTCGTTTGCAGAAGGAAAAGGAACCCTAAGTGTGAATTACAACGATATTTTCCGTACGATGGAATTTGGCTTTGACGGTCAAAGACCATTCCGCCAGAGTGGTGGTTTTAGATGGGAAAGCAACACGGTAAATGTGAGTATTTCATACCGTTTTGGAGGTGGAAAATACAGAGCAAAATCGCGTAAGCAACGTGATAATGATGAAAAATCTGGAAGCGGCGGATTCTTATAGAAATTTACTAGTTTATTCATAACGACAACAACTTAATAGCTTCAATTATTATTGATGGTTAGTGTTAATTGAACGCTATTAATAGATGAAAACCTTACGTGTGCACACATAAGGTTTTCTGTGTTTTTGAATAATCTAAAATGCTATTAATCTACAAATTAGATCATTTAAACAAATAAATTGTTAAAGTTATATCAAGAATTAAAGATATCTCAAAAAAAACGCCGAATTTTATGTTATTAATAAAGTATGCTGTATTGTTATTGGGTTGATTATTCGAATTTAGCACTCTAAAATTACCATTAAAATTGCATCACGTATACTAGATATTTATCTAAGAAAAAATCCCAAGCACGTTAGTTCTTGGGATTTTGTTTTATATATGCTTTACGCGATGTGTCTTTCTATATTAAAATGATTTACATACAATAAGTTTAGTTTGAAACTTTTCTTTTGTTTCTTTTCTTTGAGAAAACAAAGACATCGAAGATTCACGAATTCCTATTTAATAAAATAGAAACCACATGAGCTAAAATGAAAGTAAAACACTGGAAACATCGTTTTATAACAGAGAGCTTCTAGTTTTATTATAAATATAAATTGAATTAGTTATATAAAACTAAGGTTATATTACCACTTAATAATCACACTTCCCCAAGTAAATCCACTTCCGAAAGCTGCTAATACGACCGTGTCTCCTTCTTTGATTTTTCCTTCTTCCCAAGCTTCTGTTAATGCAATTGGAATGGATGCTGCGGTTGTATTTCCATAACGCATGATATTGTTATATACTTGATCGTTGCTTAATCCAAACTTCTTTTGAATAAATTGTGCGATGCGTAAATTTGCTTGGTGCGGAATTAACATGTCAATAGCTTCTTTGCCCAATCCGTTTTGTGCTAAACCTTCCATAATTACTTCACTAAAACGAACGACGGCATTTTTGAATACAAACTGTCCGTTCATGTGCGGAAAATACGAAGTATCTTCTACGCCAGCTTCATGATCGCTAATAATATCATTTACCCAACGTGTTCCCATTCCGGGTGCTGTCAATGCCAATTCTTCTGCATGTTCTCCTTGCGAATGTAAATGTGTAGATAAAATTCCACGAGTGTCATCTTCGCTTCTGGTTAAAATTGCAGCTCCTGCACCATCTCCAAAAATCACAGAAACGCCTCTTCCACGTGTGGTCATATCCAATCCATGTGAATGTAACTCAGAACCGATCACTAAAATATTTTTATACATTCCCGTTTTAATAAACTGATCTGCTACTGAAATAGCGTATACAAATCCGGAACATTGATTGCGAACATCTAACGCGCCAACGGTTTTAATATCCAATTCTTTTTGCACCATAACGCCTGGTCCAGGAAAATAATAATCAGGACTCAATGTGGCAAAAACGATAAAATCGATATCATCTTTATCAATACCTGCACGTTCAATAGCAACCTTTGCGGCTTTAATTCCCATGCCCGAAGTAGTATCTTCTGTACCTTTTACGGCAAACCTTCGTTCTTTGATTCCTGTACGCTCCTGTATCCACGCATCATTCGTATCCATGAGTTTTGATAAATCATTATTGGTAACCACATTATCTGGAACATAATGTCCGAGTCCTATAATTCTAGATGTATACATAAATTGTCGACTTTATATTTTTTAGTGTGAAATTGTCTTGTAAAATTACGATTTCTTAAAAATTCAGGCTACAAAATTAAGCATTAATAATTACATCTAGAATTTTCATCAAATAGAGTTCCATAAAAAAGCACATCTATACTACATACATTGGCTTTTATAACACCCTAATCGATACACAAACAATTCGTTAAGGAGAAATGCGTATTTACTAGCAATAACAGCCAATCATCACTATAGTACAAACTGAAAACTTTCTAAAAATCGTATAAGAAATACAGTTTTTTAACAAGTTTTTCGACTTTTTTTAAATAGTTTTATACCTCATCAACCACAAACAAAGCGAACCACCATGAAAAACACCTTCATAGTATTCATTTTTTTTCTTTCCTTTTTTAGTTTAAATGCACAAGAAAACATTGGATATCAACAGCCTCCACAAGAAATATTAGAACTTGCTGATGCCGCGCCAGCACCTAGAGTCCGGATGGACACTAAAGGAGAAAAATTTTATTTTTTATATCGTAGCAACTATAAAAGCATTGCCGAACTTTCTGAAAAAGAATTACGCTTGGCTGGTTTGCGTATCAATCCAAAAACAAATATTGGTAGCAGACAACGTTATTATGACAAACTCCAAATTAGAATCGGCAGAAACGCCGCAGAAGAAATGGTAGCTGGATTGCCGTCAAAAGGTCGCTTTTCCTATTTTAGCTGGTCGCCAGACGAAACCAAATTGGCATTGACAAATACTGTTGAAACTGGTGTGGAATTATGGGTGATCGATTTTAATACAAAAACTGCAAAAAAACTCACAGATGCAAATTTAAATGCCAATATTGGCAGTCCGTATATGTGGTTGAAAGACAGCAAATCATTACTCGTAAAGAAAGTTCCAAACAATAGAAAAAATTTGATCAATACGGCAAGTACAGTTCCTGTTGGACCAACAATTTCAGTAAGTCAGCAAGGTGTAAAAGCACAAAACAGAACCTATCAAGATTTATTGAAAAATAAAAACGACGAATTCAACTTTGAGCAGTTAGCCACATCAGAATTGCATCGTGTAGATCTTAACGGAAATAATTCCCTTTGGAAAGAAAAAAACATGTACAGAAGCATGTCATTATCACCCAATGGTGAATTTGTAATGTTAAGAACTGTTGAAAAACCATTCTCGTATTTAGTTACTTACTCACAATTTCCATTTACTTCAACCATTTACAATAGCAATGGAAACAAAGTATACGAAGCGTTAAAAGTTCCGTTAATTGAAGATTTACCAAAAGGATTCATGTCTACACGAACTGGTCGTAGAAATATCTCGTGGCGTTCAGATCAACCAGCAACGATTTACTGGGCAGAAGCTTTAGATGGTGGCGATCCTGCCAAAAAAGTTTCACACAGAGACGAAGTGTTTCAATTAAAAGCGCCTTTTACAGGAACTCCAACTTCCTTATTAAAAACCGTTGGGCGTTTTTCATGGATTCTATGGGGAAATAGTGAAACCGCCGTTGCGTATGATTATTGGTGGAATACACGAAATACAAAAACCTATCTTTTCAATCCATCGGATAACAGCAAAGAAGCCAAAATTATTACGGACAGAAGCTACCAAGATATATACAGCAATCCTGGGGATTTTATCTCTTCAAAAAATGAATTTGGTCGCAATGTATTAAGTATGGAAAAAAACAACCTGTTTTTAATTGGTGATGGATACAGTGAAAATGGCAGAAAACCTTTTGTGGATAAATTCAATCTGAAAAATTTAACCACGAAACGCATGTATGAGTCCGATTACACCAATAAAACAGTAAATATTATTGATGCAGTCGATCTAAAAAAAGGAACCTTTATGATCATGTTGGAATCTAAAAGTGAATATCCTAATTACTACATTCAAAACCTAAAAAAGAACAAGCCAGCCGTGGCATTGACCAACTTTAAAAATCCTTTTGAAAGCATAAAAAATGTCAAGAAAGAAGTCATTACTTATAAACGTGACGATGGTTTGGAACTTTCGGGAACCTTGTATTTACCAACAAATTACGAAGAAGGTAAAAAATACCCAATGATTTTGTGGGCATATCCTGTAGAATATAAAGACAAGAAAAATGCAGGCCAAGTAACCGCTGACGCCAATGAGTTTACCTATGTATATTATGGTTCGCCAATTTACTGGGTTGCGCGCGGATATGTGGTGTTAGACGATGCTTCTTTCCCTATTGTGGGCGAAGGCGACGAAGAACCAAACGATACCTTTATAAAACAACTCGTTGCCAACGGAAAAGCTGCGATTGACGCTGTAGACAAACTAGGCTATATTGATAGAACAAAAGTTGCCGTTGGCGGACATTCGTACGGAGCGTTTATGACCGCAAACTTATTGACACATTCCAATCTATTTGCTGCGGGAATTGCACGAAGCGGCGCATATAACAGAACGCTGACACCGTACGGTTTTCAAAGTGAAGAACGCAGTTATTGGGAAGCTCCTGAAATTTATTACAACATGTCACCATTTATGCATGCAGATAAAATGAAAACGCCTTTGTTGTTAATTCACGGAGAAGCAGACAACAATTCAGGAACCTATCCTTTACAAAGTGAACGTTATTTTAATGCACTCAAAGGAATGGGCGCGCCAGTGCGTTTGGTCATGTTGCCAAAAGAAAGTCACGGGTATAGAGCCAAAGAATCGATCATGCACTTACTGTGGGAACAAGATCGTTGGCTGGAAATGCACTTAAAAAACAAAGAAACTTCTTCGAAGTAGGAAGGTATTTTTCAAGAATACAATTACAAAACTCCGCGAAAAGGCGGAGTTTTGCTTTGTACACATTTTGACAGAAATTATGTCATCTTGTCACTTGTGTGAAAATGGTATTTTTTTTGGGAAGTCTTTATTCGTAAAACAAGATTCAATAACAAACTAATACGATATACAAATGACAACAGGAAATATTAATGTATCTGTAGAAAACATTTTTCCTTTAATAAAGAAGTTCTTATACAGCGATCATGAAATCTTTTTAAGAGAATTGATCTCAAATGCTACGGACGCAACGTTGAAGCTAAAACACTTGACAAATATTGGAGAAGCAAGTGTTGAGTATGGAAATCCAGTAATTGAAGTGAAGGTTGACAAAGAAGGCAAAAAATTGCACCTTATTGATCAAGGAATTGGAATGTCGGCGGATGAAATTCAAAAATACATCAACGAAGTCGCGTTCTCTGGTGCAGAAGAATTCTTAGAAAAATACAAAGATTCCGCAAAAGATTCTGGAATTATTGGACACTTTGGACTCGGTTTTTACTCGGCGTTCATGGTGGCAGAAAAAGTAGAAATCATCTCAAAAAGTTACAAAGAAGATGAAAAAGCAGCACATTGGACCTGTGATGGATCGCCACAATTTACCTTAGAAGCACATGACAAAACGGATCGTGGAACGGAAATCATCTTACACATTGCAGAAGATTCAACAGAATTCTTAGAAGATTCTAGAATTACGGAATTGTTAGTGAAATACAACAAATTCATGCCAATTCCGATCAAATTTGGAACGAAAGAAGAAACATTACCACTTCCAGAAGATGCAGAAGAAGGTGCAGAAGCAGAAAAAATTACAGTTGATAACATCATCAACAATCCAACGCCAGCGTGGACAAAACAACCAGCAGATTTAGAAGAAGACGATTATAAAAATTTCTACCGCGAATTGTATCCAATGCAATTTGAAGAGCCATTATTCAACATTCACCTAAATGTAGATTATCCGTTCAACCTTACGGGAATTTTATACTTTCCAAAGATGGGCAACGATATGAACATGCAAAAGGATAGAATCCAATTGTATCAAAATCAAGTGTTTGTTACGGATAATGTGGAAGGAATTGTACCTGAGTTTTTAACGATGTTAAAAGGTGTGATTGATTCACCAGACATTCCATTAAACGTATCGCGTTCGTACTTACAAGCCGATGGAAACGTAAAGAAAATCGCTTCGTACATCACACGAAAAGTGGCAGATAAATTAAACTCATTGTTCAAAAACAGCCGAGAAGATTTTGAAGCAAAATGGGATGACATCAAAATTGTGATTGAATACGGAATGCTTTCAGAAGAAAAATTCTTTGACAAAGCAGATAAGTTTGCCTTATATCCAACAGTAGACGGAACGTACCACACGTTTGAAGAATTGCACGAAAAAGTAAAAGATACGCAAACGGACAAAGATGATAAAACCATCATTTTATACGCTTCTAACAAAGATCAACAACACAGCTACATTGAAGCAGCAAAAGACAAAGGATACGAAGTCTTATTGTTAGATTCTCCGATAGTTTCACACTTAATTCAAAAGTTAGAAACTTCAAAAGAGAACATTTCTTTTGCCCGTGTAGATGCAGATCATATTGACAATTTAATTAAGAAAGACGAAGAACAAATTTCAAAACTTTCAGACGAAGAAAAAGAAAGTTTGAAAACGACCTTAACAGAAGTGGTTCCTGCGGATAAATACACCGTTCAGTTAGAAGCAATGGATTCCAACGCGTCTCCATTTATGATTACGCAACCAGAATTTATGCGTCGTATGAAAGAAATGCAGCAAACTGGTGGCGGCGGAATGTTCGGAATGAACAATTTCCCTGAAATGTACAACTTGGTTGTAAACACAAATCACGAATTGGTAGGACAGATTTTAAATACCAAAACTCGCAAAAAGCAAGAACGTTTAATTAAACAATCGTTGGATTTAGCGCGTTTGTCGCAAAATTTACTGACAGGTGAAGAGTTAACAGAATTCATCAAACGCAGTTACGACATGATTAAATAAAATCATAGTATAGCACTATTTTTAAGCCGCTTTTTTAACGAAGCGGCTTTTTTTGTAACTATTCCTAAATAGCATCGTCATACAATTCAATCAATCAACATCATAAAAACGAAACAAAACATGAAAAAACCATTTATTTTGAAAATCTGCTGTGTTATACTGTTCATGGCAATTCCATTGGCAACATTCGCACAAAGTATAGAAAACCAAATTGATCAACTGATGAGCGATCAATACAAAAAAGAGGCTTCTGGTGCTACTATTTTGGTTGCAAAAGACGGTAAGGTCATTTTCCGAAAAGCGTATGGAAAAGCCAATTTAGAACTCGATATTGACATGATTCCTGAAAATATCTTTGAAATTGGTTCCATCACCAAACAATTTACCGCAGTTGGTATTTTAATGTTATTGGAAGAAGGAAAGCTTTCGCTAGAAGATGAAATCACCAAGTACATTCCCGATTATCCTACGCAAGACACCAAAATTACCATTCATCACTTGTTGACGCATACTTCAGGAATTAAAAGTTACACTTCAATGGACTCTTTACGCGAGTATGCCCGAAAGGACATTTCGCCAACGGAATTGATCGATGCGTTTAAAAATGAACCAATGGATTTTAAACCTGGCGAACAATTTCGTTACAACAATTCAGGATATGCGTTGTTGGGCTATATCATTGAAAAAATTACAGGGAAAACATACGAAGAATTTGTACAAAAGCGCATTTTTGACAAAGTGAAGATGAAAAATTCCTATTATGGAAGCAAATCCAAACTTATTAAAAATCGTGCCTACGGATATCAAGAACGTAAAAACGGCTATGTAAATGCTGATTATATCAGTATGAAGGTTCCGTATGCGGCAGGTTCGCTCATGTCTACCGTAGACGATTTGTATAAATGGAATACGGCAATTCGCAATCACAAATTAATTTCAAAAGAAAGTACCAAAAAAGCATTTACCAATTACAAAATTGACAACGGAAACAATATCAGTTACGGGTATGGCTGGTTTATGGCACGCATACAAGATGTCCCTGTCATAGAACATGGCGGTGGTATTTTTGGCTACACCTCACAAGGAATGTATGTGCCAAGCGAAAATGTATATGTGATTATTTTGACCAATTGCGATTGTATTTCTCCAACCGATATTGCCTACAAAATTGCTGCGGTTACCATTGGAAAATCGGTTCCAAAAGTATCGGATGCCATTACACTCAACAAAGAACAATTGCAAAAATGGGTAGGCGCATACAAATTTTCAGATGGAACTATTCGTTTTATCACACTGAAAGGCAATCAATTATACAGTCAGCGAATTGACAGCAACGGGAAATCTAAAATTTACCCACTTTCGGAAGATCATTTTTTCTTTGATGATGGCTATTCTGAATTACTCTTTACAAATGACTCAAAAAGAAAAGCTGTTTTTAGAAATAAAAGAGCGGAATTTAATGGTGAAGAAAGCGATGTAGAAATGCCCGAAGCGAAAAAGGAAATTCAACTTTCTGCGGAAGTTTTGAAAAAGTATGCAGGAACGTATCAATTAATGCCCAATATGGAATTGGAAATCATCGTGGAAGGCGACCGCATTTTTGGACAACCTACCAATCAATCGAAGGCTGAATTATTTGCAGAATCGGAAGATAATTTCTTTCTAAAAGTAGTTCCTGCAACAGTTACTTTTGAAATTGATCCTGCCACAAAATTGCCTATAAGTTTAACGTTAGATCAAGGCGGAAGAAAAACAACTGCGAAGAAGATTAAGTAATATTTATTTTAATTGAAAACACGCATCTAAGTAGCCGCTTGGATTCGTGTTTTTTTAGGTTTGATTCTTTATTTTTGTGGGAATGAAACTTCTTGAAACACATATTGTCCCAAAACTCCATGCGCCTGTTCGCATTCAAGAATATAATATTGCTAATTTTAAAACGATTGGTTCGAAAAGTGCTTTGAAAAAAACGATCAAAAAGCAACTGATTACGATCAACGATCAAACGGCGACTACTGCTACGTTTCTCTCAGAAAATGATTGCATTAAAGTGTACGCAGCAGCAATGATTCCCAAAAAAATATTTAAACTAGAAATTCCAGTTATTTTTGAAGATGATACTATTGCCGTCATTCACAAACCTGCGGGATTTCCCACCAATGGAAATTATTTTAAAACCATTGAAAATGCATTACCGCACAACTTACAACCTTCTGCAAGTGAAGATGCGTTGCAGTTTCCAAAACCAGTACATCGTTTGGACAATCCAACTTCGGGAATTTTAATTATCGCCAAAACAAAAAGGGCGCAACGCGATTTATATCGGCAATTTGAACAGCAAGAAATTACAAAGACGTATCAAGCAATTGTAATTGGCAAAACTCTTAAAAAGGGGGAAATTACTTCGCCTGTATCGGAAAAAAAAGCGTTTACCGACTACGAAACTTTACAAACTGTTTCTTCTTTACAAAATGAATTTCTATCACATGTAAAATTACATCCAAAAACAGGCAGAACGCACCAATTGCGTGTGCATTTGGCAAGCATTCAACATCCGATTGTAGGTGATTCATTGTACGGAAAAGAAGCAGAAAATTATAAAAAAGGCTTGTTTTTGTGCGCAACTTCTGTGGAATTCACACATCCAATTACTAAAGAAAAAGTAATCTATACGATACAACCGCCAACTAAATTTACAAGTTTCCTAGCACGTGAAGAAAGACGGTTTTTGAAATATACTTTTTAGATGTTCAGACTTGTTTCACTCTTAGATTGTTAGACGAAAATATGATAATAAAAACAAAAAGCTGTCTTGAAAGTTAGAATTTAATCAAACTGAATTTTCATGCTGAACGACAGTCGAAAAATCTAGAATGAGCATTTCGTGAACTTTTAATACCAATTTACACATAAAATGGTATAAGACAACTTCTTTTATTTTTACATAGATATTGGTGTTAAATATAACTACCATCACACAGATAGCCTGTGGTTCCATGTGAACCAAAAGCTTGGCACCATCCTGCGGTATTGCAGCAATTTCCTGGGCCACAATATCCATTGATACCGCATTGTCGTTTTCCTCCGTGTATTGTACTTTGTTCTTCTTTTTGTAATTCACGAACACCTTTACAGTTTAAAATATTTTGTAACATCGTATTTCTATTTTAAGATTCTTAGGTATGTAAAGTACTAAATACTAACAATGAACAGCTACGGTATTACCGTAATTAACAGATTATAGAATAATTAAGATAATACTTACTATAACAAAATAATGTATTCGGTTGCTCCTGCGCCACCAGTAATGTTTTCTGTGTTGGTGATTTCGAATTCTTGGAATTTCTCTAACATAATTTGTGTATAAATTGATTGGTAAAAATTTTATGATGAAATGTATTGTGTCATAGCATTCATGGCTTTGTCTGCCATTTTTGCTTTATTTACTGTAACTTCAGTAGTTGTTTCTTCTCCACCAGTAATTTGTGAAGCATTTTTAATTTCGAATGTTTTTAACTTTTGAATCATAGGTTGGTTTTATAAATTAATAATATGTGTGTTTACGCCATCATTAATTGCGTGATTTTGTTGTGCATTTTATCCGCACTTTTTCGTCTGTTTACAGAAGTTTCATCAGTAACTTCTTCGCCGCCTAGAATTTGCGATGTGTTTTGAATTTCAAATGCTTTTAAGTTTTGAATCATGGTTTTTTTTGATTTTATCAATTAATAATCAATAAGATACAAAAAATCTTCAAACAGCCTACAATTACTGAACTGGAAAGTCAAAATACTGGTTGCGATTGGGTTCGCCGCGTAGTGTAAAATGCCACCACTCTTGTGGATAGTTTCGAAAACCATTTTGCAACATGGTTTCTTGCAATAGTTTCCGATTGTGTAGTTGTGCTTTGGTTAATTCTTGATACGAAACCCATGAAATTTTTCCAAAGAAATCATACGAACTTCCCATATCGAGTTCTTCTTTTGTGTCCAAATGAATTAAAGTAACATCCACCGTACTTCCACTACTATGACGCGATTTTGTGGCGATATATTCTAGTTTGAATAAATCTTTTTTAGCCACATCAGGATAAAACTGTTTCTTCATCAACGTATCATTCAAGTTTCTTGCCCAACGGCGAAAATGATCTACGGCGCGTTGTGGTCGGTACGCATCAAATATTTTAATTCCTATGTTTTGTTTTTTGAGTGCTGCCTGTGCTTTTTGTAGTGCTTTCGTAGCTGGTAATGATAAAATACATTTTTCAGCTTCGTAACCATCTATAGGTGTTCCTACAAAATTATTTGTTCCAAAATAGCGCAACTCTAGTGTAATTTCTGGAATATAATCTGAAACATACACAAAACCTTTGGGCAGTTGCGTAACACTGCTGTTAAAAAGTAGCAGCGTAAGTGCAATAAAAAGGTATTGAAATGTGTGCATGCGATGTAAATTACGAACTGAATTGACAAAATAATGATTAATTTTAGATTCTGAATACAAAATATGATGAATCTAGCTTCTTTATTTTCTGATAATCGTCCGCAAAAACTGAATCTTCCTGAGGCTGACATTACGTATTATCCCAATTTTATTCCTGCCACAGAAGCAACGCGTATTTTTGAAACCTTACGTGACGAAACGCCTTGGCAACAAGACGATATTAAAGTGTTTGGGAAAGTGTATGCACAACCACGATTGACAGCGTTATACGGAACCAATCAAAAATCATATAGTTACTCCAACATTAAAATGACGCCACATGCATTAACGCCGTTGTTGGCTGACTTAAAGCAACAAGTAGATCAAACCTGCGAGGTAAATTTTACTACGATGTTACTCAACTATTACAGAGATGGAAAAGACAGCAATGGCTGGCATGCAGACAATGAAAAAGAATTAGGAGTAAATCCAATTATTGCTTCGTTGAGTTTTGGACAAGAGCGGTATTTTCATCTCAAACATCGTACGGATAAAACCCTCAAACACAAAATTTTACTACAGCATGGAAGTTTATTAGTGATGAAAGGTGAAACACAGCACAAATGGTTGCATCAAATTCCAAAAACGGCGAAACCAATTCAAGGTCGCATCAATAGTACGTTTCGGATTATTGTATAAAAAAGCATCCCGAAGGATGCTCTTTCTTTAACTAACCAACCAAAAATGTAACGTGCGCTATGTATAAAGTAACCAACTTTAGCGAGTACATACGCGTTGATCTTCAGTTTAATCTAAAAATGTATTTAATTTTCTGATTTGTAATTACTCAAAGTAAAAAACTGCCTCATTTAATGTAATGAGACAGTTTCTTGAATTATTTGCTATGAATGTTAATTATCATTTACACCATCTTCGTCAGCATCTTCGTCAAAATCATAATCTCTATCATTGCTACAGCCAAATAATATTCTTCTCAATGCTTCTTCAACAATTACTAATTGACCTCCATTCAAAATCCTACTCACAGCCAAGCAAAATTTAGCTTCTTCTATAACTTCTGCAGTTACTGCTGGAGTGGCAGTACCACCTGTTGCTATCTCCTGTGAGGCATCTACAAATACAGATCCAGCAGCGCAAATCCCCAACTTAACCAATTTCCACTTCATACCTGTAACGTATCCCTGAGCAACAGCCAGCCTTAAAAAATTCATTCCTAGGCATTTAAGCTGATCTTTATAATTTGTGCTTTTACTCAAAGCCTTTTCAAAAACTTCTTGTCTTTCTGATAAGTTTAACTCTAATAATTCAGGATATTTATCTCTAACAATTTTTACTTGTTTGGCTTTGATGATGCCAAATTCCTTCAAAACTTCAGAGTTTTTAACTAAGTTAATGTCTCCATATAAATTAATTGCCATTCTCTCTTTTAGGAGAGTTATACAAAATTCGGAAACATCATTATCATTTGACATTTTATCAATCAGTTCATTTCTATCTGTATCTATTTTTTTTGAGTATTCAGGTGAAGCAAAACTACTTAGAGATATCAAAATAATTAATGCAAAACTTATTTTTTGTAATGTTTTCATTTTTTTGTAATTTAAGATTATTAAAAAATTCCTATTGATTGAAAAGATATATTAGGTATTTCGACATGATCATTATTTTGAATCGTATAAGAATAAAATGTACCGCTATAATTAGCTCCCGTTGTTAAAATGAGATATTTGCTACTATTGTAAAGGTTTCTTACGGTTATTTTATCTGAATAAATAATCATATGGTAAATAGAATTGTAATTATCAGCCTCCACAACAGCAACATCATCAAAATGATAATATTGTGTGTCATAGACTGGGTTTGTTTGTGGACGTATTCTCATTATAGAATGGTAATTTACAGGAGTAGACCAAGAATAAGGACCAGGCACTGTACCTTCAAGGTGTGCTACTAATTCATCTGAATGATTCGGCCAATTGAAATCAAATATGTAGGATAAATCATTTACATTAGTACTTTTACCGATTTCATTACCTTGCCCTTTACGTGATCTGTTTGTAAAGAAAGAATTTTTATCATTTGGAGAAATAAATGGTTCATTTACATTGCTCACAGCTTCTGATTTCAAAGTATTTATCTTGGATATTATATCTGTATATTCATTAAAGCTTTGAAAGGATTCCTCTGTTGTAAATGCTTCAATTTCATTAGTACTACTTTTGACTACAATGTATTTATAAAGTTCATCATCAATTGAATTTATATCAGCGATAGCTTTTTCAAATTTGCCATCAACAATAAGTTTCATGGAGTTTTCATCTACAATGTCAATATTTTCAGTTGAATTGACATCCAAATTTTCTTCATTAAAAGTATCATCGCTACATGCATACAAAAGCAAAATTCCCCCTAGTAGCATAGAGAAAGCAATTGAGGCTTTTGCGTTAAACAATCGTTTTAAAAGTGTTTTTTTCATAATTTAAGTTTTAAAAATTAATAAATTGGTTATAATTGTTAATGATGTACTGTAGGTATTGTTACATCAAAAACTTTATGCTAAATAATTGTAAATAAGTTGATTAATCAGATTTTAATTTTACCTAAACATTCACAACTTATTTAAAAACCTGCTTTTTTTTTACCTTTTTGTACTGTTTTCGAGAATTTAAACTGTAATAGATTAGTATCGCTTTTTATTACAGTTTTTTCTTATAGTAAATTAAAAAACACTATTTTTATAAACCCCTAAATTACTTCCCTAAAATAAAAGGCATAGAATTAACTTTTTAACCTATTTATTTTGATAAACATTAGATTTCACTTTACTTTATTTTTACTAATATTATTTTATATAGATTGTTTTTCTTTTTCCAATGATTCTTTACCAAAATTAGAAAATCAATTAAAATTAGATGACAAGGAAAAAATATCCTATTATTTAAGAAGTATTGATACCCTTACCAATATTGAGGATATAGCCAATGCTAATATTGAAATTTCTAATATTTACTTAACTTCTGGGTATTACTTAAAAAATCCAAAACTCGACAGTGTTTATTATTATGCTGATATCGCTAGAACGATTTCTAAAAATTCTGAAAGCACCTTTAAACAATATTTGCTGAGTACAGGTTATATGGCTACTGCCTTAGCCGAATCTGGAAATAATATTGAAGCGTTGAATTATTTTAACGAAATTATTCTAAGTATTGAGTTAAGTCGAACTCCTTTTGAATATTTTAGATTTAGGCAAAGTGCTAGTACCGAAAAGGCGCTTATATTTATGAAGAAAACTTCCTATGATTTGGCAATGAAAGAATATGACAACTTCTTCAACTACGTACAATCAAACTCCATTGACGAAAAAAGAATCTCTTCTATTGTCTATTTAACCATTACCAAAATAAAAAGATTACAAGGCGATATTAATACTGCTTTTGAATATGCCCACAAAGCTTTAGCTAGAAGTAAAATGAATAGGTTAAAACACAGACAGATATTAGCTAATTTTTTTCTGATTTACTTATACATTGATCAAGATAAATACGATGAAGTTTCTGAGAAGCTAGAAAGCATTTATCAAGAAATAAAAACAAGAGAGAAACACAGTGTGTTTTTCTTAGAGTATTATCTTTTGAAGTCAATGTTAGAAGAGCGGAAAGGAAATAGTGCGTCTCAAATTGAATATGCTAAAAAAGCCTATAATTTTAAACAACAAGGAAACTTGAATAAAATATTACAAGCAGGAGCTATTTTAATAAGGGCCTATAAAAAGCAAGGAAACTATAAAAAGGCATTAGCCATATATGAAAACAACAATTTGCTTAAAAAGAAACGGAATATAAATTTTGCAACCATCAACCAATTATCATTTGATAATCAAATAAAAGACAAGGAAGTAAAAAGTAAAACGATTGAGAATAAAGCACAACAAAGAACTATATTAATTATTTCTATAATTTTATTTTTTGCATTACTATTGGTATTCGTAGGATTCTACTTAAACCAAAATAAGCAAAAATTAAATAACAAACTCAAAAAAATAGATAAAGAGAAATCGCAATTCATTGAAAACATTTCTCATGAAATCAGCACTCCAATAACTGTTATTAAAGGATATCTAAAATTAATTAACACCTCCGCTTCCGACTATAACAAAGTAATTGATTATACAAAGCTAGCAGAACAAAACACAAAATTTATTAGTAATAACATCACAAACTTTTTAACACTAATAAAGCTTGATAACGTTGATTGTCCCAAAAAACACACTAAAGAAAAGCTTGGAAGTTTTTTACATGAAACATTCAGTATGTTTATTGGCATTGCTGAGCTCAAACAAATAGAAATTTACTATAAAACCAATATCCATAAAGACCAAAAAATATCCTTTGATTATGATAGTTTGCATAAAATCGTAAATAATTTGGTAAGCAATGCCATAAAATATTCAAATTCATCAGGTACCATTCACATACATTCTTACATAAATAAATCAGGTATAACCATTACTGTAAAAGATGAAGGTATTGGAATTCCTCAAAAAGAACAAACAAAAGTTTTCAATCGTTTTTTTCAAACCAACCAACAAAACGCTTCAGGAGGTTTTGGCATTGGACTTTCACTGGTAAAAAAACTGGTTACTTTCCTTAATGGTAGTATTACGCTGGAAAGCGATGAAGGCGTTGGAAGTGTTTTTACAGTTCAACTTCCTTTAAATATAGAAAACTATACTTTATATATAAACGAAAAGAATCATCAATATAATTTACTAACTTCTAATGTATCCAAAGTCGTTAAAAAAGAGGGTAATTTGCCTTCCATTTTAATCGTAGATGATCTAATTGGTATGACGCAATTCATTGCAAAGGCATTGGGAGAATCTTTTGATTGTAAATACGCATTCAATGGTAAAGAAGCACTAGAGAAATGCCAGAATCAAAATTTTGATCTAATTATATCTGATCTTTGTATGCCTCAAATGAGTGGATTTGAGTTGAAACAAAAGTTAAATAAAAACAAAAATCTAGGTAAAATTCCATTTGTTATGATGACCTCTTCTGTAAAGGAATATTTTGCAAATATTGATAATGCCCCAATAGAAATCAACAAATATTTAATTAAACCCTTTACAGTAGATGAACTATTAGCTTGTATTCGTACTTTCATTGAGCCTTCAATTTATCAAAAACAACTTTTAAATAATGATGGATTAGGTATTCATTATAATGGTGCTTATTCTGATTTCATTCGAAAAGTTAGTGCTATCATACATGACCATTTAAATGATCCAAATTTTACGATAAAAATACTAGCTGAAAAATGTGGCTATAGTCACAAACAGTTCATACATATTATAAAGAATAAAACGGGCTTATCACCGAGAAAACTTATTTTAGAAATTCGTTTATTAAAAGCATACATTTTAATTACAAATAAAAGACAGCTATCATTAAATGAAGTTATTTACCAAATAGGATTAAATAGTAGATCTTATTTTAATAAAGCTTTTGAAACGCGTTTTGGAATTAAACCAGGAAAACTTGCCAATAAGAAAGTAGCGTGAATGACTGCATCAAATTCCGAAAACAGCTCGAAAGATTAACGGTCGTATCAATAGTACTTTTCGCATCATTGCATAAAAAAAGCATCTCGAAAGATGCTTTTTCTTTAACTAACCAACCAAAAATAGGCGCATTCAGAAAATATCTAAAGCCTTGTAAATACTAGTATTTCTTTGTAACTTAAAGAAACATAAAACCCCGAAAATGACCGATATGGTGCAAAAACGGGGTTTTCTTTTTTCTCTAGCTATGAAAATACAAAGAATTAGTGAGTTTCAGCACAAATTTTCCTTTTTATCTTCTGTTGAAAATTTTGATGCATATTATGTTCGATTTTTAGAGAGTGATCTTGGTAAGATTTACACTGCCATTCCTTGGTCTGATTTGGTTAGATATTTTGACCTTAAAGAATCTTCTAAAGGAACTAAAATGTCCTTTAGTCCACAAGGTCGGATTGCGCTGATGTTTTTAAAACATTATGCCTGTTGCAGTGATAAGCGACTTATAGAACAACTCAACAGTAATATTGATTATCAGTTTTTTTGTGATTTACATTTGGGTTTTGACCGTATCACTAATTATAAAATTGTAAGTCAAATACGATGTGAGCTATCTGCTAGCTTAGATATTGATGTATTGCAAAAATGTCTATATGTACACTGGTCTGATTATATTGAAAATCCTAATCAAGTCACTGTGGATGCTACTTGTTATGATAGTGAACTGCGGTATCCTTCCAACCAAAAGCTACTATGGGAAGCTGTTCATTGGATGTATAAGCAACTCCGTAAAAATGCTAAAGTAGTAGGGGTAAAAATGATACGCAGTAAATACTTGAAATGGAAACTACGTTATCATGGCTTTAGCAAGATGCGTCGTAAGTCCAAGTCCAAACGAAAATCACTGACACGGGCACTTTTATTGTTATTAAAGAAGTTTATCGACTTTGAAGCTCACTTACGTAAAAAGTACAACTTGCAAGCAAGTGTACAATACTATCGCAGAGTAGCTACAATCAAAAAAGTTTACTCTCAACAAGAATATCACTTCAGAACAGGTAATAAGATTAAAGACCGTATTGTAAGTATTGCAAAGGACTACTTACGACCTATCGTTCGAGGAAAAGAAATCAAACCCGTAGAGTTCGGTGCCAAAGTTAACAAACTACAAATCGATGGAATTAGCTTTATAGAACACCTAAGTTTTCATGCCTTCAATGAGGGAACGCGACTGCAAGCTACGATCTATAAAGCACAAGATCTTACCCATAGAAAAACCAAGATCATTGGAGCAGATGCTATATATGCCACAAACAAGAATAGAAACTTTGTCACAAAGCACAAGATTAAAACTGACTTCAAAAGAAAAGGAAGGCCTCCTAAAGACTACAAGCAAGAGAAAAAATTAAAGAGCTTAATCACAAAAGAAAGAGCTACGCGATTAGAAGGTAGCTTTGGCAAGGAAAAAGAGTATTATCATCTCAAAAAAATAAAAGCAAAAACAAAGCTTACAGAAACCTTGTGGATATTCTTTGGTATACATACCGCTAATGCCTTAGAAATCGGAAGAAGAATCTACAAAAAGCAACAAATAGCAGCATAAATTTTTAAAATAGTTTACCAAAACTATGGCATAGGTATGTCTTATCGTTAACAAAACTCACTAAAAAGAACATAAAAACAGTCCAAAATAAAAATCCAAGAAATGAAATAGATCAAATCTTGGATTTTTATGTTCTTGTTAGCTTTAAGTGAGCTATTTTCTGAATGCGCCAAAATATAACAAGCTCTCTTTAGAAAGTAACCAGCTTAAGGACTCAAAAAATAACACTTGATTATCAGTTAGTTATAGTTTTTTAATTTCTTATTTATGACTAAAACGTATTCACTTTAGTATTCAGTTTTCAAGATTATTGATATGTAAATTTAGTAAAAACTTTGTTTTGTAAAAGTTATAATGCATAGAATTTTTCCAATTCATTATTTATATTCTCTAAATGAATTTATTGTTTCGTTACTAGTTGTTGCAAACTGTTGTTGATATCGTCTGTTTTACATATTTCCAAATATTTTGAATAACTGCACTTACATTTTTCTCATTAATTCTATAAATAGCCTGTGTTAATCTCGCAAAATCCCCAAGTGTAAAATTCTACCGCCAGTTTGTGAAACGGGATTTACATTTTTACCTATAATAACTCCTTTTTCTGGCGCAAAATATTCTTCTGTGATATCTCCAAAAATATTTCTGAGTGTTGCAATTTTTTCTCCTTTCTCAACTACTTCTGTTAATTTAGTATGAACAGTTAGCAATCCTCCTTTTGCAGTATATATCCAATAGGATTTTTTGCAGATAAGTGTATCTTCATCATTTTCTTCTATTTCACAATCAAGTAAGCTTAAATAACTCAATAAATTATAAATTCCAGTCAGTCCATCCCGAATGTGTCCCTTTTGAAACAAGTTAGGATCGCCTACTTCCATTGTAATTGCAGGAATCCCCAATTCATCAGCAATTCCTCTTAAAGTTCCATCGCTTGGTGGATTGTGTACAATAATCTGCGCATTTTGGAGCAATGCCATTTTTTGAACGACTTCATCATTCATGTCAGCCCTGACGTAATACGAATTTATTCGACCATTACTCGCCGTATGCAAGTCAACTAAGTAATCAAATTGATGGATGATTTTATGTACTACTTGCCACGTATATGCTTGACTCACATTTCCGTTTTCTTTTCCTGGCATGATATGATTCAAATCGACGTCATCAATAAATCTACGCTGATTGCGTATGTATGATGGTATATTCACTACAGGAATTCCTACAATAGTCCCCTTGAGTTGTTTAATGTTCAGTTCCCAAAACAATTTTTGGATCACTGAAATTCCATTCAATTCATTTCCGTGAACTGCTGCTGTAATCCCGACAGCTTTTCCTTGTTTTGCACCTTTGGCAACAATGACAGGAATATTGATAGGATTTCCTAAACCATCCTCAGCTATTTTTAGCCAATATCTTGTGATGGTTTCTTTAGGAATTGCTGTTATGTCAATTTTCTCTACATATTGTGAGGTACGTACTCTGTTATTTTTCATTTGCATTTTCAATAAAAAAGTTTATTAATTCATTTACTGCCTTTTTAACAACAGTAATTCCTTTATTTTTATAAAACTGATAAATGCCACCAACACTTGTAACATTTATCTCAGATAAAATTCTTTTTCCTTGATCGTTTGTTAGCGTATCAATTCCATACATGCCAATGCCTATTTTTTTCAAAAAAGGATTTATTCGTGCAATTATAGCTTTTTCTTCATCTGTAACTTCAGTATCTATTGAAGTTCCACCGCTTGAAATATTACACAACCAAGAATTCTCTGCTGGCATTCGCAATGTAGCACCAAGTATTTGACCATTTATAACGACAATTCTTTTATCTCCTTGACTTACTTTTTTGAGATATTTTACAGCTAGATATTCAATGTTTTGTTGATTCAATTCTTTTAAAAAAGAATATTTTGCCGTTCTCTCATTTCCTATCCAAACAATTTCGTTATTCAATTTTACAATACCCTTTCCACCATAAGAATTGAGCGGTTTTAACACAATTTCTTTATGTGTTTCAGTAAAGTTAATAATTTCATCTACAGAAGTACACAACTGCATTGGTGGACATAATTCGGGAAAATTCAATAAGTACTTTTTAGTACCTGCCATAGCTATTCCCGATGGTCTATTGATAACGACCTGATTTTTAAATACTTCTTCTAAAAAATCGAGTTGAACTTTTGATAATGGTGGCGGTAAACGCAACCATACAAAATCATATTCTTGTACATTTCTTTTTATTAAATGGTTATCAAAAAATGTGCTATTCTCTGTAAATTCAAAAGTATTGTCAATTCGTTTTACCCAAAGATGATTGGTATCAAAACTCTCTAAAAAAGCTTGATTTTTAGAAATTCCAAGCGTTGCTACATCTACATAGGCACAAAGCTCATGATTGGTAAGTTCACTAGCGGTGACATACATTGAATTTTCAATAGTATGCGCGCTGTGATCAGTTAGAATAAGAATAAGAAACTTTTTCATTAATGAATCTTTATTTCATCTAATAAACTTTGATCGTTATTCAAACTTTTAAATAGATCATATTTGAAAACTCCTTTGGTATTGATCAATGTTTTTGCCATTTTATCAATAGCTACCGTTGATAAAACCGTTTGAATGTAGGCTTCAATCAAATCGTCTAATCCCAAGCCAAGCTTATTAAAATCGCGTCTATCCATTAAAAGCAATCGTTTGGCATCGCTACCCCAAGAACCATCTTTTTCTTTGTAGGAAAGATTCGTTCCCAACATTTCCCAACTGTCTGAACCGCCATCAATACGATCTTTCAGCGGTGCTTTGGCTCTACGTGCATACGCAACCAAGGGTAAAATGCCTTTTTTTGTGGAACTTACCATCAATCGTACATCGGCAATGTAAGTTTCGTTTTTTAGGTTTGGAATCATTCCCACATGATACAGTTTTCCGGAAGAAGTAATACTACTCCAGTTTGAATTCCCAATTAGACTCTGAATGATAAATAGGTCATAGTCAAACTCAAGTTTCATAAAATCGTCCAGTTCCTTTTCATTGATGATAGTATACACACCTTGTCCAGCATTACTGTATGGCACTTTAATCACTGCTTGTCCACCCAATTTATTTACCCATAACGGGATTTCCTCTTTTCGTACATCCCAAATCGTTTCAGGAATGTTTATTTTTAGTCCAAATGGCTTTAATTCTGCATTAAAAATATCGTATGCTTTTGCTGCCACCATTTTATTACGCCCGCCAGCCAAACACACAATTGTTGGATTTAAGATTTTAGTTTTTGTATTGAGCGGCAATCTATTCCAAGGTTTTTGCGTTAAATAGCGAAATGCAGCACGAATTGGAATTAGTTTTTTGTCATCATCAGATTTGACATACATGATACCATCTTCAAAAAAGACTTTAGGATCAGGATCGTCTTTGTGAAATGTAACACAATGTACAGGTTCTTTCATCACATCTGCAATGACTTTCGCGTAGCCAAATACCTCAATTTCATTTTTATCATAGACAACTGCTAAATCACCTTTAACATCTTTTATCTTTTTGATGTAAGGTTTAAACGTGCGTTCTACCATCAAACGATAGCTTCCTTGCTCGTCATTATCATCCAACAAAGGCATAGATTTTTGACCAGATGGACAGGAATTGTTTTCTATCACTACCATTTGTCGTTTTCCTCCAGAGGAAGTCACATTCAATAAATCGGCACCGCCCCATTGAAAATACTTGCATCTGTAATTGAGAATTTCTCTTAATTTATCACTACTTACTGTTGGATGTAGGTGACAATAGCGCGTGACAATTAAATCTCTATCAAGGTTAAAAAAGAACTTCACCATTGGGTGAATTGTAGCGTTTAAAGCTTTAGGATACCAGTGATCTGTTGGCTCAAAATCATTTTGACTGACAATCATTTTAATGAATTATTTATGTTTTTTTTAGTGTTGTTATTAATTTATTAGTTGCTAGGAAATAGGAGTATTCCCTAGCATAAATATTCTAAATTTGTTATTCAATTAATTTTAATGCTGTGATGACATACATAGTATACGAATCTCCTTCTTCGTCTTCTTCTTCAACGGTTTTGTAGGTTACGTTAAAGCTTCTGTTTTCAAATTTCTTTGACATTAAATCGTATGCTTTCAATACTTCTTTGTCAACTTCTTGAAATTCTAGTGTTTCATCATTACCATCTGTGAAATAATAAACACCATCTTCATAGCCATCATACGTAGCTTCTACAGTAGTGTTTTGATAGGTAGTCATAAAAAATACGGCTACAATTGAGGTAACTATTGTGAGTATTTTCATTGTTTTCGTTTTAAAAAATTAATACATGCTAAATTCCAATTACTTATGTCAAATCGAGATCGGATTGCTCTAGTAAATCACTAATTCCTAGTGTTTACGATACATGACGTTGTACTTACCTTTCTTGAAAAAGTTGAAATAAACGATGAATGATTAGTGTGATTGTGTAAAATCGTATGTGTTTGTATTTCGTATCAAGCCAAAAAATTACAAACGTAGCGTTGTGACGACAAGTGTAGCGTCTACATATTTTAAAATGAAGTTTTTAACGGAAGTTAGCTTTACATTTCGGTCACTTATTCCATAAGCTGTGTTTAGATTTGACTTCCTAATTTCTAACCACCCGAAACTACATATAGTTTTCATTATATCAGCTAATAGCAAAACGAAAGTAATTAAAAATTAAATACAGCAAACATTTATTATAAAAATTTTAAAATATTTTTCTCTTTTGATATTGACAATGAAACCAAGTCGTAGCTGTGAATCTGTTAACCTTCGATGTTATTTTTTGAGAATTTATTTAAAAAAAAATTAAAAAAGTTTTTTTAATTCATTTTTTTACTATGTTTGTTTCTGTAAATGAGTTCACCAATCGAACGCATTGCCTACATAAATGAATACTGTTTTCAGATTCGGGCTTAGGAGAATAAAGAAGTCTACTCCAAAAGCTGTCTCACGTATCAGACGCCGAATTCTCAGGCTGACTTCTGAAATTGAACATACTTTCAAGTGCTTACTACAACGCACTTTTGTACCGTTTACGGTATTTGCTTTCCGTATTTGAGAAATTCAAATTCTTAGTGTTTATTAATTGCTATTACTAAATAGCACTACTTGATTATTTCTTTAATTTTTTAATTCATTTCACAATGAAAACTAAATATATTGATCTCATCGAGCAAACATTTGATTTTCCTCAAAAAGAATTCAAGCTTGATGAAAACTACAAATTACAATTTCATGGCATTGACCTTTCTAAGCTCATTGCTAAGTATGGTGCGCCGTTAAAATTTACGTACCTACCAAAAATATCGGAAAACATTAACAACGCAAAAACATGGTTTGCCAACGCAATGCAAAAACATAACTATGCTGGCAACTATAACTATTGCTATTGTACCAAAAGTTCACATTTCAGTCATGTCTTAAACGAAGCATTAAAAAATGATGTTCATATTGAAACGTCGTCTGCATTTGATATTGACATCGTTGAAAACCTAAAAGCACAAGGGAAAATTACAGATAATACTTTTGTGATAAGCAATGGTTTTAAACGTGATCAATATATAAAAAACATTGGACGTTTGATTAATAACGGACACAAAAACTGTATTCCAATCATAGACAATTATGAGGAAATTAGTTTGTTGAGTCAAGAAATCAACAGTAACTACAATATTGGAATTCGAATTGCTTCAGAAGAAGAACCAAAGTTTGAATTCTATACGTCGCGTTTGGGAATTGGCTACAAAAATATTGTGCCTTTTTACAATCGTGAAATCAAAGACAATCCGAAAGTAACCCTTAAAATGTTACACTTTTTTATCAACACAGGTATTCGTGATACTGCATACTATTGGAACGAATTACTAAAGTGTATGAAAGTGTATGTCAACCTAAAAAGAGTATGTCCAAGCCTTGATAGCTTAAATATTGGAGGAGGATTTCCAATCAAAAACTCGTTAGCGTTTGACTATGATTATGAATATATAATTGATGAAATCATTCAACAAATAAAGCAAACCTGTGAGGAAGCGGGCGTAGCAGTTCCAAATATTTTTACAGAATTCGGAAGCTTTACCGTTGGCGAAAGTGGTGGCGCTATCTACGAAGTATTGTATCAAAAACAACAAAACGATCGTGAAAAATGGAATATGATCAATTCCTCATTCATTACAACGATGCCAGATACGTGGGCAATCAATAAACGTTTTGTGATGCTACCAATCACTGGTTGGCAAAAAGAATACGAGCGTGTATTATTAGGAGGATTAACCTGTGATAGTGACGATTATTACAATAGTGAGCAACACATGAACGCAATCTATTTGCCAAAATTCAGCAAAGAGAAACCACTATACATTGGTTTTTTCAATACTGGAGCATATCAAGAAACCATTGGCGGTTTTGGTGGATTGCAACATTGTTTAATTCCACAACCAAAACACATCTTGATTGATCGTGATGCAGATGGTAACATTGTAACAAAACTATTTGCAAAACAGCAAACATCCGAAAAATTACTGTCACTGTTAGGATATGATTACGAAATCAATCACGAATTGGCAAAAACAGCTGAAGAATTTCAACTAGAAACAACCATTAAATAACACAATTAAAAAACAATCAATTACACTCAAAAGGAGTCGTATTAATAAATAAAAAATGAACACATTAAAAACATTTGCAGGCATTCCAAGTAACTATGCAAGCTTTGAAAAATCAAAAATTACCTTAATTCCCGTTTCTTATGATGGGACCAGTACTTGGGGAAAAGGAGCGGATAAAGCACCAGAAGCGTTTTTACACGCTGCTGAGAATATGGAGCTTTATGATATTGAAACAGACAGTGAAGTGTATAAGCAAGGAATATATCTAGCAAATACAATTACAGAAAATACTTCACCAGATGCAATGGTAGCTACTGTTCATGAAACGGTAAAAAAAGCGATCAAACGGAACAAGTTTGTGACGTTATTTGGAGGAGAACATTCTATATCTATTGGTGCAATGCGTGCTTTTAATGAATGTTTTCACAATTTAACAGTAGTTCAAATTGATGCACATGCCGATTTACGCAAAGAATATGAAGGTTCAAAATACAATCACGCCTGTGCATTGTATGAAGCCAATCAAAACACCAATTTAGTACAAGTGGGAATCCGCAGTATGGATGCAATTGAACGTACAGAGATGAATGAAGATAATGTGTTTTTTGCACATGATATGGTAAATGATGATTACTGGATGGACAACGCCATTGAAGCCATGACTGACACAGTGTACATCACATTTGATTTAGATGCGCTTGATCCATCAATCATGCCATCAACAGGAACGCCTGAGCCTGGTGGATTATTTTGGTATGAAACGTTAGAATTTTTAAAACGCATCTTTGAAGAAAAAAATGTAGTCGGTTTTGATATTGTAGAATTATGTCCAAACCCAAATGATAAATCATCAGACTTTTTAGCAGCAAAGCTGTATTACAAAATGCTGAGCTATAAATTTTATGAGCAAGATGAAGAAGAAGAAAATGAAGATTTGTACAAAGCACAAAGCGAAACAAAAATTAACCGCTTAAAATACGCTGAAGAGGATGAAGACTAAAGGTGCCATATCACAATTTATAGAAAAATACTATTTGCATTTTAATGCTGCAACTGTGGTAGATGCTGCCAAAGGGTACGAAGCCAATTTAGCCAAAGGTTCTAAAATGTTAGTATCGCTCGCAGGAGCAATGAGTACGGCAGAATTAGGAAAAATCTTTGCAGAAATGATTCGTCAAAACAAAGTACATATCATTTCTTGTACAGGAGCAAACCTGGAAGAAGACATCATGAACTTGGTAGCACATTCACATTACAAGCGTGTGCCTAACTACCGCGATTTAACTCCGCATGACGAGTGGGATTTGCTCGAAAAAGGACTCAATCGTGTAACTGATACTTGCATTCCTGAAGAAGAAGCATTTCGTAGGCTGCAAGGACATATTTTTGATCTATGGAAAGCAGCCGACGAAAAAGGAGAACGTTACTTACCACATGAATACATGTACAAAATGCTATTATCAGGCGTATTAGAAGAATATTATGAAATTGATTTAAAGGATTCTTGGATGTATGCAGCAGCAGAAAAAAATCTACCAATTGTATGTCCAGGATGGGAAGACAGCACGATGGGAAACATTTTTGCAAGCTATGTCATGAAAGGTGAATTGAAAGCTTCTACAATGAAATCTGGAATTGAGTACATGACGTTTTTGGCAGATTGGTATACAGAAAATTCAGAAAACGGCATCGGATTCTTTCAAATTGGCGGAGGAATAGCAGGCGATTTTCCAATCTGTGTGGTTCCAATGCTGTATCAAGATTTAGAACGAACCGACACACCATTTTGGAATTATTTCTGTCAAATTAGTGATTCTACCACTAGTTACGGCTCTTATTCAGGCGCTGTTCCTAATGAAAAAATTACGTGGGGAAAGCTCGACATAGACACTCCAAAATTTGTCATTGAAAGTGATGCTACCATTGTGGCACCATTAATCTTTGCGTATTTATTAAACCTATAACCAAACAGAATCATGGAAAAAGCCAAAAGACAAACAAACATCTTAAAGCGTGTGATTGTTGACTTTAAAAAATTAACGCCAGAAATATTAGGATTGCTAGTTGAAAAATATCCTTTTGGATATGAAGATCATCAAATTGTAAAGTTCAAAAACGCAAAAGGAGAATCTATTGAAGCTGTGGAAGTTATCTCTGAAGACACCAAATACTTAGTCAAAGTAAGTGTGAAACTAGAGATGACTATGGAAAACTACGATGAAAGGGATTATGAAGATTATGACGATGATGATCCAGATGCTGTACAGTCACCATTTATGGATGAGGACAATTATTAAGAAGCAGAGTTGTTAATTAAAAATGTGATGATGAGCTATTACGAAACACCACAAACTAAAAGCGAAGAAGGCGTATTTATTAACTATAGTAATGGATATTACACCTTCATTTTCTCCTTTGAAGAGAAAATTATTTTTGAAGAAATTTCAAAAAATGTACTAGACGAATTCAACCTACAAGATGGTTCTATGTTACATAAAACCTTTGAGGTTACTTATGAAGAAATAATCAACGATTTGGATGATGATGATTTTATCATTTTTAAATTGTTGGGGTTGGAGTTAATAGACGAAAAATAGATAACTATACATTTTATTCATGATAATCCAAAAGCTGCAAAATCATTATTTGATTAAGACAACTTACAAAAACAAAATAATACGTATAAAGTGAAAATTATCCATAAAACTCGTTTACTGGCGGTTAACAACAATTGTTTATTGGTTATTGAAAAGGTAGGTGTCATTAAAAGATTAACGCTTCCTGGCGGTGTTAAAAAGCGTTCAGAGTCATTAGAAAAAAGTTTGGTACGCGAATCGGCAGAAGAAATTGGTTTGTCAATTGATCGTTTTCGACTCACACACTTAGTGTCTAGCGTACGATCAAAAGAAGAAACCATCATTGTAAAACATCATTTTGTGACTCGACTTGTAACTAATTCATTTCAAGTCATAGAAACAGAGAAATTTAAAGATGTATATTGGGTATACTGGAAAGATGCATTGCCTTTCTTAGATAAAGAAGATAAAAAAGCAGTAAAAAAGTATTTCAAAAGTAACTATAAAAAGAAAACGAAAGCAACTAATTATGAAAGCAGCATTTCATCTAGCATTGCCATGTGAAGATATAGAAAAAGTAGAAGACTTTTATGTAAACAAACTTGGCGCAACAAAAGGAAGAGGTACAGATACATGGGTAGATATCAATTTGCATGGAAATCAACTCACATTTACCAGTGCCGGTTCATTTAACTTCGATTTTAAAAACTATCGTTTAAGCGGACAAGTATTGCCATCATTTCACTTCGGAGTCATTGTAGATACAGAAACTTGGGGTACACTCTACACAAAGTTATTTTCAATGGATATGGAAGTCACTACTGAAGTTACTTTTTTAGAAGACAAAGCTGGAGAACACATCTCGTTTTTTGTCACGGATCCAGATGGATATAAAGTAGAATTTAAAAGTTTTAAAAACGAAGATGAAATTTTTACTGCAAAATAGATTGCCTTTAGTAAGGTTCAATTAATCATGCAATTAAAGCTATGAAAACAAAAGATATTGAAAATATCGAACTCATTTTTTTGAGTTTAGATGATTACCAAGAGCTAAAAGAAGCGATGATTCAGGCGTATAAAACGATGCCTGAATCGTATTGGCAAGAAGCACAAATAGAAACCTTAATAACAAAATTTTCAGAAGGACAAGTAGTCATTAAAATTAATGGCCAATTGGCTGGTTGTGCATTGTCAATTATTGTTGATTACAATTCGTTTGAAGAATCTCACACCTACAAAGACATTGTTCAAAAATCCTTCAACGCTCATACAGATGATGGTGACGTGTTGTATGGAATTGATGTGTTTATAAAACCTGAATTTCGAGGATTGCGCTTGGGAAGACGTTTGTATGACTATCGAAAAGAACTATGCGAAAAACGTAATTTAAAAGGCATCGCTTTTGGCGGAAGAATTCCTAATTATCATAACTATGCAAATACGCTGAGTCCAAAAGAATATATTGAAAAAGTAAAGCGCAAAGAAATCAATGACTCTGTGCTGAACTTTCAAATTTCAAATGATTTCCATCCCACAAAAGTATTAAAAGGCTATTTAAAAGGAGACAAAGCATCCAACGAATTTGCTGTGCTGATGGAGTGGGACAACATTTACTATGAAAAGCCCACAAAAAAAGCGACAACTAAGAAGAAAATAGTGCGTTTAGGACTTATTCAATGGCAAATGCGACCGTATAAAGACTTGGAAGAACTCATGCAACAAGCCGAATTTTTTATTGATGCTGTGGCAGGATATCGCTCAGATTTTGCACTGTTTCCTGAATTTTTCAATGCTCCATTAATGGCGGTGAACAATCACATGTCTACGCCCGATGCCATTCGTGAACTTGCAAAACATACCAAAGCAATTGTTGAAAAATTTTCAGAATTCTCTATATCCTACAACATCAATATCATTTCGGGAAGCATGCCAGAAATGCGTGATGGCAAACTGTACAATGTTGGATATCTATGCAAGCGCGATGGTAACATGGAGCGTTACGAAAAATTGCATGTAACACCAGATGAAGCAAAAGTATGGGGAATGCAAGGCGGAAACAAATTGCAAACCTTTGATACCGATTGTGGTAAAATAGGAGTCTTAATTTGCTATGATTCAGAATTTCCTGAACTCAGCCGATTACTCGCTGATGAAGGAATGGACATTTTATTTGTTCCGTTTTTAACAGACACACAAAACGGGTATTCTCGCGTGCGAAACTGTGCGCGTGCCAGAGCTATTGAAAACGAATGTTATGTTGCCATTGCAGGAAGTGTTGGCAACTTACCCAAAGTACAAAATATGGATATTCAATTTGCACAATCTATGGTATTTACACCTTGTGATTTTTCCTTTCCAACCAACGGAATCAAAGCAGAAGCTACGCCTAATACAGAAATGATTCTTATTGCAGATGTAGACATAGATTTACTTCGTGAACTCAATCAATTTGGTGCTGTAAAAAATTTAAGAGACCGAAGAACAGATTTGTTTGAGTTGAAGAAGAAAGTGTAGATTTTAGCCCAAGGAATTATTTCGTGTCTTAGGTGCTACAATAGCTGGTTCAATCCCTAACTCTTTTTCTTTTTTTAGTTTGCGCCTTTTTTATGGTATTCAAAAACAACGTTACATCACGCTTTTTTAACTCTTTGATATTTATTTCTAGTAAATCATTACTTTCTAACCAAGAGATAAATTTATTGTAATGTGACATAAATACCTAGCAGTTTTCTTTTTCCAACTAGGGCTTTTTTGTGATAAAGCAAATTCTAATGATTCTTTAACAGTGTATTGTTTCTGCTGACTTGCAATTTTTCTTTTCTTAGTGATGTTTGAGGATTGTTGCAGCTTTTCCTGTTTTTGAATCACGATACAAAAAATACACAAACCAACGCATAGATAAATCACCTTTTGCACTATAAAATTTAGGCTCTGAAAATAGTTTCAATTTTTTCAAATCGTATTCATTTTTCAAAATTGAATTGAATATTCGCATGATTTTAGGTTTGTAGAAAACTGAAAACCCAAGTGAATATTGCGTCGCAAAACCCATAAACTAGGAAAAACACTCCGCAATCGCGAAGTGTTTTATAACTAACCAACCAAAAATATAACAAGCTCTCTTTAGAAAGTAACCAGCTTTACTAAATGTCTTTGCGTTGTTACACTTTCATATAAACAAACGGTGTGCCAAACTCGTTTTTCTGCTCAAAACTATCACTATTGCTGAGATAAGATACTTCTTCAAAAGCACCTTGAAAAATAAATCTATGTGATTATTAGGAAAATATAAATTTAATTTTATATATTTATGATATCATTTTAATATCAATCTAAAACACCTCATTATGAAAGAAGAGAAAATTATCATTCCCGCAAACGGATATTTAATGCTGTTTGTATTTTTAATCCTATTTTTCGGAAGCATCGCCACAATGATTCTTCTTAAAAATCCAATATTTATTATTACAATCGTGGCTGCACTTTTAATTGCTTTTGGCTTTATCATGGTAAATCCAAATGGTTCGCGCGTGTTATTATTATTTGGTAAATATGTCGGAACGGTAAAACAAAACGGTTTTTATTGGGTAAATCCTTTCTACACCAAAAAGAAAATCTCTTTGCGCGCCAGTAATTTTGATAGTGAACGTTTGAAAGTAAATGACAAACTCGGAAACCCGATCATGATTAGTACGATTTTAGTATGGCGTGTGAGCAATACCTACAAAGCCGCTTTTGATGTAGACAACTACGAACATTTTGTACGTGTACAAACCGATGCCGCTGTACGAAAATTGGCAAGTATGTATCCGTATGATAATTTTGCAGATGAAGGACACGACGAAGATATTACGCTACGTTCTAGTGTGAATGAAGTCAGTGAAGCACTAGAAAAAGAATTGGAAGAACGCTTATCCATTGCTGGAATTGAAGTCCTAGAAGCTAGAATTGGATACTTAGCATACGCACAAGAAATTGCCAGTGCCATGCTAAAAAGACAACAGGCAACTGCCATCGTTGCAGCGAGACACAAAATTGTAGAAGGCGCCGTAAGCATGGTAGAAATGGCACTTCATGAATTAAATCAAAAAGAATTGCTCGTCTTAGACGAAGAACGAAAAGCAGCAATGGTCAGTAATTTATTAGTGATTTTATGTGGTGACAAAGAAGCATCTCCCGTAGTAAATACAGGAACCTTACATCAATAATATACCATGAACAAAAAACAAATCACAGCCATTGCAATTGGTGTCGCTTTAGGAACTAGTATTGGAACTACAGTTGGCGCCGTTATTGGAAATGTTGCCATGGGAACCGTGACAGGAAGTTTTATTGGAATCTGTATCGGCGTTATTTTGAGCCTTATCGTATTTAAAAATGACGCTGAATAACTTTTTAATTTGAAAAATACATCATGAAAGAATATAAAGTCGTAAAACCAAGTTTAGGCTGGAAAGACCGAAGTGAAAAACTGGAAGAAATATTGAACAATCATGCAAAACAAGGTTGGGAACTGCATACAGTAACCAAGCATGAAGGTTTTATACAAGTTATCTTTGAACGTAATAAAAACAGATAAAATAATGTATGCAAACAGACCAAAAATAAAAATTCAGTTAGAACCAATTGACACCATTTTAGAAGCTACCACAGCAGCGATTTTAATTGCTTTGTGGATGTATGTGATCATCTCCTACAGTTCGTTACCAGAAACAATTCCAACTCACATCAATTACAAAGGTGAAGTGGATGGAACAGGTAATAAAATGTTAATTTGGGTTTTACTCGGAATTACAACGGTCATCACTGTCGGAATGCATGTATTGACAAGGTTTCCACAGATTCATAATTATATGGTGAACATCACGGAAGAAAATGCGCAACACAATTACCGACTCAGCAGCCGCATGTTGCGCTACGTAAATCTACTAACCTTGTTATTACTTGCGTATGTGTGTTATGCGATGATTCAAAAGTCATTTGGAGACAACTTTTTTATGGAATCCGCCATGACCTATTTAATCATTGTATACTCCGTTGCAATGCCAATCGTACTAATTGTATTTATGTTGAAAAATCAAAAAGCGCCAAAATAAATCACTCCAGAAAAAGTCCGCGAAAGCCAAAAAGAACAAGTAAAAAATATTTTGACGCAAGCATAAGAATGTTCAAATCTCGATTATCGAGTCAAAAAAATAATTATGGCAAAAAAGAAAGCCTTTGCATTAAGATTGAATGAAGAAATGCTGAAAGCTATTGAAAAATGGGCTGCAGACGAATTTCGCAGTACCAATGGACAAATAGAATGGATGCTGATGCAAAGTTTAAAAAACGCAAAAAGAGCACCCAAAAAACGAACAGACAGTTCGCAGCAAATACCTGAAGAATAGTTCAGCGTGTTTGCTGTTTTTTTGTGAATTCGTTCATTCAGTTTTGTAAGAGAAGCCTCTTACATTTTCAAAATCGTTGTGCGAATCTCGCTATATGAGTTTTCAAAACTCACACAAAAATGCTTCTCCCATTTTCATTAAAAACCCAACATTTAACACTTATAATTCCATTTTTTGGTATTTTGCAACATAAACCATCCAATTATGTTCAAAAAAGCCATTGCTTTTCTCCTATTCTTCATGTCTTTCTCTGTGTTTTCACAAAACCTAACGATCGACACTAAAGAAAGTAAACAACAAAATTTTAATACAAAAATTGCAATTGATTCTATTACGTTTTCAGGATTCGATCTAAAAATAAAAGTCAACGATTCGTTGGCAAGTATTGATGACATTAAAAACATCCACAAACCGTTTCTAGCGAATGGTACTTTTTCTTTTAACATAAACGATTCGGAAGCAACGATTTCCTATCGTGGAAACGAAAAATATACAACTGTAGAATCCTTTTCACTTTTTGAACTTTCCAATCAACCAAAAAAAGGATTTTCAGCAGCTATTTTTGAATGTACACAAGCTACGTTTTACAATGGAAATCAGACAATTATAATTCCTCTCAAAAAACAAAAAATAAATAAAACCATTATTTACGCAAAACCTATTTTTAGTAGTGACAAAATTGTGTTTGGAATTTTGATGCTGCTCTTAGGCTTCGTTTTCTTTACAGAATCAAGCAAAAACACAGGCTGGAAAAAGTTTTATAAATTCGTTCCTGCCCTACTTATTTGCTATATGTTGCCTGCAATTTTAAGTACGTTTGGCATCATTTCCGATAAATATTCAGAAGCATATTTCATTGCGAG
Organism: Kordia sp. SMS9; assembly: GCF_003352465.1. Taxonomy (NCBI): domain Bacteria; kingdom Pseudomonadati; phylum Bacteroidota; class Flavobacteriia; order Flavobacteriales; family Flavobacteriaceae; genus Kordia; species Kordia sp. SMS9. Next base: position 2,674,822 of record NZ_CP031153.1, on the reverse strand, counting down.
TCGCTTCTTATTGCCAGCCGCGTTGATATTAATGACCTTGAGTATTGACTTAAAAGGTGTATTCAAATTAGGTCCAAAAGCGTTGATTATGTTCTTTACAGGAACGGTTGGAATCATTATTGGCGGACCTTTGGCAATTTTACTCATCTCTGTATTTTCACCAGAAACTGTAGGTGGCGCAGGTCCTGATGCGGTTTGGCGTGGATTGTCAACCTTGGCGGGAAGTTGGATTGGCGGCGGCGCTAACCAAGCAGCAATGTTAGAAATTTTTGAATACAGTCAGGATAAATATGGCGCCATGGTATTAGTAGATATTGTCGTAGCAAATTTATGGATGGCGATTTTACTCTTAGGAATTGGAAAATCAAAAAAAATTGACAAAAAATTAAAAGCCGATACCTCTGCGATTGAACGTTTAAAAGAACGCGTTTCCGAGTTTACAGATAAAATCAAGCGAAATCCTACGCTGACAGAATTGATGATTATTCTAGCGTTAGCTTTTGGTGGTGTTTCGTTGGCGCATTTTGGCGCAGGCAGCATTACGAGTTTCTTAAATCAGTTTGAAATTGTGTCTAACGACGATGGCGCGTTGTCCTTTTTAGGTTCTTCTTTCTTTTGGATGATTACCATTGCCACAGCGTTTGGAATTTTATTATCGTACACGAAAGCTAAAAATTATGAAGGTGCGGGCGCGAGTAAAATTGGAAGTATTTTTATTTACATTTTAGTTGCTTCTATCGGAATGAAAATGGACTTAGGAAAAGTATTGGAAAATCCAGGATTATTAGTGGTCGGACTCGTTTGGATGGCGATTCACGCAGGATTGTTAATATTGGTAGCAAAACTCATTCGTGCACCGTATTTCTTCCTCGCCGTGGGAAGTCAGGCAAATGTTGGTGGTGCGGCTTCTGCGCCGATTGTGGCTTCTGCTTTTCATCCATCATTGACTTCGGTTGGTGTGTTGTTGGCAGTCTTTGGCTATGTCGTGGGAACCTATGGCGCTATTTTGTGTACAATTTTGATGGAAATGGCTTCTAAAGTTGTCGTTCCTTAAAATTATATCAATAAGCATCAAAGAAACAGCAACAATATTCTAAGTAGATCTTTCTACGTTAAAAATAGGCGTCATAGCTTTTGTATAAGACTGTGTTTTTTGTCTTAACTAATCAAAATAATTCAATTTCTATACGTAGCATTTTAAAGTTTAAATGGTATAATTTAGCTATATTTGCGCTCTTAAAATTCAATATAATGTTCAAAAAATGTTTGGTTGTCCTAACTGTTTTAGGATTTATGGCTTGTGGAAAAGAAACGAAAAAAGGAAACTTAACCATTTCAGGAAATGTTGATGGTTTAAAGGAAGGAACCATCTTTCTACAAAAAATACAAGACACTATACTAATTAACTTAGATTCACTTGTGGTAGACGGAAACGAACCAAGTTTTATGTTCACAACGACGATTGAAGAACCAGAAGTATTGTACATGTATTTGGACAAAAAAGATTTTAACGACTTCAATGATCGTGTGGAGTTTTTTGCGGAACCTGGCGCAATGACGTTTAATACTACACTACGCCGATTCGTAAAAGATGCGAAAGTCAAAGGTTCTAAAAATCATGCCGATTTGGAAGCTTTCAAAGAATTTATGACAAAATACAACACCAAAGAATTGATGTTGCTTCGCGATGGCATGGACGCACAAAAAGACGAAGATGCTGAAAAAGTGAAAGAAATTAATGAAAAAATTTCCAATTATGCCAAAAGTCGCATGCGTTACATTCTCAATTACGCAATTACGAATGGTAACAAAGAAATTTCACCATATGTGGTGATGACGGAAACTTCAGATGCGAATATTAAATTTTTAGATACAATCTACAAGCGACTCACACCAAAAATTGCAGCATCGAAGTATGGTAAAAAGTTGAAAAAATTGCTGGAAGAACGTAAAGTTGAGGAAACAAAATAGTTTTTTAGACTTGCTTAGTCCTTTTAGATTTTTAGACGTTTGTCACATACTGCTTCTATACAAACTAAAAAATCCCAGCTTTTTCAAGTTGGGATTTTTTATGCTTTCTAAGTTGATTTATTCACAAATTTCATCAAGCCATTTATCATCTATTTTGCCTTCGCTAATGTGAAATACTGCGCCTATGGAACAACCTTTCGGACCAATAGAATCGATAAGGTATCTGTAGTCAAATCCCATATCAATAGGTTCGCCAAGTATCTTTTTCACATACGTAGTATCTACATCTAACTTCATAAGTTCCACTACTTTTTGAAGACTTTTATAATCTTTATGCTGTTGATAATGCGCTCCATACGTTTCAATTTCAGGTTTCTCGGCGCATCCTATCAACAATGATAATAAAATGAAGACCGCAAAATAGTTGCTTATTTTTCTCATATTAGTTTCGTTTAAATGTCTCTTTGGTTTAGTTCTTAAAGATACATTTTTTTTGATGCGAACAGGGAAATGATCCAATTTAGAGTAATGACGAGCTTATTTGTTGCATCTTATAGTAGAATTGGGATACCGTTTAAAATAAGCAAGGAACGTATAAACCCATCTGAAAGCCTTCCTAAATTCCCGTACTTCTACCCTTTTATAAACTTCGTAAAAGCGGTACTTTAGAAATCTATAAATTTTAAAACTAAAATACCATGAGTACGACTCCAATTCCTCCAGGGTGGAAAGGCGGATTTGCACAATCAAATCCTGCATTTGCATATCCAACTCCCGATTTGTCTTCACTAGAAATGAAAGACAATATGGATAATATTAAGTTGTTAACACGTCAACAAGGTGTAAAATGGCCCGAATTTAGCTGGCAAACTATTCCTGGTGATGAAAGTTCACGATGCTTTCAAATGTTTTCTCCTTATATTTCCCGACTTGGTTATACGGATGAAGGACGCGTATATTCCATTATTTGTCCACAACAAGGCGCGTGTTCACCAACATTTGGTTGTATGAATGTAGAAGTGACCGTAACAGGACAGCGCGGTTGGGTAGATGAAACTACCAAAACATTTTATGCGGATATGACTGTGGAAGGTACTATTTGGTTCAGTCCAAGTTCGTTGCAAGAAGAATGGGTGAAAAAAGCTTGGGATATTTTTAATAAGTTCGGACTCGATTTCCCAACGTCAAAAGCCAAAGCAATTAAAGTGGCGACGCACAAATTTCAAGATCCAAATCATCCAATATTTCCTGTAAGTCAGGGAGAAACGCCGCGCTTTAAAAGTCCCGCGTTTGCACGACATGAAGACGAAGCTTGGAATGTGGGACATATTGATGTACAAATTGGCGACATTAAAAAAACGGGACATAAAATCGTAGATGAGTTTAACGAATTGGTCATGTTTGCCTTTAATACGGCTTCTGGAAATATGCTCAAACAAGGCAACACACTTACGTGGAATGTTTGGTTTACCCAACCTGCATTGGTAGATACGGACGAATGGGAAACACATGCAAAACGTTGGAGAGATTCAATTCAGGCAGATCATGGAAGTCCAACCGGACCAGGAACCCAAGCGCGCTATTTTGACGGAACTCCTTTTAAGGCTGTAGATACGTTAGAACTAGAAATGAAAGATACGATGAAGAAAGAAATTCATCAATTAGAAAAAATGGAAGTCAACAAAATTGAAGGTTTCTTACAGAAACATTTTGAAGACGAATTGTAGCATTATTATATACAAAAGAAGCTGTTTGAAAAAGGTAAAACTAGCTTGATGAGATGTTGAATCGAGTTCAATAGGACGCTAACTTTTTCAAACAGTTTCTTTTTATTAATTTAATTCAAACCATCTATAAATTCTAGCTTGACGGTAGTTTCTGCTTCGGTGTCAAAATAAAGTTGACTTCCTTTTGGCAATCCAACTTTCGTGGTTTTTCCAGCCGCTAATGCCACAGTTCGCACTACTTTTCCTTCATATTGCAGTCGGATTGAAAATTCGTTTTTACCTACATTTTCAACAATCGCAATGCTGTTTCTATCTGTATACGGATTGATGGCGCCATCTTGTCCAGGTCCTTTGCCTGTCATCAACATGTTTTGTGAAGGCTTTAATTTAAAAATTGTTTTTTCTTTCTGCGCATAAGAATGCGACACAAAAAGCATTGCAAAAAGTAAAATATAGGTTTTCATCGGTACTGGTTTTAAAAAAATGTTACTGTATTTAGAAACCCTAAGATACGGTTTTTATGAAGAAAACAAGAATAGTAAAATTTACCTGTTGTTGTTTATAACACCAATCAACACACCAAAATTTCCATCCATTTGTGGGTAGTTTTTTGTGGGCAAATACGTTCTGGAAACAAATCCGTCAAGATATAGCGCATTTTGACAACTGTTTTCCTTAAAAAATGTCGCAAAATCGTAAAAATTGATTTTTTCTTTGCTCATTGCAAATAACAAATTTCCATTGGGCAATACACCTACTCCATTCCGAATGTGGAGATTTTTAGAGCCTCTCGTGAATTTATTGTGCAGTTTTCCATCAATCACTAACATTGGCCCAGATTGTGTGGCATATTTGATACTTTTGGTGCCTTTAAAAGCTTTTGTAGTTGTAATTATGGAGCGATTTTCTTCTGTAATATAACACACGCCATTCGGTTGCAAATAGAAGTTTCCGTACCCTTTTTGTGTGGTGTCTAGTGGCGCTTTTACAATGCCATTTTCAATATATAATCCTTGTGGCGATTGATCTTTTTTGTACATGCCACCATTCATCATAAAGATGAGTTCTTGCCCTTTTGCCTGTAATTTTGTTTTTAGATTTTTAGCATTTCCATAGATAGTACCCTGTGCGTCTTTCCAATAAAAATGAAGTTGATCATTTTTCGGATCGACTTCATACCCAAGAATTCTATCGGTATCGTATTGTTTTTTGGGTGATGGCGTTCCGCAAGAGATAAAACCAATTGTAATTATGAAGAGAATTATAGCTAACTTTTTCAAGATCATGTCACTATTTTAATTGGTATAAAAGATATGAAAAAATTATCAAAATGGATTCCTGCCTTCATTTCGACAAGTTCAATGTGGCAGACAGGAAATCGAAGATTCGACAAAGTCAATGACAAAGAAAATTCATTACATCTACAATCGTAAATCATAAATCATAAATCGTAAATCGTAAATCGTTTAATACCAACGTTTTTTCTTCTTTTTGGAAGCTTCAGATTTTCTCCCTTTTTTATGTTTGCTTCCTTTCTTTTTGTGGACTTCGGGTTTTGCTTTGGGATCAAGTGGATACGGATGTTCATCTTCTACAGAAATTGCTGTGTTGATGAGTTGTTGAATGTCTTTGATGTAGTTTTTTTCATCCGCAGAACAGAAAGACAGTGCCTTTCCTAATGCGCCCGCTCTTGCCGTTCTTCCAATGCGATGTACGTAAGTTTCAGACACGTTTGGAATGTCGAAATTAATCACTACATCTACATTTTTAATGTCAATTCCTCTGGCTGCCACATCCGTTGCGATGAAAATATTTACTTCACCATTTTTAAATTCGTTCAACGCTTGTTGTCGCAAACTCTGTGATTTATCTCCGTGAATACTCGCTACTTTGTAATTGTTACGCAACAAGGTTTTTTCAAGCTTGTCAACGCCGTATTTGGTACGTCTAAAAATTATCACACTTCCTTTGATGTTGTTTCGCAATAAATGCAAACACAGTTCAATTTTTTTGGGTTTTGGCACGTAATACAATACCTGCTGTACGCCTTTTACTGTTGATGAAGTGGGTGCGACTTCTATGTATTCTGGAGCTTTTAAGATGGAATTTGCCAAGTGTTCTACTTTGTACGGCATGGTTGCAGAAAACAGTAGAACTTGCTTTTCATCCGGACATAACCGTTCTATTTTTTTGACATCATCGATGAATCCCATGTCTAACATTAAATCGGCTTCATCTAAAACGAGCGTTTCTATATAATCTAAATTGACAACATCTTGTTTGTGTAAATCGAGCAATCGTCCTGGCGTAGCGACTAAAACATCTACTCCTTTTTTGAGCATGTCTTTTTGCGGTTCTATTGAAGCACCACCAAAAATAACGCCTGTACGTAAATTAGTATACGTACTGTACACTTTGAAGTTTTCTTCAATCTGAATTGCCAATTCCCGCGTAGGACACACGACTAATGCCTTTATTTTTTTACCCTTTTTGGGTGCATCTTGCTTATCGAACAGTAATTGCAAGATTGGCAACGCATACGCAGCGGTTTTTCCTGTTCCTGTCTGCGCAGAAACAATAATATCTTTTTTGTGCAGTATGACTGGAATGGCGCGTTCTTGAACTAAAGTAGGTTCCTCGTAGCCTTTTTCAAATAGTGCTCGAACGATGGGTTTGTTCAATTTTAGTTCTTTGAAGGTCATGTTGGATTTTGGGTTTTTGGTATCGGTTTTTGTTAATTGTTGGTTTGTTTACTCTTGATAATTTATTAATACTAAGCCTAATTGTTTAAATATAAGTTTTTTATTTTGAACGTATGCTAAACTGTAAAATTCGTAGCAGTATACAGCAAAAAATTTGAGTATAAAAAAAGCAGTAATCAATCTCGATTACTGCTTTCATGTTTACTTTGAGCCGATGGAGGGACTCGAACCCACGACCTGCTGATTACAAATCAGCTGCTCTAGCCAGCTGAGCTACATCGGCAAAGCGGTTGCAAATATAAAAAGCTTTTTATTTTTTGCAAACCTTTTTTTTATTTTTTTAGAGCGCGTTTATTTTAGCTACTAAATCTGTTGCTTTTGTCTCTAAAGATTGTCTAATTCCTTTGAAATGCGCTTTTGTATTTTCTACATCTCTTCGGTTAGTTTCTGCAATTAATTCATCAAAACTTTTGATAGATTCGTCAATGATTGCTTCGCTTTGAGCAGCATCCGCTTCTGGATTTGCTACTTGCCATATTAAAGCCGCATCAATGATGTCTCCAAAAACGTAGTTTAAGTCTTTTTTTAAATCTCTTTTATTTGCCATCGTGTACTAATTTTTGGCAAATTTACAGTAAAATGGTGTATTATTTGTTATAAATAGTACAAATGTTGTGATGTATAATAAAATTTATGTTTCGAGTCTCCCGACTCGAAATAGCAACTCGAATCGGCATAGATTTCTGCCTTCGCAGGAATGACAAAACATGTTTTAATCAATATATACTTCTAAGAGTTCGGAAGCTTCTTGAGTACTTATTTTGATATTTTTAAGTATTGCAGGAACTAATAAAGTTTCACCAAATTTGAGTGGTTCTTTGTCTGAATTTGTTTCAAAGGTAACACTCCCTTTTACACACATGTATATGACAAAAGAATCCTTGTCGTCATGATTTAATACCATTTCTCCCGTAAAGGGAATAAGATTCGTGGTAAAGTAAGGACAATCTACCAAGTTTGCGACTTCGTTTTGTGCTTCTGAATAGTGTATTTTGTAGTTTTTATGCAGTGTGTAGTCAATAGCGTCTAGTGCTAAGTCTGTGTGCAATTCGCGCGCGTTTCCTTCAGCATCCACCCGATTCCAATCATAAATACGGTACGTAATGTCTGAAGTTTGTTGAATTTCCGCTAAGACAATTCCGCCACCAATGGCATGAATTCTGCCCGTAGGCAAAAAGTATACATCGCCTTTTTTGACTTCTTCAAAGTTGAGAATTTCAGTGAGTGTATTGTTTTTAAGATGTTCTTGGTATTGCTCTTTGGTGACTTCTTGATTGAATCCCACCATGAGTTTAGCGCCTGGATCTGCTTGCATTACATACCACATTTCCGTTTTTCCGAACGAATTGTGACGTTTTTTTGCTAATTGATCATTGGGATGTACTTGAATCGATAAATCGCGTTTAGCGTCAATGTATTTGATAAGTAACGGAAATTTTGTTCCAAACTGTTCATACACTTTATTGCCTAGCAATTCAGCTTGATAGGTTTCGCTGAGTTCTTGTAGCGTTTTTCCTTTTAATGTTCCTTCTGCCACAACGGAAGGTTCTCCTGCTACATCCGATAGTTCCCAACTTTCGCCGATGAAATTTCCAGATACATTTTTGTTGAGCTGTGCACGTAATTTGTCACCGCCCCAAATACGTTCTTTGTAAATTGGCTCAAATTTTAAGGGATGTAGTTTCATAGTATTGTTATTCTCCTGTGTATTTCACAAAATTTCTGGGTGTTTCATACAAGACGACTTCTAATTCTAACGTCGTTTCTATATGTTTTCGCAGTTTGTTCCATATGACAACAACAATATTTTCCGCAGTGGGATTTAGGTTTTTGAATTCTGGAACGTCCAAATTTAGGTTTTTGTGATCAAAAGCATTTTCCACTTCTGACTTTATAAGATCTTTTAAGACTTTCACATCCATCACATATCCTGTTTCAGGATCTATCGGACCTTTTACACTGACAATCATTTCGTAATTGTGTCCGTGATAGTTTGGATTGTTACATTTTCCAAAGATTTCATTGTTTTTAGCATCGCTCCAATCTGGTCGATACAATCGGTGTGCTGCGTTAAAGTGTGCTCTTCTGCTTACGGTTACTTTCATGTATCAACTTTTTATGTGTTTGTAAAATTTTTCAAATATAATTTTGAACCAAGCTGTATACACGTCCGGATTTTGAGCAATATCATCTTTTACTGCTTGCACATCCATCCACTTCCACGAAGCCACTTCATCTGGATTGATGGTAGGTGCTCCGTTAAAAGTTCCTGTCATCACATGATCGTATTCATGCTCTGTTAATCCGTTGTCAAAAGCTGCTTTGTATATGAACGAAACTGCTTCCGCAAGTTCCGTAACAAATCCCATTTCTTCTTGCAATCTTCGTTTACCTGCGCTTATGTTACTTTCACCTTCACGTTGGTGACTGCAACAGGTATTGGTCCACAAACCTGGAGAATGGTATTTGTGTAATGCGCGTTGTTGCAACATCAATTCGCCTTTGTCATTGAGGATAAATACGGAGAAAGCTCGGTGAAGCAGTGCTTTTTCATGTGCTTCTATTTTCTCCATGACGCCGATTTGTTCGTCGTTTTCATTTACTAGGATTACGTTTTCTTGTGTCATAAGTTCAGTTAGTCTACAAATTTACGAAATAGCTAGAGTGTAATTTTGTCTTATTTCCTAACTTTTAGTTAAATTTAACATAAGGTTTTGATAGGATTGTGTGCTTTTTAGCATATTTCAAAAAATTTTAGGAATTACTTTTTATCAAAAAAAAGTATCCTTCACAAATCTTAAAAGAAATATATAATACGATTTTTTATAGTATCTTGTTGACTTATATTGCATTAACAACCAACTATTATCTATGAAAAAAAAATACTTCCTACTCTTTTTATTGTATTTCCCTTTGTTTGTTTCTTCTCAAAATGCAGGATTTCTTGAAATTCTTTCTCCTGATGTAAATTTGAGTTGTGGAAATACTACAGATACATTTAAAGTTATTGCCAGGCCAGATTATAGTGGTGGCTATTATGGAATGGTCTCCTGCTATTATCAATTAAATAATAATGCTATAGTGCAACAGGATATGTTATTTTTATCTGGAATTGATTCTTCTATTTTTGTACCAGAAATTAGTCCTGTTGATGGATTGAATACATTACGAGTTTGGACAGATTTACCAGGTGACACCGATGCTTCTAATGATGAAGTGATGATTCAGTTTGAGTATACTGTTAATAATCCGTCACTTCCTTACGCTGAAAATGCGGAAGGTTTTCCCGAAACACTATTCCCACAAGGTAATTTAGATTGTTTAGAGTTTTATGCAATTGGCGTAGACGACCAACCTGATCTATTTTCTACTTTTGGAATTGTTGATTTGACAACCTATTCAAATGCACCAGCAGCTACAAGTGGAACTAACGCCTTTTCTCCTACAACCTATGTTAATTTTTTCAGCAAGCTCTATTTAGTGACTCCTGATATAGATATTAGTACTGTAGGTTTAGCGGAATTGAGTTTTGATTATCATGTATATGGACGCTTTCAAGGTCCTATATCTGTTGATATTTATCATAATGGCGCTTGGGTTGAAGATGTGTATACAATGACGGAAGAAGAAAGACAATTAGAAATAAGTGATTCTTGGAAAAAGAAAACCATTCTGTTGAATGGCTATAGCGGTGTGATTAAAGTCCGATTTGCCTATCTTGATATTGATTGGGTTGGCTGGTATGGTGGCGATTATACAAATGGGCAATTTACAGGAATTGATAATATTGAAGTAAAAGAGGCACCTGCCTGTCCAACACCAAAAAATATGACGCTTCCTTTTGATGAAATTACGAAAGAAACTGCCAATATTTCATGGAATGCTGGTAATATTGAAACCAACTGGGAAGTTGAATATGGTCCACTTGGTTTTACGCCTGGCACAGGAACTGTTATGCAAACTTCTCAAGCTTCTTATACACTTACAGGACTCACCACAGGCACAGCATATGATGTGTATGTAAAAGCGGTATGTGGAGCCACGCCTGGAATGAATGATAGTACTGCTGTACATGCTAGTTTTGAAACTGTGTGTTCGTTTGTGGCACCTTGGACAGAAGATGTTGAATCACATACTGGAACGACCAGAGGAAGGATAGAAAATTGTTGGAAAACCAACGCATACAATACACACAGCTACCGATGGGATATTGTAAGTGATGGTGGAGGAACTCCTAGTAATGGTACAGGACCTATACAACCGTACGAAGGCACTCACTATTTTCATATAGAATCATCCATTATTGAAGGCGGTAATTCTTTTCAAATTGCTCCAGGAGTTTCTACGATGTATTCGCCTTTTATAGATGTGTCTGGTTTGACAAATCCTGCCTTGAAGTTTTATTATTATATGTATGGCTCAAACATAGGTTCACTAAACGTAGATGTATTTCATAATGGAAGTTGGACAAACGATGTACATGTTGTCACTGGACCACAACAAACCGCTAGTAGCGATCCTTGGGGAAGTTCACTTGTTGATTTAAGTGCTTTTTCTGGTGAAATTAGACTGCGATTTACAGGAAAATCTGGGGTTTCTAGTCCATTTGATAGTGACACAGCCATTGATTTGATACAAATTAATGAATTTCAAGTATTGGCTACTCCTGAAGTGACATCTGATTTAGGAATTGTGATGTATCCAAATCCTGTGGAGGATATTATTCATATCCAATCAACACAAAATATACAAACTATTAAAATTTTCAGTATTCAAGGAAAGCTGCTTTTAGCTATTTCTGCAGTAGCAAATAAAGAAATTAAAATTCCAGCTTCAAATTTCGAAACAGGTATTTATTTTGTTGAAATTACCAATAATCAAAAAAAGCAAGTCATTAAAATGTTGAAGAATTGATGCTTATACCAATTTGATTATAAAAAGTGACTTTAGAGACGAAGTTGCTTTGGCATCATAGAACGCCGCGAATGCTTTGCATAGCAGTAGCTACGGAACGTATTCGCAAGGAACTAAGATACCAAATGAACGAGCCTATATGCTGCATTTTATAGTTAAATGGTATGATACCACTTTACATCTTAAAAGTTTACACGAATTCTATTCAAACGTAGAAATAATAAATTGTTTGTAATCTTTTGAAGAAATACTACATTTTGCATGATTTTACTAATGTTGTTTTGATCTAGCTTTATCATAATTAATTTATAAAACTTTTTATTATGAAAAAACAACATTTAAATTCATTACAATTAAACAAAAGAGCTGTTTCAAATTTTAAGTCTAATCAAATAACAGGAGGTGGAAAAATAACGTTAACTATTGTTAAATCGTGCGTTGGTATTTGCTATAGTGATCTTTGTGATACCACTGATTAAGTTTAAAAAAAGAGAATCTTTATAGATTTTATACCAATTTTTCTATAAGAAGCGAAGTTGCTTTGGCATTATAGAACGCTGCGAATGTTTTGCATAGCCTTAGCTACAGAAAATAGTAGCAAGGAAATAGAGTGCTGAATGAACGAGCTTATTTGTTGCATCTTAAAGTAGAATTGGTATTACTTTATAAACTCGCCCTTTTGCTACTTTATAAACATTTAATTTTACAGTTAAAAGCCTGAAAATTTTCTCCTTTGGGGATGATTTAAAATTTAAAACCTCCGATTTTAGCGGAGGTTTTTTGTTTTATCTTTCTACAACGATGAATTCACTTCGTCGGTTGAGTTGATGTTCTTCTTCGCTACATTTTACACCATTGCTACATTTGTTCACATGACGCGTTTCTCCGTATCCTTGACCTGTTAAACGACTGACATCAATTCCTCTAGAAACAATGTATTCGCGTGTCGATTTGTTTCTTCGTTGAGATAATGCCATGTTGTATGGATCGCTACCACGACTATCTGTATGCGAACGTACGTCAATTTTAACTGTTGGGTATTTTTTCATTACAGCCACTACTTTTTCTAATTCTGCAGCAGCGTCTGGACGAATATTCGATTTGTCAAAGTCAAAATAAATAATTGGAATGTTTAAAATTTTCGCTAAATCGTCTCCCACTTTAAATGGTACTTCTTCCTTTTCTAACAGTAAAACAACCGAGCGCAATCCTGCTTCTTCTTGTTTTGGCATAAAGGCTTCTGCCGAATTGTAATCTTTTTTGGAAGCTCTTACAAAGTATACTTCGTTACATGCTAACATGGCTTTAAATCTGAACTTTCCTTGTTCGTCGCTATAGGTATTTTCAAGTTCTTTGTTGTCGTTATCAAACAGTTTTACTTGCGCACCTGTTAGGAGTTCGTTTGTTTTGTTGTCTTTCGTAACTCCTACGATTTCCTGCTCGCACGACCATTGAATTGGTTTCATTTCTAAGAATGAATAGATATCATCATCACCTTGTCCACCATCACGATTGGACGCAAAATACCCTTTTCCTGTTTTTGTATTGATGATGAATGAAAAGTCGTCTACGGAACTGTTTACGGGTTCACCAACGTTATAAATTATTTGTTCTTCATCGTCTAAACGCATCACAAAAATGTCCAATCCACCCAAGCCTACATGACCGTCTGAAGCAAAATACAATTCGTTGTCTTGACTCACAAATGGGAAGTTTTCTCTAGCTTCTGTATTGATGCCTTTTCCTAAGTTTTTTGGTTCGCCAAACGATCCGTCTTCATTAATATCAACCACATATAAATCGGATTGTCCTACCGAACCTGGCATATCTGAAGCGAAATAGAGTTTTTTCTCGTCAACGCTTAACGCAGGATGTGCCACGGAGTACAAATCACTGTTGAATGGTAATTCTTCTACATTTGCCCAACGATTGTCTTCGCGTGTTGCTCTGAATATTTTCAGTTTGTTAATCCCTTTTCTGTCCTTTTTGTATTTGCCTTTGTAATAGTTGTTACGCGTAAAATACATGGTGTTTCCATCTTTGGTAAACACGGTGGTAGATTCGTGGTATTTGGTATTCAGTTTGCCTGAGAATTTATCAACATTAGCCAAACTTCCGTTGTCCGCTACTTCCGCTCCGTATAAGTCTAAGAATGGGCGCGCATTCCATTTGTGTTTGTAACGTTGTGCCACACCTGTATCTCTTGCTGAAGAAAACACTAAGTTATTTTCCAGATAGAATGAAGGTGCAAAGTCTGAATATGGAGAATTTACGCCTAAGTTTTCAATGCGATAACGACCTGATAATTCTGCAATTTCGTCTAAATAATTTCGTGTATTGACAAACTTTGTTCCGCGAATATCGCTTCCTGTAAGTTTGTTGAATTCTTGCATTTTTTTGTCTGATTCCGCATAACGCTTTTCAGCTTTTAAGGCTTGAGCATACCGGAAATAATATTCAGGTGCTACTTCTTCCCCAAGACTGAACAATTCGCCATACCATTTGGAAGCGTTGATTAAGTCAGCATTGAAGTAATAGGCATTTCCTAGTTTTTCAAAGAGTTCTTTTGATTTGTACCCTTCTTCCGCAACTTCTTCATAGATTTCTATGGCATTGATGAAAGCATAGCTATCGTACTTTTTGTCTGCTTTGTTGAGTTTTCGTTCTTGGGCATACCCAAAAAAGACGCATAAAGATAAGACAGTGTATATGAGATATTTTGTTCGTGTCATCATGGTTCGTTTTAGAAGAATCTTGGTGAAATAATTTTATCACGGCTGTTAAACAGTTCGAAGCGCAAAAAGACTTCGTACGAGCCGTCATTAAACTGAGTATTTCCTAGTTCAGTAGTTTCACGATCATAGGCAAAGCCGACCATAAAGCTATCTGATAGTTGCAATCCAACCAATCCACTAAAAGCAGCGCTCCATCGGTAGGCGGCTCCAAGTGTTACTTTTTCATTGATTAGGAAGTTCGCTGATAAATCTGCCTGTAAAGGCGCTCCAGATACTGCTTTAAAAAGCACGGCTGGTTTAAATTTTACGCTATCACTCATATCAAAAACATACCCACCAATTAAGTAAAGGTTGATACGTTCTTTGGCTGTTGATAAGGAGGATTCATCAAAGTGTTTTGTTTCAAGTAAGTTAGGCGCTGATAGTCCCACATACCATTTTTCAGAGTTTCGATAGTAAATTCCAGCTCCGACATTTGGAGAAAATTTATTATCAATATTAGCTTGTAATAAAACATCATCAGGATTGTACTGATTTAAACAATCAAAACATACATCTAATAAATGTCCACCCGCTTTTACACCAAAAGAAAGTTTTCCATTTTCCGAGGTATTGATTGTATATGAGAAATCAATATCGAAATAGGTTTCATCCGTAGGTCCCAGTTGATCATTTATAATAGAGACACCAAGTCCCACTTTTCCCTTTTTACCCATGGGTGTGTGCAGGTTAAGTGTTTGTGTTGTTGGCGCACCTTCTAGACCAACCCATTGCGAACGATGTAATCCTGCGATGCTTAGCGCACCTCTTGATCCTGCATAGGCCGGATTGATACTGATGGTGTTGTACATGTACTGCGTATACTGAGCGTCCTGCTGTCCGTAGCTTTCTACTGAAAAAACAGTGCTCAATAAGACTATGATGATGATGATTTTATTTCTCATTATAGTATGCTATGTTTTTGTTTATTAGTTATAGCGAACATACTACCGAAATCGTATGTTCGCTTGTCTTGTTTATCGTTGTATGTATAAGTAACCGGCTCTACTCTTGGTATTACCATTCACTACATAGTCAACAACGTAATAATAGGTTCCTACTGGTAACAGTTTGTTCTTCTGAATGGTAACGCGACCGTTAGAGATACCTCTAAAGTAGTTGTCATTTTGACCATATCCGCGTGTTTCGTACACAAGAACTCCCCATCTGTTATAGATACGTACTTGGTTGTCTGGGAATAATTCAATATTTCTAATGGTAAATACGTCGTTATCTCCATCTCCATTTGGCGTTACTGCATTAAAGATTTCCAAGTCATCTTCTGATACGGATGCGTTGTTTGGCTCTAGATAATCTGGAATATCATTTGCGTTTGCATCGGTAGCATCACTGTTGTCTCCATCTCCATTTGGATCAGGGTTTTCATCTTCAGTTGGAAGACCGTCACCGTCGTCATCGTCATCACGATAATCTTGATCTTCAGTTCCGTCTGTATCAGGTAAGTCATCCGTTGGATCGTCTACAGCTAGTCCATTTGGATCGCCATATCCTGTTGTGTCTCCATCAAATGCATCATCTACACCGTCGTTATCAGCATCATTTCCTGATGGCATTGTATCTGGAATACCATCACCATTATAGTCATGACCTTCCACAATATCTAACGCTCCATCATTATCACTATCGGTATCTATATAATCTGGATTATCTGTTCCGTCCGTATTCACTGGATCAATTCCTTCTCCTGATCCTGGCGATACTTCATATGCATCATCCAATCCATTACCGTCTACATCGTTTCCACTTGGTGGAATATATCCGTCAGTTGTTTGACCTTCAACGTTATCTAAGATTCCGTCGTCGTCACTATCTTGATCTAGATAATCTGGAATCATGTCTCCGTCACTATCTACTGGATTTGTTGGATCGTTACCCGCTTCTATCGTATCAATAATTCCGTCGTCGTCACTATCAATATCTAAGAAATCTGGAATTCCGTCTCCGTCTGTATCTTCTGTACCTTCTACATCATTTGGTATACCATCGCCATCACAGTCATCTGCTAACCATTCTGTACTCTGTACTAAAGATATGTCATTTACATTTAAGTCACATGGATCAGTCGGATCGGTTGGTGTTCCTCCGTCTGCGATTCAACTCGTCTCCATTCGTTACTCCGTCTCCATCACAATCCGCTGCTAGATAATCTCCAGAAGGTGTCACAGTAATGTCACCCATATTTGAATCACAAGGATCAGTTGGATCGGTTGGAGCTTCCCCGTCTGGCGGATTCAACTCGTCTCCGTTCGTTACTCCGTCTCCATCACAGTCTGCTGCTAAGTAAGGGCCAGAAGGTGTAACGGTAATATCATCCATATTTGAATCACAAGGATCGGTTGGATCAGTTGGTGTTTCACCATCTGGTGGATTTAATTCATCTCCGTTGGTTACTCCATCGCCATCACAGTCTGCTGCTAAATAATCACCGCTTACTGCTACGCTTTGATCTCCGTCTACGAAATCACATGGATCGTTTGGATCTGTTGGTGTTTCGCCATCTGGTGGATTTAATTCGTCTCCGTTGGTTACTCCGTCTCCGTCACAATCTGCTGCAAGATAATCTCCTGCTACTGCTACGCTTTGATCTCCGTCTACAAAGTCACAAGGATCATTTGGATCGGTTGGTGTATCGCCGTCTGGTGGATTTAATTCATCTCCGTTGGTTACTCCATCACCGTCACAGTCTGCTGCTAAATAATCACCGCCTACTGCTACACTTTGATCGCCATCTACGAAATCACATGGATCGTTTGGATCGGTTGGTGTTTCACCATCTGGTGGATTTAACTCGTCTCCGTTGGTTACTCCGTCGCCGTCACAGTCTGCTGCTAAATAATCACCGCTTACTGCTACACTCTGATCACCATCTACAAAGTCACAAGGATCATTTGGATCTGTTGGTGTTTCGCCATCTGGTGGATTCAACTCGTCTCCATTGGTTACTCCATCACCGTCACAGTCTGCTGCTAAATAGTCGCCGCTTACTGCTACTGTTACATCGCTATCTACAAAATCACATGGATCGTTTGGATCGGTTGGTGTTTCTCCGTCTGGCGGATTCAACTCGTCTCCATTAGTTACTCCGTCTCCGTCACAATCTGCTGCTAAATAATCGCCGCCTACTGCTACTGTTACGTCGCTATCTATGAAATCACATGGATCGTTTGGATCGGTTGGTGTTTCGCCATCTGGTGGATTCAACTCGTCTCCGTTGGTAACTCCATCTCCGTCACAGTCTGCTGCTAAGTAAGCACCGCTTACTGCTACTGTTACATCGCTATCTACGAAATCACATGGATCGTTTGGATCGGTTGGTGTTTCTCCATCTGGTGGATTTAACTCGTCTCCATTGGTTACTCCGTCTCCGTCACAATCTGCTGCAAGATAATCTCCTGCTACTGCAACTGTTTGATCTCCGTCTACAAAGTCACATGGATCGTTTGGATCGGTTGGTGTTTCGCCGTCTGGTGGATTTAATTCGTCTCCATTGGTTACTCCATCGCCGTCACAGTCTGCTGCAAGATAATCGCCTGCAACTGCTACTGTTTGATCGCCGTCTACAAAATCACATGGATCGTTTGGATCGGTTGGTGTTTCTCCATCTGGTGGATTTAATTCATCTCCGTTGGTTACTCCGTCTCCGTCACAGTCTGCTGCTAAATAGTCGCCGCTTACTGCTACTGTTACATCGCTATCTACAAAATCACATGGATCATTTGGATCGGTTGGTGTTTCGCCGTCTGGTGGATTTAATTCATCTCCATTGGTTACTCCATCACCGTCACAGTCTGCTGCTAAATAATCACCGCTTACTGCTACTGTTACGTCGCTATCTACGAAATCACATGGATCGTTTGGATCTGTTGGTGTTTCGCCATCTGGTGGATTCAACTCGTCTCCATTGGTTACTCCGTCTCCGTCACAGTCTGCTGCAAGATAATCTCCTGCTACTGCTACTGTTTGATCGCCATCTACGAAATCACATGGATCGTTTGGATTCGTTGGTGTTTCTCCATCTGGTGGATTTAATTCATCTCCGTTGGTTACTCCATCGCCGTCACAGTCTGCTGCTAAGTAAGCACCGCTTACTGCTACACTTTGATCTCCGTCTACGAAATCACATGGATCGTTTGGATCGGTTGGTGTTTCACCATCTGGTGGATTTAATTCGTCTCCGTTAGTTACTCCATCACCGTCACAGTCTGCTGCTAAATAATCACCGCTTACTGCTACACTTTGATCACCATCTACAAAGTCACATGGATCGTTTGGATCGGTTGGTGTTTCGCCATCTGGTGGATTCAACTCGTCTCCGTTGGTTACTCCATCACCGTCACAGTCTGCTGCTAAATAATCACCGCTTACTGCTACACTTTGATCACCATCTACAAAGTCACATGGATCGTTTGGATCGGTTGGTGTTTCGCCATCTGGTGGATTCAATTCGTCTCCATTGGTTACTCCATCGCCGTCACAGTCTGCTGCTAAATAATCACCGCTTACCGCTACGCTCTGATCACCATCTACAAAGTCACATGGATCGTTTGGATCGGTTGGTGTTTCGCCGTCTGGTGGATTTAATTCGTCTCCATTGGTTACTCCATCGCCATCACAGTCTGCTGCAAGATAATCGCCTGCTACTGCAACTGTTTGATCTCCGTCTACAAAGTCACATGGATCATTTGGATCTGTTGGTGTTTCTCCATCTGGTGGATTTAATTCGTCTCCGTTGGTTACTCCATCTCCATCACAATCTGCTGCAAGATAATCTCCTGCTACTGCAACTGTTTGATCTCCGTCTACAAAGTCACATGGATCGTTTGGATCTGTTGGTGTTTCTCCATCTGGTGGATTTAATTCATCTCCGTTGGTTACTCCATCGCCGTCACAATCGGCTGCTAAATAGTCGCCGCTTACCGCTACGCTTTGATCTCCATCTACAAAGTCACATGGATCATTTGGATCTGTTGGTGTTTCGCCATCTGGTGGATTTAATTCATCTCCGTTGGTGACTCCATCGCCGTCACAGTCTGCTGCAAGGTAATCGCCGCTTACTGCTACACTCTGATCACCATCTACAAAGTCACAAGGATCATTTGGATCTGTTGGTGTTTCGCCATCTGGCGGATTTAACTCGTCTCCGTTGGTTACTCCGTCTCCGTCACAGTCTGCTGCTAAATAGTCGCCGCTTACTGCTACTGTTACATCGCTATCTACAAAGTCACAAGGATCATTTGGATTCGTTGGTGTTTCACCGTCTGGTGGATTTAACTCGTCTCCATTGGTTACTCCATCGCCGTCACAGTCTGCTGCAAGGTAATCGCCGCCTACTGCTACGCTTTGGTCGCCGTCTACAAAGTCACAAGGATCGTTTGGATCGGTTGGTGTTTCGCCATCTGGTGGATTTAATTCGTCTCCGTTGGTTACTCCATCACCATCACAGTCTGCTGCAAGATAATCTCCTGCTACTGCTACACTCTGATCTCCGTCTACAAAGTCACATGGATCATTTGGATCGGTTGGTGTTTCGCCATCTGGTGGATTTAACTCGTCTCCGTTGGTTACTCCATCTCCGTCACAGTCTGCTGCTAAATAATCACCGCTTACTGCTACACTCTGATCGCCATCTACAAAGTCACATGGATCGTTTGGATCGGTTGGTGTTTCGCCATCTGGTGGATTTAATTCGTCTCCGTTGGTTACTCCATCGCCATCACAGTCTGCTGCAAGATAATCTCCTGCTACTGCAACTGTTTGATCTCCGTCTACAAAGTCACAAGGATCGTTTGGATCGGTTGGTGTTTCGCCGTCTGGTGGATTCAACTCGTCTCCATTGGTTACTCCGTCTCCGTCACAGTCTGCTGCTAAATAATCACCGCTTACTGCTACACTCTGATCGCCATCTACAAAGTCACATGGATCGTTTGGATCTGTTGGTGTTTCTCCATCTGGTGGATTTAATTCGTCTCCGTTGGTTACTCCGTCTCCGTCACAGTCTGCTGCAAGATAATCTCCTGCTACTGCAACTGTTTGATCTCCGTCTACAAAGTCACAAGGATCGTTTGGATCGGTTGGTGTTTCGCCGTCTGGTGGATTTAATTCATCTCCATTAGTTACTCCATCGCCGTCACAGTCTGCTGCTAAATAATCACCGCCTACTGCTACACTTTGATCTCCGTCTACAAAGTCACATGGATCATTTGGATCTGTTGGTGTTTCGCCATCTGGTGGATTTAACTCGTCTCCGTTGGTTACTCCGTCTCCGTCACAGTCTGTATTTGGATCAGATGTACAAATATCATTATCTAAAATTGTTACTGTTCCACTTGGATCTGTGTTGGTAGTGCTACCACTTGTTACCGTTCCATCTACTGTAAAGTTTTCATCTACTTCATCTATTAGGTCATCCGTAATTGGAATTGACACATTTACTGTCGTTTGTCCTGCTGGGATCGTTACCGTTACCGTTGTGGTCGTATAATCAGCTGTTCCTGCTGTTCCCGTTGTAGTAGTGATACTTATTACCGTATCTACACTACTCGGTACATCTATACTTACAGGTACAATTGCATCTCCATCTCCTTCATCTACTACCACGTCCCCGATTACTACAGTTGGTAAATTATCATCATCTAAAATCGTTACCGTTCCACTTGGATCTGTGTTTGAAGTGTTCCCGCTTGTTACCGTGCCATCTACACTGAAGTCTTCCGTTGGTTCATTAACATTGTCATCTATAATTGGAATGGTGATATCAACACTGGTCTGTCCTGCTGGGATGGTTGCCGTCACCGTGGTCGTGGTATAATCCGCTGGATCTGCCGCGCTGTTGTCTACTGTAGTGATACTTACCACTACATCGGTACTGCTTGGATTGTTGATACTTACTGGTACTGTGGCACTCATATCTGTTCCTTCTGTAACGGTCACATCTCCGATGGTAACCGCTGGGGTATCATCATCTAAGATGGTGACCGTACCAGCTGCTGGGTCTGTAGCGTTGCCGCTAGTTACCGTTCCTTGTACTGCAAAGTCCTCTGTAGGCTCTCCAATAGTGTCATCTATAATTGGAATGGTGATATCAACACTGGTCTGTCCTGCTGGAATCGTTGCCGTCACCGTGGTTGTGGTATAATCCGCTGGATCTGCCGCGCTGTTGTCTACCGTAGTGATACTTACCACTACATCGGTACTGCTTGGATTGTTGATACTTACTGGTACTGTGGCATTAGCATCTGTGCCTTCAGTCACTGTCACATCTCCGATGGTGACCGCTGGGGTATCATCATCTAAGATGGTGACCGTGCCAGCTGCTGGATCACTAGCGTTGCCGCTAGTTACCGTTCCTTGTACGCCGAAGTCCTCTGTCGGTTCCCCAATAGTGTCATCTATAATTGGAATGGTGATATCAACACTGGTCTGTCCTGCTGGAATCGTTGCCGTCACTGTGGTGGTGGTATAATCCGCTGGATCTGCCGCGCTGTTGTCTACTGTAGTGATACTTACCACTACATCGGTACTGCTTGGATTGTTGATACTTACTGGTACTGTGGCATTAGCGTCTGTTCCTTCTGTAACGCTCACATCTCCGATGGTGACCGCTGGGGTATCATCATCTAAGATGGTAACCGTACCAGCTGCTGGGTCTGTAGCGTTCCCGCTAGTTACTGTTCCTTGTACGGTAAAGTCTTCTGTCGGCTCTCCAATAGTGTCATCTATAATTGGAATGGTGATATCAACACTGGTCTGTCCTGCTGGAATCGTTGCCGTCACTGTCGTTGTGGTATAATCCGCTGGATCTGCCGCGCTGTTGTCTACTGTAGTGATACTTACCACTACATCGGTACTGCTTGGATTGTTGATACTTACTGGTACTGTGGCATTAGCATCTGTTCCTTCTGTCACTGTCACATCTCCGATGGTGACCGCTGGGGTATCATCATCTAAGATGGTGACCGTACCAGCTGCTGGATCTGTAGCGTTCCCGCTAGTTACTGTTCCTTGTACGGTAAAGTCTTCTGTCGGCTCTCCAATAGTGTCATCTATAATTGGAATGGTGATATCAACACTGGTCTGTCCTGCTGGGATGGTTGCCGTCACCGTGGTTGTGGTATAATCCGCTGGATCTGCCGCGCTGTTGTCTACTGTAGTGATACTTACCACTACATCGGTACTGCTTGGATTGTTGATACTTACTGGTACTGTGGCATTAGCATCTGTTCCTTCAGTCACTGTCACATCTCCGATGGTGACCGCTGGGGTATCATCATCTAAGATGGTGACCGTACCAGCTGCTGGATCTGTAGCGTTCCCGCTAGTTACTGTTCCTTGTACTGCAAAGTCCTCTGTCGGTTCCCCAATAGTGTCATCTATAATTGGAATGGTGATATCAACACTGGTCTGTCCTGCTGGAATGGTTGCCGTCACCGTGGTTGTGGTATAATCCGCTGGATCTGCCGCGCTGTTGTCTACTGTAGTGATACTTACCACCACATCGGTACTGCTTGGATTGTTGATACTTACTGGTACTGTGGCACTCATATCTGTTCCTTCAGTCACTGTCACATCTCCGATGGTGACCGCTGGGGTATCATCATCTAAGATCGTGACCGTACCAGCTGCTGGATCTGTAGCGTTGCCGCTAGTTACTGTTCCTTGTACTGCAAAGTCCTCTGTCGGTTCCCCAATAGTGTCATCTATAATTGGAATGGTGATATCAACACTGGTCTGTCCTGCTGGAATCGTTGCCGTCACTGTGGTTGTGGTATAATCCGCTGGATCTGCCGCGCTGTTGTCTACTGTAGTGATACTTACCACTACATCGGTACTGCTTGGATTGTTGATACTTACTGGTACTGTGGCACTCAGCATCTGTTCCTTCAGTCACTGTCACATCTCCGATGGTGACCGCTGGGGTATCATCATCTAAGATGGTGACCGTACCAGCTGCTGGATCTGTAGCGTTGCCGCTAGTTACCGTTCCTTGTACGGTAAAGTCCTCTGTCGGCTCTCCAATAGTGTCATCTATAATTGGAATGGTGATATCAACACTGGTCTGTCCTGCTGGAATCGTTGCCGTCACTGTGGTTGTGGTATAATCCGCTGGATCTGCCGCGCTGTTGTCTACTGTAGTGATACTTACCACTACATCGGTACTGCTTGGATTGTTGATACTTACTGGTACTGTGGCACTAGCATCTGTTCCTTCAGTCACTGTTACATCTCCGATGGTGACCGCTGGGGTATCATCATCTAAGATGGTGACCGTACCAGCTGCTGGATCTGTAGCGTTCCCGCTAGTTACTGTTCCTTGTACTGCAAAGTCCTCTGTCGGTTCTCCAATAGTGTCATCTATAATTGGAATGGTGATATCAACACTGGTCTGTCCTGCTGGGATGGTTGCCGTCACTGTGGTTGTGGTATAATCCGCTGGATCTGCCGCGCTGTTGTCTACTGTAGTGATACTTACCACCACATCGGTACTGCTTGGATTGTTGATACTTACTGGTACTGTGGCATTAGCATCCGTTCCTTCAGTCACTGTTACATCTCCGATGGTGACCGCTGGGGTATCATCATCTAAGATGGTGACCGTACCAGCTGCTGGATCTGTAGCGTTCCCGCTAGTTACCGTTCCTTGTACGCCGAAGTCCTCTGTCGGTTCTCCAATAGTGTCATCTATAATTGGAATGGTGATATCAACACTGGTCTGTCCTGCTGGAATGGTTGCCGTCACTGTGGTTGTGGTATAATCCGCTGGATCTGCCGCGCTGTTGTCTACCGTGGTGATACTTACCACTACATCGGTACTGCTTGGATTGTTGATACTTACTGGTACCGTGGCACTAGCATCTGTTCCTTCAGTCACTGTCACATCTCCGATGGTGACCGCTGGGGTATCATCATCTAAGATGGTGACCGTACCAGCTGCTGGATCTGTAGCGTTGCCGCTAGTTACCTGTTCCTTGTACTGCAAAGTCCTCTGTCGGTTCCCCAATAGTGTCATCTATAATTGGAATGGTGATATCAACACTGGTCTGTCCTGCTGGAATGGTTGCCGTCACTGTGGTTGTGGTATAATCCGCTGGATCTGCCGCGCTGTTGTCTACCGTGGTGATACTTACCACTACATCGGTACTGCTTGGATTGTTGATACTCACTGGTACTGTGGCATTAGCATCTGTTCCTTCAGTCACTGTCACATCTCCGATGGTGACCGCTGGGGTATCATCATCTAAGATCGTAACGGTACCAGCTGCTGGGTCTGTAGCGTTCCCGCTAGTTACTGTTCCTTGTACGGCAAAGTCCTCTGTTGGTTCTCCAATAGTGTCATCTATAATTGGAATGGTGATATCAACAGAAGTCTGTCCTGCTGGAATGGTTGCCGTCACTGTCGTTGTGGTATAATCCGCTGGATCTGCCGCGCTGTTGTCTACTGTAGTGATACTTACCACTACATCGGTACTGCTTGGATTGTTGATACTCACTGGTACCGTGGCATTAGCATCTGTTCCTTCAGTCACTGTCACATCTCCGATGGTGACCGCTGGGGTATCATCATCTAAGATCGTAACGGTACCATCGGCTGGGTCTGTAGCGTTCCCGCTAGTTACTGTTCCTTGTACGGCGAAGTCTTCTGTCGGCTCTCCAATA